>NZ_JBIBBZ010000002.1:0-696124 GCF_042900925.1 Streptomyces sp. NPDC012825 | reverse complement strand
AAGCCCTGTAAGGGGTGGAGCTGACCGGTACTAATAGGCCGAGGGCTTGTCCTCAGTTGCTCGCGTCCACTGTGTTAGTTCTGAAGCAACGAACACGCCCCCTGCGGGGTGCGGCGGTTCGTGAACTTCATAGAGTTTCGGTGGTCATAGCGTTAGGGAAACGCCCGGTTACATTCCGAACCCGGAAGCTAAGCCTTTCAGCGCCGATGGTACTGCAGGGGGGACCCTGTGGGAGAGTAGGACACCGCCGAACAATCATTGTGGGAAAGCCCCGCACCATCTGGTGCGGGGCTTTTCTGCGTTCACCGGTCTTTATCACCCGGCCCCGTCACGCCAACGCGACCACATCAGAGGCGGCCGGCCGCCTTCAAGGCGAGGTACGCGTCCGCCAGTGCCGGGGCCAGGGCCTCGGGAACGGCGTCGACGACCGTGACGCCGTGGCGCCGGAGCTGGTCTGCGGTGCGGTCGCGCTGGGTCTGCGTCCGGGTGGCCGCAGCGGCCTCGTACACGCCCTCGATCGTGCCGCGCTTCCCGGCCATGTGGGCGATGTGCGGGTCGGACACGGAGGCCACCAGGATCGTGTGGCGCTGGGTGAGCTGTGGGAGGACGGGGAGGAGGCCCTCCTCGATGGGGGCGGCGTCGAGGCCCGTCAGGAGGACGATCAAGGACCGGCGGGGAGCACGGGAGAGTGCGGTCGCGACCAGGCCGTGGGTGTCGGTCTCCACCAACTCCGGTTCGAGGAGAGCGAGGGCGTCGACGGCGGCGGGCAGGACGTCGCCCGCGGAACGGCCCTGGACCTGGGCGCGGAGGTGGCGGTCGTAGGCCAGGAGGTCCACGCGGTCGCCGGCTCGGGAGGCGAGCGCGGTCAGGAGGAGAGCCGCGTCCATGGAGGCGTCCAGGCGCGGCACGTCACCGACACGACCGGCCGAGGTGCGGCCGGTGTCCAGGACGATCAGGACGTGGCGGTCGCGCTCGGGGCGCCAGGTGCGGACGGCGACCGCGGTCTGCCGGGCCGTGGCACGCCAGTCGATCGAGCGGGTGTCGTCACCGGGCACGTACTCGCGGAGGCTGTCGAACTCGGTGCCCTCGCCGCGGGTCAGCACGCTGGTGCGGCCGTCGAGCTCGCGGAGCCGGGCCAGACGGGACGGCAGGTGCTTGCGGCTCGTGAACGGGGGCAGGACCCGGACGGTCCAAGGGACCTCGTGGTCGCCCTGGCGGGCCGCGAGGCCGAGGGGGCCGTACGAGCGGACCGTGATCCGTTCGGCGCGGCGGTCGCCACGGCGGGTCGGGCGGAGGGACGTGGTGATGCGGCGGCGCTCACCGGCGGGGACGGTGAGGCGCTGACGCGAGGAGGCCTGTTCGGTGCCGGGGAGCCAGCTGCTGGGCGGCCAGGCGTCCCTGAGCTGGGCGCGGAGGCGGCGGCGGGACGGGTTGGTGACCGTGAGCCGGACTTCCGCCGCGTCACCGAGTCGAACGGATGTGTCACCGCTTCGGGTGAATTGGAGCGTTCGTACTGGCGCGGCCAGGGCGTAGTCGCACAGTATTGCGAGTGAGAGGGGCGCGTTCACCGCGAGCATCCCCGTCCAGCTGGGGGCGAGGATGCCGACGGGGAGCGATCCGAGGGCCGCGAGCAGCGCGGTTCGTCCGGTGAGGGCCATGGGGCGCCGTTCTCAGCGGGGGACGGGGACGTGGGCGAGGACCGAGTGGATGACGGAGTCGGAGGTGACTCCCTCCATCTCGGCCTCGGGCCGCAGGTGGATGCGATGACGCAGGGTGGGAAGAGCGAGGGCCTTCACATCGTCCGGGATGACGTAGTCCCGGCCGGTGAGCCAGGCCCAGGCTCGGGCGGTGGAGAGCAGGGCGGTGGCGCCTCGGGGAGAGACCCCGAGGGTGAGCGAGGGGGATTCACGCGTGGCACGGCAGATATCGACGACATAGCCGGCGATCTCGGCGGAGACCGAGACCTTGGCGACGGCGGCCCGGGCGGCTTCGAGTTCGGCGGGGCCCGCGACGGGGCGGACGCCGGCGGCCTTCAGGTCGCGGGGGTCGAAACCCTCGGCGTGACGGGTGAGGACCTGGATCTCGTCCGCGCGTGAGGGCAGAGGAACCGTCAGCTTCAGCAGGAACCGGTCCAGTTGGGCTTCGGGGAGGAGGTAGGTGCCCTCGTACTCGACGGGGTTCTGGGTCGCCGCGACCAGGAACGGCTCGGGGAGGGGGCGCGGTGTGCCGTCGACCGTGACCTGACGTTCCTCCATGGCCTCCAGGAGGGACGACTGGGTCTTCGGGGGCGTGCGGTTGATCTCGTCGGCGAGCAGCAGGTTGGTGAAGACCGGGCCCGGCTGGAAGGAGAACTCGGCGGTGCGGGTGTCGTAGACCAGGGAGCCGGTGATGTCGCTCGGCATCAGGTCGGGGGTGAACTGGACGCGTTTGGTGTCGAGTTCGAGCGCGGCGGCGAGCGAGCGGACCAGCAGGGTCTTGGCGACACCAGGGACGCCTTCGAGGAGGACGTGTCCCCGGCAGAGCAGGGCGACGACGAGACCGGTGACGGCGGGGTCCTGGCCGACCACGGCTTTCGCGATCTCGGTGCGCAGGGCTTCCAGGGAGGCGCGGGCGCCGTCCGAGTTCGTCGCGGTCTCGGGGGTCGGGGCGCTCATGAGGTGCGTACCTCTCTTTCGAGGGCGTCGAGTTGGTCCGCCAGGCGGATGAGGGTGGAGTCGTCGGCGGGGGCCGGGCCGAAGAGGAGGCCCTTGGGGTCCGCGGTGGTTCCGGGGAGACGGGAGGAGAGCGCCGTGAGGAGGAGTTCGGGGGAGTGGGCGTCGCGGGTGGGGACGCCGAGGAGCGGGGCGAGCCGGGTGCGGGTCGCGGCGCGCAGGACGGAGGCGGCGCGGTCGCGGGCGTTCGCCTTGCGGTAGAGACGGGCACGGCCCTCGGCGGCCTCGGAGGCGCGGAGCGCGACGGGGAGCCGCTCGGTCACCAGGGGGCCGAGGCGGCGGCCGCGCCAGACGGCGGCGAGCAGGGCCGCGAGCGCGAGCTGGAGCGCGCCCCACAGCCAGCCGGAGGGGACGAGCGCGAGGAAGTTGCCGGTGGTGTCGTCTTCGGGCGCGTCGACGGAGGCGTCGTACAGGGAGGGGAGGTACCAGACGAGATGGGGCCGGGAGCCGAGGAGCTGCAGGGCGAGGGAGGCGTTGCCCTGCTGGTCGAGACGGGCGTTGTGGAGGATGTCGGGCGAACCGAGGAGGACGGTGTCGGTGGTGCCGGTGCCGGGGAGGCGGACCAGGGTCGGCAGGCCGTCGGAGGGGTAGCAGGAGTCGGCGGTGGTGCCGAGGGCGACCTCGTAGCGTTCGCCGCCCAGGTCGACGCTGCCGGCGCGGGTGGCGGCGGGCAGGGCGCAGGCGGGGGAGAGGTTCGTGACGGCGGTGCCGGGGGCGCTGGTGACCCCCGGGGCGAGTGCGCCGAGGGAGGGGGAGCCCGCGCCGAGGAGGACCGTGCGGCCGGCGGAGTTCCGCAGGGTGGAGCTGAGCGTGGAGCGCTGGGAGTCCGTCAACAGGTCCGGGGCGGCGACCAGGAGGGTGGTCTCGGGGTTCGTGGCCGCCGTGGCCTTGTCGAGGGTGGTGGCGAGGGTGAGCGTGACGCCCCGCTCCTCGAGGAGTTCGGCGACGGCCCGGCTGCCGTGGGGGTCGGTGGAGCGGGGGTCGAGGGCGCCGTGGGAGTCGGTGGAGCGGACCGTGGCGAGGACGAGGCCGCCGATCAGGACCACGGCGACGACGAGGGCCGCACCGCGGACACGGGTCCAGACCTGGCGGGCGGAAGGGGCGGTCGACGTGGTGGCGGTCGGAGTGGTCGCGGACGGCGTGGTGGCGGGTGCCGGGGTGCCGGTGGTCTCGCCGTTCATGCGGACGTTCCCGTGGAAGCGGTGTCGAGCGTGGGGCGGGTCCGTTCCAGGGCGGTGTCCAACTCCTCGACGCGGCGGTACGCGGACTCGTCGGCGGTGCGGCCGCCGTACGTGACGTCGTCGAAGGTGCGGGCCGCGAGGCGCAGGCCGTCCGCGCGGGTGGGGAGGGAGCGGCCCGCCTCGGCGGCCGCCTCGTCCGCAGTGCGGCCGGGGCGGGGATCGAGCAGGGCGCGTTCCTCCAGGGAGCGGACGACGGCCCGCATCCGTTCCTGGACGGCCTCGTTCCAGCGGCCGGCGGAGGCGTGGCGGACGGCGGCCGCCCGGTGGTCGCGGGCGGAGCGGGGGCCGTCCGCGAAGAGGGAGTCGCCCGTGGTGGCGGGCGTCCGGCGGGGGGTGCCCAGGCGCCACCAGAGGGCGGCGACGAGCGCGACCACGGCCAGGACGATGACGACGAGGCCGAGCACCCCGCCCGGGGTGGCCTGGGACGCGGAGCCGAAGAGGTCGTCGAGCCACTCCCAGAAGCGGTTCAGGCCGCGCTGGAGGAGGTTCGGGTCGTTCTCGTGGTACCTCGGGTCGGACAGCTCCCGCTCCGCCGCCTCGCGGGCGGGGACACGGGAGATGTCCACCGGTACGTCGCCGTCGGCGCGCAGGCGCGCCGGTGCAGTGGCCGCGCCCCCCGTGACCGTCACGCCATCAGCCCCCGACGGTCTCGGCGTCGGGAGCGGGGTCGGGGCGGCCCGCGGCCCGGATCAGTTCGAGGTCCAGGGCTTCCCGGCGGATGCGCTGGTCCACGTAGAGGAGGACCGTCACACCGGCGGAGATCGGGTAGGTGACCGCGCTGGTGATCACGCCGCCGATGCCCGTGGCGATCAGGAACGGCCAGCCGATGGAGTCGGCGGAGCCGGAGAGCAGTCCGGAGAGGGCCTCGCCGTCGACGACGAAGCCGATGACGGTGAACGGGATCGCGATGATCATCACGAACACGAAGATCAGCAGCTGTGTGAGCAGGGTGATGCCGAAGATCCGCCACCACGAGCCCTGCACCAGCTTCGCCGAGCGCTTCAGGGACTGGACCACGCCCCCGCGCTCCAGCATCAGGGCGGGGGAGGCGAGACTGAAGCGGACCATCAGCCAGACGTTCAGGACCAGGGCGCCGAAACCACCGAGGACGGCCAGGACGATGCCCGGGACGTCACCGACCAGGAGGCCGGGGAGCAGGCCGACGAACATGATGCCGGCGCTCATCACCGCGAGCAGCAGGGTCAGACCGAGCAGCTGGAGCAGACGGGGGCGGACCTCCTGCCAGGCGGTCCCCAGCGGGATCGGGCGGCCGAGGACCGCGCGGCTGACCACGACGGCCAGCAGGGCGGCGCTGATCATCGACGCCATCAGGGTCACGAGCATGTCCGGCCCCAGGCCGATCAGGGAGGTGCGAGCCGCTTCGAGGGACTGCCTCAGCTCCTCGGCGGGCGTGGCGTCCGGGCTGAGCGCCGGGGTCCTGGGGACGAGATAACGCTGGACCAGGGTGTGGGCGGTCTGGGCGACCACCGCGACCGCGGCCGTGATGATCAGCACCGTGCGCCAGTAGGCACGGAGGGTCTTCACCGCGCTGTCGAGGATCTCGCCCACGCCCAGCGGGCGCAGGGGGATCACACCGGGCTGCGCGGCCGGCGGCCTGCCCCACTGCGCGCCGGGGGGCGGGGCCCCCCAGTTCCGGCCGTGGCCGGGGGGCGGCATCCGGTCGGTGGGCGGGGACCACCGGCCGGCGGGCGGCTGGTCCTGGGACCACTGGGAGGTGGAGCCGTTCACGTCGGCCGGGCCGGCGGGGCGGGGGACGCCGGAGCCGTCCTGGTCGCCGGAAGGGGCGGATCCGGGCGAGGTCCAGCCCGGAGTGTCGTTCACGGTCGTCCACCTCGTGGGAATGGTCGCGGTGCCGGATCGGCGAACCGGCTCGGTCACGGCGGCCGACACCTGAACACGGCGGCGGGCCGGGTGCCATCGTGCCACGCGGGGCCCGCCCGTGGGCGGGAGCGGCCTCGTCGTTCGTAGCTTCGTCCGGACCTTCATTGTCCGGACGGCAGACGGCACACTGTGCGGATGCCCGATCCGGCCGCGCGAACCGTGCGGCGGCGGGCCGAGCGGGTCGTTCTCCACAAGATCACGACCCTGACAGGGGGAGACGCTGTGGGACAGGTCACGGCAGGTAACGATTGGCTAATGGGATGATGTCGATATGAAGGGACGCGTTCTTGTCGTCGACGACGACACCGCACTGGCCGAGATGCTCGGCATCGTGCTGCGGGGTGAAGGGTTCGAGCCGTCGTTCGTCGCGGACGGTGACAAGGCGCTTGCCGCTTTCAGGGAGGCGAAGCCCGACCTGGTGCTGCTCGACCTGATGCTGCCCGGCAGGGACGGCATCGAGGTGTGCCGGCTCATCAGGGCGGAGTCGGGAGTGCCGATCGTCATGCTCACGGCCAAGAGCGACACGGTCGACGTGGTCGTGGGGCTGGAGTCCGGCGCCGACGACTACATCGTGAAGCCGTTCAAGCCGAAGGAGCTCGTCGCCCGCATCCGGGCGCGGCTGCGGAGGTCCGAGGAGCCGGCTCCGGAGCAGCTCACCATCGGTGACCTGGTCATCGACGTGGCCGGGCACTCCGTGAAGCGGGACGGGCAGTCCATCGCCCTGACCCCGCTCGAGTTCGACCTCCTCGTCGCGCTCGCCCGCAAGCCGTGGCAGGTCTTCACCCGTGAGGTCCTCCTGGAGCAGGTGTGGGGCTACCGGCACGCGGCCGACACCCGGCTGGTGAACGTGCACGTCCAGCGGCTGCGCTCGAAGGTCGAGAAGGACCCCGAGCGCCCGGAGATCGTGGTGACCGTTCGCGGTGTCGGTTACAAGGCGGGACCGAGCTGACATGAGTACGGGCAGTGCTGCTCCGAAGCCCGGGGACCCGGGAAGCCGTACGGGGCGGGCTGCCGGACCGGGGCGGGGGGGCTCGCGTTCCGGCCGTCCGCCGCGCGGTGGACGGCTCCTCCAGGACGGTTCGCGGGGAGGGCCGGTCTTCCGGCTCTTCGCGCGCTGGATCCGCCGGCCCCTGCTGCCCGCCGTGCGCCTGTGGCGGCGGAACATCCAGCTGAGGATCGTTGCCGGCACCCTGCTGATGTCCCTCGGGGTCGTGCTGCTGCTCGGCATCGTCGTCATCGGGCAGGTCCGCAACGGTCTGCTCGACGCCAAGGAGAAGGCCGCCCAGAGCCAGGCCGCCGGTGGGTTCTCCGCCGCCCAGGACCGGGCGGCGACCACCCCCTCGACGCCCGGACAGTCGGGCGGCGGACGGGACGGCGCCTCCGTGAACTGGCGCTCCACACTGGTCGAGCAGCTCGCCAGCGGTGGGCAGAGCGCCTTCAACGTGGTCGCGCTCTCCCTCGACACCGGCGACACCGCGAGCCGCGGTGCCCGCGCTTCCGGCGAGGTCGACCCGGCCACGAGCATCCCCCGCGACCTGCGGTACTCGGTGGCCCAGGGCAGCGACACCTTCCAGAAGTTCACGCGTATCCACTACACCAGCAGCAAGGCGTCCGAGCCCGGCCTGGTGATCGGCAAGCGGCTGAACGACGCCGAGGGCACCCAGTACGAGCTGTACTACCTCTTCCCGCTGACGCAGGAGGAGGACTCCCTCACCCTGGTCAAGGGCACCCTGGCGACCGCCGGGCTCTTCGTGGTGGTGCTGCTCGGGGCGATCGCCTGGCTCATGGTGCGCCAGGTCGTCACGCCCGTGCGGATGGCCGCCGGGATCGCCGAGCGGCTCTCGGCCGGGCGTCTCCAGGAGCGGATGAAGGTCACCGGCGAGGACGACATCGCGCGGCTCGGCGAGGCCTTCAACAAGATGGCCCAGAACCTCCAGCTCAAGATCCAGCAGTTGGAGGAGCTGTCGCGGATGCAGCGGCGGTTCGTCTCGGACGTCTCGCACGAGCTGCGGACCCCGCTGACCACGGTCCGGATGGCGGCCGACGTCATCCACGAGGCCCGCGTCGACTTCGACCCCGTCACCGCCCGCTCCGCCGAGCTCCTCGGCGACCAGCTCGACCGCTTCGAGTCGCTGCTCTCCGACCTCCTGGAGATCAGCCGCTTCGACGCGGGCGCGGCCGCCCTGGAGGCCGAGCCGATAGACCTGCGCCAGGTCGTGCGCCGGGTCATAGGCGGCGCCGAGCCCCTCGCCGAGCGCAAGAACACCCGGATCGTGGTCGTCGGCGACCAGCAGCCCGTGGTGGCCGAGGCGGACGCCCGCCGCGTCGAGCGGGTGCTGCGCAACCTCGTCGTCAACGCCGTCGAGCACGGCGAGGGCCGGGACGTGGTGGTGAAGCTGGCCGCCGCGGGCGGGGCCGTCGCCGTCGCCGTCCGCGACTACGGCGTCGGGCTGAAGCCGGGCGAGGCGACCCGGGTGTTCAACCGGTTCTGGCGCGCCGACCCGGCCCGCGCCCGTACCACCGGCGGCACCGGCCTCGGCCTGTCGATCGCCGTCGAGGACGCCCGGCTGCACGGCGGCTGGCTCCAGGCCTGGGGCGAGCCCGGCGGCGGTTCGCAGTTCCGGCTCACCCTGCCGCGCACGGCGGACGAGCCGCTGCGGGGTTCCCCGATACCGCTGGAGCCCGAGGACTCGCGCCGCAACCGCGAGCAGGCGGCCGGCCGGGCGCGGGAGAACGAGCGCCGGGCGGCCGTGCCGGCCCAGTCCGGCGGGGACCGGGCGGGGCTCCCGGTGCCGCCGAGACTGCCCGGGGCGCCCCGGGCGGCCGTCGACCCGACGGCGCTGCCCGGCAGCGGCGCCCGGGTGGTGGCGCGGGCGGCGGCGGACACCGACGGCCGCGGGACGGACACGGCGACGGCCGGCCGGAACGGCGACGCCGACGGGAACGACCGGGGGAACGGGAACGTGGAGCGGGAGGACGGGACACGTGGGCGCTGACTCCCGAGCGGAGCACGCGGGGCGGGGACGGGTCGTACGGGCGACGCTGCTGGTCGCGTGCGGCGCCCTCCTGGCGGGCGGCTGCGCGACGATGCCCGACAGTGGGGAGGTACAGCCGGTGAGGGGCTCCAACACGGGAGACTCACAGGTGCGGGTCTACGCCGTCGCCCCCCGCGAGAACGCGGTCCCGGACGAGATCGTCGACGGCTTCCTGGAGGCCATGACCAGTGACGACCCCGGCTTCGCCACCGCCCGCAAGTACCTGACGAAGAAGGCGGCGGGCACGTGGAAGCCGGAGCAGAGCATCACCGTGCTCGCCACCGCGCCCAACCGCAAGCAGGCCGACCGCAACGCCGATCCCGACAAGGACGGCCGGGTCTATCCGCTCGCCGGCCGCAAGATCGCGACCGTGGACGCCCGCCACGCGTACCAGCCGATCAGCCCCGCCGACTACCTGTGGTCGATCCACGTCGTGCAGCAGCCGACGGCGAACGGCAAGGGCAGGGAGTGGCGCATCGACAGCCTCCCGCCCGGTCTGGTCCTCGGCGAGGCGGACTTCCTCCGCAACTACCGCTCGGTCAACAAGTACTACTTCGCCTCCGGGGAGGACTGGGTCGTCGCCGATCCCGTCTACATCCGGCAGCGGCAGGACCCGGTCACCCGGATGGATCCGGTGACCCAGACCGTCAAGGCGCTGCTCGACGGTCCGACGAACTGGCTGAAGCAGGCCGTCGACTCCAGCTTCCCCTCCCGTACGACGCTGAAGGCCGGCGTCACCTCCCTGGCGACGGACGACCAGTCCACGCTGAAGGTGCCGCTCGAACTCCAGGGGAACCGGGTCGACGGGGTGGCGTGCCGGCGGATGGCGGCGCAGCTGCTGTTCACGCTGCGCGACCTGCCGTCCGTACGGGTCGAGCAGGTGGAGCTCCTGTACGGGTCGGACTCGCTGTGCCGGCTCGGCAAGGGGCAGGCGGCCGAGTTCGCGGCGGTCCCGGAGACCGACCTCGACGAGAAGCCGTACTTCGTCGACGCGCAGGGCAGGCTGAAGAAGCTGATGGTCGCGGGCAGGGAGACGGCCTCGCCGGTCGACGTGCCGGGACCGCTCGGCAAGGGGACGGTGCGGCTCGGTTCGATCGCCGTCGACCGGGGCGAGACCCGGGCGGCCGGGGTCGACGAGCCCGGCCGCCGGCTGTTCGTCTCCTCGATCACCACGGAGCAGCAGGACTCCCGGCAGCCGGTCCTGAGCAGTGGGGGTCTCCGGCCGGAGGACCGTCTCTCCGCGCCGAGTTGGGGCGGCCGGGGCGATCTGTGGGTCGCCGACCGGAACCCGGCCGAGCGTCGGCTGCTGATGGTGCCGGGCGGCGCCGGGGAGCCCGTCGAGGTCCGCACGCCGTGGCTGGGGGACGACCGGATCGAGTCGCTGCGGGTCTCCGCCGACGGCGTCCGGATCGCCCTGGTGATCAGGCGGGGCGAGCGCACCACCCTCCAGATCGGCCGGATCGAGCGGCACACGACGGACGAGGAGACCACCGTCTCGGTGGTGGACCTCCAGCCCGCCGCCCCCCGGATGGAGTCGGTCACGGCCGTCTCCTGGGCCGGGCCGAGCCGGCTCGTCGTGGTCGGCAAGGAGGCGGGGGGCGTGCAGCAGATCCGCTACCTCCAGACGGACGGATCGACCTCCACGACCTCGGTGCTCCCCGGTCTGAACAGGGTGAGTTCGGTGTCCGCGCCGCACACGGAGTCGGTGGAGACGCCCATGGTGGCCGACTCGGAGGACGGCATCGTCCGGCTGCCCCCGGGGACGAACTGGCAGCCGGTGGTGAAGGCCGGCGGCTCGCCGGTCTACCCCGGCTAGACCGGGCCTCCCGCCGGTCTCCGTACCGGTCCGCGCGGGGGCACCCGAAATAACTCCCGGGGTCTTCCGGAGAGCGCCGGGGCGGTGGCCGCCGGGGGTTTTCCACAGGGGTGGCCGAGGAGCGCGGGAAGGCGCACAGTGGAGCCATGCGGGGGTGGTGGCGCGAGATCGCGGGGTTGGTGCTGCCGGTCGCCTGCGGAGGCTGCGGCAGACCGCGGACGGAGCTGTGCCCGGAGTGCGCGGAGGCGTTGACCGGGACGGGGCCGCGCCGGGTGCGGCCGGCGCCCGAGCCCGCCGGGCTGCCCGTGGTGCACGCCGCCGCGCCCTACGCCGACGCGGTACGGGAGGTGCTCCTCGCCCACAAGGAGCGCGGGGCGCTCGCGCTCTCCGGGCCCCTGGGCGGTGCCCTGGCCGGTGCCGTGGAGGCCGCCGCCGGGGCCGCGGCGGGTCCCGGGGAGGGGCCGCTGCTCCTCGTGCCGGTGCCGTCCTCGCGGCGTTCCGTACGGGCGCGCGGCCACGATCCGACGCGGCGGATCGCCCTGGCGGCGGCCGCCCGGCTGCGGCGTGCGGGGCGGGACGCGCGGGTGGTGCCCGTCCTGCGGCAGCGGCGGTACGTGGCGGACCAGGCCGGGCTCGGGGCGCGCGGGCGCCTCTCGAACCTCTCCGGAGCCCTGGAGGTCGTGCCGGGCGGCGCGCGGCTGTTGGCGGCGGGACGGGCGGCGGGAACGGTGGTGCTGGTGGACGACCTGATGACCACCGGCGCCTCGCTGGTGGAGGCGGCCCGCGCCCTCGGAGCCGTACACCTTTCGTTCATTTCTGAAATACCGCACGGTTTACCGGACGGTTTTGCGCAGCACGGATTCGAACGGCGGGCGGCGGCCGTGGTCGCATCCTCTCCCGCTTCGTTCGAAATAAACCGGAACTCTTCGAGATCTTGGAACGTTGCAGGTGGTGAGAGGTGAGAACGCTCGAACGGAGGTATGTCGCGGCAGCGGGTGCCGACACCCGTCCGAAGGGGCTATGTTCGGTTGTGAGGAATGGCGAAGGCCATCGCCTCGCCGAATACATGGTTGCGCCTCTGGACAGGAGTTCAGGGCGAATTAACCTCCTGTCGGTGGGGTGGGGATGCTTCCCACCGGGGAGGAGGAGGTGAAAGTCGCCGAGTCCGATCTCCGGTAATCCACCGGAGTCTGGTGCAAAGGGAGATGCCCGGCGGTCGAGGAACCGGTCCGGGCGATCCGGGAACGGAGTTCTGCGTGGACATCGTCGTCAAGGGCCGCAAGACCGAGGTGCCTGAGCGGTTCCGCAAGCACGTGGCCGAGAAGCTGAAGCTGGAGAAGATCCAGAAGCTCGACGGCAAGGTGATCAGCCTCGACGTCGAGGTGTCCAAGGAGCCCAACCCGCGGCAGGCCGACCGGTCCGACCGCGTGGAGATCACCCTCCACTCCCGCGGCCCGGTGATCCGGGCGGAGGCTGCGGCCGCCGATCCGTACGCGGCGCTCGACCTCGCCAGCGACAAGCTCGAGGCGCGACTGCGCAAGCAGCACGACAAGCGGTACACCCGCCGGGGCAACGGCCGGCTGTCGGCCGCCGAGGTCGGGGACGTCGTGCCTGGCGTCGCCCAGTTCGACGGGGAGGGCCGGCTGGTCGCCGACGAGACCGACGAGGTGCCCACCAAGATGGTGGGCTCGATCGAAGTCCAGGGCGACGGCCCGCTGGTGGTCCGCGAGAAGACCCACAAGGCCGCACCGATGACGCTCGACCAGGCGCTCTACGAGATGGAGCTGGTCGGGCACGACTTCTACCTCTTCGTCGACTCCGACACCAAGCAGCCGAGCGTCGTCTACCGGCGGCACGCGTACGACTACGGCGTCATCCACCTGGAGAGCGACCCGCTCGCCGAGAGCGACCCGCTCGCCGACGGCGGCGCCGGCGGTGCGCTCGGCGGCTGATCGCCGCCCCGCACCCCGCACCATCCCACGGTGCCCCTGGAGCGCTCGGCGCCCCCAGGGGCACCCCTGTGTGCCCATGGATCCCCCCGCAGCCGCCGGGGCATGAAATCATGGAGTGCACGCCAACCGGTGCTTCCTGAGCACCGGTTGGAGGACCGAAAACGAATTCAGGCCACGGCCTTCAGGGGGAGGAACGATGGCGGACAGCTTCGGGCCGGTGCTCAGCGGGCGCGAGCACGGTGGGTCGGTCCCGGAGGGATCGGATTCGGACAGCGGTGCGTTCCGCAAGGAGCCGATCCGGGTCCTCGTCGTGGACGACCACGCCCTTTTCCGGCGCGGCTTGGAGATCGTCCTCTTTCACGAAGAGGACATCCAGGTCGTCGGTGAGGCCGGTGACGGGGCGGAGGCCGTCGAAAAGGCGGCCGATCTGCTGCCGGACATCGTCCTGATGGACGTGCGGATGCCCCGGCGCGGCGGCATCGAGGCGTGCACCACCATCAAGGAGGTCGCCCCCAGCGCGAAGATCATCATGCTGACGATCAGCGACGAGGAGGCCGACCTCTACGAGGCGATCAAGGCGGGGGCCACCGGGTACCTCCTCAAGGAGATCTCCACCGACGAGGTCGCCACGGCGATCCGCGCTGTCGCGGACGGGCAGTCGCAGATCAGCCCCTCCATGGCGTCCAAGCTCCTCACCGAGTTCAAGTCGATGATCCAGCGGACCGACGAGCGCAGGCTCGTGCCCGCGCCCCGGCTGACCGACCGCGAGCTGGAGGTCCTCAAGCTCGTCGCGACCGGGATGAACAACCGGGACATCGCCAAGGAGCTGTTCATCTCCGAGAACACGGTGAAGAACCACGTCCGGAACATCCTGGAGAAGCTCCAGCTGCACTCCCGGATGGAGGCGGTGGTGTACGCGATGCGGGAGAAGATCCTGGAGATCCGCTGAGGCTCCGGCCCGCTTCCCCCGCACCCCTGTGCCGCCGCGCCCCCGTGCCCCCGGACCTCAGCCCAGTTCCCGTACCAGTTCCGGGGCCAGGGCCGGGAGGTTCACACGGTCCGGGAGGATCGTCACCGTGTCGCAGCCGACCCATTCGGCCGCCTCGCGCAGCGCGCGGGCCACCGCCGGCACCGCCTTGGGGCCGTCCAGGGTCACCTGACGGGCCACCAGTGTCCGGCCCTCGCGCGCCGGGTCCACCCGGCCGACCAGCCGGCCGCCGGCGAGCACCGGCATCGCGAAGTAGCCGTGCACCCGCTTCTGCTTCGGCACGTACGCCTCCAGGCGGTGCGTGAAGCCGAAGATCCGCTCCGTGCGGGCCCGCTCCCAGATCAGCGAGTCGAACGGCGAGAGCAGCGTCGTGCGGTGCCGGCCGCGCGGCTCGGTCGCCAGGGCCGCCGGGTCCGCCCAGGCGGGCTTTCCCCAGCCCGCCACCGTCACCGGCACGAGCCCCGACGCCTCGACCGCCGCGTCGAACTGCTCGCCCTTGAGCCGGTGGTAGTCGGCGATGTCCGCGCGCGTGCCCACGCCGAGCGCCTCGCCCGCCTGCCGCACCAGACGCCGCACGCACTCGGCGTCGTCCAGGTCGTCGTGGAGCAGCGCCTCGGGGATCGCCCGCTCGGCCAGGTCGTACACCCGCTTCCAGCCGCGCCGCTCGACGACCACCACCTCGCCGTACATCAGCGCCCGCTCCACGGCGATCTTGGAGTCGGACCAGTCCCACCACTCGCCCTTGTTCTTCGCGCCGCCCAGTTCGGTCGCCGTGCGCGGGCCCTCGTCCCGCAGCTGGGCGATCACCTTGTCGTACGCCCCGGGCGACAGCGCGTGGCCCCAGGGCGAGCGGCCGCGGTAGGCGCGCCGGCGGAAGGCGAAGAGCGGCCACTCCTCGACGGGCAGCACGCAGGCGGCGTGCGACCAGTACTCGAAGGCGTGCGTCCCGGTCCAGTAGGCGTCCTCCACCGTCGTACGGCCCACGGCGCCCAGGCGCGCGTACGGCACCAGTTCGTGCGAGCGGGCCAGGACCGAGATGGTGTCGAGCTGGACCTGGCCGAGGCTCCGCAGCACCCCGCGCACACCGGCGCGGCGGTCGGGCGCGCCCAGGAACCCCTGGGCTCGCAGCGCGATCCTGCGGGCTTCGTCGGCGGACAGTTCGGCGGCGGGGCGCGGCACAGTCGTCATGGACCGCACCCTAGGCCCCGGCACCGACAGCCCGGTACCGGCGGCCTGGTGCCGACGGTTCGGTACCGGCGGCCGGAGCGGGACCGTGTCAGACCGTCGGGAGGTCGCTCGCGGGCAGGTACGGCAGGGGATTGGGCAGCCCGAAGTCGGAGGGGAGCAGGGCGCCGACCCAGCAGTCCCGGAGCGTGCCGTTGTTGGCCAGGCCGGCGCGCTCGACGCCCTCCACGACGAAGCCGACGCGCTCGGCCACCGCGCGCGAGCCGGTGTTGCCCACCTCGGCGCGCCACACCAGGCGGGTGCAGCCGAGGCCGGTGAAGGCCCAGTGGGCCAGGGCGCGGACGATCTCGGTCATGTAGCCGTGGCCGCGGTGGTCCGGGGCCAGCCAGTAGCCGACCTCCCAGACGCCCGGGCCGCGGTTCTTCAGGCCGGCCGAGGCGAGCAGCGGACCCCCGGCCAGCGGTTCGGCGGCGAAGACGTACTCGGTGTCCTCGCGCCAGCCGTCGGGCACCAGGCGGTTCAGGAAGAAGTCGGCGTCCTGCCGGGTGTAGGGGTCGGGGACGGTGGTCCAGCGCAGGATGGCGGGGTCCTGGCAGAGCGCGTACACGGCGTCGGCGTCGGCGGGGAGAGGATTGCGCAGCCGCAGCCGGTCGGTGGTGAGGGTGATCGGATCCATGCGGGGATTGTGGTGACCGGCCCGGCCCGAAGCGAACACTTTTCGGGTGTGGCGGCACCTTCCGCCCACCTCGTGCGTTCTCATTCCGGGCGGGCGTACGGCTCCGGCACTGCGGGCCTCCCTCTGTGAGGGCGGTCTCGCTTACGATGGCCGTTGCGGTGGGGACCACCTGCCGTGCCCGCGCTCGTGTCCATGACAAGACCCAGTGCCAGGCCCGACCGGCAAGGAGACCAGCCTCAGTGTCCGTCTTCAACAAGCTCATGCGTGCAGGCGAAGGCAAGATCCTGCGCAAACTGCACCGCATCGCGGACCAGGTCAACTCCATCGAAGAGGACTTCGTCAACCTCTCCGACGCCGAGTTGCGGGCGCTCACCGACGAGTACAAGCAGCGGTACGCCGACGGTGAGAGCCTCGACGACCTGATGCCCGAAGCCTTCGCGACGGTGCGCGAGGCAGCCAAGCGCGTCCTCGGCCAGCGTCACTACGACGTCCAGCTGATGGGCGGCGCCGCCCTCCACCTCGGCTACGTCGCCGAGATGAAGACCGGTGAGGGCAAGACCCTCGTCGGCACCCTCCCGGCGTACCTCAACGCGCTCTCCGGCAAGGGCGTGCACCTGATCACGGTCAACGACTACCTGGCCGAGCGCGACTCCGAGCTCATGGGCCGGGTCCACCGCTTCCTGGGCCTGAACGTCGGCTGCATCCTCGCCAACATGACGCCGGCCCAGCGCCGCGAGCAGTACGGCTGCGACATCACGTACGGCACGAACAACGAGTTCGGCTTCGACTACCTCCGCGACAACATGGCGTGGTCCAAGGACGAGCTCGTCCAGCGCGGCCACAACTTCGCCTGTGTCGACGAGGTCGACTCCATCCTCGTCGACGAGGCCCGTACGCCGCTGATCATCTCCGGCCCCGCCGACCAGGCGACCAAGTGGTACGGCGACTTCGCCAAGCTGGTCACCCGCCTGACCAAGGGCGAGCCCGGCAACCAGCTCAAGGGCATCGAGGAGACCGGCGACTACGAGGTCGACGAGAAGAAGCGCACCGTCGCCATCCACGAGGCGGGCGTCGCCAAGGTCGAGGACTGGCTGGGCATCGACAACCTCTACGAGTCGGTGAACACCCCGCTCGTCGGCTACCTGAACAACGCCATCAAGGCGAAGGAACTGTTCAAGAAGGACAAGGACTACGTCGTCATCGACGGCGAGGTCATGATCGTCGACGAGCACACCGGCCGCATCCTCGCCGGCCGCCGCTACAACGAGGGCATGCACCAGGCGATCGAGGCGAAGGAGGGGGTGCAGATCAAGGACGAGAACCAGACCCTCGCCACGATCACCCTCCAGAACTTCTTCCGCCTGTACGACAAGCTGTCCGGCATGACCGGTACGGCCATGACCGAGGCCGCCGAGTTCCACCAGATCTACAAGCTCGGCGTCGTCCCGATCCCGACGAACAGGCCGATGATCCGCAAGGACCAGTCGGACCTGATCTACCGGACCGAGGTCGCGAAGTTCGCCGCCGTCGTCGACGACATCGCGGAGAAGCACGAGAAGGGCCAGCCGATCCTGGTCGGCACGACCTCCGTCGAGAAGTCCGAGTACCTCTCGCAGCAGCTCTCCAAGCGCGGCATCCAGCACGAGGTGCTCAACGCCAAGCACCACGAGCGCGAGGCCAGCATCGTCGCCCAGGCCGGCCGCCGCGGCGCCGTCACCGTCGCCACCAACATGGCCGGCCGCGGTACGGACATCAAGCTCGGCGGCAACCCGGACGACCTCGCCGAGGCCGAGCTGCGCCAGGCGGGCCTGGACCCGGTCGAGCACGTCGAGGAGTGGGCCGCGGCCCTGCCCGCCGCCCTGGAGCGCGCCGAGAAGGCCGTGAAGGCGGAGTTCGAGGAGGTCAAGGACCTCGGCGGCCTGTACGTCCTGGGCACCGAGCGCCACGAGTCCCGGCGTATCGACAACCAGCTCCGCGGCCGTTCCGGCCGTCAGGGCGACCCCGGCGAGTCCCGCTTCTACCTCTCCCTCGGCGACGACCTGATGCGCCTGTTCAAGGCGCAGATGGTCGAGCGCGTGATGGCCATGGCCAACGTCCCGGACGACGTGCCGATCGAGAACAAGATGGTCACCCGCGCCATCGCCTCCGCGCAGTCCCAGGTCGAGACCCAGAACTTCGAGACCCGCAAGAACGTCCTGAAGTACGACGAGGTCCTCAACCGGCAGCGCGAGGTCATCTACGGCGAGCGCCGCCGCGTCCTGGAGGGCGAGGACCTGCACGATCAGATCAAGCACTTCATGGACGACACGATCGACGACTACATCCGCCAGGAGACCGCCGAGGGCTTCGCGGAGGAGTGGGACCTCGACCGTCTGTGGAACGCCTTCAAGCAGCTCTACCCGGTGAAGGTCACCGTGGAGGACCTGGAGGACGCGGCCGGGGACCGGGCGGGCATCACCGCCGAGTTCATCGCCGAGTCCATCAAGGACGACATCCACGAGCAGTACGAGGCGCGCGAGAAGCAGCTCGGCTCGGAGATCATGCGCGAGCTGGAGCGGCGCGTGGTCCTGTCCGTCCTGGACCGCAAGTGGCGCGAGCACCTCTACGAGATGGACTACCTCCAGGAGGGCATCGGCCTGCGCGCCATGGCGCAGAAGGACCCGCTGGTCGAGTACCAGCGCGAGGGCTTCGACATGTTCACCGCCATGATGGAGGGCATCAAGGAGGAGTCCGTCGGCTACCTGTTCAACCTGGAGGTCCAGGTCGAGCAGCAGGTCGAGGAGGTCCCGGTGCAGGCGACCGCCCCCTCGCTCGACAAGGGCGACGCGGTGCCGGCCGGTGCCGGGCGTCCGGAGATCCGCGCCAAGGGGCTCGACGCCCCGCAGCGGCCGGACCGGCTGCACTTCTCCGCGCCGACCGTGGACGGCGACGGCGGTGTCGTCGAGGGCGACTTCTCCTCCGGCGACGGGGACTCCGGCGACGGGCTGACCCGCGCGGAGCGGCGCAAGGCGCAGAAGAACGCGGGCGGCGGGCGCCGTCGCAAGAAGTGACGCGCTGAAGCTTCGGCGCGCGGGAGGGGCCGTTCACCCGGTGGGGTGGGCGGCCCCTTCGCCGTGCCTGCCTTGCCGTCACGTCGTGCCCAGGCCGTCGAGCTCCACGGCCGCGCAGCGCCAGCGGCGGTCGGCGCCGCGCTCCAGGCGGAACGCCATCGCCCGGACGCGGGCGCCGGTGGCGATGGTCGCGAAGGCCTCGACGGCGCCCTGGTCGGGGTGCGCCTGGACCGAGCAGCGGCGCAGGACCGGGCGGGGGCCGTGGGAGCGCAGGGGCGTCTCCGGAGCGAGCCGGACGAGCTGCTCGTACGCCTCGCCGAGGGTGTGGCCGAGCATCCAGTGCACCGGCCGCTCCCCGCTCAGGACGGCGAGCAGGCGCTCCGCGAAGACGGTGTGCGGCGGGAGCGCCCGGGGCGCGCCGCGCTCGGGCGTACGCGGGCGCGTACCGGCGGAGCCGCGCGGCCGGGTCCCGGCGGGGCCGCCCGGAGCGGTACGGGGGCGCGGGGTGCGGGGGCGGCGGGCGGCAGCGCCGACGGGGGAGGCGGGGACGGTGGCCGGGTAGGTGGGGGTGGTGGCCGGGGCCGGGGCCGGGGCCGGGGCCGTAGAGGCCGGAAGGGTGACCGCCGGAACCGCAGAGGCTGAGGGAGTGGCTACCGGGGCCGGGGCGGCGGTCCGCGTCGCGGTGGGCGCGGTAGGCGCGGTGGGCGAGGTCGTGCGGGGGGTCGTCGGTGTGAGCGTGGTGGTCATGGCGGGCCCCTGTCGTTGCGTAACCGCTTGGTACCGGTCGGTAACTTTCGTTGGGGATCTTGTACGGCGGGGGCCGGGGGCGGTGCAAGGGGCGGAGCGCCGCCGGGCGGTCCGGAACGGGATCACCTATCCGGGTGACGCGGTCGGAAATCGGGTCTCCGGCGGTTCGGCGCGCGGGTCCCGGCGGTGGACGGACGGGGGGTTCGGCCCGCCGCCCCGAAGGGGTACTCGGCACGTATCCTGAGGATCTCTCCCTCTACGAAAGCGGCCGGCCGATGCGCGTCTACGTCCCCCTGACCCTCCCCGGTCTCGCACAGGCGCACAAGGCGGGCGAGCTGGGCCCCGGCCCGCTGACCGCCTACGCCGTCACCCCCGCGCTGCGCGAGTGGTACGTCTCCGACGACATCGAGGAGCTGGAGTACGCGGCCCTCGGCCGGGCCGCCGCCGCCTCCCTGCGGCTGCTCGCCGGCGACCCCGGGGCGCCCCGGCGCCGGATCGTCGTCGCCGTCGACGTGGCCGACGAGGAAGCGGTCGCGGACCCCGACCGGGGGCTCGACGCCGACGCGATCGGTGAGGTCCGGATCGCCGGAGCCGTCCGGCTGGCCAAGGCCGCGGCCGTGCACGCCGACGCGGACGACGCCGAGGCGGACGTCAGGGCGGCGGCGGACGCGCTGGGGGCGGCCGACCGGGGTGACGACGACGCGCGGTTCGTCGTGGACGGCGCCGAGGACCACGAACTGCTGTGGTTCGGGGTGCAGGAGATTCCCGGGCTGCTGGGCTGAGGAAACGGGAGGGCCCCGGGGGTTCCGGAAGGGTCTCGGAACCGCTCCGCGCTCTTCGCCGCCGGAGGCGGCGGGTACCGTCCTTCCATGGGGAAGCACGGAAAGCACCTGGTCTGGGACTGGAACGGCACGCTGCTCGACGACCTCGACGCGGTCATCGGGGCGACGAACGCCGCCTTCGCCGAGCTGGGACTCGCGCCGCTCACGCGGGAGCGGTACCGCGAGCTGTACATGGTGCCGGTGCCCCAGTTCTACGAGCGGCTCATGGGGCGGCTGCCCACCGACGCCGAGTGGACCCTCATGGACGGCGTCTTCCACCGCCACTACCGGGAGCGCGCCGAGAACTGCGGCCTGACCGTCGGCGCCGCCGAGCTGCTCGCGGCCCGGCAGGCCTCCGGCTTCACGCAGTCGCTGCTCTCGCTCGCGCCGCACGCCGACCTCGTCCCCCTCGTGCGGCGGCACGGGATCGCGGAGCGGTTCCTGCGCATGGACGGGCGGCCCGACACCTCCAAGGACGGCAAGTCCGGGCACATGGTGCGGCACCTGGCCGCCCTGGAGGGGATCCGGGTCGAGCGGGTGGTCGTCATCGGCGACGCGGCGGACGACGCGCTGGCGGCGGCCCACGTCGGGGCGAAGGCCGTGCTCTACACCGGCGGCTCGCACAGCCGCGCCTCCCTGGAGCGGGTGGGGGTGCCGGTGGTCGACTCGCTCGCGGAGGCGGTCGCCGTGGCGGAGGAGCTGGTGTGACCCCCGCGCCCCGTACGACCGCCCGTACGACCCGCCCGTACGGCCGGAGCCCTCAGCCCCTCGACCTGAGGACCTTCAGGAACTCCCGCATCCAGGCCGGGTGGTCCGGCCACGCGCGGGAGGAGACGAGCAGGCCGTCGACCACGGCCGCCGTGTCCTGGAAGGACGCCCCCGCCGCCTGCATGTCCATCTCCAGGGCCGGATAGGCCGTGACCCGGCGGCCCTCCAGACCGCCGGTCGCCGCCGTCAGGAGCGGGCCGTGGCAGATCTGCGCGACCGGCTTGTCCGCGTCGAAGAAGGCCTTGACGATCTTGCGCAGCTCCGGGTCGTTGCGCAGGTACTCCGGCGCCCGGCCGCCCGGGATCACCACCGCCAGGTACGCCCCCGGATCGACCTCCGAGAAGGCCAGGTCGGCGGGCCAGGTGTAGCCGGGCTTCTCGGTGTACGTGTCGAAGCCGGGCTCGAAGTCGTGGACCACGAACCTCAGCGTCTTGCGGGCCGGGGCCGCGATGTCGACCTCGTACCCCTCCTCCAGAAGGCGCTGGTAGGGGTACATCACCTCCAGCGACTCCGCCGCGTCCCCGGTCACGATCAGGATCCTCGCCATGGCTCTCCCAGCTCGCAGAAGGTCGGATGCCGTGCCCTGAGGACATGTGTCGCTGTCCATAACGTCAAACTTCCACCCCCTCTTTTGTACACATACGGCTCATGACGGGGCGGGGGTCCGGAGCGATAGGCTTTCGTCGTGATCAGCGCGATACGCCGAGGGGGCAGTGAAGCCCCCGGCTGCCGCCCGGACCGCTCCGGCGGCCGGGCCGACCGCGCGTTCGCCGATCACCTCCGCCCGGGTGCGCCACGGTCAGTGGCCGACGACGACCCGGGCTTCTCTCATACGGGCATGACACCGTCTTCCTCGGACACACGAGGGAGAGGCGTTGTGCCCTTCCTTCCACCGATGTCGCGCAACGGCGCGCGGCCAGGAGTCAGAGGACATGCAGACCAAGCTGGACGAAGCCAAGGCCGAGCTGCTCGAAAGGGCCGCCCGGGTAGCTGAGCACAGCCCGGTCGGGGGGCGACTCCCGACGGGGCCGGACGGTTCGGGCGAGCGCCCGGACGGCGACACCGTGCTCGAATACCTCCAGCGCTACTACCTGCACACCGCGCCCGAGGACCTGGCCGACCGGGACCCGGTCGACGTCTTCGGCGCCGCCCTCTCCCACTACCGCCTGGCGGAGAACCGTCCGCAGGGCACGGCGAACGTGCGCGTCCACACCCCGACGGTCGAGGAGAACGGCTGGACCAGCAGCCACTCCGTCGTCGAGGTCGTCACCGACGACATGCCCTTCCTCGTCGACTCGGTCACCAACGAGCTGTCCCGACAGGGCCGCGGCATCCACGTCGTGATCCACCCGCAGGTCCTCGTCCGCCGCGACGTCACCGGAAGGCTGATCGAGGTCCTGTCGGCCCAGATCCACGGCGAGCTGCCGCACGACGCGCTCACCGAGTCCTGGATCCACGTCGAGATCGACCGCGAGACCGACCGCGCCGACCTCAAGCAGATCACCGCCGACCTGCTGCGCGTCCTGTCCGACGTCCGCGAGACGGTCGAGGACTGGGAGAAGATGCGCGACGCCGCGCTGCGCATCGCGGACGGCCTCGCCGACGAGCCCACCGCCACCGACCTGCGCCCGACCGAGGTGGAGGAGGCCTGCGAGCTGCTGCGCTGGCTCGCCGACGACCACTTCACCTTCCTCGGCTACCGCGAGTACGAGCTGGTCGACGGCGACGCCCTGTCCGCCGTGCCCGGCACCGGCCTCGGCATCCTGCGCTCCGACCCGCGCCACTCCGGCGACGACGAGGGCCACCACGCCCACCCCGTGTCGCCGTCCTTCAGCCGGCTGCCCGCCGACGCCCGGGCCAAGGCCCACGAGCACAAGCTGCTGATCCTGACCAAGGCCAACAGCCGGGCGACCGTGCACCGCCCCTCGTACCTCGACTACATCGGCGTGAAGAAGTTCGACGCCGCGGGCAACGTCGTCGGCGAGCGCCGCTTCCTCGGCCTGTTCTCCTCGGCCGCCTACACCGAGTCCGTCCGCCGCGTCCCGGTGGTCAAGCGCAAGGTCCAGGAGGTCCTGGAGGGCGCCGGCTTCTCCCCGAACAGCCACGACGGCCGCGACCTGCTCCAGATCCTGGAGACCTACCCGCGCGACGAGCTGTTCCAGACCCCGGCCGACCAGCTCCGGGCCGTCGTCACCAGCGTCCTCTACCTCCAGGAGCGGCGCCGGCTGCGGCTCTACCTGCGCCAGGACGAGTACGGCCGCTACTACTCGGCCCTCGTCTACCTGCCGCGCGACCGCTACACCACCCGCGTCCGGCTGCGGATCATCGACATCCTGAAGGAGGAGCTCGGCGGCACCAGCGTCGACTTCACCGCCTGGAACACCGAGTCGATCCTCTCCCGGCTGCACTTCGTCGTCCGCGTCGAGCCCGGCACCGAGCTGGCCAAGCTCACCGACGCCGACGTCGAGCGCATCGAGGGCCGGCTCGTCGAGGCCGCCCGCTCCTGGGCCGACGGCTTCGGCGAGGCGCTCAACGCCGAGCTGGGCGAGGAGCGCGCCGCCGAGCTGCTGCGCCGCTACGGCAACGCCTTCCCCGAGGGCTACAAGGCCGACCACTCGCCGCGCGCGGCCGTCTCCGACCTGGTCCACCTGGAGGCCCTCGCCGACAGCGAGAAGGACTTCTCGCTCTCCCTCTACGAGCCGGTCCTCTCGGCCCCCGGCGAGCGCCGCTTCAAGATCTACAAGACGGGCGACCAGATCTCCCTCTCCGCCGTCCTGCCGGTCCTCAACCGGCTCGGCGTCGAGGTCACCGACGAGCGCCCCTACGAGCTGCGCTGCGCCGACCGCGCCCACGCCTGGATCTACGACTTCGGCCTGCGGCTCCCGGCCACCAACGGCAGCGGCGTCTCCCTCGGCGACGACGCCCGTGAGCGCTTCCAGGAGGCCTTCGCCGCCACCTGGACCGGCGAGGCCGAGAACGACGGCTTCAACTCCCTCGTCCTGTCCGCCGGGCTCAACTGGCGCGAGGCGATGGTGCTGCGGGCCTACGCCAAGTACCTGCGGCAGGCCGGTGCGACCTTCAGCCAGGACTACATGGAGGACACCCTCCGCAACAACGTCCACACCACCCGGCTGCTCGTCAACCTCTTCGAGGCCCGGATGGCGCCGGAGCGCCAGCGCGCCGGCACCGAGCTGATCGACGCGCTCCTGGAGGAGCTGGACGCCGCCCTCGACCAGGTCGCGAGCCTGGACGAGGACCGCATCCTGCGCTCCTTCCTCACCGTCATCAAGGCCACCCTGCGGACCAACTTCTTCCAGAAGAACTCCGAGGGCCGGCCGCACTCCTACGTGTCGATGAAGTTCGACCCGCAGGCCATTCCCGACCTGCCGGCCCCGCGCCCCGCCTTCGAGATCTGGGTGTACTCGCCGCGCGTCGAGGGCGTCCACCTGCGCTTCGGCAAGGTCGCCCGCGGCGGCCTGCGCTGGTCCGACCGGCGCGAGGACTTCCGTACCGAGATCCTCGGCCTGGTCAAGGCGCAGATGGTGAAGAACACCGTCATCGTGCCCGTCGGCGCCAAGGGCGGCTTCGTCGCCAAGCAGCTTCCGGACCCGTCCGCGGACCGCGACGCCTGGATGGCCGAGGGCGTCGCCTCGTACAAGACGTTCATCTCGGCCCTGCTCGACATCACCGACAACCTGGTCGCGGGCGAGGTCGTGCCGCCGGTCGACGTGGTCCGCCACGACGAGGACGACACCTACCTGGTCGTCGCCGCCGACAAGGGCACCGCGACCTTCTCCGACATCGCCAACGGGGTCGCGGAGGCGTACGGCTTCTGGCTCGGCGACGCGTTCGCCTCCGGCGGCTCGGCCGGCTACGACCACAAGGGCATGGGCATCACCGCCCGCGGCGCCTGGGAGTCCGTCAAGCGCCACTTCCGCGAGCTGGGCCACGACACCCAGACCGAGGACTTCACCGTCGTCGGCGTCGGCGACATGTCCGGCGACGTCTTCGGCAACGGCATGCTGCTCTCCGAGCACATCCGCCTGGTCGCCGCCTTCGACCACCGGCACATCTTCCTCGACCCGAACCCGGACGCGGCCGTCTCGTACGCCGAGCGCCGCCGCCTCTTCGAGCTGCCCCGCTCGTCCTGGGCCGACTACGACACCTCGCTGCTCTCCGCCGGCGGCGGCGTCCACCCCCGCAGCGCCAAGTCGATCCCGGTCAACGCGCAGGTCAGGGTCGCCCTCGGCATCGAGGACGGAGTCACCAAGATGACCCCGGCCGAGCTGATGAAGGCGATCCTCCAGTCACCCGTCGACCTGCTGTGGAACGGCGGCATCGGCACGTACGTCAAGTCCTCGGCCGAGTCGAACGCCGACGTCGGCGACAAGGCCAACGACGCCATCCGCGTCGACGGCCAGGACGTGCGCGCCAAGGTGGTCGGCGAGGGCGGCAACCTCGGCGCGACCCAGCTGGGCCGCATCGAGTTCGCCCGCTCCGGCGGACCCGGGGGCGAGGGCGGCAGGATCAACACCGACGCCATCGACAACAGCGCCGGCGTCGACACCTCCGACCACGAGGTCAACATCAAGATCCTGCTCAACGGGCTCGTCGCCGAGGGCGACATGACCGTCAAGCAGCGCAACAAGATCCTCGCGGAGATGACCGACGAGGTCGGCACGCTCGTGCTGCGCAACAACTACGCGCAGAACACGGCCCTGGCCAACGCCGTCGCCCAGTCGCCGTCCCTGCTCCACGCCCACCAGCGGTTCATGCGCCGCCTGGGCCGCGACCGGGCCCTCGACCGCTCCCTGGAGTTCCTGCCCAACGACCGGCAGATCCGCGAACTCCTCAACAACGGCAAGGGCCTGACCCAGCCGGAGCTCGCCGTCCTCCTCGCGTACACCAAGATCACGGTGGCCGACGAGCTGATCGGCACCGGGCTGCCGGACGACCCGTACCTGACCGGGCTGCTCCACGCGTACTTCCCGACGCTGCTGCGCGAGCGGTTCACCGAGGCCGTCGACGGCCACCCGCTGCGCCGCGAGATCATCACCACCGTCCTGGTCAACGACACCGTCAACGCCGGCGGCTCGACCTTCCTGCACCGCCTCCGCGAGGAGACCGGCGCGTCGATCGAGGAGATCGTCCGGGCGCAGACCGCCGCCCGCGTCGTCTTCGGCCTCGGCCGGGTCTGGGACGCCGTCGAGGACCTCGACAACCGGGTGCCGGCCGAGATCCAGACCCGGATGCGGCTGCACGCGCGCCGGCTGGTCGAGCGCGGCACGCGCTGGCTGCTCAACAACCGGCCGCAGCCGCTCCAGCTCACCGAGACCATCGAGTTCTTCGCCGAGCGCGTCGAGGAGGTCTGGTCGCGGCTGCCGGAGCTGCTGCGCGGGGCGGACCTGGACTGGTACCGGTCGATCCTGGACGAGCTGACCGGGTTCGGGGTGCCGGAGGAGCTCGCGCGGCGGGTCGCCGGCTTCTCCTCCGCGTTCCCGGTGCTCGACATCGTCGCCATCGCGGACCGGACGGGCAAGGAGCCGCTCGCGGTGGCCGAGGTCTACTACGACCTGGCCGACCGGCTGCGGATCACCGACCTGATGGACCGGATCATCGAGCTGCCGCGCGACGACCGCTGGCAGTCGATGGCCCGCGCCTCGATCCGCGAGGACCTGTTCGCGGCGCACGCGGCGCTCACGCAGGACGTCCTGACGTCGGGCGGCGACGACGCGAGCCCGGAGGAGCGGTTCAAGGCCTGGGAGGAGAAGAACGCGGCGATCCTGGGCCGCGCGCGGACGACCCTGGAGGAGATCCAGGGCTCGGACACCTTCGACCTGGCGAACCTGTCGGTGGCGATGCGGACGATGCGCACGCTGCTGCGTTCGCACAGCTAGGAGCACGCGCGCGAGGGGCCCCGCCGGTTCTCCGGCGGGGCCCCTCGCCGTTGCCTACTCCTCCGGCGCGGCGGCGACCGTCGAGGTCCACAGGCGGCGGGCGGCGAGCAGCGCCGCCGCGAGCAGCAGACCGTTGCGGAGCACCATGACGGCCAGACCCGTGGGGGTGCCGTCGATGACGTCGAAGTAGAGGACGGGGTACGCGAGCGCGCTCAGCGCCGCCGCCGGGAGCAGCAGCAGCGCCACCGGGCGCATCACGGTGTCCCGGGAGGTCAGGCAGACGGCGGCGAGCCCGAGCAGCCAGACCATGTACTGGGGGCTGATCACCCGGCTGGTGACGGTGAACAGCAGGACGGCGGCGAGCGCCGTGTCGAACGGCGTGGCGGGGGTCCAGCGGTGGGCGCGGACGCGCCAGAGGACCAGCCAGCACAGGGCGGCGGCGGTGAGCAGCAGGGAGAGGTGGCCCAGGGTGGAGACGTACGGGCCGACGTACTCCAGGGCGCCGTAGCGGAACTCGACCGTCCCCGGCCAGATGCCGGCGGACCGGGCGAGCGCGAGGGCCGTGCCGCCCAGGGACTCGATCTGAATGCCCCGGTCGCCCTGCTGGCGCAGGAAGCCGAGCGACTCGGAGAAGAAGAACCCGAGGGTGGCGAGGAGCGCGACGGCGGTGACGGCGGCCGCGGCCCACGCCTCCCGGGTGGTACGGCCCCGTGGGGTGCCCAGGAGGGCGAGCGCCGGCCACACCTTGACCAGGGCGCCGATCCCGGCGAGCGCCCCGCCGAGCTGGTGGGCGGCGGCTCCGCGGGCGGTGAGGGCGAGCAGGGCGAGGACGGCGAGGGCGGTGGTCTGGACGTCGTACCGGGCGAGGGGGAGGTGGAGGAGGAGCGGCAGGCCGCAGACCCAGATCCAGGCGCCGTGGGTGAGGCGGGCGCCGTCGGCGCGGGCGAGGGCGAGGGTGACGACCGCGTCGGCGAGGAGGGTGAGGGTGACGAAGGCCTGGAAGTAGGTGAGCCAGGGGAGGACGCCGGGGGACATGATCACGAGCCCGGCCCCCGGCGGGTACTGCCAGGTGGCGTCGCCGGGCGGGAAGGTGCCCGCGGCGAACCTCCCGTACCAGTGCTCGTAGAGCGCCACCTCGCGGGCCACCCCGCCGATGCCGAGGTCGTCGCGGAGGAGCAGCAGGAGCATCCCGGCCCGGGTGAGGAGCCAGACGGCGGCGAGCGCGAGCCGGGGCCCGTTGCCGACCGTGACGAAGGTGGCGGAGGTGAAGGTCTCCGACGCGAAGGGGGAGCGGGTGAGGGCGGGGGGTTCGGTGCTCGTACTGGTGGGGTGGGGGGCGTCGGCGGTGGGGCCGGACGCGGTGGAGCCGGGCGTAAGAGGGTCGGACGCGGTGGAGCCGGACGCAAGAGGGCCGGACGCGAGGGAACCGGACGGGGCGGAGCCGGGGGGTTCGGTGCCGGCCGGGTGGGGGGTCTGCGGCTGATCGTTCGTCACCCCACCGCACTTTAGACCGTAATGTCTTATTTGCCCCTGGTCTTCGCCCCCGACGCGGTGAACTCCTCGTACGCCGCCACCACCTCCCGCGCCGGGCCGTCCATCCGGAGCGTCCCCGCCTCCAGCCACAGGGCCCGCCCGCAGGTCTCCGCGACGGTGGCGTTCGAGTGGCTGACCAGGAAGACCGTCCCGGCCGCCGCCCGCAGTTCGTCGATCCGCCGCCGGCTCCGGCGGCGGAAGCGCGCGTCGCCGGTGGCCAGGGCCTCGTCGATGAGCAGCACGTCGTGGCTCTTCGCGGCGGCGATGGAGAAGCGCAGCCGGGCCCCCATCCCGGAGGAGTACGTCCGCATCGGGCGGGAGATCGCGTCGTCCTTCTCGTTGACGCCCGAGAAGTCGACGATCCCGTCGTAGCGCTCGCGGACCTCCGCGCGGCTCATGCCCGCCGCGAGACCGCCGAGGACCACGTTCCGCTCGCCGGTCAGATCGTTCATCAGGGCCGCGTCGACGCCGAGGAGGGCGGGGCGGCCGTGGGTGTAGATCCGGCCGCGGTCGACGGGCAGGAGCCCCGCGACGGCCTTCAGGAGGGTCGACTTCCCCGATCCGTTCGAACCGATCAGGCCGATCGCCTCGCCCCGGTACGCGACGAGGTCGACGCCCTTGACGGCGTGGACCCGGAGGCCGGCCGGGGGCCTCCGCCACCGGCCGCCGCGCCTCCGGTCCCGCCCGTGTCCATGTCCGTGTCCGTGCACGGTGTACGTGACGTGGACGCCGTCGGCGACGACGGTCGGGATCCTCTCCTCCGGTGTCTCAGCCACGGCCGTACGTCTCCTCCGCCTTCCAGAACCACAGGAAACCGCCCGTGAAGGCCAGGAGCGCCCAGCCGGCGGCGAGCGCCCAGACGTGCGGCGGCAGCCGGTCCGCGGTGTGGCTCCCGATCAGGGCGAAGCGCACGAGGTCGATGTAGACCGCCGCCGGGTTGCACCGGAGGGCGAGCACCACGGCCTCGGGGAAGCGTCCGCCGCCCGACAGGTTCCCGATCGACCACATGGCGCCCGAGGCGTACATCCAGGTGCGGAGCGCGAACGGCATCAACTGCCCGATGTCCGGGGTGCGGGCCGCGATCCGGGCCAGGGCGAGCGCCAGGCCCGCGTTGAACAGGGTCTGGAGGGCGAGCGCGGGGACGGCGAGCAGCCAGCTCCACGTGGGGAACTCGCCGCAGCAGAGGAGGATCGCGACGAGCGCGGCGAGCGAGAGCAGGAGCTGCTGGAGCTGCTGGAGGGCGAGCGAGAGCGGCAGGCTCGCGCGCGGGAAGTGCAGGGCGCGGACGAGGCCGAGGTTGCCGCTGATCGCCCGGGTGCCGGCCATGAGCGTGTTGGAGGTGAAGGTCCACACGAAGACGCCGGTGAGCAGGAAGGGGACGTAGTCGGGCACGCCGTGCTCGGCGTTCATGAACACGCCGAAGATCAGGTAGTAGACGGCCGCGTTGAGGAGCGGGGTCGCCACCTGCCAGAGCCCGCCGAGGCGCGACTGGCTGTACTGGGCGGTCAGCCGGGCCGTCGCGAAGGCGGCGATGAAGTCGCGGCGGGACCAGAGCTGCCGGACGTAGGCGGGGAGCGGGGGGCGGGCCCCGCTGACGGTCAGGCCGTGGCGGAGGGCGAGGGCGCGGAGGTCCCCGGGGGGAGGGGCGGTGCGCGGCGGGGGCGGAGTGGTCCGCGGCGGGGGCGGCGCGAGGGTCGTGGTCATGGGCGGGCTCCGGGGCGGGCTTTCGGCACGGGGGCGCGGACGGCGACGGCGGCAACGACGGGACGGACCCGTATCGTCGCTACGGGGACAGTAGGACGCTCGACGACGGAACGCAACCGTATCGTCGTGGCGTAGGCGTTGGTTAGGATGCCGTCCATGACCGAACCGACCCCCCGCCGGGCCCCCGCCGGAGCCGCCGTGCTCCGCGAGGACGTGACCGAGGCCATCCGCGCCGCCGTCTTCGAGGAGCTCGCGGCCGTCGGCTTCGCCCGGATGTCCATCGAGGGGATCGCGCGCCGCGCGGGCGTCGGCAAGACCGCCGTCTACCGGCGCTGGAAGTCCAAGCTCTCCCTCGTCCTCGACCTCGTCGGCGCCTTCGCCGCCCAGGGCCTGCCGGCGCCCGCCACCGGCTCCCTGCACGGGGACGTGCGCGCCCTCCTCGAAGTGGCCGCGCACGCCCTGAGCCACCCGGTCGCCTCCCGGGTCGTCCCCGACCTCCTCGTCGAGGCGGCCAGGCACCCCGAGATCGCCGACGCCGTCAAGGCCGCGCTGCTCGACGGGCAGCAGGGCGTCGTCGCCCGGATCGTCCGCGAGGCCGTCGCGCGCGGCGAACTCCCCGGGGACGCCGACCCGGACCGGGCCCTCGACCTGGTCGCCGGACCGCTGTACTGGCGCCTCGTCGTCGTCCGCACCCCGCCGCCCCCGGGGTACGTCGACGACCTCGCGCGCGCGGCGGTGGCGGCGCTCACGGCCTGACCCCGCGAGGGGTCACTTCACCGCACCCGCCATCACCCCCGAGGCGAACTGGCGCTGGAACGCGAAGAACACCACCAGCGGCACCACCATCGACAGGAACGCGCCCGGCGCGAGCACGTCCACGTTGTTGCCGAACTGCCGCACCTGCTGCTGGAGCGCCACCGTGATCGGCGGCGACTGCGAGTCCGCGAAGATCAGCGCGATCAGCATGTCGTTCCAGACCCACAGGAACTGGAAGATGCCGAGCGAGGCGATCGCCGGGCCGCCGAGCGGCAGCACCACCCGGGTGAACAGCCGGATCTCGCCCGCCCCGTCGAGCCGCGCCGCCTCCAGGAGTTCGCGCGGGATCTCCGCGAAGAAGTTCCGCAGCAGGAAGATCGCGAACGGCAGGCCGAAGGCCGTGTGGAAGAGGACCACCCCGGCGGTCGTCTCGAACAGCCCGACCACCCCGAACAGCTTCGACACCGGGACCAGGGCGACCTGCACCGGCACCACCAGCAGGGCGACCACGCCCAGGAACCACCAGTCCCGGCCCGGGAACTCCAGCCACGCGAACGCGTACCCGGCGAACGAGCCGATCACCAGGACGAGCAGCGTGGCCGGGACGGTGATCAGGACGGTGTTGAGCAGCGAGCCGGTGATCGTGTCGTTCGCGAGGAGGTGCGCGTAGTTCTCCGTGGTCAGCCGGGCCGGGGCGGTGAACACCTCCCACCAGCCGCTCGCCGCGATGTCGGACGGCGAGCGGAGCGAGGAGAGCAGCAGCCCGACCGTCGGCAGCAGCCAGAACAGACCCGCCAGGACGAGGAAGACGCGGACCGCGCCGGACGCGGCCACGGACGCGACCCGCGCCGCCGGGGAGCGGGTGGGCCGCACGTGGGTTCCGTTCATCGGCGGGCCTCCCTGCGCATGCGGCGGACGTTGAGCACCATCACCGGGACCACGAGCAGGAGCAGCAGGACGGCGATGGCCGAGCCGACCCCCAGGTCCGCGTCCGTGCCGAAGGACGAGCGGTACAACTGGAGCGCGAGCACGTTCGCGTCGTCCTGCGCCGAACCCGGCGCGATCACGAAGACCAGGTCGAAGATCTTCAACACGTTGATCATCAGGGTGACGAGGACGACCGCGAGGACCGGCGCCAGGAGCGGCACCGTGATCCGGCGGAACACCTGCCACTCGTTCGCCCCGTCCACCCGCGCCGCCTCGAGCAGTTCGCGCGGCACGGCCGCGAGCCCGGCCCCGATGAGCACCATCGCGAACCCGGCCCACATCCACACGTACGCCCCGATGATCGCGGGCGTGACGAGCGAGGGGCCCAGCCACTCGACGCCGTTGTACTGCTCCCGGAAGTTGCTCGCGGGCAGCCGGAGCACGGCCCCGTCCGCGCGGTCGGCGGGCAGCGCGAACGTGCCGTCGGCCGCCGCCGTCGCCGTGGCGACCACCCTCCCGTCCCGTACGGCCTCGATCCGCAGCCCCGCGAGGCCCCGCTCGGACGGGTCGACCTCGTTCGGCCGCCCGCCGCCGCCCCGGGTGAAGTCCAGCCAGGCCGTGCCGGTGACCGTGCCCGGGTCCGTGCCGGCGGGCCGCGCCGCCGGGCGCGCCCCCTCCGGCATCTGCGCCGGGGCCACGCCGACCAGCGGGAGCCGTACGGGCTGCCCGGCCCGCACCGGCTCCTTCGTCACGAACGCGCCGTCCCCGGCCGCCTTCAGCGGGTGCACGGGCAGCGGTCTGGCCTTCGGGAAGACGGAGGACTCGGCGAAGGTGTCGTGGACGCCGACCCAGACGGCGTTCGCGACGCCCCGGTCCGGGTCCTGCTCGTACACCAGCCGGAAGATGATCCCGGCGGCCAGCATCGAGATCGCCATCGGCATGAAGACGAGCAGCTTGAACGCCGTTCCCCAGCGGACGCGTTCGGTCAGGACCGCGAAGACCAGACCGAGGGCGGTGGCGACCGCCGGGGCCACCACCAGCCAGATCAGGTTGTTCTTGACGGCCGTGCGGAGGGAGGCGTCGGTGAACAGGGCCAGGTAGTTGTCGAGGCCGACGAAGGAGGAGCCGGAGCGGTCGAAGAGCGAGCGCTGGACGGAGTACCCGATCGGGTAGACGACGAGCGCGCCGAGCAGGAGCAGGGCGGGCAGGAGGAACCCGGCCGCCACGGCCCGGCTCCCCTTCCTTCCGGAGGCGTCCGTTCCGGCCGTGCTCCTCGCACGCGGGGCGGTGGGGGAGGGCATGGCCGGCCTCAGCCCTTCGCGGCGGCCCGGTACGCCTTCGCCGCGTCCGCCTCCAGACGCGCCTGGGCCCCGGCCACGTCCTTCGGGTTCTTCAGGAAGTCCTGGAGCGCCTTCCACTCGCCCTTGCCCGGCGTCCCGCCGAACGACTGCGGCATCTGGTCCGACATGTCGAAGCGGAAGTCGTCACCGGCGCCGATCAGGGCCTTGGCGATCTCGCGCTGGACGTCGTTCGGGTACGCCGCCGGGTCCAGGTTCTTGTTCGGCGAGAGGAAGCCGCCCGCGCCCGCCCAGATCTTCGCCGCGTCCGGGGAGGCGAGGAAGGCCAGCAGCGCCTGCGCGCCCCTGGTGTCCTTGAGGGCCACGGCCGCGTCGCCGGCCGTCACCACGGGCACGGTCCCGGCGTCCCCGACCTTCGGGAAGGGGAAGACCTTCGCGTCCGTGCCGATCTTCGCCTCGGTCTGGGCGATGTTGACGGCGGCGAAGTCGCCCTCGAAGACCATCGCGCCCTTCGGCTCGGCGCCGCCGGTGAAGGTCTGCGTGACCGAGGCCGGGTACTCCGTCTGGAGCGCGCCGCTCGTGCCGCCCGTGAGCAGCGACGGCTTGCCGAACAGCTCGCCGAGCGTGGTCAGGGCGGCGGCGACGGACGGGTCCGTCCACTTGATCTCGTGCTTCGCCAGCCGGTCGTACTTCTCCGGGCCCGCCTGGGAGAGGTAGACGTTCTCGAACCAGTCGGTGAGGGTCCAGCCGTCCGCGCCGCCGACCGAGACCGGCGTGACGCCGGAGGCCGATATGGTCTCGGCGGTGGTCAGGAACTCCTTCCAGGTCTTCGGCTCGGCGGCGCCCGCGTTCTCGAAGACGGCCGTGTTGTACCAGACCAGGGACTTGTTGGCGGCCTTGAAGTAGACGCCGTACTGGGTGCCGTCCACCGCGCCGAGCTCCTGCCAGCCGCGCGAGTAGTTCGCCGCCAGCTGGGCCTTCGCCTCCGGGCCGGCCGGCTTGAGCCACTTCTGGGCGGCGGCCTGCCGGATCGCGCCCACCTGCGGGAGCATCGCCACGTCGGGCGGGGAACCGCCCGCGATCTTCGTCCCGAGGAAGTTCACGATGGGGTCCTGGGCGGGCACGAACGTCACCGTCGCGCCGGTCCGCTTCTCGAACTCCTTCAGGACCTTGGTGAAGTTCTCCTGCTCCGGGCCCGTCCAGACGGCGGCGACCTCGATCTTCTCGCCCTTCAGGGGGAGGGCGCCGGAGGGTTTCGTCTCCGGGTCCTTCGTGCCCCCGTCGCCGCAGCCCGCGAGGGCGAGTGCGGCGAGCGCGGTGAGTGCCGTGAAGGTCACTCCGGCCTTGCGTGGACGAAGAGTTGTACGCATTGCTGCCCCGTCTCCTTCGTGCGCTGAGCTGTCCCGTGCCGACAGGTCTACGCCCGGTGATGCGAGGCCGCAATACCGCCTTCCGTGTCAAGTGGTGGATCGTGATTGGCTCGTGACGTGACGTCAGGAAGGGTTTCCGGCGGACGTCGCGGGAGAGGAGAGGGGCGCCACGGGCGTCGCCTCCACCGAGCGGGCCGCCCGGTCGAGCGCGCTCGCGAGGAGGGCCAGGTCCGTCGGTCCGTTGCCCAGCTCGCGGACCGGGCGGCGGGTGGGCGGATCGCCCATCCGCTCCCACTCCAGCGGGACGACCGTCGGCCGGAGCGTCGCCGTCCGGGGGATCCGGCCGGTGACGCGGCCCGCCTGGAAGGGGGTCACCCGGCCGTCCGGATGCCCGAGGCGGCCCCGGCCGGGCGCCGGGACGTCCGGCCCCGCCGTCACCGGAGGGGCGTCGAGCACGATCCGCAGCCGGGCGCTGTGGACCGGCTCGGTGTCGGCCGTGCGGTCCGGGCGGGCCGAGGCCACGACGAGGTGCACGCCGAGCCGCTCGCCGTGCCGGGCGACGGCCTCCAGGGCCCGCACGACGGACCCGGCGGCCGGCCGGCCGGGGGCGCCGAGCGCGGGCGCGACCAGGGCGTCGAAGTCGTCGACGAGCACGACCAGCCGAGGCAACGCCCCGGCCCCCGCCGCAGCCCTGCCCCCCACCGCCTCGCCCGCACTCGCGCCCGCGCCTGTGCCCGTGCCCGAGGCGGGCCGGGGGATCCGGACTCCGGAACCCCCGGCCCGGGGGACGCGGCCGCTGGAACGGTCGGTGAGGTCGTCGGAACCTGTGCGGGACACCCGCCCGCTCGCGCGGTCGGTGAGGTCGTCCGCGCCCGGGTACGGGCTCCGGCCACTCGTCCGGCCGCCGAGGTCGTCGGCTCCCGTACGGGGGACGCGTCCGCTCGGGCGGTCGGTGAGGTCGTCGGCGCCCGTACGGGACACCTGCCCGCTCGCGCGGTCGCCCGGGTCGCCGGTCCGGAAGGTCCGCCCGCTCGGGCGGTCGTCCACGCCCCCGCCGTCGCGGCGCGGCAGCCGCCCGCTGGGCGTGTCGGTCAGGAACGCGTCCGCCCCGGACCGGCCCGCACCGCTCACGGGACGGGACACGCGCCCGCTCGCGCGGTCGCCGAGGTCGCCGTCGTTCGTACGGAGGGTGCGGCCGCTCGTACGGCCGCCGAGGTCGTCCCCGGCGGGGTACGCGCTCCGGCCGCTGCCGCGGCCGTCGAGGTCGCCCGCATCGGGGCGCGGGACCCGGCCGCTCGGGCGGTCGGACATGTCGCCCGAGCCCGGGTACGTGCTCCGCCCGCTGCCGCGCCCGTCGAGGTCGCCCGCGCCGGGGTACGTGCTCCGGCCCTGCGGGTCCTCCGGGCTCGGGTACGGCGTGCGGCCCGGTGTGCGGGTGCTCCGGCCGCTCGGGAGGGCGCCGATCGTGCCGTCGCCCGTGCGGAGGGTGCGGCCGCTCGGGTGGTCGCCGGTGTCCGGGAGGCGGACGGTCGTGCGGGCGCCCCGGGGGACGGACTCCGCCGCGCTCGGGGTGCGCTGCCCGATCAGCCGATCGGCCACCTGCGGGGCGCGGACGCCCCGGCGGTCGGCGAAGGGGGTGTCGCCCAGGAGCTCGGCCCGCCGCTTCAGCTCGGCCCCGAGCGCCTGCGCGAACTCCCGCATCCGGACCGGGTCCGAGGCGACCAGGTGCTCGGTGACGTGCGGCAGCTCCGTACAGGCCGCGAGGCCCTCGCCGCGCTCGCCGCCCGCCCCGTCCACCAGCAGCAGGCCGAGCCGGTCGGGGCGGCCGCCCGCCGCGAGCGAGGCGGCGATCGAGCGCAGCAGCTCCGTGCGCCCGCTGCCCGCCGGACCCTCGATCAGCAGGTGCGGCCCCTCCTGGGTGAGGTCCACGGCCAGCGGCCCGCGCGGGCCCGCGCCCAGGACGGCCGTCCCGTCCCCGGCGGAGGCCCAGCGGGCCATCAGGGAGGCGGGGGTGGCCCGGGCGAGGCCCAGCTCGTCGAGCAGCCGGGAGGACGGCGGCAGCGCGGCGGCCCGCCCGTGCGGCGCCGCCGGGGTCTGCGGCCGCAGCGGGGCGAGGGCCCGTCCGAACCGCTCGGCCCAGGCGACGGAGACCGCGTCGACCACACCGACGGTGCCGTGGCCCGCGACGCGCCCGCCCGCGGTCCGCAGCAGCCGAAGCGCCGTCGCCACGTCCCCGCTCAGGAGCGCGGCGGCCCCGCACTCGCGGAACGCGAGGGACGCGGCGCACGCGGCCTCGTAGGTCGCGGCCACCGGCGAGACGGGGGAGGCGGAGGGCGCCTCGGCGAGACAGAGGAGGTGGATGCCGGCGGCGGCTCCGGCCCCCGCGAGCCGCGCCACGGTCTCGCGCAGCGCCGCCGTGCCGGGGTCGCCGTCCACGACGACGACCGTCCGGGGCCCCTCGTAACGGGCGGCGGCCTCCGCGACGGACGCGCGGTCGGCGCTGGGCCAGCCGGGCCCGAGCGGGCCGTCGTCGAGCCGCCGGGTCAGTTCGGACGTACGCGCGTGGGCCTGGTCGCGGTCGTACGCCAGGAGCAGCCGGCAGTCCTGGCCGTGGGCCGGCCGGACGTGCGGGAGCCAGCCGAGCCAGCCCCAGGCGCGGCGCCGCTCCTCCAGGGAGCGGTTCCGGTCGGCGCTGACGAGGACGATCTCCAGGTCGGAGGGGGAGTGCAGGGCGGCGAGCTGGGCGACCACCGAGCGGGCGAACCCGGCGAGCCGGTCTCCGGGGCCCGCGAGACCGAGCGAACCCGCCTCGCGCAGCCCGACGGTGACCGGCACTCCGGAGAGCTCGGCGCGGTCCGTGGTGCCGAGCCGGACCGCGAGGAACTCGGGGTGGTCCGGGTCCCGCTCCCAGAGCCGGGGGCCGGGGCCGAGCGCGGTGAGCAGGACGGTGGCGGGGTCGGGCCAGGTGTCGGCGCCCGGCACGGGCCCGTGGGCGCCGTCCCGGACGTCGGCGTCCTGCCGGGCGCCCGCGTGCGTGTCGGGGACCTGGTGGGCCCCGGCGACGGGGGCCGGGACCTCCTCGCGGCCCCCGGCGAGGCGCCGGGCCCACGCGCCGAGCCCGCGCCTGCCGCCCGCCCGCGCGGGCGGGGCCGTGGAAGCGGCCGGGCCCGCCGGGACCCCGCCGCCGTCGCCGGCGGCGCCGTACGGGTCGCCGTCTCGACCGGGTGCGTGACCGTGACCGTGATCGTGTGCGTGGCCGTCGCGCGCGTGGTTCCCGCCGTACGGGTCGCCGCCCTCCCACGCGAGCGCGTACCCGCCGCCGTGGGTCGTGTCGCCGTCCACCGGACCGCCGGAAGCCGTCCCGAGGCTGCCGGGAGCCGCCCCAAGACTGTCCGGAACCACCCCCGGGCCGCCCTGAACCGCCCCGGGACCGCCCGCCGGGCCCGGTCGGCCGGTGCCGCCCGGGCCGCCCGGCCGGTCCGGCCCGCCGGTCCCGCGGGCGAGCCGCAGGTGGCCCTCGCCGTCCGGGGCCGTCGCCACCGCGTCCGTACCGCCGAGGAGGCCGTCGCCGGGGCCCGTCAGGCGGAGGGCGGACTCGCCGAGGCGCAGCAGCGCGCCCGGACGGAGCCGGACCGGGCGCTCGCCCACGGGGGCGCCGTCGAGGGTCGTGCCGTTCGTCGAGCCGTGGTCGGCGACCGTGACCCGGCCGTCCGCGCCGACCGTCACCGTGCAGTGCGCGCGGGAGACGTCCGGGTCGTCGAGCGGGACGTCGGCGTCGACGGAACGGCCGATTCTGATCGCTCCGCCGTGCAGCAGGTGCACCCCGCCCGCGTCCGGTCCGGCCACCACGTGCAGCCGGGCGGCCGCGGGCTCCCCGGCCAGGTCGTCCGGTCCCGGGACCTGGAGCGAGAGGACGGCGCCGTCGACCAGCGGGGGCTCGCCGAGCACACAGCGCCGGGCGTCCAGCCGCTCCGCGCCCGCGTGGAGGACGGTCGTGCCCGAGGCGGAGGCCTCGGGACCCGTGACGGCGGCGGCCAGTTGGGAGGCCACGGCGGAGAGCGCCGTCCCGGCGGGGGCCGTGACGAGCACGTCGCAGGCGCGCCCGGCGCCGTGGCCGGCGTGCGGCGCGAGGACGGTCAGCCGGATCTGCATCGCCGTCAGCGGTCCCTTCTGCGCGACGCGCCCGGCGGGGGGCCGCCCGGTGTCTCCCCCCACCCGGCACGGACGCGTAGCCCGGTACAGGTCGGCACGGCGCGGGGCTCCCGACCCCATCGGTGCGACGTGCTGGGGGCATCCTCGCACCTGCCACCGACAGCGCGCCCGCCGGTCGGCCGCAAGTGATCTTGAATGGTCGGCTGTGGGCGCAAAAGTGCCTGGTTGAGCATGCCTTCGGAACATGCCTGGCAACCGTCCTGTCCGAAGAAGCGTCTTCTTCCGGACAGGACCCGAGCTCATTCCGGACATCTCCGGTCGGAGCCGACCCCGGAAACGCCCTGTGGACGACCGGCCCGCGACCCGTCCGGCACCGGCCATGATCGGCCCCGCAGGCCCTAAAGTGGGTCGGACACCCGGACGGGTCACCACAGAGGACAGGGACCGCGGGGACACCACGGGAACCACACCGGGACCACGATCAGCAGGGAGCGCGTGACGTGCGGCCTATCGGCAGCAAGTACCTGCTCGAGGAGCCGCTCGGCCGCGGCGCCACGGGCACCGTCTGGCGAGCCCGCCAGCGTGAGACGGCGGGTGCCGAGGCGGCCGTGCCCGGCCAGCCCGGCGAGACCGTCGCGATCAAGGTCCTGAAGGAGGAGCTGGCCAACGACGCGGACATCGTGATGCGCTTCCTGCGCGAGCGGTCCGTGCTGCTCCGGCTCACCCACCCGAACATCGTGCGCACCCGCGACCTGGTCGTCGAGGGCGACGTCCTCGCCCTCGTCATGGACCTCGTCGAGGGCCCCGACCTGCACCGGTACATCCGGGAGAGCGGACCGCTCACCCCGGTCGCCGCCGCGCTCCTCACCGCCCAGATCGCCGACGCGCTCGCCGCCAGCCACGCGGACGGCGTCGTCCACCGCGACCTGAAGCCGGCCAACGTCCTGCTCGCCGAGCGGGACGGCGCGATGCACCCGATGCTGACCGACTTCGGCATCGCGCGCCTCGCCGACTCCCCGGGCCTGACCCGCACCCACGAGTTCGTCGGCACGCCCGCGTACGTGGCGCCGGAGTCCGCCGAGGGCCGCCCGCAGACCTCCGCCGTCGACATCTACGGCGCGGGCATCCTCCTCTACGAGCTGGTCACCGGCCGGCCGCCCTTCGCCGGCGGCACCGCCCTGGAGGTCCTCCACCGCCACCTCAGTGAGGAGCCGCGCCGCCCCTCGACCGTCCCCGGCCCGCTGTGGACGGTCATAGAGCGCTGCCTCAGCAAGGACCCCGACCGGCGTCCGAGCGCCGTGAACCTCGCGCGCGGTCTGCGCGCGGTCGCCGCCGGCATCGGCGTGCACGCCACGCCCGCCCAGATCGAGGCCGCGGACGGCGTCGGGGCGCTCCTCGCCCCCGACCCGGCGCCCGCGCCGGTCCCGGGGACCGCCGGGGCCGCGGACCCGACCCAGGTGCTGTCCGGCGGCGCCCCCGGCTCCGCCGACCCCACCCAGGTGCTGCCCGCCGGGGCCGGTGCCCCGCCGCAGTACGACCCCGCCGGCGCGACCAGCGTCCTGCCGACGAGCGGCCCGGGCGGCGGCGCCGACCCGACGGCCGTCATGCCCCCCGTCCCGCCGGGCCCCCCGCAGGGCGGTCAGGGCGAGGACCCGCACCCCTGGCAGAACCAGCTGCGCGCCGCCCGCGACCGCAACGAGCAGACGCAGGTGCAGTACCTGGACCCGAGCCAGGACCCCCTGCGCCGGCGCCCGCAGCGCCAGCCGCAGCAGCCCCCGCAGCCGCCGCAGAACCGGCAGCAGCAGCCCCCGCCGTACCAGCAGCAGCGTCCGGCCCCGCAGCGGCCCGCTCCCCAGCAGTACCAGCCGCAGCACCAGCCCCAGCAGTACGCGCCCCCGCCGCCGCCCGCCCCGCAGCAGCAGTACGCCCCGCCCCGGCAGCAGTACACGCCGCCGCAGCCGCCGCCCCAGGCCCCGGCGCCCCGCGAGCCGCGCCCGCCGCGCGAACCGCGCCGGCGCAGCGCCAACCCGGTGCGCATCCCGGGTCTCGGCTGCCTCAAGGGCTGCCTGGTCATGATCGTCCTGTTCGTGGTCGCGGGCTGGCTCGTCTGGGAGCTGACCCCGCTCCAGAGCTGGATCGCCGAGGGCAAGGGCTACTGGGAGGCGATCGGCGACGGCATCTCGTCGTTCACCACCTGGGTCTCCGACCTGTTCGACAGCGCGAGCACCGGCACCGGTACCGGCACCTCGGGTGCTACCGGCGGTACGGGACAGTAATACTGGTGATTTGTCGACTTCCGAGGGGTGTTTTCCCCTCGGAAGTGACGACCGGCGCCCGCGGACGCGTACGTTTGGCGTGAACCGCAGCCGCTGAGGGAGCAGTCTTGGCACGGAACATCGGCAGCCGCTACACCGCCCACCAGATCCTCGGGCGGGGCAGCGCCGGAACGGTGTGGCTCGGCGAGGGCCCCGAGGGGCCCGTCGCCGTCAAACTGCTGCGCGAGGACCTGGCCTCCGACCAGGAGCTCGTCGGCCGCTTCGTCCGGGAGCGGACCGCCCTGCTCGGACTCGACCACCCGCGTGTGGTCAAGGTCCGCGACCTCGTCGTCGACGGCAACGACCTCGCCCTCGTCATGGACCTCGTGCGCGGCACCGACCTGCGCACCCGCCTCGACCGCGAGCGCCGCCTCGCCCCCGAGGCCGCCGTCGCGATCGTCGCCGACGTCGCCGACGCCCTGGCCGCCGCGCACGCCGCCGGGGTCGTCCACCGGGACGTCAAGCCCGAGAACATCCTGCTCGACATGGAGGGGCCGCTCGGCCCCGGCGGCGCCCACCCCGCCCTCCTCACCGACTTCGGCGTCGCCAAGCTCATCGACACCCCCGGCCGCACCAAGGCCACCCGGATCATCGGCACCCCCGACTACCTCGCCCCCGAGATCGTCGAGGGCCTCCCGCCGCGCGCCGCCGTCGACATCTACGCCCTCGCGACCGTCCTGTACGAGCTGCTCGCCGGCTTCACCCCGTTCGGCGGCGGCCACCCCGGCGCGGTCCTGCGCCGCCACGTCACCGAGACCGTCGTCCCGCTCCCCGGCATCCCCGAGGAGCTGTGGCAGCTCCTCGTGCAGTGCCTCGCCAAGGCCCCCGCCTCCCGGCTGCGCGCCTCCGAACTCGCCGCCCGCCTCAGGGACGTCCTGCCGCTCCTCAAGGGCATCCCGCCCCTCGACGTGGACGAGCCCGACGCGGAGCCGGCCCCGGAGCCGTACGAGGACGACGCGCACGCCACCGCGGCGGGCGCCGCCGAGCCCGGTCCCCGCCGCGCCGCCGTCCCGCTGGTCCCCGGCGCCTCCGCCGACTCCCACCGCGACACCCACACCTCCATGCGGGTCCCGGCCCCCGACGAGCTCTCCGGCGGCCCCCTGGGCACGGCCCGCGCCCCCCGCCCCACGGGCGCCCCCCGTCCCGGCTCGGCCCGCAACAAGCCGGGCGCGGTCCGCAAGCGCCGGATCACCTTCGCCGTCGCGGCGGTCGTGCTCGCGGGAGCGCTGGGCGCCGGCGGGTACTACGCGGCCTCCGGCGAGGGAGAGGCCCCGCCGCAGGACACGAAGCGGTCCTCCCCCGTCCCGTAGGGGGTGTCGGTCGCGGGTTCGGCTCCCCGCCCGGAGCCGTTACGCTGGACGCGTGGCAGTCGTCGATGTATCCGAAGAGCTGAAGTCCCTCTCCTCGACCATGGGGTCGATCGAGGCCGTCCTGGACCTCGAGAAGCTGAGGGCCGACATCGCCGTGCTCGAAGAGCAGGCCGCGGCCCCGTCCCTGTGGGACGACCCGGAGGCGGCGCAGAAGATCACGAGCAAGCTTTCGCACCTCCAGGCCGAGGTCCGCAAGGCCGAGACCCTGCGCGGACGGATCGACGACCTCGGGGTGCTCTTCGAGCTCGCCGAGGAGATGGACGACCCGGACACCCTCGCCGAGGCCGAGACGGAGCTCGTCTCCGTCCGCAAGGCCCTCGACGAGATGGAGGTCCGCACCCTCCTCTCCGGCGAGTACGACGAGCGCGAGGCCCTGGTCAACATCCGGGCCGAGGCCGGCGGCGTCGACGCCTCCGACTTCGCCGAGCGGCTCCAGCGCATGTACCTGCGCTGGGCGGAGCGCCACGGCTACTCGACCGAGATCTACGAGACCTCGTACGCGGAGGAGGCCGGCATCAAGTCGACCACCTTCGTGGTGAAGGCCCCGTACGCCTACGGCACCCTCTCCGTCGAGCAGGGCACCCACCGCCTCGTCCGCATCTCGCCCTTCGACAACCAGGGACGCCGCCAGACCTCCTTCGCCGGCGTCGAGGTCCTGCCGGTCGTCGAGTCCTCCGACCACGTCGAGATCGACGAGTCCGACCTGCGCGTGGACGTCTACCGCGCGTCGGGCCCCGGCGGCCAGGGCGTCAACACGACCGACTCGGCCGTGCGCATCACGCACCTCCCGACCGGGATCGTGGTCTCCTGCCAGAACGAGCGCTCCCAGATCCAGAACAAGGCGAGCGCCATGAACGTCCTCCAGGCCAAGCTCCTGGAGCGCCAGCGCCAGGAGGAGCGCGCCAAGATGGACGCGCTCAAGGACAGCGGCAGCTCCTGGGGCAACCAGATGCGCTCGTACGTCCTCCACCCGTACCAGATGGTCAAGGACCTCCGTACGGAGTTCGAGGTCGGCAACCCGCAGTCCGTCCTGGACGGCGAGATCGACGGCTTCCTGGAGGCGGGCATCCGCTGGCGCAAGCAGCAGGACAAGTAGTCCCGCTCCTCCTCCTTACGGGCCCCGCACCGACACGGTGCGGGGCCCGTTCCCGTTCCGCCGCGTTCACCGGGTATTCGCTGACGCAAGCGGTGGACGGGCCGTCAGGACGCTTTGTCGACAAGGGAACTGGCGTGGTGGGACCCGTAGTTCAGGGTTTACGTCACAGTTGCATCGTCGCATGCCGGACAGCCGGTGATCTTTCGGGCATCGCACGCGCAACGACCTTGACGCTGCTTCGGAAACTCGGAAGGGTGACGTACCGGCATGCGCGTCTCCGGGATGTGTGCGAGCGCGGGCCGGCGCCGAGAGCGCCGTGGCCCCGGTGTTCGCAGCCCCGCGCGCGGCCCTGTCGACGAGATGAACTACTGGGGGTAAGAGCGCATGAGCAAGAGGACGCGCATCCGCATCGCGCGGATCGCAGCCGGCGCGGTGATCGCGGCCGGTGCGTCACTGACGGCGGCCGGTGCCGCCCAGGCCGTGGGTGTGAGCATCGGCTTCGGCAGCGAGGCGGAGGGCGACGACCCGCCGGCCGAAGACTGCGAGGTCGCTCCGCTGGGTTGTGACCCTGAGCCGGGTAACCCGGACCCTGAGCCGGGTAACCCGGACCCTGAGCCGGGTAACCCGGACCCGGAGCCCGGTAACCCGGAGCCGGGCAACCCGGACCCTGAGCCCGGTAACCCGGACCCGGAGCCGGGCAACCCGGACCCTGAGCCGGGCAACCCGGACCCGGAGCCGGGCAACCCGGACCCTGAGCCGGGCAACCCGGACCCTGAGCCGGGCAACCCGGACCCGGAGCCGGGCAACCCCGACCCGGAGCCCGGTAACCCGGACCCTGAGCCCGGTAACCCGGACCCGGAGCCGGGCAACCCCGACCCGGAGCCCGGCAACCCGACCCCGGGGGACCCCGGCACCCCCGACACGGACGACACGGACGGCTCCGCGCCGACGGAGCCCTCCACGACGGGCGGCGGTGACGGCGGCGGCGCCGTCGTGGACGGCGGCAGCACCGTCGTCGACAACACCGACACCGACAACGCCGGCTCGCAGCCCGTGCAGCAGGGCGAGGCCAAGGAGGAGCTCGCCGAGACCGGTGCGGCCGAGACCTCGTTCCTCCTCATCGGCGCCGCGACCATGATCGCCGGTGGCATCGGCTTCCGCATGCTGCCGCGTCTCGCCGCCGGCGGCCGTACCGCCGCCTGACGCCTCCGCGCGTGAGCAGGGCATGACGAAGGGCCGGGGAGACCTCTCCCCGGCCCTTCCTCGCGTTCCGGCTCGTGCGGGCCGCCCGGGCGGCTCCTAGGCCGTACGGACCGCCGTGAGCAGCGCGATCGCCGCCAGAAGGGCGATCGCCACCGTCAGCAGCATGGCGGGGGAAAGACCCTGGGGGGTCAGTCGCTCCCGGTTCGCGCGGCAGACGGGGCAGCGGCCCTCGGCGACCGGGGCCGCGCAGTTGGCGCACACCAGTCGGTCGTAGGTCATGCGCTCTCCTCCTCCCGCACTGGGGTACCCACCAGGGCAACGACCGGAGGGGTCCGGACGTTCCCCTACCACTGTGCCAGCTCCACGCCGTTTCGGCGCGCCCCGCCGGCCCGCCGCACTCCGCCCGGAAGGGCGAAAAGGATATACCGCACAAGCCAGGACCGTGACTGCGAGGGCCCTCCCCGGTCGCGTAAGGTCACGCACACCTACTCCCGGCCGACCGTGGTGCATCCGTGATCCGATTCGACAACGTCTCCAAGTCCTATCCGAAGCAGAACCGCCCCGCGCTCCGGGACGTGTCCCTGGAGATCGAGAAGGGGGAGTTCGTCTTCCTCGTCGGTTCCTCCGGCTCCGGAAAGTCGACCTTCCTGCGGCTGCTCCTGCGTGAGGAGCGCGCCAGTCAGGGTCAGGTGCACGTCCTCGGCAAGGACCTGGCCCGGCTCTCCAACTGGAAGGTGCCGCACATGCGGCGCCAGCTCGGGACCGTCTTCCAGGACTTCCGCCTGCTGCCCAACAAGACCGTGGCCCAGAACGTGGCCTTCGCCCAGGAGGTCATCGGCAAGCCGCGCGGCGAGATCCGCAAGGCCGTCCCCCAGGTGCTCGACCTGGTCGGCCTCGGGGGCAAGGAGGACCGGATGCCGGGCGAGCTCTCCGGCGGTGAGCAGCAGCGCGTCGCCATCGCCCGCGCCTTCGTCAACCGGCCGATGCTGCTGATCGCCGACGAGCCCACCGGCAACCTCGACCCGCAGACCTCCGTCGGCATCATGAAGCTGCTCGACCGCATCAACAGGACGGGAACCACCGTCGTCATGGCGACCCACGACCAGAACATCGTCGACCAGATGCGCAAGCGCGTCATCGAGCTGGAAAACGGTCGCCTCGTCCGCGACCAGGCGCGCGGCGTCTACGGATACCAGCACTGAGCCTGTAGCGAGTAGGAGAAAGCAGACCCATGCGCGCTCAGTTCGTGCTCTCCGAGATCGGCGTCGGCCTCCGGCGCAATCTCACGATGACCTTCGCCGTCATCGTCTCCGTGGCCCTCTCGCTCGCCCTCTTCGGCGGCGCGCTGCTCATGCGCGAGCAGGTCAGCACGATGAAGGACTACTGGTACGACAAGGTCAACGTCTCCATCTACCTCTGCAACAAGGCCGACGCGGCCACGGCCGGCAAGTGCCCCAAGGGCGCGGTCACCGGCCAGCAGAAGGAGCAGATCGAGGCCGACCTGAAGAAGATGGACATCGTCGAGACCGTCCACTACGAGACGTCCGACGAGGCCTACAAGCACTACAAGGAGCAGTACGGCGACACCGCCCTCGCCTCCGTGGTGACGCCGGACCAGATGCCGTCCTCGTTCCGGGTCAAGCTCAAGGACCCGGAGAAGTACAAGGTGGTCGCCACGGCCTTCGCCGGCCGGGACGGCGTCGAGTCGGTACAGGACCAGCGGAACATCCTGCAGAACCTCTTCGACCTGATGAACGGCATGAACATCGCCGCGCTCTGCGTCATGGGCCTGATGCTGGTCATCGCGCTGATGCTGATCGTCAACACCGTGCGCGTCTCGGCCTTCAGCCGCCGCCGCGAGACGGGGATCATGCGGCTCGTCGGCGCGTCCAGCTTCTACATCCAGATGCCGTTCATCATGGAGGCCGCCTTCGCCGGACTCCTCGGCGGCGGCGTCGCCTGCGTGCTGCTGCTCGTCGGCCGGTACTTCCTGATCGACCACGGCATCGCGCTCGCCGACAAGGTCCAGCTGATCCAGTTCATCGGCTGGGACGCGGTCTTCGCCAAGCTGCCGCTGGTGATCGCCATCGGGCTCCTGATGCCCGCCGTGGCGGCTCTCATCGCACTGCGCAAGTACCTGAAGGTGTGAGAAGACACCCCTGCCGGTGGATGGCGTCGTACGGCCAAAGTCCGTGCGGCGCCTTCGCCTTGTCCTAGAGTGGACGGCATGCCACACGGCACCGACCTTCTCTGTATCCGGCCCCGCGGAGCACTCCGTGGGGCCGTTCTGACGTTGGTCTTCACCGGCGTCCTCGCCACCGCCGCCGCCACGGGCTCGCTGCCCCGGCAGGAACCGGCGGCCGAGCGCGCCGGGGCGCCCCCGGGCGCGGGGCAGCGGCCCCGGGACCGCGCGCCCGTCGACAGCGCCGCCCTCAGCCGCGCCGCCGCCGCGGCCATGGCCGACGGGAAGTCGGGCAAGCAGGCCGCCGAGGAGTTCGTCAGCCGCAGCGGCGACCGCTGGGGCGCGGTGTACGACAAGCGGGAGTACGAGGAGTTCGAGCAGTCCCTCGACGGGGCCTACACGGGCGTCGGGCTCTCCGCGGGCCGGTCCGGCGGGGACCCCGTCCGGGTGACCCGGGTCCGGGCCGGCGGCCCCGCCGCCCGGGCCGGGCTCCGGGCCGGCGACCGGATCGTCTCCGTCGACGGGCGCCCGGTCGACGGGCTCTCCGTCTCCGAGGTCGTCGCCCTGCTGCGCGGCGACGGGGTGCCGGGCTCGTCCGTCGCCCTGCGGGTCGAGCGCGGGCGCGCCGTCTGGACGCGGACCCTGCGCCGGGCCCGGCTCGCGACGGAGCCGGTGACCGTCCGCCGCCTCGACGACGGGGCCGTACTGATCCGGGTCGAGGCCTTCACCAAGGGCGCCGGCACGCGCGTGCGGGACGCGGTCCGCGGGGCCCCGGCCGGCGCCGGCGTCCTGCTGGACCTGCGGGGCAACGCGGGCGGTCTGGTCGCGGAGGCCGCCACCGCCGCCTCCGCCTTCCTGGACGGCGGGCTCGTCGCCACGTACGACGTGGAGGGCGAGGAGCGGGCCGTGTACGCGGAGGGCGGCGGCGACACCGAGCGGCCCCTGGTGGCGCTGGTCGACGGGGGCACGATGAGCGCGGCCGAGCTGCTCACCGGTGCCCTCAAGGACCGGGGGAGGGCCGTCACGGTCGGCTCCCGGACCTTCGGCAAGGGCTCGGTGCAGATGCCGAGCGCCCTGCCCGACGGCTCGGTCGCCGAGCTGACCGTCGGCCACTACCGCACGCCGGCCGGGCACGCCGTGGACGGACGGGGGATCGCCCCGGACCTGGCGGCGGAGGAGGGGGCCGAGGAGCGGGCGAGGACGGTATTGAGTGGCCTCGGAGGGGGCTCCTAGTGCGAAAATGACCGCACTATGGCAAAGGGACTCGTGAACGTGCAGGGCAAGCCTGCCAAGAAGAACCAGGACAAGGCGCCGGAGCGCAAGCTGATCGCGCAGAACAAGAAGGCGCGGCACGACTATCTCGTCATCGACACCTACGAGTGCGGCGTGGTGCTGATGGGCACCGAGGTGAAGTCGCTGCGCATGGGGCGGGCCTCGCTGGTCGACGGCTTCGTCCAGATCGACGGGGGCGAGGCGTGGCTGCACAACGTCCACGTCCCGGAGTACATGCAGGGCAGCTGGACCAACCACTCGGCCAAGCGGAAGCGGAAGCTGCTCCTCCACAGGGAGGAGATCGACAAGCTGGAGGCGAAGTCCCAGGAGACGGGTCACACGATCGTGCCCCTCGCCCTGTACTTCCTGAACGGCCGGGTCAAGGTCGAGATCGCCCTCGCCAAGGGCAAGAAGGAGTACGACAAGCGCCAGACCCTGCGCGAGAAGCAGGACACGCGCGAGACCAGCCGCGCCATCGCGGCGGCCAAGCGGCGCCAGCGCGCGGGGCAGTCCCTCTAGGCCGGGGACCCGCCGCCGGGAATACGCTGGCGACGGCCGCCGTCGGTCACGTACGATGGTGCTCGCACACCCCCCAGGGGTGCGCACCTTGAAAAATCAACATGGGGATGATCGGTTTCGACAGCGGATACCGATGCAGAGGAAGCGTGTCGAGGAAGCGGCAATGATCTCGTAAACCATATGTCGCAACCAATAATCGCCAACTCCAAGAGCGATAACTCCCGCTTCGCCCTCGCTGCCTAATTTTTAGGTAACGAACAGAAGCCTCTGTGAGGAGCGTCAGCCCGGGGACGGTCCCGACCCGGATCCTGGCGTCATCTAGGGATCTAAACCTCTAGCCCCGGTCACGGGGGTTGGAGGGAAACCAAACAGTGACTGAGCCCGTCGGAGACTTGTCCGCGTGATCTCCGGGGCTGAGAAACTCGTAGCGGACTGCACACGGAGAAGCTCTGCTTCCGTACCGTTGGACGCGGGTTCGATTCCCGCCATCTCCACTCATCCCATGTGGGCGAAGGCCCGGCGGTCACCACGACCGCCGGGCCTTCGTCATGTCCGCGGCCGCGCACAGGGCCAGCGCCGTGGCCGCCGCCGCGAGCGGGATCAGGAAGCCGGAGGACGGGAACGGGGCGTGGTCGGCGGCCCAGCCGCCGGACGCCGAGCCGGTGGCGATGCCCGCGAGGAGCGCGGTCACGGCCAGGGTCATGCCCTCGTTGAGCCGGCCCGGGGGCGTGAGGCGCTGGACCAGGCCCATGCCCGTCACCATCGTCGGGGCCGTCGCCATGCCCGCCACGAGCAGGCCGGCGGCCAGGGCGAGCAGCGAGCCGGTCGAGGCGGCGAGCAGCGGCAGCGCCATCAGGACCGCCATCGCGGCCAGGCAGGTGCGCAGGCGTGCCGTGCGGCGGGCGCGCCCGTAGAGCAGGCCGGCGGCGCAGGAGCCCGCCGCCTGGAGGGCGAGGACCGGTCCGGCGACGGGCCCGTCCACGTACGCCAGGGTCACCACCTCCATGGAGCCGAAGACCGCCCCCGTGGCGAGGAAGACCGCGAGCAGCGGGACCATGCCGGGGGCGCGCAGCGGGGAGCCCGCCGGGGTGCGCGGGGCGACCGGCGGCTCGGTGGAGCGCTGGGCGGCGAAGAGGAGCGTCCCGCCGAGGAAGAGGACGGCGGCGACGAGCGTGCCCGCCTGGGGGAAGAGCGCCGAGCAGAGCACGGCGGCGAGCACCGGGCCCAGCATGAAGCAGAGCTCGTCGGCGGCCTGCTCGAAGGAGTTCGCGGTGTGCAGCGCGTCCGGGTCGTCCCGGAGGAGGTGCGCCCAGCGGGCCCGGGACATGCCGCCCGTGTTCGGCGAGGTGGCGGTGGCGGCGACCGTCGCGAAGAGCGCCCAGGCCGGGGCCCGTTCGTACGCGCACAGAGCCAGGACCAGATGGCCCAGGAAGGCGTACCCGGCGGCCGGGACCGCGATCCGGGCCTGGCCGTACCGGTCGACGAGCCGGGCGATCAGGGGCGCGGTGACGGAGCCGACGGCGAGCCCGGTGGCGGTGACCGCGCCGGCCAGCGCGTAGGAGCCGTACACCGACGCGATCATGATCACGGCACTGACGCCGAGCATGCCCGCGGGCAGCCGGGCGATCAGCCCCCCGGCGGTGAAGGCGCGGACGCCTGGGCGCGCGAAGAGACGACGGTAGGGGCCGCGGGAGCCGGCGGGCGTACGGGTGGGGGTGGAGCTGGCGGTCGTACGGGCGGAAGCGGGGGCGGGGGCGGGGCCGTCGGGCGTGTGGGCGGGGGCGGGGGCCGGGGCGTGTGGGCCGGGGTGGTCGTGGGTGGGGTGGCGTGGTGCGAGCGTCGGGCCCGCCGGGGTCAGGATGAGGTCCGGTTGCGGCATGGATCAAGGTTCGGGGGCGCGGTCCCGCCCGGTCCAACACCTGATCGGTGGCCATTCACGCACCCGTGTTGTTGAATGCGGCGTGGCCTCCCCGTACGACACCGACCCCCGGCTCCTGCGCGCCTTCACCGCCGTCGCCGAGGAGCTGCACTTCACCCGCGCCGCCGCCCGCCTCCACGTCGCCCAGCAGGCCCTCAGCCGGGACGTCCGGCGCCTGGAGCGCGAGCTGGGCGCCGAACTGTTCGTGCGGACCACCCGGCAGGTCTCCCTCACCCCCGACGGCGAGCGGCTCCTGTCGTACGCGCGCCGGGTGCTCGCCGCCCACGACGAGCTGCGCGAGGCCTTCCGCGCCGCGCCCCGGCCCCTCCTCGTCGACCTCAACAGCCCCGACCTCGCCCACGAGCGCGTCCTGCGCCGGGCCCGCGAACTCGCCCCCGACCTCGAACTGATGGCCCGCTACGAGAGCGGCCTCACCGGCGCCGCGTCGGCCGTCCTCGCCGGGCGCCTCGACACCTCCTTCGGCCGGTACGGCGGCCTCGCGGCCGACCTCAGGGCGGGGCTCGACGCGCAGTTCGTGCGGTACGAGCCGATGGCCGTGATCCTGCCCGAGGACCACCCGCTCGCCGGGCTCCCCGAGGTGCCGCTCGCCGCGCTCGCCGGGGAGCGGGTCTACGCCGGGGCCGGGAACGAGCGCACCCCCGAGTGGACCGACCTCGCCGCCCGGCTCTTCGCCGGGCGCGGCATCGAGGTCGCCCCGCCCGCCCCGCTCGCGGTCGGCAAGGAGGAGTTCCGCCGGATCATGGCCAAGCACCGGCACCCGGTCCTCGCCGTCGTCGAGTTCCCGCCCATGCCCGGCTGCGTCCTGCGCCCGCTCGTCGACCCCGTACCCCTGTCGCCCGTGAGCCTGGTGTGGCGCAAGGGGCTCCGCCACCCCGGCCTGGACGCCCTGCGGGCCGCCGCCGCCGAGATCGGCGCCCGGGAGGGCTGGCTCGTCCGCCCGCCGTACTCCTGGCTGCCGGAGGACGAGCCGGGGCTGCCCGTACGGGGCGCCTCCGGGGCCCCGGAGGCGCCCCGCGCGCGTGCTCCGCTCACAGCCACCCCGCCCCCCGGGTGAGAGCAAGGTTCCGCCGCCGTCACCTCGCGGCACCGGCCCGAAACGCGGCCTCCCTAGCGTCGTCCGCAGGAGGACCGGGGCTGTGGACGCCCCAGGACCCGACCCCGCGGAGGTGCGACATGGGCGGCCGGTGGATCGAACGGTGGGAACCGGAGGACGAGGTCTTCTGGCGCGAGGAGGGGGAGCGGACCGCACGGCGGAACCTGCTCTTCTCCGTCCTCTCCGAGCACATCGGCTTCTCGGTCTGGAGCCTGTGGTCGGTCATGGTCCTCTTCATGGGACCGCAGTACGGCGTCGACCCCGCCGGCAAGTTCTTCCTGATCGGCACCGCCACCTTCGTCGGCGCGCTGGTCCGCATCCCGTACACCTTCGCCGTCGCCCGCTTCGGCGGCCGGAACTGGACCGTCTTCAGCGCCCTGACGCTCCTGCTGCCCACCGGCCTCGCCTTCGCGGTCATGGAGCCGGGGACCTCGTACACCACGTTCGTCCTGGTGGCGGCCCTCACCGGCGTCGGCGGCGGCAACTTCGCCTCCTCCATGACCAACATCAACGCCTTCTTCCCGCTGCGGAAGAAGGGCTGGGCGCTCGGGCTCAACGCGGGCGGCGGCAACATCGGCGTCCCCGTCGTGCAGCTCGTCGGCCTCCTCGTCATCGGCACCGCCGGCGCGATGCACCCGAGGATCGTGCTCGGCGTCTACCTGCCCCTGATCGTGGTCGCCGCCGTGTGCTCCGCGCTCTTCATGGACAACCTCGCCCCCGTCAGGAACGACACCGGGGCCGCGAAGGAGGCCGTGCGGGCCCGGCACACCTGGATCGTGGCCTTCCTCTACGTCGGCACCTTCGGCTCCTTCATCGGCTACAGCTTCGCCTTCGGCCTGGTGCTCCAGACCCAGTTCGGCCGCACCCCGCTCCAGGCCGCCTCGCTCACCTTCGTCGGCCCCCTGCTCGGCTCGCTCGTCCGGCCCGTCGGCGGCTCCCTCGCCGACCGGCACGGCGGCGCCCGCATCACCCTGTGGACCTTCGCCGCGATGGCCGCCGCGACCTCCGTGGTGATCTACGCCTCCGTGACCGAGTCGCTCGCCGTCTTCCTCGTCGGCTTCACCGGCCTCTTCGTCCTCAGCGGGCTCGGCAACGGATCCGCGTTCAAGATGATCCCGTCGATCTTCCTCGCCCAGGGGCACCGCAAGGGGCTCGCCGGCGAGGCCGCCGAGGCGTACGGACGGCGCCTCTCCGGCGCGTCCATGGGCATCATCGGAGCGGTCGGCGGGCTCGGTGGACTGGGCATCAACCTCGCCTTCCGCCAGTCCTTCCAGACCTCCGGCACCGGGACCGCCGCCTTCGTCGCCTTCCTCGTCTTCTACGCGGCCTGCATGGGCGTCACCCGCGCGGTATACCTTCGACGGCCGGCGGCCGTGCCCGAGACCGCCGGGGACGTCACGGCGCCGGAGTCCCGGCCCGGTTACGCGAAGGTGTGATCCCCGGTGCCCGGCACGGACCGTAACGACCAGGAAATACGGGTGAACCGCGTCCGTCACGCGGCCCCGTCAGGCTCTGCGTCCATGGACGAGCAACAACACGGCCCCCTCGCCGGCTTCACCGTCGGCGTCACCGCGGCGCGGCGCGCGGACGAACTCATCACCCTGCTGCGCCGGCGCGGCGCCGCCGTCGTCCACGGTCCCGCCCTGCGGATCGTGCCGCTCGCCGACGACACCGAACTCCTCGCCGCCACCAAGGAACTCATCGGCCACGCCCCGGACGTCGTCGTCGCCACCACGGCGATCGGCTTCCGGGGCTGGGTCGAGGCCGCCGACGGCTGGGGGTACGGCGAGGAGCTCCTCGCCGTCCTGCGGGGCGTCGAACTCCTCGCCCGGGGACCGAAGGTCAAGGGGGCCGTACGGGCCGCCGGGCTCACCGAGACCTGGTCGCCGTCCTCGGAGTCCATGGCCGAGGTCCTCGACCGGCTCCTCGCCGAAGGGGTGACGGGCCGCCGGATCGCGCTCCAGCTGCACGGGGAGCCGCTGCCCGGCTTCGTGGAGGCGCTCACGGAGGCCGGGGCCGAGGTCGTCGGCGTCCCCGTCTACCGCTGGATGCCGCCGGAGGACCCCGGCCCGCTCGACCGGCTCCTCGACGCGGTCCTCGCCCGCGGCCTGGACGCGGCGACCTTCACCAGCGCCCCGGCCGCCGCCTCGCTGCTCTCCCGGGCCGAGGAGCGGGGAGTACGGGCGGAACTCGTCGCGGCGCTGCGGCACGACGTGCTCGCGGTGTGCGTGGGGCCCGTGACCGCGCTGCCGCTCCAGGCGGAGGGCATCGACACGTACCAGCCGGAGCGCTTCCGGCTCGGGCCGCTCGTCCAGGTCCTCTGCACCGAGCTGCCCGCCCGCTCGCGGGTCCTGCCGGTGGCCGGGCACCGGGTGGAGGTGCGCGGCCACGCCGTCCTCGTCGACGGCGCCCTGCGCCCCGTCCCGCCCGCCGGCATGGCCCTCCTGGGCCTCCTCGCCCGCCGCCCCGGCTGGGTGGTCTCCCGCGCCGACCTGCTGCGGGCCCTGCCGGGCGCGGGCCGCGACGAACACGCGGTGGAGACGGCCATGGCCCGCCTCCGCACGGCCCTCGGCACCCCGAAGCTGATCCAGACCGTGGTCAAGCGGGGCTACCGGCTCGCCCTGGACCCGGCGGCGGACGACAAGTACGACGAGTAGGAACGGGCGCGGTGCCGGGCCGGCCGTTTCGCGGGAGCGGGCCCCCGCCCCGTATGCCCACGACGGAGAGGCGGAGGGGCCGACGCGGGCGAGAGGGCCGAGGCCTGCCGGGCAGCCCGCGAGGAGTTCGGGCCGCACCGGATCGAGGCCGGGGCCCTCCTCGGCGACCACGCCTCCCAACGGGCCCTCGCCAAGGGCGGGTTCACCCGCCCCGGCACCGCGCCCGGCTTCCTCCACGTCGGCGGCGCGCGGCGCGACCACCACCTCTTCCGGCGGCTCCTGCACGACGACCCCCCGCCCGCCTGACACGGCGGGTCCCGGTGGCGTACGCTCGACGGCTGCCCAGTGCACGTGAGAAGGGGGCCTTAGGTGGCCGCGCAGGAAGCCGTGGACACGGTCAGGGACCGTGAGATCGGTGTCGAGCAGGAACATCTTGACCAGGTCTACCGCCGGCTGGAGGAGAAGATCCACGAGGCGGAGTTCCTGATGAACGACGCCGCCCGGCGCGGACAGGTCGGCACGCCCGGCGCGCTCGCCGAGCGCGACGCCCAGGTCTTCCGGGCCGGCATCCACCTCAACCGCCTCAACAACGAGTTCGAGGACTTCCTCTTCGGACGGATCGACCTCCTCGACGGCAAGGACGGGAAGAAGGGGCCCGACGGCGCCCACACCTCCGTCGAGCCCGCCGAGGACGCCGTACGCCCGGACAACACCGCCGACATCGGCGAGACCCTCCACATCGGCCGCATCGGCGTCCTCGACTCCGACTACGCGCCGCTCGTCATCGACTGGCGCGCGCCCGCCGCCGCGCCCTTCTACCGCTCCACCCCGGTCGACCCCGGCCGGGTCGTGCGCCGCCGGGTCATCCGCTCCAAGGGCCGCCGGGTCCTCGGCGTCGAGGACGACCTGATGCGCCCGGAGCTGCGGGCCACGCTCGACGGGCGCGAGCTGCCCGTCATCGGCGACGGCGCCCTGATGGCCGCCCTCGGCCAGGCGCGCAGCCACACCATGCGGGACATCGTCTCCTCCATCCAGGCCGAGCAGGACCTCGTCATCCGGGCGCCCGCCGCCTCCGTGACGTACGTGGAGGGCGGCCCCGGCACCGGCAAGACGGCCGTGGCCCTGCACCGGGCCGCGTACCTGCTCTACCAGGACCGGCGGCGGTACGCGGGCGGCATCCTGATCGTCTCCCCGACCCCGCTCCTCGTCTCGTACACCGAGGGCGTCCTGCCCTCCCTCGGCGAGGAGGGCCAGGTCGCGATCCGCGCCGTCGGCTCGCTGGTCGACGGAGTCGAGGCCACCGCGTACGACGACCCGGCCGTCGCCCGGATCAAGGGCTCCTCCCGGATGCTCGCGGTGCTGCGCAAGGCGGCCCGGGGCGCCCTGGAGACCCCCGCGCCGAAGGACCGGCAGCCCGGTGCGGGGGAGGACGCCGGCACCCCCGCCCGCCTGCGGGTCGTCGCCTTCGGGCGCCGCCTGGAGCTGGAGGCCGACGAGCTGCGGCGCATCCGCCACAACGTCCTCGGCGGCACCGCCCCCGTCAACCTGCTCCGTCCGCGCGCCCGCCGGCTGCTGCTCGACGCGCTGTACGCCAAGTCGGGCGCGGTCGGCCGGCACAGCGACCCCGAGCTGGCCGCCGAGCTGCGCTCCTCCTTCGACGAGGACGTCTCCACCGAGGACTCCTTCCTCGGCTTCCTCGACGCCTGGTGGCCCGAGCTCACCCCCCGGCAGGTCCTCGGTGCGATGGCCGACGAGCGGCGGCTGGGCCGCTGGGCCCGCCGGATCCTCAACCCGGGCGAGGTGCGCAGGCTGGCCCGCTCGCTGCGCCGCCCGGAGCTCTCCGTCCACGACGTGGCCCTCCTGGACGAGCTGAACACCCTGCTCGGCGCCCCCGCCCGGCCCCGCAGGAAGCGGGAGTACGACCCGCTGGACCAGCTCACGGGCCTGGAGGAGCTGATGCCGGTACGGGAGGAGACCCAGCGCGAGCGGGCCGAACGGCTCGCGGCGGAGCGCACCGAGTACGCGCACGTGATCGTCGACGAGGCCCAGGACCTGACGCCCATGCAGTGGCGGATGGTCGGGCGGCGCGGCCGGCACGCCACCTGGACGGTGGTCGGGGACCCGGCGCAGTCCTCCTGGTCCGACCCGGACGAGGCGGCCGGGGCCCGGGACGAGGCGCTCGGCTCCCGGCCGCGCCGCCGCTTCGAGCTGACCGTGAACTACCGCAACCCGGCCGAGATCGCCGAGCTGGCCGCCAAGGTCCTCGCCCTCGCCATGCCGGGCAAGGAGTCGCCCCGCGCGGTCCGCTCGACCGGCGTCGAGCCCCGGTTCGTCGCGGTCCCGGAAGGGGCCGGGAACGCGGATCTGGCCGAAACCGTACGTTTCGAGGCGGGAAGGCTCCTCGAACAGGTGGAGGGCACGGTCGGCGTCGTCGTCGCCATGCGGCGGCGCGAGGAGGCCGCCCGCTGGCTCGCGGAGCTCGGCGACCGGGTGGTGGCGCTCGGCTCCCTGGAGGCCAAGGGCCTGGAGTACGACGCCACGGTGGTCGTCTCGCCCGCGGAGATCGCGGACGAGTCCCCGGCCGGCCTGCGGGTGCTCTACGTGGCCCTCACCCGGGCGACGCAGCAGCTCACGGTGGTCGCGGGGGCCGGCGACCTGCCGGACGGGGAGGGCGTGCCGGACCTGCTGCGGGACTGACGCCCCCGGCCGTTTCCCAGGTCGTTCCCAGGGCCGTTTCCAGGGCCGTTTTCAGGTCAACCTGTGGCGCTGGAATCACCGGCGGGAGTGGTTTGTTAGCCTGGGTGTGGCACCGGCCCGATCCAAGCCCCCGGGCCCAACCTTCGTCCCTCAGAGGGACCACTTGCCGCGAGGCGAGCATGGCGGGCCGGTGCCACCTAGTACGTAGCTACGAAGTTGAGGTCCCCGTCACCCCTGGTGGCGGGGACCTCTTCTGTTTCCCGAGCCCCTCTCGTATGGTGGAAACTACTTTCCGAAAACAAAATGACCGCATTACCTGCTACTCGCTGGTAGGTGCGACCATCGGAGGGCGCCGCCGGGCAACCAGCCGGGGCGGCGTAGCAACGAAGCTCAGGGAAAGCAGAGGAACTCGGCCATGGCAACGGCGCCCAGCGTCTCGTACTCGATGACGGTCCGGCTGGAGGTTCCCGCGAGCGGGACCGCGGTCTCCCAGCTCACCACGGCGGTGGAGGCGTCCGGCGGTTCCGTCACCGGCCTCGACGTGACCGCCTCCGGCCACGAGAAGCTCCGCATCGACGTCACCATCGCCGCGACCTCCACGGCCCACGCCGACCTGGTCGTGGAGCAGCTGCGCGGCATCGAGGGCGTCGTCCTCGGCAAGGTCTCCGACCGCACCTTCCTGATGCACCTCGGCGGCAAGATCGAGATGGCGTCCAAGCACCCCATCCGCAACCGCGACGACCTCTCCATGATCTACACCCCCGGCGTCGCCCGGGTCTGCATGGCGATCGCCGAGAACCCCGAGGACGCCCGCCGCCTCACCATCAAGCGCAACTCCGTCGCGGTCGTCACCGACGGCTCCGCCGTCCTCGGCCTCGGCAACATCGGCCCCAAGGCCGCCCTGCCCGTCATGGAGGGCAAGGCCGCCCTCTTCAAGCGCTTCGCCGGCATCGACGCCTGGCCGCTCTGCCTGGACACCCAGGACACCGACGAGATCGTCGCGATCGTCAAGGCCATCGCCCCCGGCTTCGCGGGCATCAACCTGGAGGACATCTCCGCGCCGCGCTGCTTCGAGATCGAGGCCCGGCTGCGCGAGGCCCTCGACATCCCCGTCTTCCACGACGACCAGCACGGCACCGCCATCGTCGTCCTCGCCGCCCTCACCAACGCCCTGCGCGTGGTCGGCAAGGGCATCGGCGACGTGCGGGTCGTCATGTCCGGCGCCGGCGCGGCCGGCACGGCCATCCTGAAGCTGCTCCTGGCCGCGGGCGTCAAGCACGCCGTCGTCGCCGACATCAAGGGCGTCGTCCACGCGGGCCGCGAGGACCTGGTCGAGGCACCGGCCGACTCGCCGCTGCGCTGGATCGCCGACAACACCAACCCGGAGGGCGTCACCGGCACCCTCAAGGAGGCCGTCACCGGCGCGGACGTCTTCATCGGCGTCTCGGCCCCGAACCTCCTCGACGGGCAGGACGTCGCCGCCATGGCGGAGGGCGCCATCGTGTTCGCGCTCGCGAACCCGGACCCGGAGGTCGACCCGGCCGAGGCGCGCCGGACGGCCGCCGTCGTCGCCACGGGCCGCTCCGACTTCCCCAACCAGATCAACAACGTCCTGGTCTTCCCCGGCGTCTTCCGCGGCCTGCTCGACGCCCAGTCGCGCACGGTCAACACGGACATGATGCTGGCGGCCGCCGCGGCCCTCGCCGACGTGGTCACCGAGGACGAGCTGAACCCGAACTACATCATCCCGTCGGTCTTCAACGACAAGGTGGCGGGCGCGGTCGCCGGCGCGGTCCGCACCGCGGCGAAGGCGGCCGGCGGCGCCACGGCCCCGTCCGCGCTCTGACCAGGGGCCGTCGGCGGGGGGCCTCCGACCGGGGGCGCCACGCTGACGGCGCGTCGCGATTCGCGGTGGCGTAAACCCGCCTTTAGGGTTGTTTTCGACTCCGTGCGGTTTTCGAGGAGTCGACAGAACGTCACCACCGCGGGGTTCCGGCGCTTTTCGTGTGACCCCCGGGGGTGCCGGATTGGCGTTCCCGCCGCTGGTGGGGGCAGGATGCGTGTTTGGGCGCGAGGGTCTGTCCATGTGACCCGGGTCCGGGGACTGTCCGAGGGCCCTGGCAGCATCGGCTTCGCTGTACCCAATCGCGCGGCTTCCGCCGCGTGGCACGCCTCACAGGCAAGAAGAACACGGGAGTAACAACATGAACCGCAGTGAGCTGGTGGCCGCCCTGGCCGACCGCGCCGAGGTGACCCGCAAGGACGCCGACGCCGTGCTGGCCGCTCTCGCCGAGACCGTCGGCGAGGTCGTCGCCAAGGGCGACGAGAAGGTCACCATCCCCGGCTTCCTGACCTTCGAGCGCACCCACCGTGCCGCTCGCACCGCTCGTAACCCCCAGACCGGCGACCCGATCGACATCCCGGCCGGCTACAGCGTGAAGGTCTCCGCGGGCTCCAAGCTCAAGGAAGCCGCCAAGGGCAAGTAAGCGGCCTGTAGGCGAGAAAGGGCGGCCACCCCGGCCCACGGGGTGGCCGCCCTTCCGTTCGCCCGCCAGAAGGCGCCGTACGGTCCCGGAAAGCCGAAACGGCCCCACGCGCGTGCGTGGGGCCGTTCCTCGGGACCGTGCGCCGCTACACCAGCGCGCTGCCCGGCAGCTCGACCTTGGCGCCGAGCTCGATCAGCTTCTCCATGAAGTTCTCGTAGCCCCGGTTGATCAGCTCGATGCCGTGGACCCGCGAGGTGCCCTCGGCCGCGAGCGCCGCGATCAGGTACGAGAAGCCGCCGCGCAGGTCGGGGATGACCAGGTCGGCGCCCTGGAGCCGGGTCGGGCCCGACACGACCGCCGAGTGCAGGAAGTTCCGCTGGCCGAAGCGGCAGTCGGAGCCGCCCAGGCACTCGCGGTAGAGCTGGATGTGCGCGCCCATCTGGTTCAGGGCGGAGGTGAAGCCGAGCCGCGACTCGTACACCGTCTCGTGGACGATGGAGAGGCCGGAGGCCTGCGTCAGGGCCACGACCAGCGGCTGCTGCCAGTCGGTCTGGAAGCCGGGGTGCACGTCCGTCTCCAGGGCGATCGCGCTGAGCGAGCCGCCCGGGTGCCAGAAGCGGATGCCGTCGTCGTCGATCTCGAAGGCGCCGCCGACCTTCCGGTACGTGTTGAGGAAGGTCATCATCGAGCGCTGCTGGGCGCCGCGCACGTAGATGTTGCCCCCGGTGGCCAGCGCCGCCGACGCCCAGGAGGCCGCCTCCAGGCGGTCCGGGAGGGCCCGGTGGGTGTAACCGTCGAGCTTGTCGACACCGGTGATCCGGATCGTCCGGTCGGTGTCCATGGAGATGATCGCGCCCATCTTCTGCAGGACGCAGATCAGGTCCTCGATCTCGGGCTCCACGGCCGCGTTCGACAGCTCGGTGACGCCCTCCGCGAGCACCGCCGTGAGCAGCACCTGCTCGGTCGAGCCGACCGAGGGGTACGGCAGCCGGATCTTGCAGCCGCGGAGGCGCTGCGGGGCCTCCAGGTACTGCCCGTCCGCCCGCTTCTCGATCGTGGCGCCGAACTGGCGCAGCACGTCGAAGTGGAAGTCGATGGGCCGGCCGCCGATGTCGCAGCCGCCCAGGCCCGGGATGAAGGCGTGCCCGAGGCGGTGCAGCAGCGGGCCGCAGAAGAGGATCGGGATGCGGGACGAGCCGGCGTGGGCGTCGATGTCGGCGACGTTCGCGGACTCGACGTGCGTCGGGTCGAGGACGAGTTCGCCGGGCTCGTCGCCCGGGCGGACCGTCACTCCGTGCAACTGGAGCAGTCCGCGGACCACGCGGACGTCACGGATGTCTGGCACGTTGCGCAGCCGGCTGGGGCCGCTGCCGAGCAGAGCGGCGACCATCGCCTTGGGCACGAGGTTCTTCGCGCCGCGGACGCGGATCTCGCCCTCCAGCGGGGTGCCGCCGTGGACAAGCAGGACATCGTCTGTGCCGGTCATGAATCTCGCGTTCCGAAAGTGGGTCCGACGGGTGGCCAGTGAAAAGGGTAAGGGCCCATGGAACCCCGTTCGGATGCTCGGGGGCACCCGTCAGACGTAATGAATCCGGTACAACACCCTCTGTTGGCGCGATCTTGCGGAGCGTCACCGTCCGGTTGTCCCGGCGGGCCGTCCGCGCCGTCCGGGCCCGTCCCCCCTGAACTGCGGCGGTCCCCGACTTCCCGGCTTCGCGCCCGACGGGCCACGCGGACGCCGAAGATGCGGGATCATGTCTCGCATGACCGAGGTGTCCTCGCTCACAGGACGGCTGCTCGTGGCCACCCCCGCCCTCGCGGACCCGAATTTCGACCGCGCGGTGGTGCTGCTGCTCGACCACGACGACGAGGGCTCGCTCGGCGTGGTCCTCAACCGGCCGACGCCGGTCACCGTCGGTGACGTCCTCGCCCCCTGGGCGGATCTGGCCGGCGAGCCCGGCGTGGTCTTCCAGGGCGGCCCGGTCTCCCTCGACGCCGCCCTCGGCGTCGCCGTGATCCCCGGCGACGAGGGGCCGCTCGGCTGGCGGCGGGTGCACGGGGCGATCGGCGTGGTCGACCTGGAGGCCCCGCCCGAGCTGCTCGGACCGGCGCTCGGCTCGCTGCGGATCTTCGCCGGGTACGCGGGCTGGGGCCCCGGCCAGCTGGAGACGGAGCTCGGCGACGGGGCCTGGTACGTGGTCGAGTCGGAGCCCGGGGACGTCTCCTCGCCGACGCCCGGGACGCTCTGGCGGCAGGTGCTGCGGCGGCAGCGCGGCGAGCTCGCGATGGTCGCGACGTACCCGGACGACCCGTCCCTCAACTGAGCGCGGACCCGTCCCCCTACCGGGGGCCCGGCTTTCAGTACCCTTGGCGGTTATGAGCACTCTCGAGCCCGAGCGCGGGGCAGGTACGGGAACCCTCGTCGAGCCGACGCCGCAGGTGTCCCACGGTGACGGCGACCACGAGCGCTACGCCCATTACGTCCAGAAGGACAAGATCATGGCGAGCGCCCTGGACGGCACGCCCGTCGTGGCGCTGTGCGGAAAGGTCTGGGTGCCGGGGCGCGACCCCAAGAAGTACCCGGTCTGTCCGATGTGCAAGGAGATCTACGAATCCATGGGCGCCGGCGGCGGCGACAAGGACAAGGGCGGCAAGGACAAGTAAGTCAGGTCCCGACGCCGGGCGAGTCGGTGACGGCCCCGTCGTACGTGCTTCGGCACGTACGACGGGGCCGTTCCGTTTTCCGGCGTGCCCGGGGCGCGCCCCCCGTTGCGCAACGGGCGCGCGCCCCCGTTGCGCAGGGTGCTTTCGCCGGTCACGGAGTGGTTGAGGTGGTCGAGACCTCTTGTCGGCCCGCCCGGAGTCCGCCTAGCCTCACGCGTGTTGTGCAGCGCGAAACACTCGTTGCACATGCTGCAACACACGCACCTGAGGGGATCCGCCATGAAGCTTCCTGCTCGCGTCACCGCCACGGCCGCCGCACTCCTGCTGGCCGGGCTCACCGCCACCGCCTGCGCGCCCCAGACCTCGGACGGGAAGGCCACGACGGACGAGAAGAGCGGCACCCTGCGCGTCTGGCTCTTCCAGGAGGTGAGCAACAAGCCCAAGGAGCAGGCCGTCGAGCAGGCCGTCGCCGCCTTCGAGCGGCGCAACGAGGGCGCGAAGGTCGAGGTCGAGTACATCCCCGTCGAGACCCGCGCCCAGCGCGTCAAGGCCGCCTTCAACGACCCGAAGTCGGCTCCCGACCTCGTCGAGTACGGCAACACCGACACCGCCGGATACGTCGAGGACGGCGGACTCGCCGACATCAGCGCCGAGTTCGCGGCCTGGGACGAGGCGAAGGACACCGACTCCACCGCCCGGCAGTCCGTCACCGTCGGCGGCAAGGTCTACGGCGCCCCCTTCTTCGTCGGCATCCGCGCCCTCTACTACCGCACCGACGTCTTCGAAGAACTCGGCCTGACGGCCCCCAGGAGCCAGGCCGAACTCGTCGAGACGGCCAAGAAGATCCGCAAGGCCCGGCCCGAGCTGTACGGCCTCGTCGTCGGCGGCGCCTACACCTACGGCGCCATGCCCTTCGTCTGGGCCGCCGGCGGCGAACTCGCCACCGCGCGGGGCGACTCCTACCGGGCCGCCATCAACAGCCCGGACGCCCTCAAGGGCATCACCACGTACACCTCGCTCTTCGGCGACGACAACTGCCCTGCCGCCAAGTGCGCCCAGATGGGCGGCAACGCCACCGTCACCGCCTTCGCCTCCGGCAAGGCCGGCATGGCCATCGGCGGCGACTTCAGCCACGCGGCCGTCGAGGCCGGCACGGTGAAGGGCAAGTACGCCGTCGTGCCCCTGCCCGGCACCACCCCCGGCTCGATCGCCCCCGCCTTCGCCGGCGGCAACAACATCGGCGTCCTCAAGAGCAGCCCGCGCCGCACCCTCGCCGTCGACCTCCTCAAGTCCCTCACCGGCAAGGAGACCCAGGGCCGGCTCTTCGACGCGATGGGCTTCCTGCCCACGTACACCGACACGCGCGCCGAAGCCGCCCGACGGCAGCCCTTCGTGAAGCCCTTCACCGACACCCTCGCCGCCGGCACGAAGTTCGTCCCGGCGTCCCCCGGCTGGGGCCGGATCGACGCCTCCCTCGTCCTGCCCACGATGTTCCAGGAGATCGTCAGCGGCCGTAAGGACGTCAGGACGGCGGCGGACGACGCCGCGAAGAAGATGGACGCGGCCTTCGCGCCGGCGGGCTGATCCGCATGACCACCCAGCTCACCCCGCCCGTCGAGAAGCGGCCCGACACGGCCCCGGGCCCCGCGCCAGGGGCCCGCCCCTCCCGGCGCCCCGGCGCCTGGACCCCCTGGCTCTACCTGCTGCCCGCCCTCGTCCTCCTCGGCGCCCTCCTCGTCTACCCCGTCTGGCAACTGGGCCTGATCTCCTTCCTGGAGTACACCCAGGCCCAGGTCAGCGGCGGCGAACCCACCTCGTTCCAGGGGTTCGGGAACTACACGGCGCTCTTCTCCGACCCCCAGTTCCGGCAGGTCCTCCTCGCCACCGTCGTCTTCGCCGCCGCCTGCGTCGTCACCACCCTCGCCGTCGGCTGCGCCCTCGCGGTCCTCCTCACGCGCGTGCGTGCCCTGCCCCGGCTCGTCCTGATGCTGGCCGCGCTCGGCGCCTGGGCCACCCCCGCCGTCACCGGCTCCACCGTCTGGGTCTTCCTCTTCGACCCCGACTTCGGCCCCGTCAACCGGCTCCTCGGACTCGGCGACTTCTCCTGGACGTACGGGCGGTACAGCGCCTTCGCCCTCGTCCTCCTCGAAGTCGTCTGGTGTTCCTTCCCGTTCGTGATGGTCACCGTCTACGCGGGCATCCGGGCCGTCCCGACCGAGGTCCTGGAGGCCGCCGCCCTCGACGGCGCCTCCCAGTGGCGGATCTGGCGCTCGGTCACGGCGCCGATGCTCCGGCCCATCCTGGTCGTCGTCACGATCCAGTCGATCATCTGGGACTTCAAGCTCTTCACCCAGATCTACGTGATGACGAACGGCGGCGGCATCGCCGGCCAGAACCTCGTCCTCAACGTGTACGCCTACCAGAAGGCCTTCGCCTCCTCCCAGTACAGCCTGGGCTCGGCGATCGGCGTCGTCATGCTGCTGATCCTGCTGGCCGTGACGCTCGTGTACCTGCGCCTGCTGCGACGCCGGGGAGAAGAACTGTGAGCACCCTTCCGACACGGTGGATACGGCGCCCCGGGCGCCTCGCCGCCGAGGCCGTCACCCTCCTCGTCGCCGCCGCCACCGCCTTCCCGCTGTACTGGATGGTCCTCTCGGCCTTCAAGCCGGCCGGCGAGATCCAGTCCACGACCCCGCGCCCGTGGACGCTCTCGCCGTCCCTGGACTCCTTCCGGCGCGTCTTCGAACAGCAGGACTTCGGCCGCTACTTCCTCAACTCGCTGATCGTGGCGGGCACGGTCGTCCTCGCCTCCGCGCTGATCGCGTTCCTCGCGGCCACCGCCGTCACCCGGTTCCGCTTCCGGTTCCGCACGACGATCCTGATCATGTTCCTGGTCGCCCAGATGGTGCCCGTCGAAGCCCTCGCCATCCCGCTGTTCTTCCTCATGCGGGACCTCGGGCAGCTCAACACCCTCGGCTCGCTGGTCCTGCCGCACCTCGCGTTCTCCCTGCCGTTCGCGATCTGGATGCTGCGCGGCTTCGTCAGGGCGGTCCCGGAGGCTCTGGAGGAACAGGCCCAGATCGACGGCGTGAGCCGCACCCGGTTCCTGTGGCAGATCCTCTTCCCGCTGGTCTTCCCCGGCCTGGTCGCCACCAGCGTCTTCTCGTTCATCTCCACCTGGAACGACTTCCTCTTCGCGAAGTCGTTCATCATCAGCGACACCTCGCAGTCGACCCTCCCCATGGCCCTGCTCGTCTTCTTCAAGCCCGACGAGAACGACTGGGGAGGCATCATGGCCGGGTCGACCGTCATGACCGTCCCGGTGCTCGTCTTCTTCGTACTCGTACAGCGCCGCCTGGTCTCGGGCCTCGGCGGCGCGGTGAAGGACTGACGCGATGACCCCTCCCATGGACCCGATTCCCGTGGACCTGATCCCCGCGCCCCTGTCGGCCGCGCGCCGGGGGAGCGCCTCCGGGCACGTCACGCTCGACGGGCGGACCGTCCTCGACGCCGGGCCCGGCACCGGGGGCACCGCCCGCTGGCTGCGGACCGCCCTCGGCGCCGCCACCGGCCTGCCGCTCCCCGACGGAACGGGGCAGCACGCCGTACGCCTCCGGATCAGCGAGGAGGTGGCACGGGAGCACGGCCCCGAGGGCTACCGGCTGACCACCGAGGACCCCGGCGCGGCCGTCCTCGTCGAGGGCGGCGGCCCCGCCGGGGTGTTCTGGGGCGCCCAGACCCTCCGTCAGCTCCTCGGGCCCGACGCGTACCGCCGGGCGCCCGTGACCGGCGCGGCGTGGCACCTCCCGTACACCACGGTCGAGGACCGGCCCCGGTTCGGCTGGCGCGGCCTCCTGCTCGACGTCTCCCGGCACTTCACGCCCAAGGACGACGTCCTGCGCCTGCTCGACCTCCTCGCCGCCCACAAGCTCAACGTCTTCCACTTCCACCTCACCGACGACCAGGGCTGGCGCATCGAGATCGAGCGCCACCCGAGGCTCACCGAGGCCGGCTCCTGGCGGGCCCGCAGCAAGTGGGGCCACCGGGCCTCGCCGCTCTGGACCGACACCCCGCACGGCGGCTTCTACACCCGGGACGACATCCGCGAGATCGTCGCGTACGCCGCCGAGCGGCACATCACCGTCGTCCCCGAGATCGACCTCCCCGGCCACTCGCAGGCCGCCGTCGCCGCGTACCCCCACCTCGGCAACACGGACGTCGTCGACACCGCCGCCCTCACCGTCTGGGACACCTGGGGCGTCAACCCGAACGTCCTCGCCCCCACCGAGGAGGTCCTCCGCTTCTACGAGGGCGTCTTCGAGGAGGTCCTGGAGCTCTTCCCGTCCACCTTCGTGCACGTCGGCGGCGACGAGTGCCCCAAGGACCAGTGGAAGGACTCCCCGGCCGCCCAGGCCCGCATGCGGGAACTCGGCCTCGCCGACGAGGACGAGCTCCAGTCCTGGTTCGTCCGCCACTTCGACCGCTGGCTCGCCGCCCGCGGACGGCGCCTGATCGGCTGGGACGAGATCCTCCAGGGCGGCCTCGCCGAGGGCGCCGCCGTCTCCTCCTGGCGCGGCTACGGGGGCGGGATCGCCGCCGCCGAGGCCGGCCACGACGTCGTCATGTGCCCCGAGCAGCACGTCTACCTCGACCACCGCCAGGCGCCCGGCGAGGACGAGCCGGTGCCCATCGGGTACGTCCGCACCCTGGAGGACGTCTACCGCTTCGAGCCCGTTCCGCCCGGCCTCTCCGAGGAGGCCGCCGCCCACATCCTGGGAACCCAGGCCAACGTCTGGACCGAGGTGATGGAGAACCGTTCCCGCGTCGACTACCAGGTCTTCCCCCGCCTCGCCGCCTTCGCCGAGGTCGCCTGGTCCGCGCTCCCCGCCCCCGAGGACCGCGACTACACCGGTTTCGAGCGCCGCATGGACGCTCACTACCGGCGCCTGGACGCCCTCGGCGTCGACTACCGGCCGCCCGCCGGACCCCTGCCCCGGCAGCGCCGCCCCGGCATCCTCGGCAGGCCCCTGGAGGGAACGCCCCCGAACGTGTGAGGCCCTCCGCGCCCCCGTCACCCGGGAGCGGCGAGCCCCGCCGCCCAAGACCGGCGAAACGGAACTCCCCGCCGCTCCCGGGACGTCCCGGACGGAACAGTCCTTCGCGGACCCTCGCGCCGGACGGCTCGGAAGATGTGCCAGAGTTGCCACGTCCGGCCTGTGAGCACGTACGGTACGCCCACACGCAGGCGCGACGGCCGGGCACAGTCGGGGACCGCCGGGACACCGGGAAGGGGCAGCGGGTTGACCACGCACGCACCACAGACGGCGCAGGCCGTGACGCTGCCCGCCTCGCTCGACGAGGCCGTCGCGGCCCTCACGGCCATGCCGGCGGCCGTCCCCGTCGCCGGCGGCACCGACCTCATGGCCGCCGTCAACAAGGGCCAGCTCAGGCCCGCCGGACTCGTCGGCCTCAGCCGCATCAACGAGATCCGCGGCTGGCAGTACCAGGACGGCCACGCCCTCCTCGGCGCCGGCCTCACCCACGCCCGCATGGGCCGCCCCGACTTCGCCGCCCTCATCCCCGCCCTCGCCGCCGCCGCCCGCGCGGCCGGGCCCCCGCAGATCCGCAACGCCGGCACCCTCGGCGGCAACGTCGTCACCGCCGCGCCCACCGGCGACTCGCTGCCCGTCCTCGCCGCCCTGGAGGCCGACCTCGTCGTCCTCGGGCCGCTCGGCAGCCGCGAGATCCCCGTCTCCCACCTGCTCGCGGGCCGCGACCTGCTCGCCCCCGGCGAACTCGTGGGCTTCGTCCGGGTGCCGCTGCTCCACGCCCCCCAGGTCTTCCTGAAGGCCACCGGCCGCACCGGCCCGGCCCGCGCCACCGCCTCCGTCGCCGTCGTCCTCGACCCGGCCCGGCGCGGGGTCCGCTGCGCCGTCGGCGCCGTCGCGCCGATGCCGCTGCGCCCGCTCGAGGCCGAGCGCTGGATCGCCTCGCTCGTGGACTGGGACAACGACCGGGGGCTCGCGCCGGAGGCGCTGACGGCGTTCGGCGAGTACGTCGCCGCCGCCTGCATCCCGGACCCGCAAGGGGGCGAGCAACTGCCCCCGGCCGTACTGCACCTGCGGCGCACCGTCGCCGCACTCGCCCGACGGGCACTGGGGAGGGCACTCACGTGAGCAGCGACGAACAGCAGGGCAACCAGGGCGGCTGGGAGCCGATCCCGAAGAGCGAGGGGTACGACGGCGACGCGACCGCCTTCGTACAGCTGCCGCCGGACTTCATGCTGGACGGCGTGCCCCTGGAGGCGCCCGGCCACGACTACGTGCCGCCGATGATCACCCCGCTCCAGCCGCTCACCCCACCCCCGGCGGCCGACCCGGGGACCACGGGCGGCTGGCCGGCCCACCTGCCGACGGAGGCGGACCCGGTACGGCCGTACTTCGACCACGCGCGGGGCCAGGACCGGAACCAGGGGTACGAGCCTGGCCGGGAGCGGGAGTACGAGCCTGGTCGGGGCTACGAGGCCGAGCGGCCGCAGGGGTTCGAGCCGGACCGGGGCTACGAGTCCGACCGGGGCTACGAGTCGGACCAGGGCTTCGGGCAGGAGCGGCCGCAGGGCTTCGAGCCGGACCGGGCCTACGAGCAGTCGCGGGACTTCGAGCAGTCGCGGGACTTCGAGCAGCCTCAGGACTTCGAGCAGCAGCGCGACTTCGAGCAGCCGCGGAGCTACGAGCAGCCGCAGGGCTTCGAGGGCGACCAGGGCGGTTTCGAGTACTTCGAGCAGCGGGGCGAGCCCTTCGACCGGCCCGAGTACGACGGGCGGGGCCCGCACGCGACGGCCGAGTGGCGCTTCGCGGAGACGACGGAGCCCGTGCCCGGGTCCGGCCCCGAACCCGCTCCCGGTGACACGGGCCAGTGGCAGATCCCCGCCGAGGCCCCGGCGACCCTCCCGGGCGGCGCGCCCGCACCCTGGGCGCTCCGGCAGGAGCCGCCGGCCGGGGCGGAGGCCCCGGACGCGGCGGAGGCCGTGGAGGAGCCCGCCGCCGTCGAGGAAGCGGCCCCGGAAGCCGTACAGGACACCCCCGATGTCCCCGAAGCGGACCCGGCCCCCGAAGCGGACCCGGCCCCCGAAGCGGACGCCCCCGAACCGGACGCCCCCGGACCGGACGCCCCCGGACCGGACGCCGGTCTCCGCGCGGAGACCGTCCTCGACACGGACGTTCCCGACCCGGTGCTCCCCGTCGCGGCGGAGGTCCACGCCTCCACCGACAGCGACGAGCACCCCCACACCTCGTACGCCCTCCGGGTCAACGGCGTGGACCGGCCCGTCACCGGCTCCTGGATCGGGGAGTCGCTGCTCTACGTCCTGCGCGAGCGCCTCGGGCTCGCCGGGGCCAAGGACGGCTGCTCGCAGGGCGAGTGCGGCGCGTGCAACGTGCAGGTCGACGGGCGGCTCGTCGCCTCCTGCCTGGTCCCCGCGGCGACCGCCGCCGGGAGCGAGGTGCGGACGGTCGAGGGCCTCGCGGCCGACGGGGAGCCCTCCGACGTGCAGCGGGCCATGGCCCGGTGCGGCACCGTCCAGTGCGGCTTCTGCATCCCCGGCATGTGCATGACCGTGCACGACCTCCTGGAGGGCAACCACGCCCCCACCGAGCTGGAGACCCGCCAGGCGCTCGCCGGCAACCTGTGCCGCTGCTCCGGCTACCGGGGCGTCCTCGAAGCCGTACGGGACGTCGTCGCCGAGCGCGAGGCCGCCGCCGCGGCCCAGGCGCCCGAGGGCGCCGACGGCGCCCGCGTCCCGCACCAGATCCCGCACCCGCACGACGGAGGCAAGCCGTGAGCAGCGACGCGACCACCGCCGTTCCCACGGTCACGGTCACGGACGTCCCCGGGCCCCTCGGCCCCCTCGGGCAGGAGCCGGCCGCCCACGGCCTCGGCACCTCGCTCCCGCAGGCCGAGTCCCGGGCGAAGACCGAGGGCACCTTCCCGTACGCCTCCGACCTGTGGGCCGAGGGCCTGCTCTGGGCCGCGATCCTGCGCTCCCCGCACCCGCACGCCCGGATCGTCTCGGTCGACACCTCCGCCGCCGTCGCCATGCCGGGCGTACGGGCCGTGGTGACGGCCGCCGACGTGCCGGGCGCGGCCACCTACGGGCGCCGGGTCGCGGACCGGCCCGTCTTCGCCTCAGACCTGGTCCGGCACCACGGCGAGGCCCTGGCGGCCGTCGCCGCCGACCACCCCGACACGGCCCGGCTCGCCGCCGCCGCCATCGCCGTCGAGTACGAGGTCCTCGAACCGGTCACCGACCCGGAGAAGGCGTTCGCGGCCGAGCCGCTGCACCCCGACGGGAACCTGATCCGGCACATCCCGCTCCGCTTCGGCGACCCGGAGGCGACCGGCGAGGTCGTCGTCGAGGGCCTGTACCGGATCGGGCGGCAGGACCCGGCGCCGATCGGCGCGGAGGCGGGCCTCGCCGTGCCGCGCCCGGACGGCGGGGTGGAGCTCTACACCGCCTCGACCGACCCGCACACCGACCGCGACCTGGCCGCCGCCTGCTTCGGCCTCCCGCCCGAGCAGGTCAAACTGGTCGTCACCGGCGTCCCGGGCGCCACCGGCGACCGCGAGGACCCGGGCTTCCAGATCCCGCTGGGCCTGCTCGCGCTGCGCACCGGCTGCCCGGTCAAACTCACCGCCACGCGCGAGGAGTCGTTCCTCGGCCACGCCCACCGCCACCCCACCCTGCTGCGCTACCGCCACCACGCGGACGCGGAGGGCCGCCTGGTGAAGGTGGAGGCGCAGATCCTGCTCGACGGCGGCGCGTACGCCGACTCCTCGTCCGAGTCCCTCGCGGCGGCCGTGGCCTTCGCCTGCGGCCCGTACGTCGTCCCGCACGCCTTCGTCGAGGGCTGGGCCGTCCGCACCAACAACCCGCCGTCCGGACACGTGCGGGGCGAGGGCGCGATGCAGGTGTGCGCCGCGTACGAGGCGCAGATGGACAAGCTCGCGGCCAAGCTGGGCGTGGACCCGGCCGAGCTGCGCATGCGGAACGTCATGGCGACCGGCGACATCCTGCCCACCGGCCAGACGGTCACCTGCCCGGCCCCGGTCGCGGAACTCCTCGCCGCCGTACGGGACTTCCCGCTGCCGCCGCTGCCCAAGGACACCCCCGAGGGGGAGTGGCTGCTGCCCGGCGGCCCCGAGGGCGCGGGCGAACCCGGCGCGGTGCGGCGGGGCGTGGGTTACGCGCTCGGCATGGTCCACATGCTCGGCGCGGAGGGCACCGACGAGGTCTCGACGGCGACGGTGCGGGTCGCGGACGGGGTGGCGACGGTCATCTGCTCGGCCGTGGACACCGGTTCGGGGTTCTCCACGCTCGCCCGCCAGGTCGTGCAGGAGACCCTCGGCATCGAGGAGGTCCACGTCGCCCCCGTCGACACCGACCAGCCGCCCGCCGGACCGGCCGCGCACGGCCGGCACACCTGGGTCTCGGGCGGGGCCGTCGAGCGGGCCGCGAAGATGGTCCGCACCCAGCTCCTCCAGCCGCTCGCCCACAAGTTCGGCATGTCGACCGAGCTGCTCCAGATCACCGACGGCAAGATCACCTCGTACGACGGCGTGCTCTCCACGACGGTCACCGAGGCGCTCGACGGCAAGGAGCTGTGGGCCACCGCCCAGTGCCGCCCCCACCCCACCGAGCCGCTGGACGACGCGGGCCAGGGCGACGCCTTCGTGGGCCTCGCGTTCTGCGCGATCCGCGCGGTGGTGGACGTGGACGTGGAACTCGGTGCCGTACGGGTCGTGGAGATGGCCGTCGCGCAGGACGTCGGCCGGATCCTCAACCCGGCCCAGCTCGCCGTCCGGATCGAGGCGGGTGTCACCCAGGGCGTCGGCGCGGCCCTCACGGAGAACCTCCGCACCGCCCGCGGCCTGGTCCGCCACCCCGACTTCACCGGCTACGCCCTCCCGACCTCCCTGGACGCCCCGGACATCCGGATCGTGAAGCTGGTCGAGGAGCGCGACGTGGTGGCGCCCTTCGGCGCCAAGGCCGCGAGCGCCGTCCCCGTCGTCACCTCGCCCGCCGCGGTGGCGGCGGCGGTCCGGGCGGCCACCGGCCGCCCGGTCAACCGCCTCCCGATCCGTCCGCAGGCGGCGGTGGCGGCGGCGCAGGGGTAAGGGCCTCAGGAGGCCTCCATCAACTCCTTGAGGCGGGCCAGGTCGGCGGCGACCGCCCCGGCGTCACGCTCGAAGTCGTCGTCGCTCGTCTCCGGCCGGCGGCGAAGGGTGAACACCACCTCGCTCCCGCTGCCGCCGGCGATCACCCGGACCGGGTTGTAGACGGTCTCCCCGGAGGGGAGCGTGACGTCGTGGTCGAGCACACCCAGCGCGTTGCGCGGCGCGAAGGCGACCACGACCCGCCCCATGGGGGAGGACTCCGCGATCCAACGGCCGTCGACGTTCTCGATGGATCCCCCCAGGCCATGGGCCCACGCGGGCAGATTGGCCGGGTCCGACGCGTAGGCGTAGACATCGTCGACGGTGCGGTCGATACGGACGCTGAGATGGCGCGAATGCGTGTCGGCACTGTTCATGGTGGTGACGGTAGCGGCCCTCGGCCGCCGTCCTCTTGAACGAATCGGACGCCTGGAATCCGAACGGAGAGGAACCGCGCGGACACCGGCGTCCCGAGCGCCGTACCCGGCTCCACCGGTCGAGAGGCCACGGGTCGGGGAGCCGCGGGACGGGGAGGCCGCACCCGCTCCTCGGGACCGTCCCTCCCGAAGGACCGAATCCGGATTCCGCACCCGTCGAACGGCGTCACTCCACGGTCCCGGTGTGCGCCGGCCCCGAGTCGTACCGGTCGGGGAACCCGTCCGGCGGGACGTCGAGCGCGTACCCCCTCGCGCTGAACCGTGATCATCGTCCGGAGGATCCGCTCCCGCAACGGGCTTCGTCTCCGCCCCGGCTCCTCGCGGGCCGAGCACGACGACGGCCCCGGACCGAGAGGACCGGGGCCGTCGAAGGGGCGTGGAGACCGTGGCGGGAATCGAACCCGCGTAACTCGCTTTGCAGGCGAGTCCCTGAACCACTCGGGCACACGGTCGTGTGGTGGCGACGAGTACGACCGTAGGGGGCCGCCCGGGGGTGCTCAAGGGTTCGCGGGGTCGTGCCACGCGACTGCCACACGCCCGCAACAATCCGTTCGCGGTCGTCCGTGCGGAGTAGGTCCGAGGGCCGAGCGATCACCGGACTTCCGACAGGGGTCATTCAGGTCTACACCTCTTACTCTGGGGGGATGAGCGCCCTCGAACCCCGCGACGCCGGCACCGACGCCGCCGTCACCCCGAGCCCCGGAACCCGACCCCGCGCCGACCGGACCGCCGGCCCGGGGTCCGTCCTCGATCCGGCCCACCGGGCGCTCAGCATCGGCATCGTCTCCGTCGTCCTGCTCATCGCCTTCGAGGCGACCGCCGTCGGCACGGCCATGCCCGTCGCCGCCCGCGAGCTGAACGGCGTGTCCGTCTACGCCTTCGCCTTCTCCGCGTACTTCACCACCAGCCTCTTCGGCATGGTCCTGGCCGGACAGTGGTCCGATCGCAAGGGGCCGCTCGCGCCCCTCACCGCCGGCATGTCCGCCTTCGCCGCCGGGCTGCTCCTCTCCGGGACCGCCGGCGCCATGTGGATGTTCGTCCTCGGCCGGGCCGTGCAGGGGTTCGGCGGCGGCCTCGTCATCGTCGCCCTGTACGTGGTCGTCAGCCGCGCCTACGACGAGCACCTCAGGCCCGCGATCATGGCGGCCTTCGCCGCGAGCTGGGTCGTCCCCTCGGTCGTCGGGCCGCTCGCCTCCGGCACCATCACCGAGCACCTCGGCTGGCGCTGGGTCTTCGTCGGCATCCCCGTCCTCGTCGTCCTGCCGCTCGCCCTCGCCCTCCCCGCCATCCGCCGCACCGCCTCCGGCCCCGCCGACCCGGAGGCGCCCGTCGCCCCCTGGGACCGGCGCCGGATCCGGCTGGCGCTCGGCATCTCCGCGGGCGCCGGGCTCCTCCAGTACGCCGGGCAGGAACTGCGCTGGCTCTCCCTGCTGCCCGCCGCCGCGGGCGCCGCGCTCCTCGTGCCCGCCGTACGGGGGCTGCTGCCGCGCGGCACCTACCGGGCCGCCCGCGGCCTGCCCTCCGTCGTCCTGCTGCGCGGGATCGCCGCCGGGTCCTTCATCGCCGCCGAGTCCTTCGTGCCCCTGATGCTGGTCACCCAGCGGGGCCTGAGCCCCACCCTCGCCGGTCTCTCCCTGGCCGTCGGCGGCCTCACCTGGGCGCTCGGCTCCTGGATCCAGTCCCGGCCGTGGACGGAGCCGTACCGGGAGCGGCTCGTCGTCCTCGGGATGGTCCTGGTCGCCCTCGCGATCGCGACGGCCCCGAGCGTCCTGATCACCGCCGTGCCCGCCTGGACCGTCGCGGTGGCCTGGGCCTTCGGCTGCCTCGGCATGGGCGCGGTGATCTCCTCCACGAGCGTGCTCCTCCTGAAGCTCTCCGCCCCCGAGGAGGCGGGCTCCAACTCGGCCGCCCTCCAGATCTCCGACGGCCTCTCCAACGTCCTCCTCCTCGCGGCCGGCGGCGCGGCCTTCGCGGCCCTCGGCGGCGGCGCGGTGGGCCACGCGGTCGTCTCCCACACCGCCGCCGCCACCGGCTCCCACCCGGCCGCCTTCGCCGCGGTCTTCCTGCCGATGGCGGGGGTGGCGGCGGCGGGGGCGTGGGTGGCCACGCGGCTGCACGGGGCGCCGGGACGGCCCGGTGACCCGAAAGCCCCCTGACACCACGTGGTACCGCGCGGTACCATGGCGTCATGGCCGGTCTCAACGTCAGGTTCACCGAGGAAGAGCTGGACGCCCTGCGCGAGCGGGCCGAGGCGGAAGGGCGCAGTATGCAGTCCTTCGCGCACGACGCCGTGATCCGGGCCGTGAACGAGCACTCCCGCCTCTTCGACGAGGCGGCCGAGCACGTGCTGAGGGTCAGTGAGGAGCTGAACCGGAGGCTCGCGTGACGTACTGCCCCAGGCTTCCCGAGCTCCTGAACCTCGCACAGCGGCTCGGCGCGGACGAAGTGCGGGACTACGGCCTCCTCGACTCCGCCCTGGCGCGTCCGCAGTCGAGCGTGTTCGGCCAGGACGCCTACCCGGACGTCTGGCAGAAGGCCGCGGCGCTCATGGAATCGCTCGCCCGCAACCACGCGCTCGTGGACGGGAACAAGCGCATCGCCTGGTACGCGACCTGGGTCTTCCTCCACATGAACGGGCACCCGCTGGACTCGGCCTTCGACGTCGACGAAGCGGAGGCGTTCGTCCTGGACGTCTGCCAGGGCGCCCTCGACGTCCCCGAGATCGCCGCGCAGCTGCCCCGGTTCGCGCGCTGAACCACCGACCCGACGTGAGGTGAATCGCACCGGGGTGGCAGTCCCCCCGTCGGGTACGAGGTCCGGGCCCGGCCGCCGGTAAGGTGGCCCGGTTGTCATATCTGGACGAGCGTCGAACCGGAGATCGTGACTACCACCGCCCCCTCCTCACACCACCTCTCTCCCGCCTTCCCCGGCCGCGCCCCCTGGGGCACCGCCGGCAAGCTGCGCGCCTGGCAGCAGGGCGCGATGGAGAAGTACATCCAGGAGCAGCCCCGCGACTTCCTCGCGGTCGCCACCCCCGGAGCCGGCAAGACCACCTTCGCGCTGACCCTCGCCTCGTGGCTGCTGCACCACCACGTCGTGCAGCAGGTCACCGTGATCGCGCCCACCGAGCACCTCAAGAAGCAGTGGGCCGCGGCCGCCGCGCGCATAGGGATCAAGCTGGACCCGGAGTACAGCGCCGGGCCGCTCAGCAAGGAGTACGACGGCGTCGCCCTCACCTACGCGGGTGTCGGCGTCCGCCCCATGCTCCACCGCAACCGCTGCGAGCAGCGCAAGACCCTCGTCATCCTGGACGAGATCCACCACGCCGGAGACTCCAAGTCCTGGGGCGAGGCCTGCCTGGAGGCCTTCGAGCCGGCCACCCGCCGCCTCGCGCTCACCGGCACCCCCTTCCGCTCCGACACCAACCCGATCCCCTTCGTCACGTACGAGGAGGGCAACGACGGCATCCGCCGCTCCTCCGCGGACTACACGTACGGCTACGGCAACGCCCTCGGCGACGGGGTCGTCCGGCCGGTCATCTTCCTCTCCTACAGCGGCAACATGCGCTGGCGCACCAAGGCCGGCGACGAGATCGCCGCCCGCCTCGGGGAGCCGATGACCAAGGACGCGATCTCGCAGGCCTGGCGCACCGCCCTCGACCCGCGCGGCGACTGGATGCCGAACGTGCTGCGCGCCGCCGACCAGCGCCTCACCGAGGTCCGCAAGTCCATCCCCGACGCCGGCGGCCTCGTCATCGCCTCCGACCAGGAGTCGGCCCGCGCGTACGCCAAGCTGATCCGCGAGATCACCGGCACCCGGCCCACCCTCGTCCTCTCCGACGACACGGGCGCCTCGAACCGCATCGACGAGTTCAGCGAGAGCGGTGACCGCTGGATGGTCGCCGTCCGCATGGTGTCCGAGGGCGTCGACGTCCCCCGCCTCGCGGTCGGCGTGTACGCGACGACGATCTCCACCCCGCTCTTCTTCGCCCAGGCCGTCGGCCGCTTCGTGCGTTCGCGCAGGCGCGGCGAGACCGCGTCCGTGTTCCTTCCCACGATCCCCAGCCTCCTCGGCTTCGCCAACGAGATGGAGGTCGAGCGCGACCACACCCTCGACCGGCCGAAGAAGGCGGGCGAGGACGAGGACCCGTACGCCGAGTCCGAGAAGGAGATGGCGGAGGCCGAGAAGCAGCAGGACGAGGACACCGGCGAGCAGGACATGCTGCCCTTCGAGGCGCTGGAGTCCGACGCCGTCTTCGACCGCGTCCTCTACAACAGCGCCGAGTTCGGCATGCAGGCCCACCCCGGCAGCGAGGAGGAGCAGGACTACCTCGGCATCCCCGGCCTCCTCGAACCCGACCAGGTGCAGCTCCTCCTCCAGAAGCGCCAGGCCCGGCAGATCGCGCACAGCCGCAAGAAGCCGGACACCGAGGCGGACCTCCTGGAGCTGCCCGCCGAGCGGCGGCCCGTCGTTTCCCACAAGGAGCTGCTCGAACTGCGCAAGCAGCTCAACACGATGGTCGGCGCGTACGTGCACCAGAGCGGCAAGCCGCACGGCGTCATCCACACCGAGCTGCGCCGGGTCTGCGGCGGCCCGCCGAGCGCGGAGGCCACCGCCGGGCAGATCCGCGAGCGGATCAAGAAGGTCCAGGAGTGGGCCACCCGCATGCGCTGACCCCCGTCCGAGGGGGATCCGAGGCCCGTACGCACCGCTGCGTACGGGCCTCGGCCGTCCCGTCGTGAATCGGGACCGGAACCGGTGCCGGCCCCCACGGCCGGCTTCCGGAACCACTTCCACGCTACGAGCGCGACATAGCCGTTCTTGTCGTCCGAAGTCCTCTCTCCGGCCGACGAAGGTCCCGAACCGTCTTCATACGGTCGCCGGCGCCCGGATTCTGGACGAGGTCTTCCGCTGAGCGGAGCGGGTCGCTACTGTCCCGGCTCAAAAGCATTCGCCCCGTGGCAGCGCCGCCGCGGAGCGCAGCCGGTGTACCCCTTCCTGCCGGCGGCCTCTGACGTGCGTCGCCGCGGGACCGGCGAGGCAACCCCGTGAGAGTCCCGCCTCCATCTCACTCCGAAGGAGAGGGCGTCGTGACCGCGGAGACCTCCCAGACGCTCGACCGGGGACTCAGAGTCCTCAAACTGCTCGCCGACACCGACCACGGCCTGACGGTCACCGAGTTGTCCAACAAACTCGGCGTCAACCGGACCGTGGTCTACCGCCTGCTCGCCACGCTCGAACAGCACGCCCTGGTCCGCCGCGACCTCGGCGGCCGGGCCCGCGTCGGCCTCGGCGTGCTGCGGCTCGGACGCCAGGTCCACCCCCTGGTGCGCGAGGCGGCGCTGCCCGCGCTGCGCTCGCTCGCCGAGGACATAGGGGCGACGGCCCACCTCACCCTGGTCGACGGGGCGGAGGCGCTCGCGGTCGCGGTCGTCGAACCGACCTGGACCGACTACCACGTCGCCTACCGGGCCGGCTTCCGCCACCCGCTGGACCGGGGCGCGGCGGGCCGCGCGATCCTCGCCGCCCGCCAGGGCGGCCTGACCGAACCGGGCTACACCCTCACCCACGGCGAACTGGAGGCCGGCGCGAGCGGCGCCGCCGCCCCGCTGGTCGGCGTGACGGGCGTCGAGGGCAGCGTCGGCGTCGTCATGCTCGCCGACGCCGTCCCCGAGCGGGTCGGCCCGAGGGTGGTGGACGCGGCCCGAGAGGTCGCGGACGCGCTGCGTTAGGGCGCGGGGCGGCCGCGTCGGGGCGGGGGCGGGGGGGTACGCGTACGGGGCCGGCCCCGGCCGTCGCGACCGCCTCCGGCCTGCGGGCCTTGGCGCTCCGTGTCACCCGTGCGGGCGCGGTCCGTGCTGCCCGTGCGGGCCGGGGCCCGCGTCACCTGTACGGGCTTCGGCCCGCGCCTCCGTACCGTCGCCGGGGCCGTCCCGCTCGGTACCGCCTTCCGGGCCGGTCCCGCCGGAACCACCGCTCTCCGGTTCGTCCGGACTCCGGCCCCCGTATCCGCCCGCGCCCCCCGCCCCGCGTCCCCACCCGTCCCAGTAGATTGGGGGCGTGCTCTCCCGTCTCTCCCGTCCCCGTGCCCTCGCGCTCTGCGCGCTGCCCGTCGTCGCGCTCCTCGCCGTCGTCGGGCTCGCGCCGCTGCCGTACGCGATCGCGCAGCCCGGTTCGACCGCCGACGTGCTGGGCGAGGACAAGGGGAAGCCGGTCATCACGATCACCGGCGCCCCGGTCCGGGAGACCGAGGGGCAGCTGCGGATGACGACGATCCTGGCGACCGGGCCGTCCGCGGACATCCGCTTCGAGGACGTGGCCGACGCCTGGTTCCGCACCGACCGGGCCGTCCTGCCGAAGGGGTCCGTCTACCCCTCGGGGAAGTCGGACGCGGAGATCGAGAAGCACAACCTGGGCCAGATGAAGCAGTCGCAGGACGCGGCCACCCTCGCCGCCCTCGGCTATCTGAAGAAGGACCCCGAGGAGGTGAGGGTGACCCTGAACCTCGCCGACGTCGGCGGCCCCAGCGCCGGGCTCCTCTTCTCCCTCGGCATCGTCGACAAGCTCGACGGCGACGGGGACGGCGGCGACCTCACCGGCGGCCGGACCGTCGCCGGTACGGGCACGATCGCGCCCGACGGTAAGGTCGGCGCCGTCGGCGGGGTCTCCCTCAAGACGCAGGCCGCCGCCCGGGACGGCGCCACCGTCTTCCTCGTGCCGAAGGCGGAGTGCTCGGACGCGGAGGCCGAGCTGCCGAAGGGCATGCGGCTCGTCCCCGTCACCGCCCTCGGCGACGCGGTGGCGTCCCTCAGGGCCCTGGAACAGGGGCAGGAGTCGAAGGTTCCGTCCTGCTGATCCCCGCAGGAGCGGCAGCCGCGGCGTGAAGTCGCTCGTGCCGGCCGCGCCCGGCCCCTTCCGGTCCCGGTCGTCCCGGGTGCCGAGGCGGGTGCCGGGCCCCCGGGCCCGGAGGCCGTGTCCTACGTCAGCGGCTCCCCGCTCGCCGCCTGCTCCACCAGCGGGATGATCCGCAGCGGCACCGGGTTCTCCATCACGATCGCCGTCGACGCCCGCACGATCCCCTCGAACCCCACCACCTTGTCGATGACCCGCTGGAGGTCCGCGTTCGAGCGGGCCACGAGCCGGCAGAGCATGTCCCCGTGGCCCGTGGTCGTGTGCAGCTCCAGGACCTCCGGCACCGTCGCCAGGTGCCCCCGCACGTCCGCGCCCTGCCCCTGCTTGATCTCCAGGGTCGCGAAGGCCGTCACCGGATAGCCGAGCGCCGCCGGGTCCACCTCCGGCCCGAATCCCCTGATCACCCCCGACGCCTGGAGCCGGTCGAGCCGCGCCTGCACCGTCCCCCGTGCCACCCCGAGGCGCCGGGACGCCTCCAGGACCCCTATGCGCGGCTCGCGCGCGAGCAGCCCGATCAGCCGCCCGTCCAGATGATCGATCGCCACAGCGGCTCCTCCGTGGTCAGCATGTACAAGTCGCCCGACCATCCTGGCCTGTCGCTGTACAGATTGACCAGCGAGTCAGCAAACTCTTGCGCACCTTGCCGAACGGCGGGACATTGCTGCCATGACTGAGACCATTCACCACACCCCCTCCACGGCGCGGCAGGCCGATCCCTTCCCCGTGAAGGGAATGGACGCGGTCGTCTTCGCCGTCGGCAACGCCAAGCAGGCCGCCCACTACTACTCCACCGCCTTCGGCATGAAGCTGGTCGCCTACTCCGGACCGGAGAACGGCAGCCGCGAGACGGCGAGCTACGTCCTCACCAACGGCGCCGCGCGCTTCGTGTTCACCTCCGTCATCAAGGCCTCCACCGACCGGGGCCGCTTCCTCGCCGAGCACGTCGCCGAGCACGGCGACGGCGTCGTCGACCTGGCGATCGAGGTCCCGGACGCCCGCGCCGCCTACGCGTACGCCGTCGAGCACGGCGCCACCGGCGTCGCCGAGCCGTACGAGGTCGAGGACGAGCACGGCAAGGTCGTCCTCGCCGCCGTCGCCACCTACGGCAAGACCCGCCACACCCTCGTCGAGCGCTCCGGCTACAGCGGCCCGTACCTCCCCGGCTTCGTCCCCGCGAACCCGATCGTCGAGCCCCCGGCCAAGCGCACCTTCCAGGCCATCGACCACTGCGTCGGCAACGTCGAGCTCGGGAAGATGAACGACTGGGTCGGCTTCTACAACAAGGTCATGGGCTTCACGAACATGAAGGAGTTCGTGGGCGACGACATCGCGACCGAGTACTCGGCGCTCATGTCGAAGGTCGTCGCGGACGGCACCCTCAAGGTGAAGTTCCCGATCAACGAGCCCGCGATCGCGAAGAAGAAGTCGCAGATCGACGAGTACCTGGAGTTCTACGGCGGCGCGGGCGTCCAGCACATCGCGCTCGCCACCAACGACATCGTCTCCACCGTGCGCTCGATGCGGGCCGCCGGCGTCCAGTTCCTCGACACCCCCGACTCGTACTACGACACCCTCGGCGAGTGGGCCGGCGAGACCCGGGTGCCGGTCGAGATCCTGCGCGAGCTGAAGATCCTCGTCGACCGCGACGAGGACGGCTACCTGCTCCAGATCTTCACCAAGCCGGTCCAGGACCGCCCGACCGTCTTCTTCGAGATGATCGAGCGCCACGGCTCCATGGGCTTCGGCAAGGGCAACTTCAAGGCCCTCTTCGAGGCGATCGAGCGCGAGCAGGAGAAGCGCGGCAACCTCTAGGAGCCGCCACGCGCGCGCGGGGAGGGGGTCCGGGGCAGCACCCCGGACCCCCTCCCCGCGCCACCGACCGGGCCGGCCCGGGCCCGGCCACCCACCGGCCCGGCGCCCGGCCCAGGCGTTCCGGCGGGACACGGGGCCCGCCCGGGACGCCACCCTTCAAGGACGGCCGGGTACGCGCGCGCACCTGACCGCACGCGCGCGTACCCGGCTCCCCGGGCCGTCCGGACCGCGCCTACGCGCGCGTGCCCGAATCCGCAGGCCACTCGGACCGCGCCTACGCGTGCGCCCGGACCCGCGGCCCGTCCGGAGCCCGCCTACGCGTGCGTGCCCGGACCCGCGGCAGTCTTCTCCGGGCCCGTCCCCTTCTCCGCGTCCGCCGTCTTCTCCGTACGCGCGGACCCCTCCCGCCCCACCCCCTCCGGCAGTTCGTCCGGCGGCTCCCCGAGTGCCGCGAGCGCCGCCTCCGCCCTCGGGGCGTGCAGCGGCGAGAAGGCGGGATTGATCCGCAGGGCCTCCGCCAGGCGGCGGCGGGCCGGGCCCCGGAGGTCCAGCGCCCGCTCGATCTCGCCCCGGTGGTACGAGAAGAGGGCGCTCCGCAGCCCCTCGTCCGTGGCCCGCCTCGCGTACTCCAGGGCCTCCCGCGCCCGCCCCGACCGGAACAGCGCCCACCCCAGCGCGTCCGCCACCCCCACCGAGCGGTGCCCGCGCGCCCACTCCGCACGCAGCCGGGCGACCGCCGCCGCCGGATCGCCGTGGTCCGCGTCGAGCAGCCCCAGGGGGACCACCGCCCGCGCCCAGGTGCCCGTCCGCAGCCGCTCGTACAGGGCCCGCGCCTCCGCGTCCAGGCCCAGCGACTCGTACAGCTCGCCCGCCTCCAGGGCGTACTCCGGCAGCGGCAGCCGGGCCAGGGCCGCCCGCCAGTCCCGTACCGCCCCGTCCGTGCGCCCCAGGGCCGCGAGCGCCCGCGCCCGGCCCGCGAGCGAGGGCCCGTGGTCCCGTACGAGCCGCAGCGCCGCCCCGTGCCGCTTCAGGGCCTCCTCCGGCTCGCCCCGCTCCCACGCCAGGTCCCCGAGCCGCCCCAGGGCCGCCGCCCTCTCAGCGTCCGCCTCCGCGAGCGCCACCGCGTCCAGGGCCGCCGCGTCGGCGTCCTCGCGCCAGCCCCGGTCGCGGTACGTCTGCGCGGCACGCGCGCGTACCACCGCGCCCGCGTGCAGCTCCTCCAGCTTCTCCATCGCCGCGCGCGCCGCCCCGTAGTCGCCGAGGCCGTTGTACGCGTCGATCAGGACCGGGTACACCGGCCAGTGCCCCGGCTCCGCCTTCCGCACCCGCTCGCCCCACTTCCGGGCGGCCCGCCAGTCGCCCCGCGCCCCCGCGAGGGCCCCCAGGCCCAGCTGCGCGGCCGTGTTGCCGCGCGCGGCCGGACGCGCGGCGAGGGAGCGGCGCAGCGCCTCCTCGGCCCGCGGATGGTCCCGTGCGTCCCCGAGCCGCGTCCCGCGCTCCACGTACGCCGCGCCGAGGTCCGCCCAGGACTTCCCGTCGTCCGGATGGGCGCGCAGCCACTCCTCCCGGTCCGCGATCAGCGCGGCCAGGTCCGGCAGCGCCGCCTGCGCGCCCGCGTGGGCCGCGATCACCGCCCGCTCCGCCGGTCCCGGCGGGTGCGGCGCCCCCCGGCCGAGGAACTCCGGGGCGTACAGCAGCGCCGTCGCCGCGAGCACCGCGCCCGCGCCGGCGGCGAGGACCGTCCTCGACACGTTCTGGCTCTTCACGGCACTCACTGTGCTCCCGGCCCCGCCCGTACGGAGAGCACGCGAAGCGCCCGCTCCGGCGGGTTCACACCGATGGCCCCGGGTGCCACGCTGGACGCATGGACGATCTCCAGACGCCGCAGAAGGACGACCTCCGGTCACGGCTCCACGAGCGCCTGCTCGCCGGACTGCCCGCCGAGGCCCTGCTCACCGACCCGGACGTGACGGCCTCCTACGCCCACGACATGGCGGGCTTCTGCACGGCCGGCACCCCCGCGGCCGTCGTGCTCCCGCGCACCGTGGAACAGGTGCGGCACGTCATGCGCACCGCGACCGAACTCCGCGTCCCCGTCGTCCCGCAGGGCGCCCGCACCGGTCTGTCCGGCGGCGCCAACGCCTCCGACGACTGCATCGTGCTCTCCCTGGTCAAGATGGACCGCATCCTGGAGATCGACCCCGTCGACCGGATCGCCGTCGTCGAACCGGGCGTGGTCAACGCCGTCCTGTCCCGGGCCGTCGCCGCACGGGGCCTGTACTACCCGCCGGACCCGTCCAGCTGGGAGACGTGCACCATCGGCGGCAACATCGGCACCGCCTCCGGCGGCCTGTGCTGCGTCAAGTACGGGGTCACCGCCGAGTACGTCCTCGGCCTCGACGTCGTCCTCGCCGACGGACGGCTCCTGACCACCGGCCGCCGCACCGCCAAGGGCGTCGCCGGATACGACCTGACCCGGCTCTTCGTCGGCTCCGAGGGCAGCCTCGGCGTCGTCGTGAAGGCCGTCCTCGCCCTCAAGCCGCAGCCCCCGGCGCAGCTCGCGCTCGCCGCCGAGTTCCCCTCGGCCGCGGCCGCCTGCGCCGCCGTCTGCGCGATCATGGAGCGCGGCCACACCCCCTCGCTCCTCGAACTGATGGACCGTACGACCGTCCGGGCCGTCAACGAGCTGGCGCGCATGGGTCTGCCCGACACCACCGAGGCGCTCCTCCTGTGCGCCTTCGACACCCCCGACCCGGCCGCCGACCTGGCCGCCGTCGGCGAGCTGTGCGCGGCGGCGGGCGCCACCGAGGTCGTCCCGGCCGCCGACGCCGCCGAGTCCGAACTCCTCCTCCAGGCCCGCCGGCTCTCCCTCACCGCCCTGGAGACGATCAAGCCCGCGACGATGATCGACGACGTGTGCGTGCCCCGCACCCGGCTCGCCGAGATGCTCGACGGCACGGCGGCCGTCGCGGAGAGGTACGGCCTGACCATCGGCGTCTGCGCGCACGCGGGCGACGGCAACACCCATCCCGTCGTCTGCTTCGACCACACCGACGAGGACGAGTCGCGCAGGGCCCGCGAGTCCTTCGACGAGATCATGGCGCTCGGGCTCGCCCTCGGCGGCACGATCACCGGCGAGCACGGCGTCGGCGTCCTCAAGAAGGAGTGGCTGGCGCGCGAGTTGGGGCCGGTCGGCCTGGAGCTCCAGCGCGGGATCAAGGCGACCTTCGACCCCCTCGGGCTCCTCAACCCCGGAAAGCTCTTCTGACACTCCGGGAAGCCCTCCCGGCGCCCCGGAAAGCTCTTCTGACGTCGCACGGGCACCCCGCGGCGGATTCAGCGCTCCTCGTCCCGCGACTCGTCCGACGGCCACGGGTCGCGCAGCCACGGGTCGTCGGCGGACACGGTGGCCGCGAGCAGCTCGGCGAGCCCGTCGTCGATGCCGAGCCGCTCCGACTCGGTGCCCGGCGGCACCGCGCGCAGGGTCCGCTCCAGCCAGGCGGACACCTGCGCGGACGGGGCTTCGAGCAGGGCGTCGCCGTCGGGGGAGGAGAGCGCCATCAGGAGGACGCCGCGGCCGTCGACCTTGGTGGGCCAGACGCGGACGTCCCCGTGGCCGCAGGCCCGGAAGACGCCCTCCACGAGCAGTTCGCGCGCGAAGGTCCAGTGGACCGGGTGGTCCGTGCCGACGTGGAAGGTGACGTGGACGGCGTACGGGTCGTCGGTCAGGTAGGCGAGCCGCGCGGGCACCGGGACGGCGCGCTCGGGGGAGAGCACCAGCTTCAGCTCCAGCTCGCGCTCGACGGTGGTGTTGTCGGTGTTCTGCATGGTCGTACTCCTTCTCACGGACGGCCCCGGGCGGGCCTTCACCAGGAGAGAGCGGGGTGCCCGCGACTCATTACGCGACTTCGGGAAGATTTTTTCGGGAAGTTTTTCCGGTCCCGTGTGCCCGGGGTGGTCCCGGGCATGCTCCTCTGGACGAGCGAAAGAAAGGCATCGGCCCGAACATCACGTGGAGTGACCAATTCCGTGGAGTGTCGCCCGAAGGCGGCCTTTCTCGTCGGCTCTTTCATCCCTCGGCGGGGTTCTTCGTTACTGTCATCCCTGGGCGCGGCACGCCCGGCGCGCTGCCGTGCGGATCAAGGGCGTTGTGACTGAACGGAGTCGGGGCAGTGGCTACTCCTCCTGGAGGCGGCGGCGAGGTACCGCAGGCGGGGTACTACCCGGACCCGTCCATTCCCGGATACATCCGGTACTGGAACGGGGGCGCGTGGGTCCCCGGCACGAGCCGGCCCGCCCCCTCGGACGGCGACGCCCCGTCCCGGCCGCCCGCCGCCGCGGCCCCGGCCGGCCCGATCCTGGCCCCCGGCCCCGCCCCCGCGCCACAGGCCGCCCCCGAGCGGCCCGCCGCCTCCGTACCGGCCCAGGCGCAGGCCCCGGAACGGACCCCGGCGCAGCCCCGGTCCCAGGCGCCCGCGCACGTGCCCGCCCAGGCGCCCGCGCCGGCCCCCGCCCCCGTGGCGGCGCAGGCCCGGCCGGAGGCCCCGGCTCCCGTCCGGGCGTCCGCCCCCGCCCCCGTACCCACCGTGGAGGAGACCGGGCCCGTCTTCCTCGACGAGGACCCGGCCCCGGCGGAGTCCGCCCCAACCTGGCGGGCGGACGGCTCCCGGCAGGCCGGCTCCGGCGGCGACCGCGACCGGGAGATCTCCTGGGGCGCGTCCCGGACCCCCGACCCGCGAACCCCGGTGGAGTGGCCGGTCGCGGGCGCGGACGAGCAGGCCGAAGCCCAGCCCCGGGCGCAGGCCCAGGCGCCCGCCCCGGCCCGAGCCCCCGCTCCGGCGCGGTCGGCGGACCCCCGCCCGACCGGGGGAGCGGCGCGCCTCGGCGGCATGCCCGTCACGCCGATCCCCACCCCCGCCCCGGCGCCCGCGCCCCAGCCGGCCCCGGACCCCGCACCCGCCCCCACCCCCTCCTGGGTCCAGCCGCAGGCCCAGCCCCAGCCGCAGTCTCAACCCCAACCCCAGGCACACCCCCAGCCTCAGCCCCAGTCCCCACCCCAGGAACAGTCCCAGCAGCCGGTCGTCCCCTGGAAGCCGCCGGTCGAGGACCCGTTCCTCCAGGCGGCCCGCGCGCAGGCCTCCGCGCGCCCCGCCGGGCTCGGCAGGCGCCTGGTCGCCCGCCTGATCGACTCGGTCGTCGCGGGCGCCCTCGTCGGCGCCGCCGCCCTCCCCTTCGTGACCGCCGCGCTCGACCACATCGAGGGCAAGATCGAGGCGGCTCGCCGGTCCGGCACCACCGTCCAGGTCTGGCTGGTGGACTCGACGACCTCCGTCCAGTTCGGCATCGCGCTCGCCGCGCTGATCGTCGTCGGGATCCTGTACGAGGTGCTGCCGACCGCCAAGTGGGGCCGCACCCTCGGCAAGAAGCTCTGCGGGATCCAGGTGCGGGACATCGAGGCGCACGAGCCGCCGACGTTCGGCGGGGCCCTGAAGCGCTGGCTGGTCCACGGCGTCCTGTGGCTCCTGGCCGTCGGCGTGCTCAACGTCCTGTGGTGCCTCTTCGACCGCCCCTGGCGCCAGTGCTGGCACGACAAGGCCGCCCGCACCTTCGTGGCGCGCTGACCGGGCGGGGAGCGGGCCGGACACCGGGTCCCCCGAACGGGCGGTGATTCCTTGCGGGGGCGTCCCGCCCGGGATGCACTGCCCCCATGAGCACCGACCAGCCGCCGCCCGGTCCGCCGCCCGACGAGGACCCGTTCCGCAAGGGGCCCCAGGAGCCCCCGCCGCCCGCCGGCGGCCAGCCGCCTCCCGGTGGCCCGCCCCCGGGCGGCCCGCCTCCCGGGAACCCGTACGGCTCCCCGTACGGCGGCGGGGGCGGCTCCCCGTACGACAACGCGCCCCCGCCCCCGTACGGAGGCGGCTACGGCGGTGGTTACGGCGGGACCGATCCGCTCGCCGGGATGCCGCCGCTCGCCGACTCGGGGCGGCGCATCCTCGCCCGGCTCATCGACTGGGTGATCGTCGCGGTGCCGCTCCTGATCATCGGCATCCCGTTCAAGATCTACGACCGGGTGACGGCCGACGACGACTTCGGCGACGCGGTCAGCAGCTTCAACGGCGGGGGCCAGCTGGTCTTCCAGCTCATCACGATCGTCGCGTACGTCGCCTACGACACGGTCCTGACGGCCAGGAACGGCCGGACCCTCGGCAAGAAGCTCATGAAGCTGCGGGTCGCGATGCTCAACGACGGCTCGACGCCCCCGATGAGCCAGTCGCTGCTGCGCGCCGTCGTGCTGTGGCTGCCCGCGCTGATCTGCTGCGCCTGCCTGTGGCCGCTGCTCCTGCTGATCCTGATCCTGGTCGACAAGCCGTACAAGCAGGGTCTGCACGACAAGGCGGCGAAGACGGTGGTGGTCTCCGTCCCGCAGTAGGACCCCGCACCACCGGCGTCACGAACCGGTCCGGGTCCCGGCCCTCCCGCCCACGCGCGCGGCCGGCACCCGGACCGCTTCGTCCCCGGAGGCGGAAGGAGTCGGCACCGGGGTCTTGACGGACCCCGTCCGCACCGGCATCGTCACCGCCACGAGGACGCCGAGCAGCAGTCCGACGGCACAGGCCGCGGCGATGCCGGGGGTCGTCGTCGTGCCGGAGAGCAGCAGCAGGCCGACGGTCGCGAGGACGACGGTGGCCGAACCACAGGTGAGCTGTGCGGCGTTCGGACGCTGCATGACGAGTACCCGCCCCTCAAGACAACGGTTCGACTCTACGACGGTCGATGCCCGCACGGAACGAGGGGTAAGCGCGGTCTCCGCCGCCGTCGGTGCACAAGGGGCGCACGGGGTCATGTGATCGTCAAAAATCCTTCACGACGCGCCCACCGGCCGTCCGATTACCGGAAATCCGCTCCCGCATAGTGCAGTTGGTGTGCGCAAGTCAAGGTCTGTCTTTTCCGGCCTCACTCCGGTCGAATGTCGTCACTTGTGACGCGCGACCCGCTGGACGGACACCCCACCTTCGGTCCGTCGGGGCGGGCGCCGGGGAGGACTACATCAAGTGACCAACAGACGACGGGCGATCAGAACGTCCGCAGTCGTCGTGGCGCTCGCGGCCACCGCCGCCACCGCCTCGACGTTCACCACCGCGTGGGCCGGCAACGACGGCAACGTCACGCCGGCCGACGTCCGCCACGACCCGGCGCCCGGCGCGCCCGGCGTCGGCATCGACAAGACGGCGGTCGACCACGACCTCGAGGGCCCCTTCAGCGAGCAGCAGGAGCAGCAGCGCAAGGCCGCCCTGGAGCAGGTGCTGAGCGGCAAGAAGAAGGTCGAGCGCCGCGGTGGCTCCCAGGTCGTCAAGCTCGACAGCAAGAAGTACGTCGAGCTGGGCCGCGAGAAGACCGACAAGATCTTCACGATCCTCGTCGAGTTCGGCGACAAGGTGGACAACACCACCCTGGTCGACCGCGCGGACGACGACACGACCGACCCGAAGCCGAAGTACGGCGGCACGCCCGGCCCGCTGCACAACCAGATAGCCAAGCCGAACCGCAAGAACGACAACTCCACGGCCTGGCAGGCGGACTACGACCAGGAGCACTTCCAGGACCTGTACTTCGGGACCGGCAAGGACGCCAAGGGCCAGCCCAAGCACTCGCTGAAGACCTACTACGAGAAGACCTCCTCCGGCCGCTACTCGGTCGACGGCGGAGTCTCCGACTGGGTCAAGGTCGAGTACAACGAGGCCCGTTACGGCTCGAACTACTGCGGCAACAGCAACTGCGCCAACGTCTGGGACGCCGTCCGCGACGGTGTCACCGCGTGGACCGCCGACCAGAAGGCCAAGGGCCGCACCGACGCCCAGATCAAGGCCGACCTGGCGCAGTACGACCAGTGGGACCGGTACGACTTCGACGGCGACGGCAACTTCAACGAGGCCGACGGCTACATCGACCACTTCCAGATCGTCCACGCGGGCGAGGACGAGTCGGCGGGCGGCGGCGTCCAGAAGAGCGACGCCCTGTGGGCCCACCGCTGGTACGCGTACGGCACCAACGCCGGCAAGACCGGCCCGGCGAACAACAAGGCCGGCGGCACGCAGATCGGCGACTCCGGCATCTGGGTCGGCGACTACACGATGCAGCCGGAGAACGGCGGCCTCGGCGTCTTCGCGCACGAGTACGGCCACGACCTCGGTCTGCCGGACCTGTACGACACCTCGGGCCTCAAGGGCGCCGAGAACTCGACCGGCTTCTGGTCGCTCATGTCCTCCGGCTCCTGGCTCGGCCGCGGCAAGGACGCCATCGGCGACCTGCCCGGCGACATGAACGCCTGGGACAAGCTCCAGCTCGGCTGGCTGAACTACACCAAGGTCGCCGACGAGGCCCGCAAGTGGAACTCCACCCACAAGCTGGGCGTCGCCGAGTACAACACCAAGAACCCGCAGGCGCTCGTCGTCGAGCTGCCGAAGAAGCAGGTCACCACCGAGATCGTCGCGCCCGCCGAGGGCAACACGCAGTGGTGGAGCGGCATGGGTGACGACCTCAAGAACACCCTGACCCGCTCGGTCGACCTCACCGGCAGGACGTCCGCCTCCCTGGAGCTCCAGGGCTGGTACGACATTGAGCTCGACTACGACTACCTGTACGCCGAGGTCTCGACCGACGGCGGTTCCAACTGGACCGCCCTGGACGGCACCGCCGACGGCAAGCAGATCCCGCGCGACGCCAGCGGCGCCCCGGCGCTGACCGACGTCTCCGGCGGCCACAAGAAGCTGGTCTACGACCTGAACGCGTACGCGGGCAAGAAGTTCGACCTCCGCTTCCGCTACCAGACGGACGGCGGCGCGGGCGGCAAGGGCTTCACCGCCGACGCCATCACCGTGACCGCCGACGGTGCCGCCGTCCTCTCCGACAACGTCGAGAACGGTGACAACGGCTGGGCCGCCAAGGGCTTCTCCCGCGTCGGCAAGGGCTTCACCAAGGCGTACGAGCAGTACTACATCGCCGAGAACCGCCAGTACGTCTCGTACGACACGACCCTGAAGGTCGGCCCGTACAACTTCGGGTTCACCGGCGACAAGGCCACCTGGGTCGAGCACTACCCGTACCAGAACGGTCTGCTCGTCTGGAAGTGGGACCTCTCCCAGAAGGACAACAACACCGCGGTCCACCCGGGCCAGGGTCTGATCCTTCCGGTCGACGCCCACCCGACCCCGCTGAAGTGGAAGAACGGCACCCTGATGCGCAACCGCGTCCAGGCGTACGACTCCACCTTCGGCACCTACAAGACCGACGCCCTGCAGCTCCACAACGCGGACGTCGCGACCTTCGTGCCGTCGCTCAAGGGCAACCCGGTCTTCGACGACCGGAAGGGCACCTACTGGTACAAGGAGACCGAGCGCGCCGGTGTCCAGGTAACTGACACCAACACCAAGATCGAGGTCGTCAAGGAGCCGAAGAACGGCGAGACGATCACGGTCCGCGTGGGTCCGTCCACGAAGTAATCGGTAAAACCGCAGGTCAAAGCATGATCGGCCGTCGCCCTCTAGCGGGCGGCGGCCGATCGTGTTTAGGTGCGTCTGACGCTTTTCCTATTGACACCGACCACGGGGGAGTGGTTCCGCATGCCCAACGGAGGGTTCTGCAAGCTGCCGGGAGGCAGCGTGGTCGTGGCCATAGGGCTGCCCAGCCCGGCCGGCGACGGCGCCACGGTCCGCTTCCTGGTCCACGCGGCGAACCGGGCCCGCGCCCTGACCCGGCTGCGGAACCTGGGACTGCGCGCGGTCTACCTCCGGGGGAACACCGAGCCGCCCACGCCGGACGAGGTCACCGCCGTCCTGCACCACCCCGACGGCCTGCTGTGGAAGTCCACCCCGGGCGCCGCCCAGGAGCTCTGGCACCCGGCCCGCTCCCTGCCCCGGGGCCGCGCCGCCTGAAGGGCCTCAGACCACCGGCTTGCCGGTCAGCTCCACGCACGCCGCCCGCAGCTCCTCCAGGGCCCGCTCCGTCGTCGCCTCCGCCACGCCCGCCGTCAGGTCGAGCAGCACATGGGTGCGGAAGCCCTCCCGGGCCGCGTCCAGGGCCGTCGCCCGGACGCAGTGGTCGGTGGCGATGCCCACCACGTCGACCTCGGTGACCTCCCGCTCGCGCAGCCACTCCGCCAGCGTCAGGCCGTTCTCGTCGCGCCCCTCGAACCCGCTGTACGCGGCGTCGTAGGCGCCCTTGTCGAAGACGGCGTCGATCGCCCCGCTGGCGACGGCGGGCGCGAAGTTGGGGTGGAAGCCGACGCCCTCCGTGCCCGCCACGCAGTGCACGGGCCAGGAGGTGACGTAGTCCGGCTCCTCGCCGGGCGCGGCGAAGTGCGACCCCGGGTCCACGTGGTGGTCGCGGGTGGCCACGACGTGCCGGTAGGAGGTGCCCGCCGTCTGGCCGACCAGGTCGGTGATGGCGGCGGCGACGTCCGCCCCGCCCCTCACCGCGAGGCTGCCGCCCTCGCAGAAGTCGTTCTGAACGTCCACAACGATCAATGCGCGGTGCATGGCGGGTGTCCTTCGGGGGTCGGAGGGGTGGGATCGAGCCTAGAGACTTCCCCTCCCGCGCGGGAGGGGGCGCCCCGGGCCACTACGGCGGCTACGCCGTCCTGTGTAGGCGTACGGGCCGGACGCGCGGGCGTCAGACGTACTCGGTCGGCAGCACCGGCTCGCCGCGCGACAGCTGGACCGCCGACATCGGCAGCCCGGCGCGGGCCGCGATGTGCCGGGACCTCGCGGCCTCCAGCGGCTCGCGTCCCACCACCTGCCCGCCCTCGACCAGTCGAACCAGGAGCTGCCGGTCGGCGAGCTCCGGCGGGACGGGTCCGAGGCCCACGACCTCCGCCTCGGCGACACCGGTCGCGTCGGTCCTGCGGGCCGCCCACTTGCGCCCGCCGATCGAGGCCTTGCCGCCCACGGACTTCTTGGCCACCGGCACCAGGGGCGCCTTCGGATCGGCCGACGCGGCCCGCGCGACCAGCTTGTAGACCATGGAGCAGGTCGGGTGGCCGCTGCCGGTGACCAGCTGCGTGCCCACCCCGTACGCGTCGACCGGGGCCGCCGCGAGGGAGGCGATGGCGTACTCGTCCAGGTCCGAGGTGACGACGATCCGCGTGTTCCGGGCGCCCAGCTCGTCCAGCTGCGCCCGCACCCGGTGGGCGACGAGCAGCAGGTCCCCGGAGTCGATCCGGACGGCCCCCAGCTCGGGACCGGCCACCTCGACGGCGGTCCGGACGGCCTCGGCCACGTCGTAGGTGTCGACCAGCAGGGTCGTACCGCGCCCCAGGGTCTCCACCTGGGCCCGGAAGGCGTCCTTCTCGCTGTCGTGGAGCAGGGTGAAGGCGTGGGCGGAGGTGCCGACGGTCGGGATGCCGTAGCGGAAGCCGGCCGCCAGGTCCGAGGTGGAGTCGAAGCCGCCGACGTAGGCGGCACGGGAGGCGGCGACGGCCGCCAGCTCGTGGGTGCGCCGGGCGCCCATCTCGATCAGGCCCCGCCCGCCGGCGACGGCCGACATCCGGGAGGCGGCGGCCGCGATGGCCGAGTCGTGGTTGAGGATCGACAGGATCACGGTCTCCAGGAGCACGCACTCCGCGAAGGAGCCCTCGACCCGCAGGAGCGGGGAGCCGGGGAAGTACACCTCGCCCTCGGGGTATCCCCAGACGTCCCCGGAGAAGCGGTAGCGGGACAGCCACTCCAGGGTCGGCCCGTCGACGACGGAGCGCTCGCGCAGGAACTCCAGGACGGCCGGGTCGAAACGGAAGTTCTCGACGGCGTCCAGGACCCGCCCGACGCCCGCGAGGACGCCGTAGCGCCGCCCCTCGGGCAGCCTCCGGGTGAAGACCTCGAAGACGGAGCGCCGGTCGGCGGTCCCGGCGGCGAGGGCCGCCCGGAGCATGGTCAGCTCGTACTGATCGGTGAAGAGCGCGGTCGACGGCACGTCCACCGGCAGCCCAAGGTCCGCAGCGTTCATGCCGACGATGCTAGCGCAGAAATCGTCAGAGTGACGATTTCTAACTCCGCCGCCGCTCCGCCGCCGGTCCGCCGCCTGTCCCGCGCCGGTTCCGCGCCCGCCCCCGAGGCGCGACCCGTTTGTGCGAGGGACCCCCCGGGGTGGCAGCATGGGGGGAGTGAGCGTCGCGCCTATTGAGATCGAACGTACGGAATCGGCCGAGGAGGTCTCCGCGGTCGTCGAACCGGACGTGCCGTGGGTGACCCTCGTGCACAACGATCCGGTCAATCTGATGAGCTATGTGGAGTACGTCTTCCAGTCGTACTTCGGCTATTCCAAGGACAAGGCGCACAAGCTGATGCTCGACGTGCACCACAAGGGCCGCGCGGTGGTCTCCAGCGGCACCCGCGAGGAGATGGAGCGGGACGTGCAGGCGATGCACGGCTACGGCCTCTGGGCGACCCTCACCCAGGACCGCGGCTGATGGCCGGCCGCTTCGAGGCCCTGGCCGGCGGCGGCGCGGCCGTCGCCCTCGACGACGTCGAGATCTCCATCCTCCGCTCCCTGGCCGTGCAGCTCATGGAGCTGATCGGACCGGGCGACGAGCCCGCCGCCGACGCGGACCCGCTGGCCGCGCTCTTCGCCGAAGGGCCCAGCGAGCCCCCGTCCGACCCCGCCCTGCGGCGCCTCTTCCCCGACGCGTACGGGGACGACACCGAGGAACTGCGGTCGGCCGCCTCCGACTTCCGCCGCTACACCGAGAACGACCTGCGCACCCGCAAGCGCGAGGACGCCCTCGTGGTGGTGCGCGCCCTGGACTCCCTCTCCGCCGAGGCGGCCGGGGAGGGCGGCGCGGTCCTCAAGCTCACCGCGGACGGGTCCCGGGCCTGGCTCGGCGCGCTCAACGACCTCCGGCTGACCATCGGGACCCGCCTGGAGATCTCCGACGACGAGGAGAGCGAGCGGCTCTACCGGCTGCCGGACTCCGACCCGCGCAAGCCGATGGTCATGGCGTACCTCTGGCTGGGAGCCCTCCAGGAGTCCCTCGTGGAGGCCCTGCTGTCCTCCTGAGGTCCCCGCGACACGCCCTGTTCGCTCAGCGGACGCTCAAATCCGGATAACGAATGTGTTATCGGAGCGTCCGCTTTGCCGTGTTGTGCGTACGGCGTCCGTATTTTTATGTGACCCGCGCCACGCTCCACTCCCTCGATCACCGTCCCCACCGTGATAAATCTTCACGACCGCTCGGGGACGCCACCCCTGTCCCCGAGGGCGCTCCGACCGGCTGACCGCCGGTGGCACTCCATCCACATCCGGGGGGATCAGGATCTGGTCCGCGGCAGACGCACACGCAGTCGCGCGGATCAGCATGGAGAAAGGCGCACCACCATGACCTCTGTGCAGGTCGACAAGCAGCACGACGGCACCGACGGGGCCGTGGGCGGCGGCGAGGGCTACCAGCGTGGCCTCGGCGCCCGGCAGATCCAGATGATCGCGATCGGCGGTGCCATCGGCACCGGTCTCTTCCTCGGCGCGGGCAAGGCCATCCACAAGGCCGGACCCAGCCTCATCCTGGCCTACGCGATCGCGGGCCTGGTCATCTTCTTCATCATGCGCGCCCTGGGCGAGCTCCTCATGTACCGCCCGGTCTCCGGCTCCTTCTCGGAGTACGCCCGGGAGTTCGTCGGCCCCTTCGCCGGCTTCGTGACCGGCTGGACGTACTGGCTCTTCTGGGTCGTCACCGGAATCACCGAGGTCACCGCCGCGGCCACCTACATGACGTACTGGTGGGACATCCCGCAGTGGATCTCCGCCCTCGTCTTCACCGTGATCCTCTACGGCGCCAACCTGATCTCCGTGAAGCTCTTCGGCGAGCTGGAGTTCTGGTTCTCCATGGTCAAGGTCACGGCCATCATCGGCATGATCCTGATCTGCGCCGGCATCCTCACCGTCGGCTTCTCCGACGCCGGCGACACCGCCACGGTCGCCCACCTGTGGAACCAGGGCGGCTTCTTCCCCAACGGCGTCGGCAGCACCCTGATGACGCTCCAGATCGTGATGTTCGCCTTCCTCGCCGTCGAACTGGTCGGCGTCACCGCGGGCGAGTCCAAGGACCCGAAGACCGTCCTGCCCAAGGCCATCAACACCGTGCCGTGGCGCATCGCCGTCTTCTACGTCGGCGCCCTGATCATGATCCTGTCGGTCGTCCCGTGGACCGAGTTCCAGCCGGGCGTCTCCCCGTTCGTCGCCGCCTTCGAGAAGATGGGCCTCGGCGTCGGCGCCGCCATCGTCAACTTCGTGGTCCTCACCGCGGCCCTGTCGTCCTGCAACTCGGGCATGTACTCCACCGGCCGCATGCTGCGCGACCTCGCGCTCAACGGCCAGGGCCCGAAGGTCTTCACCAAGCTGACGAAGAGCGGCACCCCGCTGCTCGGCACCACCTTCTCCGCCGCGCTCATGCTGGTCGGCGTCTGGATCAACTACGTCGCCCCCGGCAAGGCCTTCGAGTACGTGGTCTCCTTCGCCACCATCTCCGGCATGTGGGCCTGGATCATGATCCTGGTCTGCCAGATCCGCTACCGCGCCAAGGCGAACCGCGGCGAACTCCCGCAGTCCGCCTTCAAGGCTCCGGGAGCCCCGTACACCAGCTGGTTCGCGCTCGCCTTCATCGTCATGGTCGTCGTGATGATGGGCATCGACGAGGGCGCCCGCGTCTCCCTCTACTGCGCGCCGGTCTGGGGTCTGCTCCTGGGCGTCGCCTACCTGGTCCTGAAGTCCCGCAACCCCGAGGGCGCGGCCTTCGCCAAGCGCTCCTGACCGGACCCGTCCCAGCATCCGGGCCCTTCCGTACCACTCCTCGGTACGGAAGGGCCCCTCTGCTTATCCTGTCGCCATGCTGACCATCACCCGGGCCCTGTACGACCAGATCGTGGAACACGCCCGCGCGGACCACCCGGACGAGGCCTGCGGCGTGGTCGCGGGCCCGGCCGGCAGCGGCCGCCCCGAGCGGTTCATTCCCATGCTCAACGCCGCCCGCTCGCCCACCTTCTACGAGTTCGACTCCGCGGACCTGCTCAAGCTCTACCGCGAGATGGACGACCGGGACGAGGAGCCCGTGATCGTCTACCACTCGCACACCGCGACCGAGGCCTACCCGTCCCGCACGGACATCACGTACGCCAACGAGCCGCACGCCCACTACGTCCTCGTCTCCACCGCCGACACCGACGGCTCCGGGCCCTTCCAGTTCCGCTCCTTCACCATCGTCGAGGGCGTCGTCACCGAGGAGGAGGTCGAGGTCGTCCACGCGTACGACGCCTGAGACACTGACCCGGAACCCGGGCGGCAGGACCCAGGAAGCCGGTGCGAATCCGGCACGGTCCCGCCACTGTGACCGGCGTCCTCGGGCGCCGGGAGCCAGGAACTGGCCTGCCGCCTCCCACCACCGAACGGGGACGTGGAAATCCCCGGAGGAGGCACACCGCCATGTCCTGGCCCCGCCGCGTCCTGCTGCCCGCAGCCGTCCTCGTCCCCCTGCTCGCCGGCTGCTCGCCCGCCCCCCGGGCCGCCGACGAGCCCGCGAAGGCCGCCCCCGGCTTCCCGTACACCGTCACCAACTGCGGTGTGGAGAACACCTTCCAGGCCCCGCCGAAGCGCGCGGTCACCATGAACCAGCACGTCACCGAGATCATGCTCGCCCTCGGCCTGGAGAAGTCCCTCGTCGGCACCGCCTACCTCGACGACGCGGTCCTGCCCGCCTACGAGAAGGCGTACGACTCCGTCCCCGTCCTCGCGAAGGAGTACCCCTCCAAGGAGGCCCTGCTCGCCGCGAACCCCGACTTCGTCTACGGCGGTTACTCCTCCGCCTTCGACGCCAAGGACGGCCGGGGCCGCGACGACCTGAAGGACGCGGGCATGGCCACCCGCCTCAACACCGAGTACTGCCCCTCCGGCAGTACCTCCGTCGACGACCTCTACCGGGAGGTGACCGAGGTCGGCCGCACCTTCGGCGTCCCCGGCCGCGCCGAGAAGTGGATCGCCGGCGCCCGTGCCACCGTCGCCGCCAACGAGAAGCGCCTCAAGGGCGTCGCGCCCGTCTCCGTCTTCGTCTACGACAGCGGCGACAAGACCGCCTTCACCGCCGGCGGCAAGGGCATCGGCAACGAACTGATCACCCGCGCCGGCGGCCGGAACGTCTTCGCCGACCTCGACAAGGCCTTCGGCGACGCCACCTGGGAGCAGGTCGTCGCCCGCCGGCCCGAGGTCGTCGTCATCTACGACTACGGCTCCACCACCGTCGAGCAGAAGAAGAAGCGGCTCCTCGACGACCCCGCCCTCAGGGACGTGCCCGCGATCAAGAACCGCCGGTTCGCGGTGCTGCCCCTCTCCGACACCGTCCTCGGCGTCCGCGTCCCCGACGCCGTCGAGAAGCTGGCCGCCCAGCTCCACCCGGCCACCGCCCGATGAACACCGGGACCCGCGCCCCCGGCGACACGGACGACGGCGCCACGCGCGGCGCCACGCGGGGCGGCGACACGGACGACGGCACCGCCGGGAAGCGGCCCGGCCCCCCGGCGCGGGTCCCGCGCCCCCGGCCCCCCGCCGGGCGGCTGCCCTTCCCGGCCGTCGTCGCCGGGCTCCTGCTCGCCCTGGCCGCCGCCTGCCTCGCCTCCCTCGCCCTCGGCTCCGTCCGCGTCCCGCCCGGTCAGGTCCTCGACGCCCTGACCGGGCGGGCCGGCCCCTCCCCGTACCGGACGATCGTCCTCGACGTACGGCTGCCCCGGGTCCTGCTCGGCGTCGTCGTCGGCGCCGGGCTCGCCGTCGTCGGCGCCGTCCTCCAGGCCCTCGTCCGCAACCGGCTCGCCGACCCCTTCCTCCTCGGGATCTCCTCCGGCGCCTCCGCCGGAGCCGTCCTCGTCCTCGTCGTCGGCGTCGGGGGAGGGATCACCACCACCCTCGCCCTGCCCGCCGGGGCCTTCGCCGGCGCCCTGGTCGCCCTCGTCCTCGTCTACGGACTCGCCCGGCGCGGCGGCACCATGACCGGCCCCCGGCTCGTCCTCGCCGGCGTCGCCGTCTCCTACATCCTGTCCGCCCTCACCACCCTGATCCTGGCCGCCGCCGGGCGCCCCGAGCACTTCCGCGAGGCGCTCTACTGGTCCCTCGGCGGCCTCGGCAGCGCCCGCTGGGACACCCTCGTCCTGCCCGCCGCCGTCCTGACCCTCGGCCTCGGCGTCCTGCTCGCCCTCGCCCGCCCGCTCGACCTGCTCCTCGTCGGCGAGGAGGACGCCACCGTCCTCGGCCTCGACACCGCCCGCTTCCGCGCCGCCGTCTTCGTCCTCGTCTCCCTCGTCACCGCCGTCATGGTCGCCGCGAGCGGAGCCGTCGGCTTCATCGGCCTCATGGCCCCGCACGCCGCCCGCCTCGCCGTCGGCGCCCCGCACCGCCGCCTCCTGCCCGTCGCCGCGCTCGGCGGCGCCGTCGCCCTGGTCCTCGCCGACCTCGGCGCCCGGACCGTCACCGCGCCCCAGGACCTCCCCGTCGGCGTCCTCACCGCCCTCATCGGCGGCCCGTTCTTCCTCTGGCTGATGCGCCGCCGTCCCGAAGGAGCGCCCCTGTGACCGAACTGCGCCTGGAGGGACTCGCGTACGAGGACCGCCTCCGCTCCGTCGACCTCACCGTCCGCCCCGGCGAGACCGTCGGCCTCATCGGCCCCAACGGCAGCGGCAAGACCACCCTCCTGCGCTGTGTCTACGGCACCCTCGCCCCCACCGCCGGACGCGCCCTCCTCGACGGCGACGACCTGCGCGCCCTCGGCCCCAGGGCCCGCGCCCGCCGCGTCGCCACCGTCCCCCAGGACACCGGCACCGACTTCGAGCTCACCGTCCGCGAACTGGTCGCCCTCGGCCGCTCCCCGCACAAGCGCTTCTGGGAGGGCGACACCGCCCCCGACCGCGAGCACGCCGACGCCGCCCTCGCCCGCGTCGGCCTCACCGGCTTCGCCGACCGCCCCTACCCCACCCTCTCCGGCGGCGAGCGCCAGCGCGCCCTGGTCGCCCGCGCCCTCGTCCAGGACCCGGCCCTGCTCGTCCTCGACGAGCCCACCAACCACCTGGACATCCGCCACCAGCTCGACGTCCTCGCCCTCGTCCGCACGCTCGGCACCACCAACCTGCTCGCCCTGCACGACCTCAACCTGGCGGGGGCGTACTGCGACCGGATCTACGTCCTGGAGCGCGGCCGGGTCGTCACCGGCGGCACCCCCGCCGAGGTCCTCACCCCGGACCTCCTCGACGCCGTCTACGGCGTGGACGCCGAGGTCGTCCCGCACCCCAGGACCGGCGCTCCGACCGTCGTCTACCTGCACCGTCCGGCAGGCGGTCAGGAAGCATCCATCATGTGAGATCACATTCCGGAACCCGGACCGGGAATCGATACGATGAGCCCATGGTTTCCCACGACGTGAGCGAAGAGACTCCGGGCACGACCCTGCTCGCTGCATTCGCTGGCGCTCACTCCGCCTCCGCTCTCTTCATGGGAGCCTTCGGAGGCGGAGCGGCACGCCTGCACGTCGACCTGGGCCGCCTCGCCAGCGCGATCTGTACGAGCGGAACACCGACGCGCCCGGCCCGCGCCGCGCTCTGAAGCGACCGGCGGCGACCGGCCGGGCGCCCCTCACCGTACGACCCCCTCCGCGCGGGGCCCCAGCAGCGCGCCCATCACGCCACTTCCGACAGGAGCCCACGCCATGGCCATCGAGGTCCGCATCCCGACCATCCTCCGCACCTACACCGACGGCGCCAAGGCCGTCGAGGGCAACGGTGGGACCCTCGCCGAGCTCTTCGCCGACCTGGAGACCCGCCACACCGGGATCGAGGCCCGCATCGTCGACGGCGACAAGCTCCGCCGTTTCGTCAACGTCTACCTGAACGACGAGGACGTCCGCTTCCTCGACGGCATCGACACCAAGCTCTCCGACGGCGACAGCGTCACGATCCTGCCGGCCGTCGCCGGCGGCATGGTCTGATCCACATGCGTTACGACTCCCCGCTGGCGGCGGTCGGCAACACGCCCCTGGTCCGCCTCCCCCGGCTCTCGCCCTCGGACGACGTCCGCATCTGGGCGAAGCTGGAGGACCGCAACCCCACCGGCTCGGTCAAGGACCGCCCCGCGCTCCACATGATCGAGCAGGCGGAGAAGGACGGCCGGCTCACCCCCGGCTGCACCATCCTGGAGCCGACCAGCGGCAACACCGGCATCTCCCTCGCCATGGCCGCCAAGCTCAAGGGCTACCGCATCGTCTGCGTCATGCCCGAGAACACCAGCGAGGAGCGGCGCCAGCTGCTGACCATGTGGGGCGCGGAGATCGTCCCGTCCCCCGCGGCGGGCGGCTCCAACACGGCCGTCCGCGTCGCCAAGGAACTCGCCGCCGAGAACCCGTCCTGGGTGATGCTCTACCAGTACGGCAACCCGGACAACGCCGGCGCCCACTACGCCGGCACGGGCCCCGAGATCCTCGCCGACCTGCCCTCGATCACCCACTTCGTGGCCGGGCTCGGCACCACCGGCACCCTCATGGGCGTCGGCCGCTACCTGCGCGAACACAAGCCCGACGTCAAGATCGTCGCCGCCGAGCCGCGCTACGACGACCTCGTCTACGGCCTGCGCAACCTCGACGAGGGCTTCGTACCGGAGCTGTACGACGCCTCCGTCCTCACCACCCGCTTCTCCGTCGGCTCCGCCGACGCGGTCACCCGCACCCGCGAACTCCTCCAACAGGAGGGCATCTTCGCGGGCGTCTCCACCGGCGCGGCCCTGCACGCGGCCATCGGCGTCGGCAACAAGGCCGTCAAGGCGGGGGAGAGCGCCGACATCGCCTTCGTCGTCGCCGACGGCGGCTGGAAGTACCTGTCGACCGGCCTCTACACGGCCGCGACGACCGAAGAGGCCATCGAGACGGTCCAGGGCCAGCTCTGGGCCTGACCCGCTCCGGTCAGCGCGCGAGATGACGGACCCGGTCCCACAGGGCCGGGTCCACCTCTCCCACCCTCCGCCGGAAGTCCGCCACCGGCACGTTCCGCAGCTCGTCCGTCTCCAGGAAGCTCGCCCGCCCCCGCGCGTCGCCCACCGTCCCCGGCGGCAGCGCGATCACCCCGGGCCGCTCCTCGTGGTGCCTGCTGGTGATCTTGGCGACGAGCGCGCCGCTCCCGCGCACCGCGAGCACCAGACAGGGCCGGTCCTTCGACCCGGGCCCGTCCTCGAAGGGCACGTCCGCCCACCAGATCTCCCCGGCCTTCGGACCCCCGGCCGGCCTTCCCCGGCGCGGACGGCTCCGCGGGCCGGGCCGGCGGCCGGGTCCGCCCCGGGGGACGGCGGGAGGAGGGGCGGCGCGGCGACCGCTTCCGCCCGTCGACGAGCGCCACCACGAGCGCGAGCACCACGACCCCGACCAGTGCGGGCCACCACGACGTGTCCATACCGCACGACGGTACCGGCGCGCGGTTCCCTCCGCCGTGGCGGGGCGGCATCCATCCGAACCGGTGACAGAGCCCGTGAGTTCGCCCACAACCGGCCACCGCGAAGGAGCGACGGGCCCCCGTGCGCCTTACGCTCGACAGACCGCACAGCCTCCCCTCCCCTGCGTATTCCCGCACCCGTCCACGGAGGTTCACGCTCCATGAAGCTCACCGTCGTCGGCTGCTCCGGGTCGTTCCCGTCCGCGGACTCGGCCTGTTCGAGCTACCTCGTCGAGGCCGACGGCTTCCGGCTGCTCCTCGACATGGGCAACGGCGCCCTGGGCGAGTTGCAGCGCCACATCGGTCTGTACGACCTCGACGCGATCTTCCTCAGCCATCTGCACGCCGACCACTGCATCGACATGTGCGGGTACTTCGTCGCCCGCTACTACCGGCACGAGGGCGGGCGCTGCGACGCGATCCCCGTCTTCGCCCCGGAGGGCGCCGAACAGCGCCTGACCACGGCGTACGCGGACACCCCGTCGCCCACCGCGATGGGCGAGGTCTTCGACTTCCACACCCTGAAGTCGGGCGTCTTCGAACTCGGCCCGTTCTCCGTCCGCACGGAGAAGGTGTGCCATCCGGTCGAGGCGTACGGCATCCGGGTCGAGCACGGCGGCCGCTCGCTCACGTACTCCGGGGACACCGGCACCTGCGAGGCGCTGCACGAGCTCGCCGAGGGCACCGACCTCTTCCTCTGCGAGGCCTCCTTCACCCACGGCAAGGAGGACGTCCCCGACCTCCACCTCAACGGCCGCGAGGCCGGCGCCCAGGCGGCCCGCGCCGGGGTGGGCCGCCTCGTCCTCACCCACATCCCGCCGTGGACGGACGCCGAACGGAACCTGGCGGACGCGCGCGAGGTGTACACGGGGCCGTCGGAGCTGGCGCGGTCGGGCGCGGTGTACGAGGTCTGAACACGGGCGAAGGGCCCCGGAACCGTACGGTTCCGGGGCCCTTCGGCGTCGTGGGGCGGGACTCACGCCTTGGTGAGGTCCTCGACCTCCTCCTCGGGCTCGCGGCCCGGGGTGGGGAGGTTGAACTTGGTGATCGCGAAGCGGAAGAGCACGTAGTAGATCGCCGCGAAGACGAGACCGATCGGGATGATCAGCCAGGGCTTGGTCGCGAGGTTCCAGTTCAGGCCGTAGTCGATGAGGCCGGCGGAGAAGGTGAAGCCCGCGTGGACGCCGAGCGCCCAGGTCACGGCCATGGATATGGCGGTGAGGATCGCGTGGATCACGTACAGGAGCGGCGCGATGAACATGAAGGTGAACTCGATCGGCTCCGTGATGCCGGTGACGAAGGAGGTCAGGGCGAGCGAGAGCATCATGCCCATGACGGCCTTGCGGCGCTCCGGGCGGGCGGAGTGCGCGATGGCGAGGGCGGCGGCCGGGAGGCCGAACATCATGATCGGGAAGAAGCCCGACATGAAGATTCCGGCGCTCGGGTCACCGGCGAAGAAGCGGTTCAGGTCGCCGTGGACGACGTCGCCGGCCGCGTTGGTGAAGTCGCCGATCTGGAACCAGGAGACGGTGTTCACGAACTGGTGCATGCCGACCGGGATCAGCGCGCGGTTGATGAGGCCGAAGAGACCGGCGCCGACCGAGCCAAGGCCGGTCATCCACTCGCCGAAGCTGGAGATGCCGTTGCCGATGGGCTCCCAGATCAGGCCGAAGACCACGCCGACGAGGGTGCCGACGAAGGCCATGATGATCGGGACGAGGCGGCGGCCGTTGAAGAAGCCGAGCCAGTCGACCAGCTTGGTCCGGTGGAACCTCTGCCACAGGACGGCGGAGATCAGACCCATGATGATGCCGCCGAGGACACCGGGGTTGTTGTAGGTCGCGGCGACGTCGACACCCTTGTTGGCGGTGGTGTTGACGACGGCCTCGGTGACCGGGAACGCCTTGAGGACGTTGCTGTAGACCAGGAAGCCGACGAGGGCGGCGAGGGCGGTGGAGCCGTCGGCCTTCTTGGCGAAGCCGATGGCGACGCCGATGCAGAACAGCAGGGGCAGGTTCGAGAAGACGGCGTCGCCGGCGGTGGCGAAGACCTTCGCGACCTTGTCCCAGCCGAGGCCGTCCTTGCCGAAGACGTCGTCCTGGCCGAGGCGGAGCAAGATACCCGCGGCCGGCAGTACGGCGATCGGCAGCTGCAGGCTGCGACCGACCTTCTGCAGGCCCTGGAACAGGCCGGATCCGCGCTTCTTCGCGGGAGCGGCGGCCTGGGCGGTGGCCGTACTCATCAACTTCCTCCAGTAAGGCAAGGCGCCGCCGGAGGACAGGGAAAAGGGGGTGTCGGCGGCATCTCGTGGAACGCGGTGGTCTGGACCGCGTGGTCTACACCAATGAGTGGTGTAGACCAGTTTTAGCACGCGCGACTTAGATAAGGAACCTGTGAATTCTCACCCGCCCGGACACGCTCCGTAGCGGGCACGGAAAGGCCCCCGGACCACGGGGTCCGGGGGCCTGGAACGGGCCTCGCCGCGAGCGGTGCGACGGTGCTACCGACGGCTCACTTCACGTTGTCCCGCTCCATCTCCTCCTCCACCTCCTCCGGCTCGCGGCCGGGCGTCGGGAGATTGAACCTGGTGATCGCGAACCGGAAGACCACGTAGTACACGACCGCGAAGGCCAGACCGATCGGGATGATCAGCCACGGCTTCGTCGCGAGGTTCCAGTTGATCACGTAGTCGATCAGACCGGCCGAGAAGCTGAAGCCGTCCTTCACCCCGAGCGCCCAGGTCACCGCCATCGAGACGCCCGTGAGCACCGCGTGGATCGCGTAGAGGACCGGGGCGATGAAGAGGAACGAGTACTCCAGCGGCTCCGTGATGCCGGTGACGAACGAGGTCAGCGCCACCGACAGCATCAGACCGCCGACCTCCTTGCGCCGGTGCGGCCTGGCGCAGTGCGTGATCGCCAGCGCCGCGGCCGGCAACGCGAACATCATGATCGGGAAGAAGCCCGTCAGGAACTGACCGGCGTTCGGATCGCCCGCCAGGAACATGGGGATGTCACCGTGGACCACCGTGCCGTCCGGCTTCGTGTACGTGCCGAACTGGAACCAGATCGGCACGTTGAGGAACTGGTGCAGCCCGATGACCAGCAGCGCCCGGTTCGCCACACCGAAGACGCCCGAACCCCACGCCCCGAGCCCGACCAGCCAGTCGCTGAAGCTCTCCAGGGCGTCGCCGATCGGCGGCCAGATCCACAGGCAGAGCGCGGCGAACACGATCCCCACGAGCGTCATGATGATCGGGACGAGACGGCGTCCGTTGAAGAACCCCAGCCAGTCGACCAGCTTCGTCCGGTGGAAGCGCTGCCACAGGTACGCCGTGAGCAGACCCATGACGATGCCGCCGAAGACGCCGGGATTCTGGTACGTGTACCCGGCGAAGGCGTCGTCCGCTCCGAGGCAGCCGCCGGTGATGTCCCGCGTGCCCGCGGGGCAGTCCTTCGGGAACTGGCGCAGCACCGTGTAGTAGACGAGGAAACCGACCACGGCCGCCAGCGCCGTCGACCCGTCCGCCTTCTTCGCCATGCCGATGGCGACGCCGATGCAGAACAGCAGCGGCAGACCGAGGCTCCCGTCGAGCAGCGCGCCGCCCGCGCCCGCCATCACCTTGGCGACGTTGTCCCAGCCGAGCCCGTCGGCGCCGAAGACGTCCGGCTGCCCGAGCCGGTTGATGATGCCGGCCGCCGGCAGCACGGCGATGGGGAGCTGGAGGCTGCGGCCCATCTTCTGGAGGCCCTGGAAGAGACCGCTGCCCCGGGACTTCTTCGGCGCGGCCGCGGCGGCGGCGCTGTCGCTACTCATGGGCGTCCTCCCTGCCCGGAACAAGCCGGGTGCGCGTCTCGTTGCACGGTGGTGTAGACCAGTTGCGATAGGCTCCGGGAACCCGCTGAGGACAGGCCGCCGGTGATCGTCATCATTCGACAGAACGGCGGCACTCGCTCGCGAAGCTGGTCCAACCGTGGGTTACCGTGTCAAAGCGGACCGCAGGTGCGCCGGGATTCGCGTCCTCGCGAACGGAACGGACAGGGAGAGACACATGGCCACCAAGGCTGAGAAGATCGTCGCCGGGCTCGGCGGCATCGAGAACATCGAAGAGGTCGAAGGCTGCATCACCCGCCTGCGCACCGAGGTCGTGGACCCCGCCCTCGTCGACGAGGCCGCCCTGAAGGCCGCCGGCGCCCACGGCGTCGTGAAGATGGGCACCGCCATCCAGGTCGTCATCGGCACCGACGCGGACCCGATCGCCGCGGACATCGAGGACATGATGTGAGGACCCGGTGCGAGTGACCGACTCGCATCGACAGGGGCCCGTTCCGGCAGGGGAACGGGCCCCTCGCCGTCTCCCGATACGCTCCTCCCATGTCTCGCATCGACGGCCGTACCCCCGAACAGCTCCGCCCCGTCACCATCGAACGCGGATGGAGCAAGCACGCCGAGGGCTCCGTCCTCATCTCCTTCGGCGACACCAAGGTCTTCTGCACCGCCTCCGTCACCGAGGGCGTCCCGCGCTGGCGCAAGGGCAGCGGCGAAGGCTGGGTCACCGGGGAGTACTCCATGCTCCCCCGCTCCACCAACACCCGCGGCGACCGCGAGTCCGTCCGCGGCAGGATCGGCGGCCGCACCCACGAGATCTCCCGCCTCATCGGACGCTCCCTGCGCGCCGTCATCGACTACAAGGCCCTCGGCGAGAACACGATCGTCCTCGACTGCGACGTCCTCCAGGCCGACGGCGGCACCCGCACCGCCGCCATCACCGGCGCGTACGTCGCCCTCGCCGACGCCGTCGCCTGGGCCCAGGGCAAGAAGCTCGTGAAGGCCGGCCGCAAGCCCCTCACCGGCACCGTCGCCGCCGTCTCCGTCGGCATCGTCGACGGCGTCCCCCTCCTCGACCTCTGCTACGAGGAGGACGTCCGCGCCGACACCGACATGAACGTCGTCTGCACCGGCGACGGCCGCTTCGTCGAGGTCCAGGGCACCGCCGAGGCCGAGCCCTTCGACCGCAAGGAGCTCAACGCCCTCCTCGACCTGGCCTCCGGCGGCTGCGCCGACCTGGCCGAGATCCAGCGCGAGGCCCTCGAAGGAACCCTCTGAGGAACCCCGCGGGGCGCCACGGCGTCCTGACGGACGACGGGCGCACGGACGACAAGACCGTGCGCCCACCCGTCCCACCCAGGGGAGGACCCACCTTGAAGCGCCGCCTCGCACTCGCCGTGGCCACGGCCGCCACGCTCACCACCGTCCTGAGCGGCTGCTCGGCCCTCGACACCGCCATGGACTGCGTCAGGACCGCCGACGCGATAGCCACCTCCGTGGGCAACCTCCAGCAGGCCGTCTCCAACGCCTCGAACGACCCGACGCAGATAGAGGAGGCCCTGACCTCCATCACCACCGAGTTGAACAACCTCGAGAACACGACCGACAACGCGGACCTCTCCAAGGCCGTCGACGACCTCACCAAGGGCGTCGAGTCCGTCCGCACGGCGGTGCGGAACGGCGACACCACCCCGGACATCGCGCCGATCACGGACGCGGCGGGCGAGGTCACGAAGGTCTGCACGCCGGGCTGACCGGGCCCGGGATAATCGACGGCATGACCCGTCTGATCCTCGCCACCCGCAACGCGGGCAAGATCACCGAACTCCACGCGATCCTCGCCGACGCGGGCCTCGACCTCGAACTCGTCGGCGCGGACGCGTACCCGGAGGTGCCCGACGTCAAGGAGACCGGCGTCACCTTCGCGGAGAACGCCCTCCTCAAGGCCCACGCCCTCGCCCGGGCCACCGGCCTGCCCGCCGTCGCCGACGACTCGGGCCTCTGCGTCGACGTCCTCAACGGCGCCCCCGGCATCTTCTCCGCCCGCTGGTCCGGCACCCACGGCGACGACCGCGCCAACCTGGACCTCCTCCTGGCCCAGCTCTCCGACATCGCCGACGAACACCGGGGCGCCTACTTCGCCTGCGCCGCCGCCCTCGCCCTCCCGGACGGCACGGAACGCGTCGTGGAAGGCACCATGCCGGGCACCCTCCGCCACACCCCGGCCGGCACCAACGGCTTCGGCTACGACCCGATCCTCCAGCCGGAGGGCCACGACGTCACCTGCGCGGAACTGACCCCGGCGGAGAAGAACGCGATCAGCCATCGGGGCAAGGCGTTCCGGGCACTGGCGCCGGTGGTGCGGGAGCTGTTGGGCTGAGCACAGCGCAAGGGCGCGGCACCCTATGGGTGACGCGCCCTTGAGGTGGGCCCGGTGGGACTCGAACCCACGACACACCGGACCTAAACCGGCGCCCTCTTGGCCAGCTGGGGTACGGACCCAGACGCCGACTACTTTACTGCCCCGCCGAAGGAGGGGCGGCGCCTCCCCCCTCGACACCATGTGTCGGTGGCCGCGTGGCAGTTGGGGCACAAGAGCCGCAGGTTCTCACGCCTGTCATCGCTCCAGTCCCCATTGACGTGATCGATCTCCAGGGTTATCGGTCTCCCGAGCCATTCGGGCCCGGTACCGCATTCAGCGCACTCCTCGGCCACCCCCACCTCATGGAGCGCTCGTCGGAGGAGGCGGGTCTTGGTTCTGCGTTTCCCGTCGTGCCTGACCAGAATCTCTGCGGCGGACTTGACAGGGCCGGTCTTGCCTCGCTGGTGTGCCTGCCCCAGGAAGTGGGTGGTGTCCAGACTGGCCTCAGCCGCCCACTGACGGAACAGTCCGCGCATCTGCCCGGTGTCCGGTCTGCCGAGGAGGCGTAGGGCGCCAGCGATGGAGAGTGAGTTCTCGACTGCGCTCCGTAGGTCCTCTACCGTTGGACGAGATGATGGTCCACCGCGTCGGCGGTGGGGAAAGTGCGATACGTCGATGCCGTAGTGGGCAAAGCGACTCCTCAAGTGACGAGGGAGGTTGGCGTAAGGCTTGCTGCCGAGGAAGGCGATGACCTCCTCGATGGTGGAGCAGCGAGCCGCTGCCTCGGTCAGTCGTTCGCGTGTGTACCGCGTACCGTTCGTCATCGGGCACGTCCCTTGCCCCGCCCCCGGTAGTCATCAGTCGTCGAGTGGCAGTTCGGGCAGAGCAGCCGCAGGTTCTCGATCCGGTTGTTCCGCCAGTTGCCATCGATATGGTCGACCTCCAACGGGAGAGGCAGTCCCAGCCACACGCCCTCGTTCTCGCATTCTGCGCACCGGTTCTCGACCCCGACCTCCAGCATCGTGTTCTTGAGGCGGTCGCTCCGTTGGCGTCGAGCGTATGGCGACTCGTCTTCGACCAATACTTCCGCAGGCGTTCGACGCCGCTGGTTGAATCGCATGCTCTCCGTGCGGACCGAGGACGTGAAGTGTGATGTGTCGACTCCGAACGCCCTCACACGACGGCTGATGTGCGTGTGCTGCCCGCCCACGACCTCCACCCCCAACCGCCGCAGCACCTCGCACATGTTCGTGGACGCCGCCACCGCCTCCTCCAGGACCTCCCGGGTCCACCGGGCGCCCTCCCGCTCGAAGTGGGACGTGTCCACGCCCAGCTTCCGCATGCGGTCGGCCACGTACCGCCGTGTCGAACTCCTCGGGTCCACCCCGAGCCGCTCCAGCGCCTCCGTCAGCGTCCGTGCTCCCCGCGCGGCCGACTCCAACCGCTCCCTCGTGTACGCGCTCGTCCCCACCCGGTCCCCTCCTTGTACGGATCCCGTACGGAGTAACGAGCCGAATATCGGACGGTCACGTCATAGCGCGCGCGAACGGCCCGCGCCGGAAGCAACCGGGGCGGGCCGTTCACGTGGGGAGAGGTGTCAGAACTTCGGTTCCGGGGCCCGGGACATCACCATCTCCGCCGCCTCCTCGTGGGTCTCCACCGACGGGGGCGAGCCCTCCAGGGGCTGTCGGGCCGTTTCCTTCATGCAGGCCACGGCGACGACGCCGACGAGGGCCGCGCCCATCGCGTAGTACGCGGGCATCAGGTTGCTGCCGGTCGCGCCGATCAGGGCCGTGATCACGAGGGGGGTCGTGCCGCCGAAGAGGGACGTGGAGAGGTTGTAGCCCACCGAGAGGGAGCCGTAGCGGACGTCCGTCGGGAAGAGGGCCGGGAGCGCCGACGACATGGTGGCGAGCATGCAGACGAGGGACAGGCCGAGCATCAGCATGCCCGCCGTGACCGCCGGGATCCCGCCCCGGCCGATCAGGAGGAACGCCGGGAGGGAGAGGAGGAGGAAGCCCAGCATGCCCGTCATCAGGACCGGCTTGCGGCCGAAGCGGTCGTTCAGCCTGCCCACCCGGGTGACGATCAGCATCAGCAGGACCATGACCAGGAGCAGGATCAGCAGGCCGTGCGTCTCGCTGTAGCCGAGTTCGTCCGAGAGGTACGTCGGCATGTAGGAGAGGACCATGTAGTCGGTGATGTTGTACGCGCCCACCAGCGCCACGCACAGCAGCAGCATCGGCCACTGCTCCCGGAAGATCTTCGCCAGGTCGCCCTTGGTCGTGGTCTCCACCGCGTCCGCCGCCTCCGACGGGTGCGCCGCGTCGGTCTCCAGACGCTGGAAGGCCGGCGTCTCGTCCAGCCGCATCCGCAGGTGGAGGCCGACCAGGCCCAGCGGCCCCGCCACCAGGAACGGCACCCGCCAGCCCCACGCCTCCATCGTGTCGGAGCCGAGCCACGCGGTGAGCGCCGTCACCAGGCCGGCCGCGCCGATGTACCCCGCCAGGGTGCCGACCTCCAGGAAGCTGCCGAAGTAGCCCCGGCGCCGGTCGGGCGCGTACTCGGCGATGAAGGTCGAGGCCCCGCCGTACTCACCGCCCGTCGAGAAGCCCTGGAGCATCCGGAAGGCGATCAGGAGCGCCGGCGCCCAGAAGCCGATGGAGGCGTACGACGGGATCAGGCCGATCGCGAAGGTGCCGACCGCCATCAGGATCATGGTCAGCGCGAGGACCTTCTTGCGGCCGAGGCGGTCGCCCATCGGGCCGAAGAACATGCCGCCGAGCGGGCGGACCAGGAAGGCGACCGCGAAGGTCGCGAAGGACGAGAGGAGCTGGACCGTGTCGTTCCCGGACGGGAAGAAGACGCGTCCGAGGGTGGCGGCGAGGTAGGCGTAGACGCCGAAGTCGAACCACTCCATGGCGTTGCCGAGCGAGGCCGCCTTCACGGCCCGCCTGACCGCCGCCTCGTCCGTCACGGTGATGTCGGTCCGCCGCAGTCTGGGCTGCTTGCGTCGGTCGGCCGCCCGGAAGAGCCGGGGGTGGCGTCTCAGCGCCCCGGGGTCGGCCGTGGGGTCGCGATCGGTGGCCGGCATGACCGTTCGTCCTCTCTCCGGGAAACACGCACAAGAGGCTCTTCTGCACGGTCATGCCGTTCGCAAACGGGAATCGTCCGGAAGTGCGATCCCCGTCACACCGTGGAGGGGTGTCAGGCCTCGACGCCCAGGTCCCGGATGATCTTGGCGACGTGGCCGGTGGCCTTCACGTTGTAGAGGGCGCGCTCGACCCTGCCCTCCTCGTCGACGACCACGGTGGAGCGGATCACGCCCGTCACCGTCTTGCCGTACAGCTTCTTCTCGCCGAAGGCGCCGTACGCCTCCAGGACCTTCTTCTCCGGGTCGCCGACCAGGGTGACCTTCAGGTCCTCCTTCTCGCGGAACTTCGCCAGCTTCTCCGGCTTGTCCGGCGACACGCCGATGACGTCGTACCCGGCGCCCGCGAGCAGTTCCAGGTTGTCGGTGAAGTCGCAGGCCTGCTTGGTGCAGCCGGGGGTGAGGGCGGCGGGGTAGAAGTAGACGATGACCTTGCGGCCCCGGTGGTCCGCGAGGGAGACCTCGTTGCCGTCCGCGTCGGGCAGGGTGAAGGCGGGGGCGGTGTCGCCGGGCTGCAGTCGCTCGCTCATGGCTCTCCTCGGGAAACGTTCGCGTACGCGTGCAGAGCCTAATGGGGGTCTGGAGCGACCCTTCGGCGGCGGAACTGACAGACTGTCCACCAACGACCGGATCACGACGATCACGGCGATCACGACTACGGAGGCAGTGCGGTGTCGGACGCCAGGACCCCTGCGCAGATCGAGGCGGACATCGTCCGCCGGCGCGAGAAGCTCGCCGTCACTCTCGACGAGATCGGCATTCGAGTGCACCCGAAGACGATCATCGGGGACGCGAAGGCGAAGGTGACCTCGACGGTCGACCAGACCGCCGGCCGCGCCTTCGTCGCCGTCAACCGGGTCGTCTCGGACGTGAAGGCCCACCTGACCCACGCGGACGGCGCGCCGCGCCTGGAGCGCGTGGTGCCGGCGGCGCTCGCGGTCGTCGCGGTCGTGGGGCTGATCGCCTTCGCCGGCCGCAAGGGCAAGGGGTGACGGTTCCGGGCGCCGCCGGTGCCGCTTCCGGCGCAACCGGTGAGTGCGGCTCCCGTGCACGGGCGACACGCCCGGACGGGTAGGTTCACCCCGTGAGCGAGAACACCCACGACAAGCTGCCCATCCGGATGCTCCACGACCGGGTCCTGGTCCGTACCGACTCCCCGGAGGGGGAGCGGCGCTCCGGGGGCGGCATCCTGATCCCGGCGACCGCCGCCGTCGGCCGTCGCCTCGCCTGGGCCGAGGTGGTCGCGATCGGCCAGAACGTGCGCACGGTCGAGACCGGCGACCGGGTCCTGTACGACCCCGAGGACCGTGCCGAGGTCGAGGTGCGGGGCGTCGCGTACGTGCTGATGCGCGAGCGCGACCTGCACGCGGTGGCGGCGGACCGGTTCCAGGGGACGTCCGACTCGACCGGGCTCTATCTGTAGGCCGCGGGCTCCATCCGCAGGCGAGTGAACCCCGTGAGGCCCCGGTGACCATGGTCACCGGGGCCTCCGCCCTTTCTTTGCTAGCCTGGAAGGACCCCGACGAGACGCGCCGTACCGGGTCCACGACAAGACGACGCACCCCTGTTGTTCCGTCTCACGGAGGTGTCGTCATGGCCTGGGTCCTTCTCGTCGTCGCGGGTCTGCTGGAAGTCGCCTGGTCGATCGGGATGAAGTACACCGAGGGCTTCACCCGTCTGTGGCCGAGCGTGTTCACCGGCGCCGGGATCGTCGCCTCCATGCTGCTGCTGTCGCAGGCGGCCAGGACGCTGCCGATCGGTACGGCGTACGGCGTGTGGGTCGGCATCGGCGCGGCCGGTGCGGCGGTGTTCGGCATGGTGGTCCTGGGGGAGCCGGCGACCGCCGCCCGCATCTTCTTCGTCTGTCTGCTGCTCGTGGCCGTGGTGGGTCTGAAGGCGACCTCGGGTCACTGACCGCCCGGCCGGTCGGGGGACGCCACCCGTTCGGGGGTACGCGGTCCGGTCTCCCGCTCCGGGACGTCCGGGCCCGCGCCCCGGGCCGTCGGGGCAGCTTCCGGGCCCGCCTCCCCGGTCACGTACTCCTCCGGTTCGTCCGTCTCCCGCGTCCCTTCCGTCCCGCCGGGTGTCGGGGTCGCGGGCGGCGGCTCCTCGGCCCCCGGCATCAGCCGGAGGTCGAAGTCCCGCGGGGGCGTCCCCGCCAGGGCCTCCCGGGTGAAGCGGCCCCAGATCTCGGCGGGCGCGCCGCCCCCGGCGACCCGGTCCACGCCGAGCGCCCCGTAGAGCGGCTCCTGGTGTCCCGTCTCGGGATCCTGGCCCATCAGCGCGACGACGGTGGCGAGTTCCGGGGTGTAGCCGGCGAACCAGGCGGCCTTGTCGTCCTCCGCCGTGCCCGTCTTGCCCGCCGCCGGGCGTCCGGCGGTCTGCGCGGCCGTCCCCGTGCCCGTCTCGACGACGCTCCTGAGGATCGACGTGGTGGTGTCGGCGGCCTCGCGGCTCACCGCCTGCCTGGGGCGCGGGTCCGGCAGGCGCAGCTTCTCGCCGCCCCGGGTGACGCCCTCGACCAGGGTGTACGTGCCGAGCCTGCCGTGGGCGGCGAGCGTGGCGTACGCGGTGGCCATGTCCAGGACGCTGGCGGTGGCCGCGCCGAGCGCGATGGAGGGGGAGGCGGTGAGGTCGGGGGTGGTGCCGGGCACGCCGAGGGCGATCGCGGTCCGGCGCACGCTCGCGGGGCCGACGTCGACGGCCATCTGGGCGTACACCGCGTTCACCGACAGGTCGGTGGCGGTGCCGACGGGGATCTCGCCGTAGCTGGCGTCGTCCTCGTTGGCGGGGTCGTACGGGCTGCCGCTCCAGCCCTCCACCGGGCGCCGGTTGGTCCCGTCGTACACGGTGTACGGGGTGATGGGCCGGCCCTGCTGGGTCTGGGCGCCGCTCTGGACGGCGGCGGTGAAGACGAAGGGCTTGAAGGTGGAGCCGACCTGGTAGTCGCGGCGGGTGGCGTTGTTGACGTACTGGCGGGTGTAGTCGATCCCGCCGTACAGGGCGAGGACCCGGCCGTTCGCCGGGTCGACGGCCGCGGCCCCGACGCGTACGAAGCGGTCGGCGGGGTTGCGGTCCGGGTCGAGCCGGGAGACGACCCGGTCCTCGACGGCCTCGGCGAGGGCCTCCTGTTTGGCGGGCTCCAGGGTGGTGGTGATGCGGAAGCCGCCGCCGGCGAGGGTCTTCTCGTCGACGATCCCCCGGCTCGTCAGGTACTCCTCGACGGCCTGGACGACGTAACCGCGCTGCCCGGACAGGGAGGTGACGGGGCGTGCGGTCTGGGGGTCGGGGAAGCGGAGGGCGGCGCGGCCGGCCCGGTCCAGCCGGCCCTCGGTGACCATGCCGTCGAGGACGTAGTGCCAGCGGGCGACGGCCTTGGCGCGGTTCTCGGGGTGGGTGGTGACGTCGTAGGCGCTGGGGGCCTTGAGCAGGGAGGCGAGGTAGGCGCCCTCGGCTGTGTCGAGTGCGTCGACGTCCTTGCCGTAGTAGGCGCGGGCGGCGGCCTGCACGCCGTACGCGTTGCGTCCGAAGTAGCTGGTGTTCAGGTAGCCCTCGAGGATCTCCCGCTTGCTCTTCTCGCGGCCGAGCCGGATCGCGATGAAGAACTCCTTCGCCTTGCGGGTGAGGGTCTGCTCCTGGCCCAGGTAGTAGTTCTTGACGTACTGCTGGGTGATGGTGGAGCCGGACTGGCGGCCCTTGCCGGTGACGGTGTTCCAGGCGGCGCGGACCATGGCCTTGGGGTCGACGGCCCGCGAGGTGGGGAAGTCGCGTTCCTCGGCGGCGAGGACGGCGTGCTGGAGGGAGAGCGGGATGCGGTCGAGCCGGACGCTCTCGCGGTTGACCTCGCCGTCGCGGGCGAGGGGGGTGCCGTCCCGGTAGAGGTAGACGTTGGACTGGGCGACGGCGGCGGCGTTGGCGGGCGGGATCTCCACCAGGAGGTAGCCGGCGGTGAGGGCGCCGGCCAGGAGCAGGGTGCCGAGCAGCAGGGTGCCGACGAGGAACCGGAGGAGGCGCCGGAAGGGGCCCCGGCGGTGTCGGCGGTCCCGGCGGCGTCGGCGGGGCGCGGGGTCCGCCGCCCGGCCGGGCGGGTGCGGCGCGTGCAGGGTGGGATCCCTCGGCTCCCAGCCCGGGCGGGACGTCCGGGGGGTGCCGTCCGGGTCGCTCGCACCGGGGTCGAAGTCCGTACCGGGGCCGGTGCCGGGGCCGGTGCCGGAGCCCGTACCGGAGAAGGGGGACGAGGAAGGGGACATGGCATCCCATATTGCCCGGAATGACCGGAAAGTCCCGTACGCGACTCGAATGTGACGTGAAAACGGGTCGCGACGGACACCGCACCCCCGCTAGGGTCGTGCGCTTCGTCTCCCTCCACCCCTCCACCCCTTCCCGGAAAGGGAGCTCCATGCTGCGGCTGTACGCGACGGTGGCCGCGGGCGGGTTCCGGCGCTACGCCACCTACCGGGTGGCGACGGCGGCGGGCGTCTTCACCAACAGCGTCTTCGGCCTCGTCCTCTCCTACACCTACGTCGCCCTCTGGGACGAACGGCCGCACCTCGGCGGCTACTCCATGGACGACGCCCTCGCCTACGTGTGGATCGGGCAGGCCCTGCTCACCGTCTGCGGTCTGATGGGCGGCGGCTTCGAGGAGGAGCTGATCGAGCGCATCAGGACCGGTGACATCGCCGTCGACCTCTACCGCCCCGCCGACCTCCAGGCCTGGTGGTTCTCGGCCAACGCGGGCCGGGCCGCCTTCCAGCTGCTCGGCCGGGGCGTCGCCCCGATGGTGATCGGCGCGCTCCTCTTCCGCTTCACCCTGCCCTCCGGGCCCGGCGGCTGGGCGGCGTTCCTGCTCGCGGTGGCGCTGGGCTCGGTGGTCGGCTTCGCGCTCTGGTACCTGGTGGCGATGAGCGCGTTCTGGCTGCTCGACGGCCAGGGGGTGATGCAGATGGCCTGGCTGGGCGGCCTCTTCTTCTCGGGGATGCTGCTCCCGCTGAACGTCTTCCCGGGCGCCCTGGGCGAGATCGCCCGGGCGCTGCCCTGGGCCTCCCTCCTCCAGGTCCCGGCCGACGTCTACCTGGGCCGGTACGAGGGCCGGGAGCTGGCGGGGGCGTACGCCTTCCAGGGCTGCTGGGCCCTGGTGCTGCTCGGCGCGGGCCGGGCGGCGCAGGCGCTGGCGACGCGGAAGGTGGTGGTGCAGGGTGGCTGAGACGACGACCGGCCTCTCCGGCGAGGTCCCTTCGCGCACGGACGACGGACCGGACGACCCGCCCCGTACGTACGGCGTCCTCGGCGACTCCCTCCGTACCTACCGGATGGTGGCGGCCATGTGGATCCGGTCCACGATGACGTACCGCCTCTCCTTCGCCCTCACCCTCTTCAACAGCCTCTGCGTCACCTTCTTCGACTTCGTCGTCATCCTCCTGATGTTCGGCCACGTGGAGGGGCTCGGCGGCTTCTCCTTCGCGGAGGTCGCCTTCCTGTACGGGACGGCCGGCACCGCCTTCGGGATCGCGGACCTGACGATGGGCTCGATCCAGCGGATGGGGAAGCGGGTCAGGGACGGTTCGCTCGACACCTTCCTGATGCGCCCGGCGCCACTGCTCGCGCAGGTCGCGGCGGACAGGTTCGCGCTGCGCCGCTTCGGCCGGGTCGCGCAGGCGCTGCTCGTCCTGGTCTGGAGCCTGGTCCTGCTCGACGTGGACTGGACGCCGGTGAAGGTGGTCCTGCTGCCGGTGACGGTGGTCTGCGGGGCGGTGATCTTCGGCGCGGTGATGGTGGTCGGCGCGTCCGCGCTCTTCTGGCTCCAGGACTCGGCCGAGGTCACGAACTCCTTCACGTACGGCGGGAACACCCTCCTCCAGTACCCGCCGACGATCTTCGCGCAGGAGCTGGTCCGGGGCGTCGTGTACGTGGTGCCGCTGGCGTTCGTGAGCTGGCTGCCCGCCCTGTACGTGCTCGGCCGGCCGGCCCCGGCGGGGGTGCCGGACGGGGCGGCCTTCGCGTCGCCGCTGGTGGCGCTCGTCTGCTGCGGGGCCGCGGGCCTCGCCTGGCGGGCGGGGATCCGCTCGTACCGATCGACGGGAAGCTGAGGACTCCGGGATGTCGTCCACCGAACCCTTCATCCACCTGGACGGGGTGGAGAAGACCTTCACGGTCCGCCGCAGGGCGGGCCTGGTCCGCCGCGAGAAACGGGAGGTCCGGGCGGTCGACGGGATCTCGTTCGGGGTGGAGCGCGGCGAGATGGTCGGCTACATCGGCCCCAACGGGGCCGGGAAGTCGACCACCATCAAGATGCTGACCGGCATCCTCACCCCCAGCGGCGGCCGGCTGCGGGTCGCGGGCATCGACCCGTCCCGTGAGCGGACCCGGCTCGCCCGGCGGATAGGGGTGGTCTTCGGGCAGCGGACCACGCTCTGGTGGGACCTGCCGCTGAGGGACTCGTACACGCTGATGCACCGCATGTACCGCATCCCCGACGCCCGTTACCGCGAGAACCTCGACCGCTGCGTGGAGCTCCTGGACCTGGGGGAGCTGCTCGACGTGCCGGTGCGGCAGCTCTCGCTCGGCCAGCGGATGCGGGGCGACGTCGCGGCGGCGCTGCTGCACGACCCGGAGGTGCTGTACCTGGACGAGCCGACGATCGGCCTGGACGTGGTGTCGAAGGCGAAGGTGCGGGAGTTCCTGCGCGACCTGAACGGGGAGCGGGGCACGACGGTCCTCCTGACCACCCACGACCTGACCGACATCGAGCAGCTCTGCTCCCGGGTGATGGTCATCGACCACGGACGCCTGATGTACGACGGCGAACTGGCCGGGCTGCACGAGGTGGGCGAGAGCGAAAGGCTCCTGGTGGTGGACCTGGAGCGCGAACTGCCCCCGATCGACCTGCCGGGAGCCCGTTTCGTACGGGCGGAGGGGCCCCGGCAGTGGCTCGCCTTCCCGGCGACGGGGTCGGCCGCCCCGCTGGTCGCGGCGGTGGCGGCCGCGCATCCGCTTGTGGACCTGTCGGTGCGGGAACCCGACATCGAGGCGGTGATCGCGAAGATGTACGGGGGAACTCGGGAGGAGCGCCGGGAGTCCCTCAGGTAGGAGGTCGACGCATGGTGGGTTTCTCGTACACGGCCGCGGACGAGGAGAAGAGCAGGGGCGTCCGGCGCATGAAGGCGCTGGCGACGTCCCTGCTGCTCCTCGTGGCGGTGGTCTACGCGCTCGCGACGTGGGCGCGCAACTCCGGGGCGGGGGCCTGGGCGGGGTACGTCGCCGCGGCGGCGGAGGCGGGCATGGTGGGCGCGCTGGCGGACTGGTTCGCGGTGACGGCCCTCTTCCGGCACCCGCTGGGACTGCCGATCCCGCACACGGCGATCATCCCGAAGAAGAAGGACCAGCTGGGCACGTCGCTCGGCGTCTTCGTCGGCGAGAACTTCCTCTCCGCCGACGTCGTACGGGGCAGGCTGACCGCCCTGGGCATCGGCGGCCGGCTGGGCGCCTGGCTGGCTGACCCGGCCCACGCCGACCGGGTGGTGGCGGAGCTCTCCACCGCCCTGCGGGGCGCGCTGACGGTGCTGCGGGACGCGGACGTGCAGGCGGTGGTGGGGGAGGCGATCACCCGGCGGGCGGAGGCGGTGGAGATCGCGCCGCCCCTGGGCAAGACGCTGGAGAAGGTGGTGGACGACGGGGCGCACCGCCGGGCGGTGGACCTGATCTGCACCCGGGCCCACGACTGGCTGGTGACGCACGGGGACTCGGTGATGGACGCGGTCCAGGGCGGGGCGCCGGGCTGGACGCCGCGCTTCGTGGACAAGCGGATCGGCGAGCGCGTCTACAAGGAACTGCTCCGCTTCGTCACGGAGATGCGGGACATGCCGGGGCACCCGGCGCGCGGCGCGATCGACCGCTTCCTGGCGGACTTCGCGGTCGAGCTCCAGTCGGACACGGACACCCGGGTCCGCGTCGAGCGCCTGAAGTCGGACCTGCTGGCCCGCCCGGAGGTCCAGGACGTCATCGCCTCCGCCTGGTCCTCGGTCCGCGCCCTGATCATCGCGGCGGCGGAGGACGACCACAGCCAGCTCCGCCTGCGCGCCCGCGCCTCCCTGATCTCCCTGGGCCGGCGCCTCTCGACGGACGCCCGCCTCCGGGCGAAGGTCGACGGCTGGGCGGAGGACGCGGCGGCGTACCTCGTCACCACCTACCGCACCGAGATCACGTCCCTGATCACGGACACGGTCGCGAGCTGGGACGCCACCCAGACGTCGCGGAAGATCGAGGCGAACATCGGACGCGACCTTCAGTTCATCCGGATCAACGGGACGGTGGTGGGGGCGCTGGCGGGGTTGTTGATCTATACGGTGAGCCATGGGCTGGGGGGCTAGCCCCTGCGGGGCTTTACCGGTTCGGGGCGCGGGTCCTGGCGGGCCGGGGCCTCGGGCTCCGTTTCCTTGGGCCCTGTCCCCTCGGGCCCTGGCCCTCTCGGGCTCAGCCTTTGTCGCGGGTGACGGCCCAGGAGGCGGCGGCGACGGCTCCGGCGACGGAGAAGACGGCGGGCCAGGCCCCGATCTTCTTCGCGAGCGGGTGCGACCCGGCGAACGCGGCGACGTAGGCGGACGTCAGCCCCACGGAGGCCTTCGCCCCGCCCACCCGCTGCCACTCCCGCGCGGCCACCCCACCGGCCACGGCGAGCACGGCCCCACCCAGCGGCCGCTTCTTGGTCCACCGCGCGACGGCGTACCCGCCGACGAGTCCGGCGGCGGCGGTGAGGGGGGAGGGGATGCGGGGCATGGGGCCACCTCTTGTTCGAATCGACGTCTCTCCGTACGAGCCTAACGAGGGCCCCGCAGAGGCGGAGCACCCCCTTGGAGAACCACAGCCCGATGCCGCAGGTGGGCGTCGGGTCTTCACGGACGCCCACCCACAACCGTCCGTCAGGACAGCAGGTGTGCGAAGAAGCCGATCTCGGGGTCCTCCGGCGTGCCCACGAGCAGCGCACGGTCGAGAAGGATGTTGTTGTGCTCGCAGCTCGTCTCCGGGAGCATCACGCAGGCGTGACAGGCGGCGAGATTGGTGCCGCCGGTGCCGGATGCCTCGGCTTCGACGCAGAGCGGATCGGAGGAACACCATTCCGCGCGGTGCACGGCGGCGCGGATCGCGCCGGCGAGACGCCCCGGCTCACCCTGGGCCACAAGACCTCCGAGGCTTCCTGCGGAATCGCTCGTCGCCGTGTAGACGAGGATCCCCGCCATGCCGTCGTCGGCGTAGAGACGCTCGCGCAGTGCGGCCGCGGGGTAGCCCGCGTCGAGGCTCCACTCGTTGATGAGGACGTGGGCCAAGGTGTGGAGCAACACCATGCGGGGGGAGGCCGGAGACGGCGGAACCAGGGTCGGATCGGCGGCGCGTTGCCCCATGAGCCTCTCATGAGCGGTGCGCATCCGTTCGGCGCGCGCCGCCACGGCGACCGAGCGCGACCACTCGTCGAGGCGGGCCTCGTCGAGACGGAGGAAGACGCCCTCACCGCGGACCTCCATGGCGGGCAACCAGGCCAGGTCCGACGTGGAGAGCGCCGCCTCCCTGCCCTCGGTCGTCATGTCGGGCTCGGCGAGCCGGGTGAACGCCTTGAGGGCACGGACTTCCCGGAGCCTCTTCACCAACATGGGTCCGGTGATTCCGAGTGGACGCAGCTCCGCCGGGTCCCCGAGCGGAGACTCGCAGACGAACTGCTCGTCACGGGAACGGGCGCGTTCGTCGTTGCCGGCGCGGAGGCGCTCGTACTCCTTGTGGCGCAGGGCGCGGTAACGGTGGTCGAAGCTTGGGGTCTCCTCCCCCTCGGGGTCCTCCTCGCGTTCGGCGTCCAGAAGGGCCATGACCTCGTCGACGGGGACCGGACACCCGTCCTTGAAGAGGACCTTGAGCACCAGCTCGACCTCGTCGCGTCCGTTCAGTTCGCGAAGCGTCTCCCAGTGCTCGGCGAGCGGGTCGGCACGCCCGTCGCTCCACGGCGGGATGGAGAGCGCCGACTTCAGCACCGGTTGCCACACCGCGGAGGAACCGCGCTGGAGAGTGCGGGGGGCGAAGCCGCATGGCTCGGCGGGGACGGACGTACCGAGCCACGGACGGGTGCCGCGGCAGCGGAGCCCGAGGTCTTTCAGGGCCTTCTTGCGGAAGGAGCCCTCCATGGAGACCTCCGGCACTCCGCAGGTGCACGAGACCACGATGGAGCGGAGGGACGAACTTCGGCCGGAGGAGCGCAACTCGAGGGTCCCACCGCATTGGCCCGCAGGGGCCGTGCCGGAACCGCCCGCCCGGTGGACCCAGTGCCAGTAGGGGAAGTCGTCCAGGTGTCCCGCCTCGCAGGCGATCACGAAGCGGGAAGGGACCAGGTCGGCCTCGCAGGCGCCGCAGACGCTCTTGCCGGGAGGCGGGTTGAAGTCGCGGTGCCGCCGCAGTTCGTTGCATTCGGGGCAGGAGTGCATGACGGGGAAACGGCGGACCCGTACTCCGTCCTTACTGGTCTCGTCGGATGCGGGAGGCAGGCGGAAGTACTGGACGCCCAGGAGACGGGCGAGCCGGTGCTCGTGGATCCTGGGAGACTCGTCGGCACGCCAGTGGCTGTCGGCCCCGTCCAGGCCGGAGACGACGAAGGACTCCTGATCGACGGCGATCAGGGATCCGACACCGTACGTGGTGATCATCTGGGAGCGGCGGACCGCGCCCCGACGGGGCAGGTTGTGAGCGGGGGTACGGCCGTCCGTGCCGGTGCGGCGGCGACGCGCGGGGGGCGGGGTCATCGGGATGCCTCCATGAACAGGGCGGACTCGGCGTCGACGTCGCGCAGGCTCCACAAGGTGGGCCACGCCTCGGCGTTCTCGGACTCGTCGTTGTACGGCTTCAGGAGCGACGGCCTGCGGTCGCCCTTCTTCGGTTCGAAGAGGAGGCCGCCGTGGATGTCGGCCTCCTCGCACCACCAGTTGACGAACTCGTCGAAGGCACGGGAGACGACCTCGGTCTCCTCCCGGTCGACCTTTTTCACGCGCGCGAGGAGGATGTCCTTGATCTCTTCCCGCAGCCGGGATTCGTAGGAGTCGACCCGTCCGGCGGCCTCGTTGGGGCGGGCCTCGGGAATCATGAGGCGGGTCAGGGCGACGATCACGGCGTGCAGGCCGCGGTCGAGGGCGCGGGCGGAGAAGGGGGTGACGGATGTGGACTCCACCTCGCGGTAAAGCGCGGAGTGGAAGTGCAGGAAGTTCTCGTAGTGCGAGCGGTCCCGGGAACGGGTCGCGTTGAGCATGACGGCGACCAGGCCGGGATGGGCACGGCCGACACGGCTGGTGGCCTGGATGTATTCGGCGGTGGTCTGGGGCTGACCCATCACGGCCATCAGGCCGAGGCGGTCCACGTCGACGCCGACCGCGATCATGTTGGTGGCGAGGAGGACGTCCACGGTGTCCTCGTCGGGGAGTTTCTTCTCGATGCCCTTGAGGCGGGTGGGGATCTCGCTGGCGTCGACCCGGCTGGTCAGCTCCGAATAGTTGGCGGCGGACCTGACCTCCACCCCTTCCCGCTCGGCGAGCAGTTCCAGATAGGCCACGACGTCGTCGTGCACTTGGAGCTCGGCGGCGGACAACAGTCGGAGGCTGTTGAAGTAGCCCACGAGGCTCCAGTACGCGTCACGCACCTCGTCCTCGGTCCGGGCCTGCTTGGCGCGGTGCAGCAGTGTGGCATAGGTGCGGATGAGGAGCGTGGACTGACTGGTGCCCGGAGCGAAGAGCCCGACGTAGCGCCTGCTCGCCTTCTCCTCCCGCGGCGTCTCCACCGCGAACCAGGAGTCCCTGGCGTCCAACCCGGCCGGTGGGAATTGGCGCACACCGCGGTTGAACAGACTTCGCCCCTGGTGGGCGGCGCGGCGGATGGTGGCTGTGGAAGCGATCACCTTGGGGTGCTCGGCGAGCGCGTCCACAGCGGTCTCGTAGAGGCCGGTGAGTGTTCCCAGCGGACCCGAGATGAGGTGGAGCTCGTCCTGGACGATCAACTCGGGCGGCGGTGTGAGGTCGTCCGGATCGTTCAGGTTGAAGAGGGACGAGGTGGCCGGCCGCCACGGCATGGAGGCGAACTTGTCGACGGTGGCGATCACCAGGGTCGGACGGGCGTCGTAGACGGCCTCGTCGATCAGGTGGACCGGCAGGCCGTCGGTGAAACCGCAGCCTTCACCGGGGCAGCGGACGTGCATCCGCCTGCCGTCCCGGTCGACCTCGTAGTCTCGTGCGTCGAGACGGGTCCCGCACCACGGGCAGGCGTGGAGCTGTACGGGGTTCTTGGTGGCCAGGCGCCTATCCGGATCCCTGCGGAGTTCCGCGAGCTTCTCGTCGGCCTCCTGAAGGGTGTTGGGCGTGGCCGAGCGGCCGACCCACATGCCGATGGAGAATTCCTCGGCGCCCAGTTCCGCGGGCAGTTCGCGTCGCATCAGCTCCATGGCACAGAGCAGGATCGCGGCGCGTTCGAACTGCTGGAGCGTCAGGAGCCGCAGCGTGTAGCGCATGAGCACGGTGACGCCGCCGCCCTCGGCGCCACGCCGGATGCGGCGCAGGAACGCGGTGAATGCGATCAGACCGAGGTAGGCCTCGGTCTTGCCGCCACCGGTCGGGAACCAGAGCAGGTCCGCGATGCAGCGGTCCCTGTGTTCGGGGTCGTCGATGCCGGCCAGGCAGAGCAGCAGGAACGCGATCTGGAAGGGGCGCCAACGACCGACCGCGGGGTCGGGAGCACCCGCTCGGCCACCCTTGACCCAGGCGCTGCGGGCACGCTGATCGGCCATGGCCCTGTTCGCGAGACGGAACGCCCGCATCAGGTCCGGCTTGTCGCCGAGGAGATCGATGCCCTCGCAGATCCTTCCGAGCGCTTCTCGACAGGCTTCGACCTGCTCGTGGGCCGTCTTCTCGTGCACCGTGCCGGCCAGGGCGGCGGCCTCCGCCGCCTTGCGGTCGATCCAGCGCGCGTAGCCCGTGACCAGTGCCCTCAGGGCGTCCAGGACCTCGGCGTCCGAATCTTCGGCGAGGCCCAGCATGGACAGGGCGGAGCTGTCGATCTCCGGGTTGGAGTCGGTGAGGAGCACCTCCACGGTGGGCACGAACTCGCTGCGCACCTCGGACACCCCGGCCGGTACGGAGTCGGTCATGCCGATCGGCGGCGGTGTCCAGTCCCATTCTGCGGCACAACCGTGGCCGACGGCGAAGGTCGGGACGTGACGGTGGAGCAGTCGGCCGGTGGCGACCTCGGGGTCGTGGGAGGCGGCCGGAGCGGGTCGCTCGACGAAGGCGCTGGAACCGTCGGCCGCACGAACGGTGAGCCCGCATTGGAAGAGGGAGGAGGCGTCCTGGAGATCGTGCTCACCGACCCGCTGGGTGTTGACCAACGTGACGGTGACGGCGACGGTACCGGTGTTCCGGTTCGGACGCCGGACGTTGACGCGCAGTGCCGAGCGGTGGTCGAGGTCCTTTCTCCAGTCGGAGTCGGGCGTGGTCACGTCGACCCGCACCTCCGGAAGTTCGAGCACCCTGCGCCGCCAGTACTCCTGCTGGTCCGAGGTGGTGCGGGCCTCGGCGCGACGGGCCGGGACGGGACGCCCGTCCGCATCGGTCGCCTCGTAGACGGCGGCTCGGGCCCGGATCACGATCGTGTCGCTTATGGCCGGGTCGACCGCGAAGGTGAGCCCCATCGACGAAGGCCGACGGGAGCCCGCGCCGGTCTCGTCCGTCGTGTCCGGGGCCTCGTCGCGGGCACGGGAGTCCACCGCCGCCCGGTCCAGACCGTTCTGTTCCTGCTCGTCCTCGCTCCTGCGCTCCCGCGCGGCCGCGCTCGCGGGCCTCGGATAGAGGATGCCCGCGAGGTAGCGGTCGATCGGAGCGTCCCGGGCCAGGACCTCGTCCCGGTCGTCCGGTTCGGCGTCGGGGGAAGGGCCGAGGAGTTCACGACGCAGCCCCACCAGGATCTCCTCGTCCCGGACCCGGTAGTGCTCGGAGTGCCGGCCTTCCACGTGCGTCATGCGTTTGTCTCCTCGTTGTCCTCGGCCCGTCGGTACCGGCCGATGCCGGTGATCCGGGGTGCGATCCACACGCCCCGTTCGCCGAGTCCGGCGTTGGCGCCGGTGGCGGCGCTGCCCGTCACGGTCTCCAGGACGTCGATCCTCAGACCGTGAATCTCGTCGGGCCACCAGGGGTCCCAGGTCCGGTTCACCTTCTGCACCTGGAAGAGCTCCTCGCGGAAGCGCGCCGAGGCCTCGCCGATCTCCCGTCCGTCGTGCACGAGGGCGTACGGCGGACTCTGGTGCTCTCCCAACGGCACGTCGTGACGCTTGCGCAGCACCACCGAGTGCCCCGGAGCGACCTTCTCCAGGAGGTACGCCTGGGTCGTCACGGCATCGGTCCTACGGCCGGGGGGGTGGTCCCCGCCGATGTCACTCGACTCGGCGACGATTCCGTACCTGTCGTACGACCGCCATCCCCCCACGTACCTGCGGCCGTTCTTCCTGCCACCGGCCCGCCGCAGGATCGGCAGCTCGGGGCAGTGCACGTGGTAGAGGTCCTGACGTGCGCGTGTCATCGCCACGTAGAGCGCCCGGGCCTCGGCAGGGAGGTCCATTTCGTCGTTCTTGTACTGCCTGTGGAGTTCGGCAACGCTCGGCGGCGTCAGGACGACCACCCGGTCGAACTCGAGTCCCTTGGCGCGGTGCACGGTGGAGACCACCAGCCGGGAGGGCTCCGGGTCGGCGGCCTCGTCGGGGAACCTGCCCTCGGCGACCGAGCGGCGCAGCCGCTCCATGTCCAGTGCGTTGCGTCCGGCCCCGCGCGCGGCACGGCGCAGCACCGCCCACAGGGCGGACACGTGCGGCTCGTACGGCAGGGGAATACCCGCGAGCAGCGCGCGGAACCGCTCCTCGGTGAGGCCGTTCGCCTCGGTGCGACGCAACAGCTCGGCCACCCAGTACGGGACCGGCCGTTCCTCGAGAGGGCGCCGCAGCCGATGCGCGATTCCGTGCTCGTGGAGAAGACCGGAGACCACCAATGCCTGTCGGTTGTCCCGGGTGAGGATCGCGCAGGTGTCGGGGAAGTTCCGCAAACCGTCCAGGACGAGCGGATCGGCGAGTTCGCCCAACCCGTTGGCGGGCTCCAGGAGCAGGTCGCGCAACTCTTCGTACAACGTCGCCGCCCGATCGGCGTCGGGGATCCGCTGCAGCAGCGGATCGTGGGACAGCGCCACCCCGGCCTCGGGGGTGGTGGCCCTGAAGTTCCGCGTGAGATGCAGTTCCACCAGGTCGTCGGCGTACGAGGAGCGCAACCAGTCGAAGAAGCGGCCGGTCTCGTCGGAGCGTTCGGCCAAGTCCTCGATCTGGAAGCCGTAGACGGTCTGGGCGGCGTCACCGACGACCGTGAAGCCGCAGCTGTCCTGGTACCGGTCCAGAAGCGTCTCCACCAGTTCACGGCGGGGACCCAGCAGGTCCTGCACCTCGTCGATCACGACGTGGGCGGGCGGAACGGCGTCACCCGCCTCCAGTGCCCCCTTCTCGATCGCCTGCGCCGCGGCCGTGATCCGCTCGTCGAAGCCGATCACACCCCACTCACCGTCCGGATACGCCTGCAGGAGCACCCCGTACGCCCACGCGTCGAAGGTCTGCGCCCGGACCCGGCGGGCCCGGTCGCCGTGTCGGGCGATCCGCTCGCGCAGCTCGCGCGCCGCGGCCCGGGAGAAGGTGAGCACCAGTATCTCGGCTGCCTCCAGGGCCTCCTCGGGGTTCTCGTGCCCACACAGCGCGTCGAGCCTGCGCACCAATGTGTGCGTCTTGCCCGCTCCGGCGCCGGCGGTGACCAGGACCCGGGCGTCCCAGGGCTGCTCGACCACGGCCCGCTGCTCGTCGGTGAGCGGGGGACTGTCGAGGTAGGGGTCGGTCACTTGGGGCTCCAGAGGTGTTCGAACTGGGTGAACGCGAGCCGGGTGTCGAAGTTCGCGATGTTGTCGCTGACGTTGAGGATCAGGCAGGTGTCCTTGCCGCCGTTCCTCGGGCCGCGCAGACCGCGGCCGATCATCTGCTGGTAGACGTTGGTGCTGTAGACCGGGCGGGCCACCACCACGACACGGGTGGCGGGTGCGTCGAAGCCCTGGGTCAGGACGCCGTAGTTGGTGAGGACCCGGATGCGGCCCGTCCGGAAGTCCTCGACGCGCCGACGCCGGTCCTGGGCACTCGTCGTCGAGTCCACTGCCGCGGAGGGGACACCGCGGTCATTCAGCATGGCCGCGAGGTACTTGGCGTGGTCGACGGAGGTGGCGAAGAGCAGGGTCGGCCAGTCCTCGGGCAGGCCGACCACCTCGTCGACGATGCGGCGACTGCGCGCGTGGTCGTCGGCGAGCCGCTGTTCGGCGGCCCTCGCGAGCGTCGACATCCGGTCGGCCTGTGCCTTCTCCTCGCGGGTCAGCTCGATCCGACCGCCTTCCAGTGTGCGGTGCTCGACCTGCGCGAGCATGCCCCACTCCTGAAGGTCCCGGTACGGATCGCCGGAGGGGAAGACGCCCTCGTCAAGGCGCTTGTTGCCGAAGCGGTTGACCAGCCGACGGGTCTCCTCCTCGTTGGTGTTCCGGAACGGCGTGGCCGTCAGGCCCAGCAGGTGCCGTTTGGTCTCGAACTGCGTCAGTCCCAGGTGCCCCAGGATCTCCGTGTAGCGCTTGGAGACCGCGGTGTGCGCCTCGTCCACGATCACCAGGGAGGCGTGGCGCAGCCAGTCGTACGCCTCGGTACCCAGGCAGCGTTCCAGCTTGGCGTCCGTCGCGACGACGAGATGCGGGTGCTCGACGACGTCTCCCACCTCGTTGGTGCTCCAGAGCCGACTGATCGTGAGGGGGCGTTCCGCACCCACCTTGCCCCAGACGAACTTCCAACTCTGTACGGCCTGTTCGCACAATTCCTCGGTCTGCGCGATCCACAGCAGCGGCCCCTGCAGGTCGCCCACCTGCTTCACCCAGCGGATCACGGCCTCCGCGGTGACCCGGGTCTTGCCGGCGCCCGTGGGCAGCGACAGCATGGCGCGCTGCGGGGCCAGCCGATCGAGCAGGGAGCTGATGTTCCGGACCAAGTCCTCCTGGTAGTCGTGGAGGCGGGGGAAGTCCCGGGGGCCGTCCACCGTCTCGAAGGCGGGCGGCGACGGGGTCCGGGAGCCGGCGAACGCCACCGGCAGCTTCAGGTCCGAGACGAAGGCGATGGCGGCCGACGAGCCTCCGTAGCCGACGGGAGCGTTCGGGAACCTGGCCTGGATGTCCCGGGCATGCTGCTGGAGCACCCCGTCGCCGTGCGCGTTGAAGGCCATCTGCGCGATCCGGTGCCCGGTCGGCTCCGCGCCGTCGGCCTCCTGCAGTTCGGCGTCCATCAGTCCCTCGGGCAGCCCGGACCGCAGGGCCTCCGCCCCGATCAGCAGCTCGATCTTCGTGACCACGTCCTCCGCGTCGCGTACGGCCTTGATCGCGGCTCTCGTCTCGCTGTCCCGGGCCATGCGCTCCTGGTGCTCCATGACCGCCTTGCAACCGGCTGCCCCGAGACCCAGCTCCAACTCGCGGTCGATCAACCGCAGCATCGGTTCCGGACCGAGCGGAACGCGGACCTTCACCGTGCCGCCCTGGCGCACCGCGTCCAGGGGGCGGGGCTTCGTGCCGTTGGGGGTGCGGGTCACCTCCTCCAACTCGACACACCGCTGCACCAGACTGTTCCGGTTGGTGCTGTTCAACCGCTGACGAAGGCCGGGGTACAGCTCGACGAGGGGCACCGGATCACCGTCGGGGGCCTCACGGGTCTCCCGGCTGATGACGTCGGCATAGCGGAGCATGCCCCACTTGTCGACCATCAGTTCGGCGTCCTCGGCCCTCGTCACGAGCAGGGCGGGGAGCTGTTCGGCGCGCAACGCCCGGTACTCGGCGGCGCCGACCGCGACGGTGATCTCGTCGTCCGGGCGGGTGCCCCACGTGTCGCCGATCCGGCAACGGGTCAACGAGTCCTCGGGGAAGTCCGCGCCGAACCGGGTCAGCATGACGTAGGTGGCGCCGACGAAGGCGTCGTCCTCACTGCGGGACACCTCGACGAGGAGGTTCTCCCAGCGATCGGCCGGAACCTCGTCGACCGTGATCGGCAGACGGAGCTTGCGGGCCTTCTCCGGCGAGATGTCGGCCACCGGCAGCACGTCGCGATAGGCGGCCAACTGGGGCCCGACGGCTTCCCGAAGGGGTTTGATCCCCTGGGAGGTGGACACGGTCCCGTACTTCTTGAGCAGCCAGCGAATCGGCGAGGCGACGGCTTGGCGGGTGCTCGTCTGGGCACCGATCTGTCGGGTCCAGTTGTCCACGACGGCGTCGTCGGGCAGCACCTTCAGGAAAGCGGCGCGGGACTCCTCCGACAGCGAGCGGAACAGATGCAGGGGGCCGCCGACGGCGGAGCCCTCCACCTTGATTCGGGCGAGTGAGGGGCGAGGGGCCCGATCGTCCAGGGTGCGCAGGTAGGCCGAGTGGACCGCCTCCCGGTACTCCTCGAACCATGCCTCGCCCTCAGGACGCACCGCAGCCGAAGGACGCTCTCGCAGCCCGATCTCGGGGAAGAAGGAGAGGTCGTCCGAGTGGAACTCCTTGTCCACGGCGATGCTCGGGTCGCGCCGCGGGTCGACGACCGGGCCGGGCAGCATGCAGTCGCGGACGGGCCGGAACTTCCCGTCCGCGGTCCGCACCCGCAACGTCTCCCGCGGATTCGGGACACGCTCCAGCAGCTTGTGGGTCAAGCTGCGTCCTCCGGCCTGCCGGAACAGCTCCCAGAAGCGCTTCCACTCGGTGTCCCCGTACCCGTCGAAACCCTGGTCGAGGACGCTGATGAAACGGCCCTCGGCGTCCGCCTCCCGAATGCCGAGGACACCGAGAGCATGGGCCAGTGAGGAGTCCTGGGCGATCTCGTCGACCACGTACACCAGGGACTCGCGCAAGCCGCCCATTTCGGCACGACGGAAGACTCGCCCGTGCACGGGGGCGACGAGGCCGTGTTCCTCGGTGAGCACGATTCGTGCCTTCCGGGCTTCTTCGGCGTGGGAAGAGCCGATCCCGACCATGTCCGCGAGGATGCGGATCGCCACCGCCGAGGCCTCGGCGGTGCCACACTGGACGAGTGCCTCCAACCACTCGCGGACATCGGTCCGCCGGTGTCCGGCGGCGTCGAGGATGTGCTCCACCTTTCCGGACCGCAGCTGATCGGTCTCGGCATTGGGGTGCAGCCAGTCCACCGGGCGGCCGGGGCATTCGTGCCACATCCGCAACCAACCCGTGAGGCGCTTCGGGTCCTTGTCGAGGCGCGGGTGGACACGCAGCGCGGTCGGTGTGCGAAGGGTGCCGTCCTGGTCGGGCAGCGACGGCCGTACGGCGGCCTGCGCCCAGATCTCCTGGGTCAGGAACTCGTCCGCCCAGCTGATGGACTCCTTCACGCGGCCGGGCAGCAGAGGGAGGTAGGCGCCGGGGTCCTCGGCCGGAGCCAGTCGGGCGAGTGAATCCACGACCAGGGACGCCGAAACCCTGATCATCTCCTCGTTGAACGCCGACGAGTCGAGCAAGTTCTGTCGATCTTCGTTTGTCTTCCAGGCCCCGTTGAGGATGCCGCTCAGGGACATCTCGTACTTTGTCGGGAAGAAGGACCAGAAGCGTCCTCGTCCGCGGGACTTCGGGGAGGCGTACAGCCCACTCGTCCTGTCCTTCTCCAGCGCCGGTACGGCCCAGGCGAGGTCGAGGGCGAGGCGGTCGTGCAGTTCACCGGCGTCGGCGCGGGCGGCCGGTCCGGGCTCGTGCGTGACTGAGAAGACCCGCCAGCGGCTGGTGGCGGTGGGCCTTCCCGTCCGCTCCTCGACCAACGTGTGCAGATCGCCCTGCTGCTCGGTGGTGAGTACTCGACGGGCGACGGGGCGCGGTCGACGGTCCTCGAGGACGACCTTCGCCACGTGGGGCGAGAGAAGCTGGAAGCCGACCGGGAACTCCTCGCGGAAGGAGCCGGCGCTCGTCCGTCCGCCATGCATGTCCTGGGCCAACTTGTCGGCGGCACCGGCGAGCAACGGCAGACGTACGACGGTGGTGGCCCAGCCGAGCAGCTCGTCGAGGACGGGATCCTGGGCGCGTTCGGCGGCCATGTCGAGGGGGCGCGCCATGCGGAGCACCGGGGCCTCGAAATTGCTTCCCAGATGCTCCTCGACACCGGGCACCGTACGAATGCGCTCGTACGCCCATTCACGGTCGAACCCGAAGGAGCCGGTGCTGCTGAAGAACTGGGGAGTGTCGGTGACGACCAGAACCGATTTGACGCCCACGCCGAAACGACCGATCTGACCGCCTCGCTTGCGCGACATGCTCATTCGGAGAATGGTTTCCGCCCCTTCGGGGGAAACGGGGGAACCTTCGTTCGCGCAGTAGAGGTGTGTGGACGTGAGGACGACGTGAACGGTTCCACCCGGATTGGTGGCTATTTCGTCCGCCGCGTTCTGCACGAGTTCGAAGAGCTGACGGTCACCATATCCGCCCTTGGTGATACGTCGTTCACTGTTGGCGTGTTCCGGAATGAGGCCGGGGTCGACCTCGTAGGTTTGCAGTACACGAGTCGACTGCTCGAGTACTGTACGAACCACGAGAGAGGTGGCGGACGGCATTTTTCGGCGACTCCTGGGAAGCGGCGGGCGAGAGGGCGGGATCGTGGTGGGGGGGGGGGGGGGGGGGGGGGGCCCCGGCCGGGGGGGGGGGGGGGGGCGCCCCCCCCCCCGCCCCCCCCGGGGGGGGGGGGGGGGGCCGGGGGGGGGGGGGGGGCGCCGGGGGGCGGGGGGGGGGGGGGGGGGGGGGGGGGGGGGGGGGGGGGGGGGGCCCCCCCCCGCGGGGGGGGGCCCCCCCCCCCCCCCCGCCCCACCGTCCCTGCTGCGTGGAGGGGGACGGTTCAGTCGTGCTCGTCGGTTCCGAGAAGGAGGTCGTCGAACCCGTAGAGCTCCTTGAGCTCCTTGCGCGTCGTCTCCCACTCTTCGATGATTCGTGTCCTTTCCTTGTCGTTGCACGCCTGCGCCAGTTCCGAGGAAAGGGCGCTCAGCTCACGTCCGGACAACGAAAGGTTCGAGGTGGCACACTTGTGCGACTCCGTGTCCCCCGGGTCTTCTTCCACGGGTCGATCACCGTCCTGTTCTTTCCGCCTGCATCGGTCGTCACGAACGACGCATAATTTGCGTGGGCGCGTTCGATCGTCACCCATTTTCCGGGGCCGAGACCTCGGGTCGATTCGTGATCAACGTTAGGGGATTCAACCTCGGCGGCGCCACCCGGAATCATGGATTCCTTTTGTGAATCCTGCGGAAGAACTGTCGGACGGGGAAAATCTTCTTGTTGACGGCAGAGCTCTCCCCTTGCGTCGGCTTCTCGCCCTGCTGCACTTTAGGGGGAACCCTCGGTTCAGGCAAGCCTCTTTTCCGTTTCCGGACAAAGGCCCCGAAGGGCTCGAAATATAACCGAAACAGGACGAAGCAGGAAGATAATGCGACGGGGGTGGTGAGACATAGGGAGATGTCGGCGGGATAACGTCAAGCAGCAATTGACCAGGCCGGATGTGTCAAATTAGTCTGTCCACGTCTGCAGGAACAGCGGAGAAGTGGGTGGTCGTCGCATGGAGACCGGTGAGGAGTTCGGGCCCTGGCTGGCCCGTCAGCTCAGGCTCGCGGGGAAGACACAGGCGGAGCTGGCGGAAGAGCTGGGACTGACCCGCGCCGCGGTCTCGGCCTGGATCACCAAGCGGTCCGTCCCTCGGCCGACCGTGATGGAGGAGATCGCCAAGGCGCTCGGCACGGACATCGGCACGGTGCACACGCGCACCACCGACACGCAGGCGGGTCTTCCCGTCACCTGGTACCACCGGCCCGGCTATCCCGATGGTGGTCGTGACGGCGGCAACGCCGCCGCCTTCGCGTTCGACGCCGATGTCCAGGTGCTTGCCCGGGAGACCTGCCAGAACAGTCTCGACGAGCGGCTCACGGAGAACGGCCGCCCGGTCCGGGTGCGCTACACCATCCACGAGCTGATCGGTGAGGCGCTGGAGGCCTTTCGCAAGGCCGTCCTCTGGGACGACCTCCACCCTCACTACACCGCGGTCTCGGAGTCGGCCTCCCACCAGAAGGTCGGCCGGGTGGTGGACGCGGGGGTCCGAGACATGTTCGAGAAGGGCCGGCTGGTCCTGCTCCGGATCGATGACTACAACGCCTCCGGTCTCACCGGGGACGACTACGACGACGGCAAGTTCGCGGCCGTCGTCCGCCGTCAGTTGGAGAGCCTCAAGTCGGGTCGTGGAGCCGGTGGTTCGTTCGGTCTGGGCAAGGCGACGCTCTGGGCGACCAGCGCACTCGGCATGGTCCTGATCAACTCCACGCTCTCGGTCCCCCACGAGGGGCGGACCGAGCGCCGCCTCATCGGACGACTCGAACTGCCCTGGCGTTCCGTCGACGGTGAGTCGTACGCGGGCCCCGCCTGGTTGGGGCGCCCCGACCCGGACAGTCCGGGGGCCCAGGTGGCTCGCTCGTGGTGGGCGGACGAGGAGACGGTCGAACGCCTCTACCTGACCCGCGACAACGACGAGCCGGGCACCTCCTTCCTCATCGTCGGCGCCCACGACGTGGCGAGCCTCGACCAGAGCGCTCCCGACCGCGATGTCGACGACGAGGACGGGGACGGCATCGACGACGACGGGACCCGCGACATCAGGGCCATGCATCGACGGTTGGTCGAAGCGCTGGAGAGGGACTTCTGGGCGGCCATGACCGGAGGCGGAAGCAGGCTCCCGCTCCTGGAGACCTCGGTTCGCACGCTACGCAACGGACAGGTGGTCCTGGAGGAGGAGAAGGTCGATCCCATCCGATCCCAGCCCTCCCGCACCAGGGCGCTGCGCTCCTTCTACGAGGGAACGACCGTGGACCGGCTCACCGAGGCCGGTCAAGTCGCCCTCCGTCATGTTCCGTTCAAGCTTCCATTGACCGGCGGGCGCCGTGGCACGCTCGGCACGCATCCCGCCGTACTCCTCGTCACGGAGGCCGAGGACGAGGACGGCGTCCCGAACCAGGTCCACTCGCTGCGCGGCAACCGGATGACCATCAAGAAGTCCGGTGTCGCCGGCCTTCCCCTGGGTGTCAATTCCTTCCAGGCCGTCCTTCTGACGGGGCACGCGGCCGGGGAGACGGTTCCCTTCGCGGAGGAGGCCGAGGAGTTCCTGCGGGCGGCCGAGCCGCCCGAGCACGACCGCTGGGGTCAGACGGAAGAACTCACCCTGCGCTGGTCGCACACCGCACACCACCGCATCGCCCGGCTGACCACCGAGGTCAACTCGGCGGTGAAAGAACTGGTCGCCAAGCCGAAGCGAGCAGGTGGCGAAGGGGGCGCGAAGCTCCGGAAGGCGCTCACCGTCGCCCGCAAGGCCGCGCCCAGGCGCGGCACCGGAACGACCCTGCCGGAGTTGGACGGGCTGAACGCCTCCATCGGCGAGGCGGGGGAGTGGCGGATCACTGCGGAGGTGAAACTGCCCCGTGCGGACGAACTGCCGGCCATGACACCGGTGGTCCTGCTAGACGTGAGGTCGGGCGGCCGCCCCCGACTCGACTGGGCGGAACTCGTCGCGGTGGAGGGCTGCGAGGTCGAGGACGGTGTGCTCCGCTTCTCCCCCGGCGCTCGGCGAGCCGTCTTCAGCGGCGCCACCGATGTCACCAGTCATCCGGTCCGCACTGCGCTCACCCGACTCGTTCTCGAACTACGCACCGGCAAGGGGGAATGAGACATGAAGTTCTACCCGTACAAGCGGCTCAATCGTCCGATCACCCTTCGGGTGACCTCGGCCTCGCTCAAACTGCCCGACGGCACGCGCGACCACTTGGACACGTCGGCGTACTCCACCCAGCAGCGAACCGTTGCCCTCGGTGTGGCACAGCACGAGGACTGGGTGTCGGCCAGGATCGGTCTCTCCGCCACCCTGCCGCCCGGTGCGAACGTCCCCGACGCCCCGTGGAGCGAGCTGCGTGTCCTGGCGGTGCTCACCGACGGCGAGACCAATGTGCACACCGCCTTCGACCTCAAGCAGGACACCCCGGAGGGCAAGGAGTGGTCCGGGGTTGTCGAGGTCTTCCGTGACGACCACGTCGGTCGCGCCAGGCTCGCCGTCCAGGCCGTCGCCACGATCGACGACGTGCGGGGCCGGTCGCTGGCGGAGACCGACGACGACTGGACCGTCGACGTGGTCGCGGAGGAACCGCTCGGTGGTTTGGGCCTCGACGTGAAGCAGGTGAGCTTCTCGAAGACTTCACGGGAGTGGCTGCACGCCTACTCCGACGCTCCCTGGATAGTGGACGCCTCGGGTCGTCTGCCGGCGGTTCTGGTCAACTCCGACATCGAGGGCTTCTCGGACCTCCTCGGCGCCGAGAGCGGAGGCATCGAGAGCAAGGTCCACGAGATGCTCGTCTCCCAGATGGCCACCGACGTGTGGACCGCGGTGTTCCACAGTGCCGTGGGCGACCTGGAGGTGGAGCCCGACGGATCACCGGTCTTTCCCACCGACTGGCAGGGCGAGGTGCTCCGCGAGATGCTCCCCGACGTGATTCCGGACGTCCGCCCGGAGGAGGCGCTCCGCCGGGTCCACCGCCGGCGCACCGGTGACGCGGGATGGGTGGAACTCCAGACCCGCATCCACTACGCGGCCGTGCGGCGCGCCGGCGCGAACAAGGCACTCACCAACGCCCTGCGCGGGCTTCAGCAGCTGAATCGAGGGGACAAGGCATGACGATCGGGAAACCGCACCACGTTCCCCAGCGGCTCGGTCTGCTGTCCGCGACGGCGGCCGACCCCTTCCTGACGGAGGACCTGCTCACTGGGGTCCGGGGCCACGAGGGCGTGAACCTCGCCAAGGTCGTCGAACCGTTGGCGGAGGACGACACCCGCTGGGAGGTCGAACCGCTCCGGAGCCTGCTGGAGGACGCGATGCACGAGTTTGGTGGCAGCAAGACCCGGGCCGACGGCTGGCTGGCGCCCCGACTGCATGCGACGCTCCGCCTCACCCGGCGGGAGGCGGCGGACCGCAGGCTGTGGACCCACTTCGCCCTCGCCGTCGCCCCGGACTATGTGGCCTGGCGGCACGCCTCCACGAGCACGTCGAAGATCAACTCGGAACGCTTCAAGGGCGCCCCCGACCGGCAGTGCTTCTCACGGCTGTGGTGGGCGGCGGAGATGTTCCGCAACGGAAGCGACTACTCTCCGGTCGAGACGGCCTGCGGCACCCAGGAACTGATCCACTCCGCGCTGCGGCGGGGTCTCGTCGACCACCGACCCACCGCCCAGGCCCTGGTGGGAGTCCTGAAGCGGGGAATCGCCACCGGCCGTGAGATCGAGGGCCTCATGGTGGCGATCAGCGCTGCCGGAGCGACTCTCGTCTACGACGCTCTGGCCGAGGACGAGCCGCGTGACCCCGAGGCGTTGCGCCAGTGGATCGCGGAGGCAGAGAAGGCACCCTCGGTCCCGCGACACACTCTGCCCAAGGGGCCCCAGGAGGAGCCCGTCTCGGAGGAGACGGTGCGGAGACTCACCGACTACTTCGTCGAGCTCTTCGAGACGGCTCCGGTCAGGGGCCGAGCGCCTCAGGCCTGACGGAGACCGAAGGGGTCACCTGCCGGTGAGCGGGTGACCCTTGAGGTCGGAATGCTCCAGAGGTTTCACCGGTTGCCGGGGCTTCCAGTTCTCCAGCTTCTCGATTCTCCGGTTCATCCTCTCCCGGGCCTTCTTCTCGTCCGGTTCGTATTCCAGCACGTGCAGCAGTATGTGCAGGGCGAGCCGGGGGGGCACCGCGTTGCCGATCTGCTGGGACACGTCGTTCCCGCTCCAGGGGTACGCCCAGGGGAACGTCTGGAGCACCCCCGCCTCGGCAGTGTTGAAACGGCCGAGCTTGCCGTCGAGATCCTTGTCCGTCCCCTTGTGGACCACGCGATTCCGCGACACCTTTCCCGTGATTGTGGAGGAGGGGGTGTCGTGGTCACGCCGGCCACGGGCCTCCGGCACGCCTCCGGTTCCGTAGTTGGAGACGACACTGAAGGCGGGGCGCCGGTGCACCTTGCCGCCCGAGCGCTTCTCCACGTGATTCAAGGCGGCCTCCATGGAGATCCAGTGCTCCCGTTCCTCCCCGGGCTCCTCGTCACAGGCGGCCGGTTCCGCCGAGAACAGCGGGTCCATCTGATCCACCTTCGACAGGCGGACGAAGGAGCCCCGCCGATGGTAGAGCTCGTGGGTCTCACGCACCTTCGGCAGGCTGCCGGGCTCGGGCCCCTCAGGGAGGCCGGGGCGATCGAGGCGAGCCATCAGCACCGCACGCCGTCGGGTCTGGGGGACGCCGAACGCCTCGGTGTGCATGAGCTGCGTCGCGGTTCGGTAGTGAAGGGAGGCCAGGACCTCGACGTACCGCTCCCACACCAGCATCACCGCCGGTACCTGTTCGAGGACGACGGCCTCGTACGGGTTCGATCCGGGTCGCCGGCACCGCTCGATGATCCACCACAAGGGCTGAAGAACGAGCCCCGTCCGCTCGTCGCCCAGTTTCTCCAGTTTGTCCTTGAGCTCGGAGAGCTGATGGTCCAGGTCGCCGAAGACCTTGAGCAGATTCCTCAGCTCGCCGTCCGTGAGCTCGAAGGCCTGCGGCTCCTTCAGCTTCTTCAGGAACTGCTTGATCTCCTCCGCCGAGTTCCCCAATTGCTCCAGCCGGTTCCTGATGGCTTTGCGCGCCCCGACCCTGAGCCGCTCCACGCCGTGCTTCTCGTCCCTGACGGCCTGGGCCTCGAGCTCCTTGCGCCGGAGCTCCTCGTGGATCTTCCGCCAGGTCCGAAAGACCTGCAACCAGGCCTCCGGGTCGCCGGAACGCCCCTCGGTGGCACGTACGACCTCGTGCAGCCGCCCGATGTATTCCAACACCTGGTCCAGAGCCCTACGACCCGCGCCGTGCCCGGCGACGGTGAACGTCTGGCAGGGAGGTCCTCCGGTCAGCACCTGGGCGCGCGGGAAGAAGGCGGCACGGTACGTGCGGACGTCACCGTGGAAGGTGTCCATACCGGCCGCGCCGCGGGTGGCGCACGCTCCCGCGTCCCATTCGATGCCGGTCACCCGGTATCCCAGAGCGTCTGCCGCCACATCCAGCCCCCCCGGGCCCGCGAAGAGGTCCAGGATATGGAAATCCGCAGGTGGGGAGTCTTCCGTTTCGATGTGGCTCATGGGCCTGAAGTCTAGCCGGCGCGCAGAGGTGGACGGGACGCCTCGTCTACAGCCTGTGGACAAAGCCCAGAGCGGTCGCCAAGGACGCGCCGAGTGCCCGACCCACCGGTGGAGGAGTGGCGTGGCCGATCTGTCGGTACCGGGCCGTCTTCCGCCCCGTGATGCGCCAGTCCTGTGGAAAGGACTGCAGAAGGGCCGCCTGGTCGACCGTGATCTTCACCATCCGCGCCGGATCGTCCGACCGGGGCCATGCGTACTCCGCCCCCGGCACCTCGTCCGCCGGTGCCCCGGCGTTCACCCCCATGCGGGCCCAGGCGCGCTTCGTGCCGGACGGGCCGAGGTCGGCCCCGCCACGATTCTCCGAGCCTCCGACCAGGGTGGGTGCCACGACCGACGCCTGGAACGCCCAGGCGTCGGCGTCGCGCCAGCCCCGGGACCGCATGGAAGGAAGGAGTGCCCGACCGACCGGGACGTGCTCGTCCACCGTCGGCTCCGGCGGGGCGAACGCGTGGAACCACTCGTCCTTGAGTGCCACGAGGATGCCCTGCCTGCGTTCCTGGGGCACGCCGAAGTCCGCCGCGTTCAGCACGAACCAGTGGAAGCGGTAGCCGAGGTGGGTCAGCTCGGCCTCGACGAACTTCCGGATGTCCGCGTAGGTCGGCGAGTCGACGAGGGCGGGCAGGTTCTCCAGCAACAGGGCCCGCGGTTGGATCGAGTGGAGCAGGAGGATCGTAGCGGTGAGGAGTCGCAGTTCCTGGTCGCTGTGCGCGCGTCCCACGGCGGCCGAGGCCTTCACCCGTGGCAGGCCGGCCGACAGGAGGTCGACGTCGAGGGCCTCCGGGTGCTCGTCCGGAAGGAAATCGACGAGATCCTCGCAGACCACGTTCCAGTGCGGTCTGTTGGCCAGGAGCGTCTCGCACGCCTGGGGCTTGTTGTCGAGGAGGAGGACGGGGGAGAAGCCCGCCCCCTCCAGCCCCGACGCCAGTCCGCCGGCGCCGGAGCAGACATCTACGAAGCGGAGTCGATCAGCCATCGGTCGCCCTCTCGGTCCCTCGAAGGTCCTGTAAGAGTGCCTTCCGACTCGACCGGACCCGGCCGCTCTTCTTCCGGTCCACCGCCGCGCGCACCGTCGTCGAGATCTCCTCCGTCGGCGCGTGTTCCCAGAACCGCAGCACCGTCCACCCCAGCGCTTCGAGGTGCTGCGTCGTCTCGCGGTCGCGGGCCATGTTCTTGTCGAGCTTCGCCCGCCACCATTCGGCGTTGGACTTCGGCTGTGTCGCGTGCTGGGGGCAGCCGTGCCAGAAGCAGCCGTCCAGGAAGACGGCGACCCGGGTCGGGCCGAAGACGATGTCGATCGTGCGGCGGGGCATGCCCGGGACCGGGACGTTGACGCGGTAGCGCAGGCCGGAGGCGTGCAGGAGTCGGCGTACCGCCAGTTCCTGGGCGGTGTCGCGGGAGCCCTGGCGGCTCATGCGGGCCGAGACTGCGGGGGAGGACGGAACGGCTTCGGTCACACCCGCATTCTGCCGGACCGGTCCGGCGTCACTCCGACCCGTGACACTTCCCGTACGTCTCCCCCGACCCGCACCAGCACTCCGCCCCCCGCGCCGGCGGCCAGGCCGTGGCTCGGCCCCGGGCTGCCAGGGTGGTGGCGTACTGGGGGAGGAGGTCGGCGTTCGAGGGATGGGTGGACTCCGAGGCGGCGAAGGCCTCGTAGGAGGGGACCGTGGCGCGGACGATGCCCAGGTTGGGGGTGCCGGCGGTCGCCAGTTCGCGCAGGGACGCCTCGATGTCCGTCAGGTGTGCCTCGTAGGTCGGGTACTCCGTCTCCAGCTCCGGGTACGACGCGAGGAGCTCGTCCAGTTCCCGTTCCGGCCAGTGGAGGACCGCGACCGGGAAGGGGCGGGAGAGGGCCGTGCGGTAGGTGCCCAGCTCGGAACGGAGGCGGGCGATCTCGGCCTGGAGTTCCGCCGGGTCCTCCGAGCCCAGGGCCCAGAGGCGCTTCGGGTCGTGCAGCTCGTCCAGCGGGACCGCCGCCGTGTGGAGCCGGTCCGCCAGGGCGTCCCAGTCGTCGTGCGGCAGCGCCAGCATGCGGCGGATCCGGTGCCGGGTCGTGATCAGGGACCGGGTCGCGTGGGGGAGGTCGTCCGAAGGGACGGCCAGGAGTCTCGCCGCTTCCGTCAGGGTCGCCTCCGCCTCCTCCAGCTCGTCGTGGGCCTCCAGCGTCTCCGCCGCGATCTCCCACGGCGCCGCGTCCGACGGCCGGGTGGCCCGGAGTCCCTCGATGATCGCCCGGGCCTCGGCCTCGTGCCCGTACTCCCACAGGTTCGCCGCCTTCAGCGCCCTGATCAGGTGCGGGTCCGCGGGCTCGGACGACAGGAGGTCGTCGTAGAGGGCCGTCGCGCCCGGGCGGTCGCCCGCCAGCTCCAGGTGGGCCGCCGCCCGGAGGCAGAGGGGCTCCCGGTCGCCCGGGTACTGCGCGGCGGTGCGCAGCAGGCGCTCGGCTTCGGTGATGTGGGCTGCAGGCGTGTCGGGGCGCATGCGTCCCACCGTACTGCTGGGCGGCCCCGGAGAGTTGGTGCGTCCGTGCTTGTCGTGCCCTGGGGGAGGGGCGGGGGGCGTGGCGTTGTTCCGTTCCGCCCGTTTCCGCCCGCGGGCCGTCGTTCCTTCCAGGGGCTACTTTCTCGCCAGTACGAGCGTCAGCGCCGCCCCCGTCAGCGCCAGCGCCGCCGACGCCGCGAGTGCCGCGTCCGGGCCCGCCGTCGCCAGGGCGAGCGTCAGGGCCACCCCGGCCGAGGAGCCGATGTAGCGGGCGGTGTTGTTGGCGCCCGAGCCCATCGCCGCCCGTTCCGGCGGTACGGAGTCGACCGCGAGGCGGGGGAGTGCCGCGTTCAGGAGGCCGCTGCCCGCGCCCGCCACCAGCAGGCCCGGGAGGAGGCGCCACGCGGTCGCGTGGTCCTCCAGGGCTCCCAGGAACGTCAGTACTCCCGCCGCCGACAGGGCGAACCCCAGGGTCAGTTGGTGCGCGGCGGAGAGCCGGGCGGCGAGGCGGCGGGTCTGGAGGGCCGCCACGAACGACGTCCCCGACCAGAGCAGGAACAGCCACGCCGTGCCCAGCGGTGACATCCCGGCGCCGGTCTGGAGCAGCGTCGGCACCACGCTGAACAGGCCGATCACCGCCAGGCCCGTGAAGAGCGCCCCCAGCGTCGACGCCAGGAACGCCGGCCGCCGCAGCAGCGCCAGGTCGATCATGGGGTTCCTCCGCCAGGTCTCCACCGCCGCGAACAGGGCCGTCAGGGCCGCCGAGGCCAGGAGCAGGAGGCCCACCGGCGCGCGCAGCCAGCCCTCCCTGCCCAGGGTGAGCGCCGTCAGCAGGGCCGCCAGGGCGAGGCCGAGCGTCAGTGCCCCCACGACGTCCGGGCGGGGCGTCGCGGCGTTCACCGCTTCCGCCCTCCCCGGCAGCAGGCGCGCGCCCGCCGCCGCCGTCACCAGGGCTCCCGCCCCGAGCACCCCGTACGCCAGTCGCCAGTCCACCGGGCTCAGCGCGCCCGCCAGGAGGGGGCCCAGGGCGATGCCGCCGCTCACCGACGCGCCCCAGATTCCCGTCGCCCTGATCCGGTCCCGGCCCGCCGGGTACGCGTGGGCGAGGAGCCCCAGGCTGCCCGCGAGGACGGCCGCGCTCGCCGCTCCCTGGGCGATCCGGGCCGCCGTGAAGGTGATCGTGGAGCCCGCGAGGGCGCCGAGCGCGGTGGTGAGGCCGAGGGCGAGCGTGCCGAGGAGGAAGACCCGGCGCCGCCCGTACGCGTCGGCCAGGCCGCCGGCCACCAGGAGGAGGGCGGCGAGGCCGAGCGGGGTGCCGTTGAGCAGCCAGGCCTGGGCGGAGGGCGGCGTTCCGAAGGCGGCCGCCACGGCGGGGAGGGTGGGCATCGGGGCCGTGTAGTTCATCAGCGCGACGGCGGTCGCGGTCGCCGTCACCGAGAGCACGGCGCCCGGACGCGCCTCCCGGGGCGGAGACGGGGACGGGGAGGGAGAGGGAGAAGGAGGGGGAGTGAGGGCTCGGAGTGAGGGCGTTCGGCGTGGCACGGCGGGTCCTCCACCTGTCGGCAGCTCTGTCGGTTCAATGAGCGAACTCAAGGTAGCAGTTCAGTTCGTTCAATGAACCCGCTTCGGTACGATGGGTCCCATGGCCCTCGGCAAGGACTACGCCCAGCAGCAGTGCTCCATCGCCCGCGCCCTCGAAGTGGTCGGTGAGCGCTGGACCCTCCTCGTCGTGCGCGACGCCTTCTACGGAGTCCGGCGCTACAGCGACTTCCTCGCCCACCTCGGCGCCCCCCGCGCCGTCCTCGCCGCCCGCCTCCAGGCCCTCGTCGAGATAGGCGTCCTCGAACGGCGGCGGTACCGGGAGTCGCCCCCGCGCGACGAGTACGTCCTCACCGAACGCGGCCTCGCCCTCTGGCCCGTCCTCTGGACGCTCGGCTCCTGGGCCCGGACCGAACTCCCCGGCACCCTGCCGATGCGCCACTTCCACCACGCCGTCTGCGGCACCGAACTCGGCCCCGGCGGCGCCTGCCCCGCCTGCGGCCTCCCCGTCCCGCCCGCCGACGTCGAGATGCGGCCCGGCGCCGGGCTCGACCCGGACCCCGCCGACCCCGTCGGCCGCGCCCTCCTGCGGCCCCGGCGCCTCCTCGTACCCCTGGAGACCACCTGAATCACGGAGGCGGGGGCGCGGGAACTTCCCCCTCCCGCCGCGCGTCTTCACGGAGAGGAACCGGCGGTACGGAGGAGGTGACGGGATGACGGACAAGGCCTCGGCCCCGCGGGTCGTCGCGCCGCTGTTCTTCCTGCTCGCCCTCGCCGGACTGCTCCTGTCCGACGGGGCCGGTGCCCTCGCCGGAGCCGGTGTCTCCGCCGCCGTCGCCCTCGCCGCGGCCTCCCTCGTCCGCGCCCTGTCCGGCGCCCGTACGGCTCCGGCCGTGCCGCCCGCCGCCGTCCGCACCGCCATGCGCGAGCGCGAGCGGCGCACCGCCTTCCTGCCGCAGCGCGACCCCGACGCCGCGGGCCGCCGCAGACCCCGGGCTCCCGGCCGTCCCCTCCCGACGGCCGCGTAGGGAGCCTCGCGCACCTCCGGTACCTCTCCCGGTACCTCCCCCGACCTCCCTCGCGGATCCGTCATGCCGAGAAAACGCACCTCTCCCCGGCACGACGAGACCCCCCCGGAGGGCTCCCCCATGTCCGCGCTCATGTCCCTTTTCGCCGCCCTGGTCGAGCGGCTCGCCGAGCTGCTCCAGCCGCTCTTCGCCACCACCGCCACCGCCGCCGCGATCGTCCTCTTCACCGCGCTCGTACGGCTCGCCGTCCACCCGCTCTCCCGGGCCGCCGCCCGCGGCCAGAAGGCCCGCACCCGCATCGCCCCGCAGCTCGCCGCGCTCCGGAAGAAGCACGCCGAGAACCCCGAGCGGCTCAAGAAGGCGGTCCTGGAGCTGCACGCGAAGGAGAAGGTCTCGCCCTTCGCCGGCATCATGCCGAGCCTGCTCCAGGCGCCCGCCTTCCTCCTCATGTACCACCTGTTCGCCGGCGACCGGATGGCCGGGCACGCCCTCCTCGCCGCCCCGCTCGGCGACCGCTGGGCCGACGCCCTCTCCCACGGCGGCCCGTTCGGCCCGGCCGGGCAGGTCTACCTCGTCCTGTTCGCGATCGTCACCGCCGTCGCCGCCTTCGGCTACCGCCACACCAAGCGGCAGCTCGCCGCCCAGCCCCTGGACCTCGGGCAGCCCACCCCCGGCGCCGGTGCGATCACCAGGATCATGCCGCTCCTCTCCTTCGCCACCCTCGTCACGGTCGCCGTCGTCCCGCTCGCCGCCGCCCTCTACGTCGTCACCAGCACCGCCTGGACCGTCGTCGAGCGCGCCTTCCTCCACCGCCTGCCTCAGGAAGAGGCGTCCGGCGCCGCCGTTGCTACTCGCCCGTAAGGGTCCACTGCGTGGGCGGGGGCTTGCCGAGCGGCCCTTTCTCTTGGAGGATCGACCAATCCTCCGATGGCCGCACTCCATCGGCCGGGGCACCTCGGGGCCCTCCCCGGGCCCACCTCGACCACAGGGAGAAGACCATGAAGCTGCTGCGTGTCGGCCCGCCCGGAGCCGAACGGCCCGCCCTCCTCGACCAGGGCGGAACCCTCCGCGACCTTTCCGCCCTCGTCGACGACGTCGACGGCGGCCTGCTCGCCGACGCCGCGGCCCTCGACCGGATCCGCGCCGCGGCCGGAGCCGGGGTGCTGCCCCCGCTCGACGCCACCGGACTGCGCGTCGGCCCGCCCGTCGGCCGGATCGGCAAGGTCGTGTGCATCGGCCTCAACTACCACGACCACGCCGCCGAGACCGGCCAGGCCACTCCCGCCGAGCCCGTCGTCTTCCTCAAGGCCGCCGACACCGTCGTCGGCCCGGACGACACCGTGCTCGTACCGCGCGGCTCGGTGAAGACCGACTGGGAGGTGGAGCTGGCCGTCGTCATCGGCCGCACCGCCCGCTACCTGGAGACCGACGAGGAGGCCCTCGCCCACGTCGCCGGGTACGCGGTCGCCCACGACGTCTCCGAGCGCGAGTTCCAGATCGAGCGCGGCGGCACCTGGGACAAGGGCAAGAACTGCGAGACCTTCAACCCGCTCGGCCCCTGGCTCGTCACCGCGGACGAGGTGCCCGACCCGCAGGCGCTCTCCCTCCGGCTCTGGGTCAACGGCGAGCTCAAACAGGACGGCCGCACCTCCGACCAGATCTTCCCCGTCGCGGAGGTCGTCCGGTACGTCAGCCGGTTCATGACCCTGTACCCGGGCGACGTCATCAACACCGGCACGCCCGCCGGCGTCGCCATGGGGCAGCCGGAGCCCAAGCCGTACCTGCGCCCCGGCGACGTGGTCGAGCTGGAGGTCGAGGGGCTCGGCCGGCAGCGCCAGGAGCTCAAGGGGGCCTGAGGCCGGCGGGGGAGGGGCGGCGCTCCCGGCCCGCCCCTCCCCGATCCCTGATCCCCGATCCCCGATCCCTGATCCCTGATCCCCGACTCCCGACCCCCGGTCGGCCTCATGGCGTCACTGACCCGTCGTCAGGCCGCCGCTCTGGGCCCTTCCGTTGTGAAAATCGCGGCGCCCCGCGTGGGGTGTCGCGATTTTCATACGTATTTTGCATATTGCCCGATATGGAACGAATTTCGCACGCGCGGAGTCGGGACCGGCGCCGTCTCGCCCTCATCGCCGCGTCCACGGTCGCGGCCACCGCCCTCGTCGGCACCCTGGCCGTCAGCGGCCACGCCGACCCGCTGCCGGGCGGTCTCGGGCCCTGTCTGCCGGGCAACTGCCCCGCCACGTACCCCGACCTCAACAGCGGCCCCGTCCAGTACCGCGACAACAACATCAACATCTTCGTCGGCGGTGACTTCCTCGTCCGCGAGGCCGCGGCCGAGGCCGAGGGCAAGGTCGTGGTCCTGGGTGACTTCGACATGAACAAGCGCGTGGGCGCCTCCGCCGTCTACAACGTCGGCATCGTGGGCGGCGGCTCGCGCGTCCCGCCCGACAACGGCACCGACTTCCTCACCGTCGGCGAGGACGTGACGGTCGCCGCCGGGCAGCGCCTGCTCACCGAGGAGGGCTCGGTCAGCGGCGTCACGCGGTACGGGGGCACCCGCTCCGGCACGGTGAACCCGGACCCGGTGCAGGACGACGACGCGGCCGCCCCGTACCTCTCGCTCCGCGACCAGCTCACGGACGCGAGCCAGTGCTACGCCTACGTCGGCGGCGCCCACCGCGCCACCACCGGCACCGCCGTCAACAGCGGCATGGAGACCCTCTTCACGGGCGACGGCTCCTCGGAGCTCCAGGTCTTCGACGTCGACTTCGACCTGGAGTCCGCGAGCGGCGGGCAGCAGAACATCCGCTTCGAGGGCGTCCCGGCCGGAGCGACCGTCCTCGTCAACGTCTACGGCGCCGACCGCACCGTCGACACGTACATCAACCAGCTGCCGAACGGCCTGCGCGAGCGGGTCCTGTGGAACTTCCCGGACGCCGCGGCGGTGACGTTCGAGGGGACGGCCCAGTTCGCGGGCAGCGTCCTGATCGGCAACCAGGCCAGCACGGCGACCGTGACCATGCCGGGCACGAACGGCCGCTTCTTCACCACCGGCAACCTGACGCACGCGTCGGAGACGACCGGCGGCGGCGGGCAGGAGATGCACGCCTATCCGTTCAACGGGGACCTGCCGTCCTGTGCGGATCCGACGCCGACTCCTACGCCTACGGATCCGACGCCCACCCCTACGCCGACGCCGACGGATCCCACTCCGACGCCCACGGAGCCGACTCCGACTCCGACGGATCCGACGCCGACTCCGACGGATCCCACTCCGACGCCTACGGATCCCACCCCCACGCCGACGGATCCCACTCCGACGCCTACGGACCCGACGCCGACGCCCACGGATCCCACCCCCACGCCGACGGATCCGACGCCGACGCCTACGGATCCCACCCCCACGCCGACGGATCCGACGCCGACCCCCACGGACCCGACGCCGACTCCGACCGAGCCGACCCCCACCCCCACCGACCACACGAGCGGTGGTTCGACGGACGGCGGTTACGGCGACGACACCGGCGGCTCCGGGAACTCCGGCGGTCACGGCGACTCCGGTGGCACCGGCGGTCCCGGCGGGCACGGCGACTCCGGCGGTTCCAACGGGTCCGGTGGCCACAGCACCTCGGGCGGTCACGGCACCTCCGGCGGGCACGGCAACACCGGTGGTTACGGGGACTCCGGCGGCGACCACGGTCCGCACGGGCCGAACGGCGAGCTCTCCGAGACCGGTGCCGGTACCGGGAAGATCGTCATGGGCGCCACCGCGATCGCCCTCGCCCTCGGCGGCGGCGTCCTCGTGATGATCAGCCGGCGTCGGCGCCGTACGCACTGAGCAACCGCTCCAGCGCCTCGACGACCAGGGCGTGATCCTCGGCCTGCGGCAGCCCCGAGACCGTGACCGAGCCGATCACCCCCGCGCCCTCGACCCCGATCGGGAACGACCCGCCATGGGCGGCGTACCGGTCGGGGTCGAGGCGCGAGGACGCCTCGAACGTCGTCCCCTTGGCCCGGAACCGGGCACCGACCAGGAAAGAGCTCTCGCCGTACCGTTCCACCACCCGCCGCTTGCGGTCGATCCACGCGTCGTTGTCCGCGCTGGACCCCGGCAGCGCGCAGTGGAACAGCTGCTGCGCCCCGCGCCGTACGTCGATCGCCACGGGCGCCTGCCGCTCCCGGGCCAGGGAGACCAGGAGCGTGCCGAGCGTCCAGGCGTCCTCGTACGTGAAGCGGGGGAGGACGAGCCGGGCCTCCTGGGCCGCCAGTTCCATGACCTCGGAGCTGCTCACAGTGTCACCGTGATCCCCTCGCGGGCCGACTTCCGCGCCGCCTCCAGGACGGCGAGGGCGTCGGCGGCCTCGAGTGCCGTGACCGGGTTCGGTCCGGTGCCGCGCAGGGCGGCGGCGACGGCCGCGTAGTACGCCGGGTAGGCGCCCGGCAGCGACTCGACCGGGTCGCCCCCGCCGGTCAGCGGCGACTCGCCGGCGCCGAGCCGGCCCCACAGCTCCTCCGGCTCCACGCCCCACGCCGAGCCGGGCTCCGGCCGCAGCCCGTCGCGCAGGGCGGCCTCCTGGGGGTCGAGTCCGTACTTCACGAAGCCCGCGCGCTGTCCGAGCACCCGGAACCGGGGGCCGAGCTGGGCGGTGGTGGCGCTCACGTACAGGTGGGAGCGGACCCCGTTCGCGTGGGTGAGCGCGAGGAAGGTGTCGTCGTCGGCCTCGGCGCCCGGCCGGCGCACGTCCGACTCGGCGTACACCGAGACCACCGGGCCGAAGAGGACGAGGGCCTGGTCGACGACGTGGCTGCCCAGGTCGTACAGGAGCCCGCCGATCTCCTCCGGCGCCCCGGACTCGCGCCAGCCGCCCTTCGGCTTCGGCCGCCACCGCTCGAAACGGGACTCGAAGCGCTGGACCTCGCCGAGCGCGTCCTCGTCCAGGAGCCGGCGCAGAGTGCGGAAGTCGCTGTCCCAGCGGCGGTTCTGGAAGACCGACAGGAGCAGGCCCCGCTCCTCGGCGAGGGCGGCGAGGCCGCGTGCCTCGGCGGCGGTCCCGGCGAGCGGCTTGTCCACGACGACCGGCAGGCCCGCCTCCAGGGCGGCCGTGGCGACCTCGACGTGCGTCTTGTTGGGGGAGGCGACTACGACCAGGTCCAGCTCCTCCGCCCCCGGCGCCCACAGCTCCTCGGGCCCCGCCGCCACCCGTACGCCCGGGTGGGCGGCGCGGGCCTCGGCGGCCCGCTCGGGGTTGCCGGTGGTGACGGCGGCGAGGACGAGGTCCTCGGAGGCGGCGATCAGCGGGGCGTGGAAGACGGAGCCCGCGAGGCCGTAGCCGACGAGTCCGACGCGGAGGGGGGTGCGGGGGGAGTCGGTGCCAGTCATGCTCCTCACTTAAGCAACGCCGTTGCCAAAGTGCAAGCGACCCTGACAATGGGGGTGTGAAGAAGGACCAGGATGGAGCGAACGCACCGGAGTCGGAGTCGGCGTCGGGACCCGTACCTGTGCCGACGCCGGGCCCCGTACCTGCGTCGACGCCGGGACCCGTACCCGTGCCGGTGCCGGGACCCGCGCCCGCGCCGCGCAGCCGCAACGCCGCGCTCGTGCTCGATCTGCTGCGCACGGCGGGGGAGCGCGGGATCAGCCGTCTGGAGCTGGCCGAGCGGACCGGGCTCACCCCGCAGGCCGTCAGCAAGATCACCGCGCGGTTGCGGGCCGAGGGCCTCGCGACGGAGGCGGGCCACCGGGCCTCGACCGGCGGCAAGCCCCGTACGGTCCTGCGCCTGGTGCCCTCCGCCGCGCACGCCGTCGGCGTCCACCTCGACCGCGACGAGCTGACGGTCCTCCTGACCGACCTCGCGGGCACGGCCGTGGCCCTCCGCCGCCGCCCGGTGGACCTGGGCGCGGGGGCCGGACCGGTCCTGGACGCGGTGACGGAGGAGGTGCGGGCGGTCCTGGGGGAGGGCGGGCGTGTCCTCGGTGCCGGGGTCGCCATGCCCGGCCCCCTGGACCGCCGGGCCGGGGTGCCCGGCCGGGTCACGGGCTTCCCCGAGTGGGCCGGCCACCCGGTCCGCGAGGAGCTGGCCCGCCGCCTCGGCCTCCCCGTCGTCCTCGACAAGGACACCAACGCCGCCGCCCTCGGCCTGGCCCTGCGGCCCGGCGCCCCCGGCTCCTTCGCCTACGTCCACCTCGGTACGGGCCTCGGCGCCGGCCTCGTCCTCGGCGGCGCGCCGCTGCGCGGGGACAGGACCGGGGCGGGCGAGCTGGGCCACCAGACCGTCCAGCTCGACGGGCCGCCGTGCGGCTGCGGCGGGCGCGGCTGCCTGGAGGTCCTGTGCCTGGCGGCGGTCGCGCGCGGCGAACGCGCCGGGGCCGCGCGGATCCTGGGGGCCGGCGCCGCCAATCTCGTACGGCTCCTCGACATCGACCAGGTCCTCCTGGGCGGCCGGGCGGTGCTCGCCGCGCCGGAGGTGTTCGCGGACGGGGTACGGGAGGTCCTCGCCGGCCTCGGTCTGACGGCCCCGGTGGGCGTCGTCGCGGAACGGGACGCGGTGGCGGAGGGCGCGGCGTGGCTGGTCCTGGCGCCGGTCTTCGGGAAGTAGGCGGCCCCCCCCGCCCCCGCCCCCTCGGTCCGGTCGATCGGATGGTCGGACTGTCGGAAAGTAGGCTGATCGGGCGGATTCCCGGCCCTTCCGGAGGAGCCTCCGGCGTCGCTGCCGACCCGCCCGCTCCCCGTGTGGCAGCGTCGCGGACGTCCCCCTGCCCGCGAGCAGCAAAGGCACCGGCACCATGGCATCCGCACCCCTGCGCCTGCGCGGCGTCCGCGCCGTGACCGTGGCGACCGCCGTGGCCGCCCCCTTCGCGCTCGCGGCCTCCGCACCGGCGACGGCCGTTCCCGAACCGGGGGCGACGGCGGCCGTTCCCGCTCCGGTGGCGACGGCCCCGGGCCCGGGCGCGGGGGCGGCCGCCCCCGAACCGCCCGCCGCCCCGCCGCCCCCCGTCGCGCCCCTCATCCCCGCCCCCGACCCGCTCACCCCCGGCTGCGGCACCCCGGACGACGGCGCCTTCCCGCTCGACACCCGGATCCACGGCGGCCCGGCCGACTACGCGGCGGGCGGGCCCTTCCAGGACTGGCGGCTCGATCTCACGAACACCACCGGGTCGCCCTGCTCCGGCGTCCACCCGGTGCTCGTCCTCACCGACCGCGACCGGGTCCTGCGACCGGAACAGATCCGCTTCGAGTTCTACGACGCCGGGGCCGCGCGCTGGCACCCCGTGGCCTTCGAGGAGACCTCGGAGGCCGAGAACGTGGGCGTGTTCACCGACTTCGGCGGCTTCGCCGTCCCGGCGGGCGAGACCCTCACCGTCCCCGTACGCCTGGCCTTCGGCGCGGGGGCGGCCCCCGGCGAGGTCGTGGTCAACGCGGCGATCGTCCAGCGCCGGGGCGCGGACGGGGACTGGATCGGGGACTCCGGCGACTACCGCCTGACCGTCGGCCCGCCCGACCCGGACGCCCCGACCGAGCCCCCCGGCCCCACCGCGCCGCCCGCGACCACCGCCCCGGCCGAGCCCGCCGCACCGCCGACGGGCAAGGAGCGGCCGACGGGTACGGAGCCGCCGACGCGTACGGGGCCACCGAAGACGGCGGGGCCGTCGGAACCGGTCAGGTCCGCCGCACCGGCCGGATCGCCGTCCCCCGGCAGGCCGACCGGCTCCACCCCGCCCTCGGCGTCCACCGCTCCCGCCCCCTCCGCCGCCCCCACCCGACCGGCCTCGCCCGGAGAGACGCCGGAGGAGACGCCCGGAGAGACGCCGGAGGAGACGCCCGGGGAGGCACCGGGGGACGCCTCCGCCACCACACCCCCCGACGCCCCTGCCTCCGCCCCCGTCCCCGTACCCGAACTCGCCCACACCGGACGCGCGTCGGACGCGAGGGCGCGCGCCCTCGCCGCCTTCGCCGCCGCCCTGGTCCTCCTCGGCGCCGCCCTCGTCCGCGCGGGCCGCCGCCACCGGCGCTCCTGAACCGCGCTCCCGCGAACAACCACCACGAACCCCGTCGGAAGCCGCCCCCACCCCCGCGCCACCCTCCGTACACCTCCCCGTTCACCCCCGTCTGCGACCATCCCCCGGTGAACTACCAGAGCACTCCCGGCGCCCCCGTCCGCTCCGGCGTCCCCGAGCACGGGCGCGTCCCCAAGTACTACGCCGTCAAGGCGAAACTCGCCGTGATGGTGGACGAGTTGGGGGAGGGCGGGCTGCTGCCCACCGAGCGCGACCTCGCCGTCCGGTACGAGGTGTCCCGTGAGACCGTCCGGCAGGCGATCCGCGAACTCCTCCTGGAGGGGCGGCTGCGCCGCCAAGGCCGGGGCACGGTCGTCGCGGGCCCCAAGCTCGAACAGCCCCTCTCGCTCGCCAGCTACACGGAGGGCGTGCGCCGCCAGGGCCGCCGCCCCGGCCGCAGCCTGATCTCGCTCGACCGCTTCCCCTGCCCGGAGGCGCTCGCCCCCGAGGTCGGCGCCGGGCCCGGCGAACCCGTCTGGCACATGGAGCGGGTGCTGCTCGCCGACGACGAGCGGGTCGGCCTGGAGAGCACGTACGTCTCCGAGGCCCGCGCCCCGCGCCTGGACACCGACTTCGACCCGGACTCGTCCTTCTACGCCTACCTCCACGACCGGCTCGGCATCGTGTTCGGCGACGCCGACGAGCGCATCGAGACCGTGCTCGCGACCCCGCGCGAGGCCCTGCTCGTCGGCACCCCGCCCGCCCTCCCGATGCTGCTGATCCACCGCGTCTCCCGGGACACCGCCGGGCGGCCCCTGGAGCGGGTGCGCACCCTCTACCGGGGCGACCGCTTCAGCTTCACCACCCACCTGGGCCGCCAGGAATGACGACGGAGCCCCTCGTCCCGGAATCCCGCCACATCACAGAACGATAACGGGTCTGGTCCAAGTTTGGCGGCCCGTTCACCGTCCCGTCGTCCACCGGCCCCGTCCGGGCCACCCGCCCCCGCGACCGTCGTCGGCATGAAGGTGATCGTCGTAGGAGCCGGCGTGGTGGGAACCATGCACGCCTGGCACGCAGTGGAACGCGGCCACGAGGTCGTACACATCGAGCGCGAGGCCGAGGCGCGCGGCGCCTCCCTCCGCAACTTCGGGCAGATCTGGGTGAGCGGTCGCGCCGGCGGGGAGGAGCTCGACACCGCCCTGCGCGCCCGCGAACTCTGGGAGGGCATCGGCGCCCGCGTCCCCGGACTCGGCTTCCGGGCCATCGGCTCCCTCACCCCCGTGCGGAACGCGCTCGAACTCGCCGTCGCCGAGGCCGCCCTGGCCCGCCCCGACGCCGCCGCCCGGGGCTACGAGCTGCTCACGGCCGACGAGGCCCGCGCGCTCAACCCGGTCCTGCGCGGGAAGTTCGAGGCCGCGCTCCGGTGCGAGCGGGACGCCGCCGTCGAGCCCCGCACCGCGCAGCTCGCCCTCCGCGAGGCCCTCCTCGCCACCGGCAGGTACACCTTCCTGCCGAACAGGGAGGTCCGCGACGTCGTCGGCGAGCACGCCGTCCGCGACGACCGGGGCGAGGTCCACAGCGGCGACGCCGTCGTCCTCTGCACCGGCGCCTGGCTCTCCGGCCTCGTCCGCGAGGTCGCCGGCGAGGTCCCGGTCCGCCGGGTCCGCCTCCAGATGATGCAGACCGACCCGCTCGGCGAACCGCTCACGACCTCCGTCGCGGACGCCGACTCCTTCCGCTACTACCCGGCCTACGCCTCCGGCGCCCTCGACGCGCTGAACGCGGGCCAGGCGCAGGACCCCACCGCCGCCGCCCACCGGATGCAGCTCCTCATGGTGCAGCGCCTCGACGGCGGACTGACCATCGGCGACACCCACGAGTACGAGCACCCCTTCGCCTTCGACACCCTCGAAGACCCCTACGAGCACCTCACCCGCGTCGTCGAGTCCTTCCTCGGCCGCCCGCTGCCGAAGATCAGGCGCCGCTGGGCCGGGGTGTACGCGCAGTGCGCCGACACCACCCGGGTCGTGCACCGCCAGAAGGTCCGCGACGGCGTGTGGCTGGTGACCGGGCCCGGCGGCCGGGGCATGACCTGCTCGCCCGCCATCGCCGAGACGACCGCGAACGAACTGGGCTGGTGAACCCCATGAGCACACACCTGATGAACCTCGTCGTCCTCGACATGGCCGGCACCACCGTCGCCGACGACGGCCTCGTCGAGCAGGCCTTCACCGTCGCCGCCGAACGCCTCGGCGAGGACCCGGCCGCGATGATCGGCCACGTCCGCGCCACCATGGGCGAATCGAAGATCTCCGTCTTCCGCCACCTCCTCGGCGGCGACGAGCGGCGCGCCCAGGAGGCCAACCTCGCCTTCGAGCAGGCGTACGAAGAGCTCGTCGCCGACGGCAGGATCGCCCCGATCCCCGGCGCCGCCGAGACCATCGCCGCCCTCCGGGACCAGGGCAGGACCGTCGTCCTCACCACCGGCTTCGCCCGGATCACCCAGGACGCCATCCTCGACGCCCTCGGCTGGCGCGACCTCGTCCCCCTCACCCTCTGCCCGGCCGACACCGGCGGCCGGGGCCGCCCGTACCCCGACATGGTCCTCGGCGCCTTCCTGCGCACCGGCGCCGTCGACGACGTGCGCCGGACCGTGGTCGCCGGCGACACCTCGTACGACATGCTCTCCGGCGTCCGCGCCGGCGCCGGGATCGTGGCGGGCGTCCTGACCGGCGCCCACGGCGAGACCGCGCTGAAGGAGCACGGCGCCACCCGCGTCCTCGCCTCCGTCGCCGAACTCCCCGAGCTGATAAGGGAGTACGAGGCGTGACCAGCGGCATCCGCTTCGACGCCGTCTCCGTCGCCTACGGCTCCACCACCGTCCTGGACTCCCTGGACCTGACGGTGGAGCCCGGCGAGGTCATGGCCCTCCTCGGGCCCTCCGGCTCCGGCAAGACGACCGCGCTCCGGGCCGTCGCCGGGTTCGTCCGGCCGGTCTCCGGGCGGGTGTTCATCGGGGACCGGGACGTCACCGACCTGCCGCCGTACCGGCGCGGGATCGGCATGGTCGTCCAGCAGTACGCCCTCTTCCCCCACCTCAGGGTGGACGCCAACGTCGCCTTCGGCCTCAAGGCCCGCAAGGTGCCCAGGGCCGAGATCCCCGAGCGGGTCGCGGAGGCCTTGGAGATGACCGGCATGGCCGACTACGCCCGCCGCCACCCCCGGGAGCTCTCCGGCGGGCAGCAGCAGCGCGTCGCCATCGCCCGCGCCCTCGCCGTACGCCCCGACGTCCTCCTCCTCGACGAACCGCTGTCGGCGCTCGACGCGCAGCTGCGCTCCGGAATGCTGGCCGAACTGGCCCGGCTCCACCGCGAACTGCCCGACGTGTCGATCCTGTACGTCACCCACGACCAGGTCGAGGCGCTGACCCTGGCCGACCGGATCGCCGTCATGGACCGGGCCCGGCTCCGGGACTGCGGCACCCCGCAGGACCTGTACCGCAGGCCCCGCACCGAGTTCACGGCCTCCTTCGTCGGCAACGCCAACCTGTTGCCGGTGACGGTGGACGCGGACGGCGTGACCCTGGGCGGGACCGCGCTGAAGGTGGAGACCGGGGGAGCGGCGCCGGGCGCCGGGGCCACCCTCTGCGTCCGCCCCCACCTCGTCGGCCTCGGCGACGGCCCGAACGCGCTCCGGGGCCGGATCGCCGAGGTCCAGTGGCGCGGCTCCACCCACCGCCTGTACGTGGAGGTGGCGGGCCACCGGATGAAGGCGGACGTCCGCGAACTGCGGGAGACGCCCCCGCTCGGGACCGAGGTCACCCTGCACTTCGCGCCCGAGGACGCGGTGCTGCTCACGGCGGGGGTGACCGATGGCTAGCGCCGTCACCACGGCCGCCCCGGCCGCGCCCCGTGCGCGAAAGGCGCGCACCGCCCCCGCCTGGGTCTGGGCCCTGCCCCCCGTCGCCGTCCTCGGCCTCGTCTTCCTCTACCCGCTCGCCCTCGTCGTCCGGGAGTCGCTGGCCCCCGGCGCGTACGCCGCCGTCCTCGGCTCCGCCTCCTTCTGCGAGGCCCTCGTCACCACCGTGTGGATCGCCGTCGCGGCCACCGCCGGCTGTCTGGTCCTCGGCTTCGCCCTCGCGCTCGTGATCGCGTTCGTGCCCTTCCCCGGCGCGAAGGCGGTGGCGAAGTTCATCGACGTCTTCCTCTCCTTCCCGTCCTTCCTGATCACGCTCGCCCTGCTGTTCCTCTACGGCACGGTCGGCATGGCCAACGGCATCTGGACCGACGCCACCGGCGCCGCCACCGGGCCCTTCCGATTCCTGACCACCCCGTGGGGCGTGCTCCTCGCCGAGATCACGTACTTCACCCCGTTCGTGATGCGCCCGCTGCTCGCCGCCTTCTCGCAGATGGAGACGGCCCAGCTGGAGGTGGCGTCCTCGCTCGGCGCCCGGCCGCCGCGGATCGTCCGGCAGGTGATCCTGCCCGAGGCGCTGCCCGCGCTCGCCGCCGGCGGCAGCCTCGTCCTCGTCCTGTGCCTCAACGAGTTCGGGATCGTCCTCTTCACCGGCGCCAAGGGCGTCACGACCCTCCCGATGCTCGTCTACGGCAAGGCGATCCTGGAGTCCGACTACGCCGCCGCCTGTGTCGTCGCCGTCGTCAACGTCGCCCTCTCCACCGGCCTCTACGCCCTCTACCGGGGGGTGAGCCGCCGTGCTGGTGCATAGCCGTGCGGGCCGGTGGACGGCCTGGGCCCTGTTCGCCGTCCTCTTCGTGCCGCTCTTCGCCCTGCCGCTCCTCGTCGTCCTCGCCGCCTCGTTCTCCACGCACTGGTCCGGCGCCTTCCCCTCCGGACCGACCACCGCCCACTACGCGGCGGCCGTGCGCGGCGAGTCCCTCCAGGCCCTGACCACCAGCCTGGTCACGGCCGTCACCGCCAGCCTGATCGCGCTGACCGCCGGCACCTGGGCGGCGCTCGCCTCGGCGGCCCTGGGGAAGCGGGGCCGCCGGATCGTGGACGCCCTCTTCATGCTGCCGGTCGCCGTGCCGTCGGTGGTGGTCGGCCTCGCCGTCCTCGTCGCCTTCTCGCAGCCGCCGGTGCTCCTCAACGGCACCCGCTGGATCGTGGTCCTGGCCCACACCGTGCTCGTCACCGCCTTCGCCCACCAGTCGGTCTCGGCCGCGATCCGGCGCCTGGACCCGATGTACGAGCAGGCGGCGGCCGGACTGGGCGCCCGCCCCTCGTACGTCCTGCTCCGGGTGAAGCTCCCGCTCCTGCTGCCGTCCCTGAACGCGGCCGCCGGGCTCTGCTTCGCCCTCTCCATGGGCGAGCTGAGCGCCACGATGATGCTCTACCCGCCGGACTGGCTGCCGCTGCCGGTGCTCATCTTCACCGCCACCGACCGCGGCTCCCTCTTCACCGGCTCGGCGCTCGCCGTGGTCCTCATGGCCACGACGCTGCTCGCCCTGCTCGCCGTCTCCCGCGTCCGCACCGAAGCCTCGTACCGCTGAGCCCCGTACCGCCGAGCCCCTCACCATCAGGAGAGAACAACGCCATGCTTACGCACGTCAGGCCGTTCGCCGCCGTCACCGGCGCCCTCGTCCTCGCCGCCTCCCTCACCGCCTGCGGCGGCTCCACCGCCGCCTCCGACGAGAAGGTCGTCACCGTCTACAGCGCCGACGGCCTCAAGGGCGAGGCGGGCGACGGCTGGTACGACAAGGTCTTCGAGGACTTCGAGAAGCAGACCGGCATCAAGGTGAAGTACGTCGAGGGCGGCTCCGGCGAGATGGTGCAGCGCGCCCTCCGCGAGAAGAGCAACACCCAGGCCGACGTCCTCGTCACCCTGCCGCCCTTCATCCAGCAGGCCGGCTCCAAGGGGCTGCTGCAGGCGTACGCGCCGCAGGGCTCCGACCGGGTGGACGGCGCCGACAAGGCGGCCGACGGCACCTGGACCTCCGTCGTCAACAACTACTTCGGCTTCGTCCACAACAAGAAGGAGCTGCCGACCGCCCCCAGGACCTGGGAGGAGCTGCTCGACAGGAAGTACGAGAACCGGCTCCAGTACTCCACCCCCGGCGTCGCGGGCGACGGCACCGCCGTGCTCATCAAGGCGATGCACGACTTCGGCGGACGCGAACCGGCCATGGAGTACCTGAAGAAGCTCCAGGCCAACAACGTCGGCCCCTCCTCCTCCACCTCCAAGCTCGCCCCCAAGGTGGACAAGGGCGAGCTCCTCGTCGCCAACGGCGACGTCCAGATGAACTTCGCCCAGTCCAAGTCCATGCCGAACCTCGGCATCTGGTTCCCGGCCAAGGGCAACGGGAAGCCCACCACCTTCGCCCTGCCGTACGCCGCCGGCCTGGTGAACGAGGCCCCGCACGCCGAGAACGGCAGGAAGCTCCTCGACTTCCTGCTGAGCGAGGGCGCCCAGCGCCAGGTCAGCGCCGTCGGCGGCGGCTTCCCGGCCCGCGAGGACGTCAGGCCCACCGACGCCAACGCCCTCGCCCTCGCCAAGCTCCTGGAGGGCGTCGAGGTCTTCGAACCGGACTGGGCCGACATCGACGCGAACCTGACGGCGTACGTCGACGCGTGGAAGTCCGCCACCGGAAGCTGAGAGTTCACCGCACGGCCCTGGAACACCTCCGCAGATCGCGGAAGGATAACGGGTACGGACCCAACGCCCCTGAGACGTCAGGGGCGTCGAGTCGTCCCGACTCCCTTCCGCCCCTTCCACGGAGGACCCCGACATGCCGCTCACCGGCATCTCCCGCCGCACCGTGCTCGCCGCCGCCGGCGCCACCGCGGCCGTCGCCGCCACCGGACTCGCCACCGCCCCCGCCGCCTCGGCCGCCACGACCGCCGCCCCGACGCTCCCCGAGGGCACCAGCAAGGACAAGGTGCTCGTCGTCGGCATGGACGGCCTGCGGTACGACCGGATCGACGCCGCCCAGGCCCCCACGCTCAAGTCCCTGATGGCGAACGGCACCTACGGCCGCTCCCTGCTCTACGCCAACCCGATGGCCGCCACCTCCTCCGGCCCCGGCTGGTCCACCATCTCCACCGGCGTCTGGCCCGACAAGCACGGCGTGAAGGACAACACCTTCACCGGCAAGAACTACGGCACGTACCCCGGCTTCCTCGCCCGCCTGAACCAGGTCCGCCCCGGCCTCTCCCTCTTCGCCGCCGTCGACTGGCCCGAACTCGACACCCACGGCACCGTCACCCCCGGCGCCGACGCCAAGCTGGTCTACAACAACAACTACGTCGTCAACGACAAGGTGATCACCGACATCACCGAGGACGTCCTGCGCAACCAGAACCCCGACGTCCTCTTCGTCTACTTCGGCGAGACCGACGAGATCGGCCACAACTACGGCGCCGCGCACGCCAAGTACCTCGAAGCCATCGACGTCCAGGACGCCTACCTCGGCCGGCTCCTCGCCGCGATCGAGGCCCGCCCGTCGTACGCCACGGAGCGCTGGACGGTCATCGTCGCCACCGACCACGGCCACACCGACGCCGGCGGCCACGGCGGCTCCAGCGTCGAGGAGCGGCGCACCTTCGTCCTCGCCCGGGGCCCCGGCATCGCCGCCGGCGCCCGCCCCATCGACACGCGCCTGGTCGACGTCGCCGCCACCGTCTTCCGCCAGCTCGGCATCGTCCCCGACCCGTCCTGGGGCCTGGACGGCAAGCCGGTCCAGGAGCGCTCCACCGACCCCTTCGACACCCTGTACGGGTCGCTGACCGGCCGCGTCGACGAGACCGGCATCCCCGCCGGGGTCCTCGGCTTCACCCGCACCGCACCCAGCGGCTGGTCCGTCATCAACAACGCGATGGGCACCGGCGGCGTGACCGAGTGGCGCGGCTGGTCCTTCGCCACCGACGAGTTCTGGTCCCGCTCCCAGCGCGACCAGTCCCGCGAGCTGAACGTGCGGGCCCGGGGCGTCTTCGCCGTCGCCGACTCCGACGAGTGGGCCGACACGACCTTCTCGGGGACGTACGACTCCACCCTGGTCACGCCCGCGCACGACGTCTCCGGCGCGTCCTCGGTCACCCTCGGCTTCACCACCCTCTACCGCCAGGAGGGCTCCCAGACCGCCCAGGTCCTGGCGAGCTTCAACGGCGGCACCCCGACCGTCGTCAAGAGCTACACCGCCGACGTCCTCTCCCAGCCCCAGTCCCTCACGGTCCCGGTCCCCTCCGGCGCCTCCACCGTGAGCTTCCGCTTCCGCTACACCGGCTCCAACAACTGGTACTGGACGATCGACGGGGTCAAGATCACCGCATCCTGACTAGGCTGGGGGCGTCGCCACAGCGCAGTCGCGGCGCCCCCCAGCACCCCGCACGACATGCACGGCAGGAGTCCCGCACCCATGGCAGAGCGCAAGCCGATCGAATCCTGGCTCACCGACATGGACGGCGTCCTCATCCACGAGGGCGTGCCGATCCCCGGCGCCGACGCGTTCATCAGGAAGCTGCGGGAGACCGGGAAGCCCTTCCTGGTCCTCACCAACAACTCGATCTACACCGCCCGCGACCTGCACGCCCGCCTCGCCCGGATGGGCCTCGAAGTCCCCGTCGAGAACATCTGGACCTCCGCCCTCGCCACCGCCAAGTTCCTCGACGACCAGCGCCCCGGCGGCACCGCGTACGTCATCGGCGAGGCCGGCCTCACCACCGCGCTGCACGACATCGGCTACGTCCTCACCGACCACGACCCCGACTACGTGGTGCTCGGCGAGACCCGTACGTACTCCTTCGAGGCGATGACCAAGGCCGTCCGGCTCATCAACGCCGGCGCCCGCTTCATCTGCACCAACCCCGACGAGACCGGCCCGTCCCTGGAGGGCCCGCTGCCCGCCACCGGCTCGGTCGCCGCGCTCATCACCAAGGCCACCGGCAAGGAACCGTACTTCGCGGGCAAGCCGAACCCGCTGATGATGCGCACCGGGCTCAACGCGATCGGCGCCCACTCCGAGTCCAGCGCCATGATCGGCGACCGGATGGACACCGACATCCTGGCCGGCCTGGAGGCGGGCATGCAGACCTTCCTCGTCCTGACCGGTCTGACGACCACGGCGGAGGTGGACCGCTACCCGTTCCGCCCGTCCAGGATCGTCGACTCGATCGCCGACATCGTCGACCGCGTCTGACCGGCCGACCGCGTCCGACCGGCGGGAAAGGGCCCGCTCCGCACACCCGGTCGGACCCCTGCGGATGCGAGAAGCGCCGGAACGGGTGACCCTTCCACCAGGAGGTCACGATGCGTTCAGGTCCCATTGCTCTTCGTGCCGCAGGGGCGGCCTTGGTCCTCGTCCTCGCGCCCGCGGCCGGCGGCGCGTACGCCCACGACGGGGTGCGCGTCACCGTCACCCCGTCCACCGCCTCGCCCGGCGACGACGTGGACGTCCGGGTCGAGGGCTGCGAGGGCACCACCGGTGCCGCGAAGTCCCGGGCGTTCACCGCCGACGCGAAGCTCGTCGGCCGGGACGGCGGGAAGCACCCGTTGCACGGCGACGCCGCCCTCCGGTCCGGGCTCGACAGCGGTACGTACGAGGTGAGCGTGGTCTGCGACGGCCACGTGCACCACGACGCCGGCAGTGTCCGGGTCGAGCGCCACGGGCCGACGCACCGGCCCACCCACGAGCCGTCCCACCACGCGACCCCGGTCGCCCCGGTCCGCGCGGGCGGGGGAGGCACCGCCGCCTTCGCCGCGCCCGCCGCCCCCGGCGTCGCCCAGACGGCCGGCGAGGACGGCCTCGGCACCCCGTACACCGTGCTCGGCCTCGCCATGGCCGGCGTCGCCGCCGTGGCGGTCGCCGTCCGCAGCACCCGCCGGCGCGACGAGGGCTCCTCCGGCACGGGTACGCACACGGGCACGGAGTGACGGTGTCGTCCGGCACCCGCCCGGCGGGCGCCGGGCGACTGATCACCGGCCCGGCCTGGGCCCTGCTCTTCCTCGGGTTCTGGCTCTGGGGCGGCGGGGCGGTCGGGGGCTCCCCGGGCGGCCCGGGGCCGACCACCGGCGACATCGCCGCCGTCGGCCGCCCGGCCGGGTCGGAGCTGCCCCCGGCCCGCGCGCCCCTCGCGCCCGCCGCGCCCCGGCGGGTCGAGGTCCCCTCCCTCGGCGTCGACGCGCCCGTCGTGGCGCGCGGCCTGGACGACACGGGCGCCATCGACCCGCCGCCCTTCGAGACGCCGAACGCGGTGGGCTGGTTCGGCTCCGGCACCCGGCCGGGCACGGCCGGGGCGGCGCTCTTCGTCGGCCACGTCGACACCGAGACCCGCCCGGCCGTCTTCTACGGCCTGAGCGCGGCCCGCCCCGGCGCGAAGGTCCTCGTCACCCGGACGGACGGCTCGGTCGCCGAGTTCACGGTCGACGACGTGCGGGTCTTCCCCCGCGAGGGCTTCGACGCGACGAAGGCCTACGGCCCCCGGGAGCCCGGCCGCGCCGAACTCCGCCTGATCACCTGCGGCGGCACCTTCGACCGCGAGACGGGCGCCTACACGGCGAACGTGGTGGTGTCGGCGTACCTCACGGGAGGCTGAGAACCCTCTCGACGACGAGCTCGACAACGGACTCTCGACAACGATCAAGGCCCCTCACCATCGGTGAGGGGCCTTGACTGTGCGTGCGCCGCCAGGGACTCGAACCCCGGACCCGCTGATTAAGAGTCAGCTGCTCTAACCAACTGAGCTAGCGGCGCCTGCTGACAGAGAGAACTCTACCCGACGCGAAGACGTGCTCCTGACCAATAACGGCCGTCCCCGGCCTGTCGGACGGTCGTATCGGTCCTTCGATCCGTCAAAATGTTATTTATACGGACAGTTGCCGCACGGACGCCCCAAACGACGGTCGAAAAGATCTTTCACGAGTGTGGAGGGGAATCGCATGAGCGTGCCGGTCTTCGAAGAGTTCGAGCCAGCGGCCGACTGCGCCTGCCCGGGCTGCGCCCGACAGCGGCGTGACCTCGCCCTCGGCCTGCCGGTCCGGGCCGGCGGCCACCCGGCGGCCCACGGCGCCCGCCGCGCCCTGGTCCTGGTGACGGCGGCGGGCGTGGTCCTGGGCGGCGGCGGGACCGGCGCGGCGACTGTGCTCTCCCGCGCGCCGGACGCGCCGGGGGACACGGGGATCCCGGCACCGGCGGGCGGGACGGCGGAGCCCGGCCCCGACCCCGCCTCCGCCGTCGACACCGACACGCCGCAGGGCGGGTGGGGGCCGCTGCACGGCGCGCCGGGCCCCGGATCCCAGCCCGTACCGGCCGCCACCCCGACGACCGGCCAGGTCGCGACCGACACGCTGCGGCCGACGACCCGCACCGAGATCGTCAACCGCGCCAAGCTGTGGGTCGACGCGCGGGTCCCGTACTCCATGGAGAAGTACTGGACGGACGGCTACCGGCAGGACTGCTCCGGCTACATCTCCATGGCCTGGAACCTGCGCGCCAACGAGTGGACCGGCAGCCTCGACCGCTTCGGCGAGAAGATCGACCGGGCCGACCTCCAGCCCGGCGACATCCTGCTCTTCCACAACCCGGCCGACCCGACCCGGGGCTCGCACGTCACGATCTTCGGCGGCTGGACCGACCACACCCGCACCTCCTACACCGCGTACGAGCAGACCAAGCCGCAGACGCGGAAGAAGACCACGCCGATGGCGTACTGGGAGAACTCCGACCGGTACGTGGCCTACCGCTACAAGGGCGTGGTGAGCGGCGACGGCACCGGCGCCGGGGGCGGGGAGACGGCCGGGGTGCCGCCGTTCCCCGGCGCGGCGCAGTTCGGGCCGGGCAGGAAGAACACGCACGTCACCCGGCTCGGCCGGCTGCTCGTCGCGCGCGGCGGCAAGAAGTTCTACGCCGTGGGACCCGGTCCGAAGTGGACCGAGGCGGACCGGCGGGCGACCCGGGCGTTCCAGGAGGCGCAGGGCTGGCGGGGCAGGGAGGCGGACGGCATCCCGGGGCCCGACACGTGGGAGCTGCTCGTGACCGGGAAGGGCCGGAGCATCGGCGGTTCGAGTGGTTCGGGCGGGCCGAGCGCGCATGCGACGCCCTTTCCCGGGCGTGGCTCCTTCCGTCCGGGCCGATCCAACGCATATGTGGAGAAGCTGGGCGAACAACTGGTGAAGCGGGGCTTCGGCAAGCACTACCTGTCGGGACCCGGTCCGCGCTGGACGGAGGCGGACCGCCGCAACGTCGAGGCGTTCCAGCGGGCACAGGGCTGGCGCGGCGGAGCGGCCGACGGCTACCCGGGCCCGGAGACCTGGCGGCGCTTGTTCCGATGACCCCGAGAGCATGAGGTGGATCCCGAATGACGGCACCGACCCCGACCCCCGCGGACTCCGGCGCGGCGGCCTCGCGCGACGCGGCCCGCACGGCGAGACGCCTGACGGACGGCACCCTCCCCCGCACGTCCCCACCCCGCACCCCACCGGGCGACCTCTTGACGCCGCCCGCGCCCGCGCCCGCGCCCTCGACCTCGACCCCGGCACCGGACGAGGCGGCGGCCCGGGTGCCGGAGCCCCCGGCCGCCCCGGTCGCCGACGCCTCACCGAACTGGGACCCCGAAGCACTGGCGACCACCGCCCCGGCTGAGCCGGACGCCCCGGCGACGGACACCTCGCCGGACCGGGCGGCCGGTGCTCCGGCGAATCCGGTGGCGGGTACTCCGGTGAGTCCGACGGCGGACGAGCCGACGCCCCCGGTGGTCGGCGTCTCACTGGTACGGGCGACCGCCGCTCCGGTGGCGGAGGCCCCTTCGGAGCCGAGGGGAGGCGCTCCGGAGAGCCGGACGGTCGATGCTCCGGCGGCCCCGACGCCCGACGCCCCGGCGGTGCGGGTGACCGTCGCCCCGGTGGCGGCCCCGACCGCCGTCGCCGCGCGGGAGAAGACCCCTGCCTCCCCGCAGGAAGCGGTCACCCCGGTCGCCCCAGTCGCTCCGGCGACCAAGGCCCCCACCCCCACGAAGGCACCCGCACAGGCCGGTACGACCCCGGCACCGACCAAAGCACCGGCCCCGGCCCCGGCCCCGGCCAAAGCACCGGCACCGGAACCGGCCCCCACCCCCACCTCCACCCCCGACCCCCCCGGCGGGACCACCGTTCCCGACTTCGGGCGGATCAAGGGTGCCCGGGTCGCCGTCGTCGCCCTGCCCGTCGCCGGCGTGGTGCGGGTGGCACGGCGGAGGAACGTGATCGGGGCCGAGACCACCGGCTCCATCCCGGTGCACCTGCTCTTCCGGGACGAGCCGGAGACCGGCGCCCCCGGCGCCCCCGGCGCGAAGGACGACGACGGGGGACCCGACACCGTCGCCATGGCCCCGCCCACCGCTCCGGGGAAGGCCCGGGGGCCCGGCGTCCCGGGCCCGGCGAAGACCCCGGCCCCGGGCCGTACCGAGCGGGCGCCCGCGCCCCGGCCCCGTGCGGTGGCGAAGAGCAGGGCCAGGCACGCGGCCCCGCCCCCCTCCTCCCGTCCGGCCCCCACCGCCGACCCCGCTCTCGTCGAGCGTCCCGGGGCGGTGCTGCCCGGATGGGTCGGGGTGGTCGGCGGGGCCCTGGCGCTCGCCTGGTGCGCGGTGGTCGTGTGGTGGACGGGCGCGGTGCCCGACGAGGCGGCGCGGATGCTGCGGCTGCCGGTCCGCCCGTACCACGGCGTCCACCTCGGCCAGTGGGCCCTGCTCGCCCTCGGGATCGTGGCCGTCCTCTTCGCGCTCGGCGGCCTCGGCCGCGGCCGGGTCGGCTACGCCTGGGTCCTGACGCTGTTCGGGGACTACCGCGGCACGGTCCGCCGCACCGGTCTGATCTGGGTCAGCCCGCTGCTGCTGCGCCGCCGGGTGGACGTACGGCTCCGGCACTGGCGCAGCGAGCCGCTGCCGGCCGTGGACGCGCGGGGCACGGCGCTCGACGTGGTCGTCCTGGTGGTCTGGCGGGTGCGGGACACGGTCCGGGCGTCGCTCGGGATCGACGGCCACGAGGAGTACCTGCGGGAACAGGTGGAGGCGGCGATGGCCCGGGTGCTCTCGCAGCTCCCGGCGGACGCGTTCCACGAGGACGCCCCGACGCTCCGGGACGCGGAGGCGGTCGGCGAGGCCCTGACGCGGATGCTGTCGGCGGAGTGCGCGCCGGTCGGCCTGGACGTCTTCTCGGCGCAGCCGACGCGGATCGAGTACGCCCCCGAGGTCGCGACGGCGATGCGGCGCAGCCGGATCGCGGCGCTCGACGCGAAGCACCGGGACAGCGTCCTGACGTCGGTCGTGGACGCGGTGGACGACGTGGTCCACCGGCTGACCAGTCGTGGTCTGGTGGAGCTGGACGACTACGAGCGCAAGGCGCTGGTCAAGGACCTGACGGTGGCGTTCTACACGGGAAGGGCGTCTTCCGCCGAGGGGGCCTGAGGGGATGGACAGGGCCAAGTTAGGTCCATACCTTGTTACTTGGTCCAGACCAAAATGCGTCATCGCCGTACGGCAAAGAACAGGGAAACACCCGCACCACCCGCACCACACGCACGCGTGCAGCACGACCGACGGAACTCCCCCACGTTCTCCTGGAGCGACAGCATGCGCAAGAAATCGATAGGGGCGACGCTGGTGGCGCTCGGCGTCGCCGGCGTCACCCTCCTCGGCACCGGCAGCGCCGGCAGCCACGGCTACACCGACTCGCCGATCAGCCGTCAGAAGCTCTGCGCCAACGGCACCGTGTCCAACTGCGGCAACATCCAGTGGGAGCCGCAGTCGGTCGAGGGGCTCAAGGGCTTCCCGGCCGCCGGACCCGCCGACGGAAAGATCTGTGCCGGCGGGAACGCCCCGTTCGCCCAGCTCGACGACCCCCGGGGCGGCACCTGGCCGGCGACGAGCGTCACGGCGGGGCAGAGCTACAACTTCCGCTGGCAGTTCACGGCCCGCCACCGCACCACCGACTTCAAGTACTACATCACCAGGAACGGGTGGAACCCGAGCCAGCCGCTCACCCGGGCGGCCCTCGACCCCCAGCCGTTCCTGACCGTCCCCTACAACAACCAGCAGCCGCCGTCGACCCTCTCGCACTCCGGGAACCTCCCGGCGGGCAAGACGGGCCGCCACCTCATCCTGGCGGTGTGGACGGTCGCGGACACCGCGAACGCCTTCTACGCCTGCTCGGACGTGAAGTTCTGACGGCCCGGCGGACGTAGGACGGATCCACGGGAGCACGGCCTCCGCGCCCCCGTGGATCCGGCACCCCGGGCGCCGCCCCGGGGCCGGGGCGCGAGCCGCACCCCGGCCCCGGAGGCGGACCCGACCCCACCCCCGGCCCTGCCCCCCTCCCACCCCCCGACCCCATGGCCCCGCCCCCGCCGCCCCGCCTACCGTGGGTGCCCATGGAACCCCGTACGCCCTGGCAGGCGCTCGCCCGGCCCCGCCTCCTCCTCGGCCCCTGGCCGTGGCGGGCCGTCGCGTACCTGGCCACCGGCGCGCTCGCCGGGGCCGCCGCCGGTCTCGCCCTGCTCGTCCTCGGCGTCTTCTCGCTGGTCCTCGTCGGGCTGCCCCCGCTCCTGCTCTCCGGCCCCGTCCTCGGCGCGCTCGAACGGTTCCGGCTCCGGCTCGTGGACCGCGACCCGGCCCCCGACCCGCACCGCGTCCCCGCCGCTCCCGGCCTCGCCGCCTGGCTCCGGCTGCGGGCGGGGGAGCCGGCGACCTGGCGGGAGTTCGCGTACGCCCTGCTGCTCGCCACCGTCCTGTGGCCGTTCGACCTGGTCGTCCTCGCCGTCGGCGCCGGCCTGCCCCTGGCCCTGATGTGCGTCCCCGTCCAGTTCGCCGCCGACGGCCACGAGGTCAAGGTCGTCAAGGCGTACCTGGTCACCTCCTGGCCCGGGGCCCTCGCCACCGCGGTCCTCCTCGTGGCCCTCGCGTATCCGCTCACCGCCGCCGCCGGGGCCCGCGCCGCCCTCGCCCGCGCCCTGCTCGCCCCGCGCGACGCCCCGGCGGGCGGGATCGGCGAGGTCATCGCCTCCCGGGCCCGGCTCGTCGACGCCTTCGAGGCCGAGCGGCGCCGCATCGAGCGCGACCTCCACGACGGGGCCCAGCAGCGCCTGGTCGCCCTCACCATGACCCTCGGCCTCGCCCGCCTCGACGCCCCGCCGGGTCCGCTCGCCGACCGGCTCGCGAAGGCCCACGCGGAGGCCGGGCGGGTCCTGACCGAGCTGCGCGAGCTGATCCACGGCATCCACCCCCAAGTCCTCACCGACTACGGTCTCGGCCCCGCCCTCGCCGACGCCGCCGATCGCTCCGCCGTCCCCGTGGACACCGACGCCGAGCTGCCCCGGCTGCCCCGGGCCGTGGAGAGCGCCGGCTACTTCGCGGCCTGTGAGGCGCTCGCCAACGTCGGCCGGCACAGCGGCGCCGGCCGGGCCCGGATCACCGCCCGGCACGCGCACGGCGTCCTGCGGCTCGACGTCGAGGACGACGGGCGGGGCGGGGCGGACCCGGCCCGGGGGAGCGGCCTCACCGGCCTCGCCGACCGCGTCGCCGTCCTCGATGGCACACTCGTGATCACGAGCCCGCCGGGCGGACCGACCCTCCTCCGAGTGGAGATCCCATGTTCAGCACCGATCGGCCCGGCGCGGGACGCCGGCTCCGCGTCGTCCTCGCCGAGGACGGCGTCCTCCTCCGGGAGGGGCTGATCGGGCTCCTGGCCCGCTTCGGCCACGAGGTCGTCGCCGCCGTCGGGGACGCCGACGCCCTGCGGGAGGCGGTCGCCGCCCACGACCCGGACGTCGTGGTGACCGACGTGCGGATGCCGCCCGGCTTCCAGGACGAGGGGCTGCGCGCGGCGGTCGCGCTCCGCGCCGAGCGGCCCGCCCTGCCGGTCCTCGTCCTCAGCCAGTACGTGCAGCGCAGCTACGCCGCCGACCTCCTCGACGCGGGCGACGGCACCGGCGTCGGCTACCTCCTGAAGGACCGGGTCGGGCAGGTCGAGGAGTTCCTGGACGCGCTGGTCCGGGTCGCGGACGGCGGCACGGTCGTCGACCCCGAGGTCGTACGGCAGCTGCTGCGGCGCCACCGGGACCCGCTGGCGGCGCTCACCCCGCGCGAGCGCGAGGTCCTGGGCCTGGTCGCGGAGGGGCACTCCAACGGGGCGGTCGCCCGCCGGCTCGTGGTGACCGAGGCCGCCGTCGGCAAGCACATCGGCAACATCCTCGCCAAGCTGGACCTGCCCCCGGCCGAGGACACCCACCGGCGCGTCCTCGCCGTCCTGACCTACCTGAAGGCGTAGAGACGGGTCCGGGCGCACGAAGAAGCCCCCCGCTTCCGCGAGGGGCTTCTTCTGTCGGTGCGCCGCCAGGGACTCGAACCCCGGACCCGCTGATTAAGAGTCAGCTGCTCTAACCAACTGAGCTAGCGGCGCCTGCTGACAGAGAAAATACTACCCGGTCCCACGGAGTGCTCGTGACCGCCGGTCCGGCGGCCCCGCCGGCCGTCCCCCGGGAGCGGTGTCAGATGGCCAGCGAGAGCACCACCGGGGCGGCCCTGCGGTTGAGCGTGTCGGCCGCCGCGCGCAGCCGGTGGGCGTGTTCGATCGGCAGGGAGAGCGCCAGGCAGCCCACGGACGCGCCCGCCGTCAGCGGCACGGCGGCGCAGACCGTGCCCACCGCGTACTCCTGGAGGTCGAGCACGGGGACGGTGGCCGGCTGGCTGTCGAGCTTGGAGAAGAGGATCCGCTCGCTGGTGATGGTCCGGGAGGTCAGCCGGGCGATCTTGTGGCGGGAGAGGTGGTCCCGCCGTCCGTTCTGGTCGAGCTGGGTGAGCAGGCACTTGCCGACGGCGCTGGCGTGGGCCGCCGAGCGGAAGTCCACCCACTCGTTGACCTTGGGCGTGCGCGGGCCGTCGGCGAACTGGGTGATCCTGACCTCGCCGTCGATGTACCGGCTGATGTAGACGGCCGCGCCGACGGAGTCGCGCAGCTCGGTCAGGGTCTCCTGGAGCTTGGCCTCCAGGGCTTCGCGGCGGGTCAGGCCGGAGCCGAGGAGGACCAGGGAGTCCCCGACCACGTAGGCGCCGTCGGCGACCTGCTCGACGTACCCCTCGCGGCGGAGCATCAGGAGCAGCGAGGAGAGGTGGGTGACGGGAAGGCCGGTCTCGCGGGCGATCTGGACGTCCGTCACTCCGCCGCCGTGCCGTGAGACCGTCTCCAGGACGCGCAGGGCGTACTGCACCGAGTGGAACGGCGCGGTGGGCTCGGGCTTCAGCGCCACGGTTTCCCCCTACCAGGTTGTGACCGCAAGCTTTCGTACCACGATAACCGCCAAGGACCTTCCGCGGGGCGGCTGTTGGCGAGAATGATGCGGAAGGCCCGGGCCCTCATCTGGGACGCACCCCTGTGGCATATGCCAATGTCACGCGTGTTCCGCAGAGTCTCAGGTCAGGGACGTGCGGGCTTGTCCTCGCGCGTACGTTCGGGCCGGTGGCGACGGGAGATTTCTCACGGGGAAGCGGACTCCGCGGACCCCCTTCCGGTGGCCGATAACGCACGGAAGACGGGTGGCGGGAACACGTCGGCGCACCGAGGGGGCGCGCGAAGGAGTGCGCGGGGAGCGCCGAGGGGGCGCAGAGAGGGGAGTACGCGGAGGGCGCCGAGGGACGCGCGCGGGAGTGCGGGAGGGGGTGCGGGAGAGGCGCGCGAAGGGGGCGTACGGAATAAACGGAGACCCCCTCCTGTTCTCCTCTCCATGTATTCGCACGTGTGCCGAGGAGGGTCCCGACGGTGACCGACACCATTCGAGGAGAGGCGCGGGGCACCGCGCCCGTACCGCTGTCCGTACTGGACCTGGTGACCGTCGGCAGCGGAGGGACCGCGTCCGGGGCCCTCGCCACCAGCGTCGAGCTGTCCCGGCTCGCCGAGCGGCGCGGCTTCCACCGGCACTGGGTGGCCGAGCACCACTCCATGCCCGGGGTCGCCTCCTCCTCCCCGGCGGTCATCCTCGCCCACCTCGCCGCCCACACCCGGCGCATCCGGCTCGGCTCGGGCGGCGTCATGCTGCCCAACCACGCCCCGCTCGTCGTCGCCGAGCAGTTCGGCACCCTGGAGGCCCTCGCCCCGGGCCGGGTCGACCTCGGCCTCGGGCGCGCGCCCGGCACCGACGGCGCCACGGCCGCCGCCCTGCGCCGCACCGACCGGCTGAACGAGGGCGTCGACGACTTTCCCGAGCAGCTCGCGGAGCTGACCCGGTTCCTGGACGACGACTTCCCGGACGGGCACCCGTACGCCCGGATCCACGCCGTGCCCGGTCCGGTGCAGGGGCCGAAGGGGCGCCCGCCGATCTGGCTGCTCGGATCCTCCGGCTTCAGCGCCCGGCTGGCCGGCGTGCTCGGGCTGCCCTTCGCCTTCGCCCACCACTTCTCGGCCAGGAACACGATCCCGGCGCTCGACCTCTACCGGGACTCCTTCCGCCCCTCGGAGGTGCTCGACGCCCCGTACGCGCTGATCGGCGTCTCGGCGCTCGCCGCCGACGAGGCGGCGCAGGCCCGCCGCCAGGTCCTCGCCGGAGCCCTCGCGATGCTGCGGCTGCGCACCGGCCGGCCCGGTCTGGTGCCGACGCCGGAGGAGGCGGAGGCGTACTCCTTCAGCCCCGCCGAGCGGGAGTTCGCGGACGGCTGGCTCGCGAACGTCGTCTACGGCACCCCGGACGAGGTCCGCACGGGCCTGGACGACCTGCGCAAGCGGACGGGCGCCGACGAGCTGATGATCACGGCCAACGTGCACGGCGGGGAGGCGCGGCTGCGGAGCTACGAACTGATCGCGGACGCGTACGACCTGCCGGAGCTCGCCGGGTAAAACCTGGATTTCCGAAGCCGGCTGGTTCACGGTCGAACGAACACCGGGCCTTCCCTAAGCGAACCTTAAACCGCTCGTCACCGATGGTGGCGGGCGGTTCCGTTTTGTGCTGCACGTCTCTGACAAGGGCTTTCTTCCGTCAATTGGTCTAGTCCTCAATCTGGTTCAGACCATTGACTCACCGTTCGCGCGGCGGTTATCACTGCTCCAGCTCCTGTACGGCACCACCCTGTACCCCCCTCCGGAGGCCGCACGTGCACCCCCGTAAGTCATTGATCGCCGCGCTCCTGAGCTCGGCCCTCGCCGCCGGCGCGCTCGCCGCGACCGCCGGACTCGGCTCGGCCCAGGCGGCCCCCGCGTCGACCACCGCCTCCGCGGGCAACGTGCGCATCGCGTACTACGACCAGTGGAGCGTCTACGGCAACGCGTTCTACCCCAAGCACCTCGACACCCGGGGCATCGCGGGCCAGCTGGACGTCCTGAACTACTCGTTCGGCAACATCCACCCCACCAACCTCACCTGTTTCCAGGCCAACAAGGCCGCGGGCGATGACAACAACCCCAACGCGGGTGACGGCGCGGGCGACTCGTACGCCGACTACCAGAAGTCCTTCAGCGCGGCGGACAGCGTCGACGGCGTCGCCGACAAGTGGGACCAGCCGATCGTGGGCGTCTTCAACCAGTTCAAGGAGCTGAAGGCGAAGTACCCCCACCTGAAGATCAACATCTCGCTGGGCGGCTGGACCTACTCCAAGTACTTCCACGACGCGGCGAAGACGGACGCGAGCCGCAAGAAGCTCGTCTCCTCCTGCATCGACCAGTACCTCAAGGGCAACCTGCCGGTCGAGGGCGGCTACGGCGGCGCGGGCACGGCGGCCGGCATCTTCGACGGCATCGACGTCGACTGGGAGTACCCGGGCTCCTCCGGCGGCCACCTGGGCAACCACTACGGCCCCGAGGACAAGCAGAACTTCACCCTCCTGCTCGCCGAGTTCCGCAAGCAGCTCGACGAGTACGGCGCGGCCAACGGCGGCAAGAAGTACCTCCTGACCGCCGCCCTCCCGGCCGGCCAGGACAAGATCAAGTACATCGAGACGGACAAGATCGGCGCGTACCTCGACTACGCGAACATCATGACGTACGACATGCACGGCGCCTGGGACGGCGACGGGCCGACGTACCACCAGTCCCCGCTGTACCCCTCGCCGAACGACCCGACCGACCCGATCGCGCCGGGCACCGAGAAGTACACGATCGACTCCGCCATCGACTCCTGGATCGACGGCAACCCGACCTACGGCATCACGGGCGGCTTCCCCGCCAACAAGCTGACCCTGGGCTACGAGTTCTACTACCGCGGCTGGAAGGGCGTCCCGGCCGGGACCACCAACGGCCTCGCGCAGACCGCCACCGGCGGCTCCAACGTCCGCCCGCTCAGCCAGCAGGCCGGCATCGCGCACTACAAGGAGCTCGGCGGCATCGTCGACAACCCGTCGACCACCTTCTGGGACGACCAGTCGAAGTCCTCGTACTTCTACAAGGACGGCGAGTTCTTCACCGGCCTCAACCAGAAGTCCATCCAGGCCCGCGTGGACTACGGCAAGCAGCGCGGCCTGGCCGGCGCGATGATGTACTCCCTGCTCGGCCTGGACGAGAACGCCACCCTGCTGAAGCAGATCAACACCGCGCTCGGCTCCACCACCACGCCGCCCACCACCCCGCCGACGACGCCTCCCACGACGCCGCCGACCACCCCGCCCACCACGCCCCCGACGACGCCGCCGGCCACCGGCTGCGGCTCGGTCCCGGCGTACAAGGCCGGCACGGTCTACAACACGGGCAACGAGGTCTCCCACAACGGCCGCAAGTACAAGGCCAAGTGGTGGACCCAGAACGAGGTCCCCGGCACCACCGGCGAGTGGGGCGTCTGGCAGGACCTCGGCGCCTGCTGAGTGCCCGACCCCCGCTGAACCGCCCATGATCACTGCCCCCGCCCGGAATGTCCCTCCGGCCGGGGGCAGTTCCATGCGCGGGGGCGGTCCTCCCCCCCGCGCGGGGGTACGACTCCGAGGGCGTGAGCACGCCTCCGGACGCGGCGGTACGGCTCCGGGCGCGGTCGTACGGCCCGGCGCGCGCGGCTCAGACCGGCAGCGGCTCCGCGCCGATCAGCTCCGCGATCCGCTCCGGGGCCACCGCCCGCGAGTACAGCCAGCCCTGCCCCGTGTCGCAGCCGATCCGCCGCAGCCGGCCGGCCTGCCCGGCGGTCTCGACGCACTCGGCGGTGACCGTGAGCCCGAGCCGGTGCGCGAGCTGCACGAGCGCCTCGACGATCAGCTCGTCGGCCGGGTTGGCGTGCTCCTCGTCCTGGAAGCCGCGCACGAAGGAGCCGTCCAGCTTGAGCACGGAGACCGGGAGCCGGCTCAGGTAGGCGAGGTTCGAGTAGCCGGTGCCGAAGTCGTCGATCGCGATCCGCACCCCCATGTCGCTCAGCGCCTGGAGCGCCTGGAGCGGCCGGCCGGCCGAACCCATCACGGCGGACTCGGTCAGCTCCAGCTGGAGCAGGTGCGGGGCGAGCCCGGTCTCCGCGAGGATCCCGGCCACGTCCGCGACCAGGTCGGAGTCCCAGACCTGCCGGACCGCCACGTTGACGCTCACGAAGAGCGGGCGCTCGCGCGGGTGGTCCTTCTGCCACTGCCGGGCCTGGTGGCAGGCGGTGCGCAGGATCCAGCGGCCCAGCTCCACGATGGAGCCGTCCTCCTCGGCGATCCCGATGAACCGATTCGGCGCGAGCGGGCCGAACTGCGGATGGTGCCAGCGCACCAGCGCCTCCACCCCGCGCACGGCCCCGTCCGCCAGGTCCACGAGCGGCTGGTACTCCAGGGCGAACTCCCCGCCCTCCACGGCCGGCCGCAGGGTGGAGGAGAGCGACTGCCGGGTCATCCGGTGGGCGTTGCGCTCGGGGTCGAAGAGGGTCCAGCGGGCCTTGCCGTCCGCCTTCGCCCAGTACAGCGTGGTGTCGGCGGCCTGCATCAGGGCGGTCGGCGTCGTCCCGTGCCCGGAGCGCTCGACCACGCCGATGGAGGCGGAGACCGAGAGTCGCTGCCCGGCCAGGTCGAAGGGCGCCTGGAGGGCGTCGAGGACCGAGCGCGCCAGGTCGGCCATCTGCTCGGTGCCGCTGGAGTCCTCGACCAGGATCGCGAACTCGTCCCCGCCGAGCCGCGCCACGAGGTGGCCGCCGCTGCGGGTGTAGCCGTCGCTGTCCGCGCATGCGGTCAACCGCCCGGCGACGGCGGCCAGGAGCCGGTCCCCGACCCGGTGGCCGAGGGTGTCGTTGACCGCCTTGAAGCCGTCGAGATCGAGGTAGCAGAGACCGATCCGCCCTGTTCTGCCATGCCCGTACGACTCGTACGACTCGTACGACCCGGGTGACCCGTGCGGCACCCCGGACAGCTCCCCGGCGGCGTCCAGGGCGGCCGAGAGGCGCTCGAAGAAGAGCGCGCGGTTGGGCAGCCGGGTCACCGGGTCGTGCATCCGGAGGTGGCGCAGGCGCGCCTGGAGCTCGCGCTTCTCGCCGATGTCCGCGATCGACATCAGGACCCGCCGGCTGCCGGGCACGGGGGTGACGGTGACCTCGGCCCACAGCGAGCGCCCGTCGGGGTGCTTGAGGCGGCGGGTGCAGCGGAAGCGGGAGCGCCGGCCGCCGAGCACCTCGTGGTACGCCTCCCGGGTGCGCCCGTCGGAGGCGAGGTCGACGAGGTCGGCGGCGGCCTGTTCGCGGAGCGCCCCGGCCCCGGTGCCGAGGAGGTCGCCGAGGGAGTCGTTGGCCGCGACGACCACGCCGTCCGGGTCGACGAGGGCCATGGCGAGCCGGGCGACCCGGAAGGCGGCGCGGTAGTCGCGGAGTTCGGCCCCCCGGCGTCCGTCGTGACGCTCCGTGAGGGCGGGCTCGGCCGGCCGTGTCTCCGCCGGTCCTGAGGGCACCGGCCCTTCGGGGGTTCCGCTCACCGCTCGCTCCCGTAGTGCAGTCGGGCCGGTCGCACGGGGACGGGACGGTCGGCCGAGGAAGAGTGAGCCGATCATAGGGCCAGGCCGGTCGGCCGTTCCAGCTCTGGACCGCCGTCGGGGGCCGTCCGGCGCTGTGAGGACGCCCACCGGACCACCCTGCCCGATCGTTTCTGCCCGGCTCTGACACGGGTCGATGAAGAGGTGATCGATGGTGACTTTCCGTGAACGCATTCATGTCCGTGTCGCGTCGACACGGCGGCGCGCACTCACCCGACCGGGGCAGTCGAAACGTGCGAATGTAAGCAAATCATCACAAGGTGGGTGGGGTGTCCCGCTTTCGTGATCCGGAGGTCGATGTGAGGGGTCAGCAGCCACCCGGAGGAGGGGGGCGGCGCCCGCGGCTGCGCGCCGGCGCGGCCGCCTTCACCTCCCTCGCCGCCCTGGCCGCCACCGGGCTCGTCGCCGGCCCCGCCGTCGGCGTGCCCGCCGCGGACCCCTGCGCCCTGCCCCGCACCGGGGTCCACCACTCGCTCGGGCTCGACACCTGGAACGGCTCGTACCCGCGCCCCGACCGGGCCCTCGACGCGGTCATGATCTTCCTGTCCTTCCCGGACTCCGAGCCGCTCGTCCCGCCCGCCGAACTCGCCGCCGACCACTTCCCCGGCACCAGCGAGTTCTTCGCACGCGCCTCCTACGGGCGCTTCACCCTGACCCCGCACACCCGCACGACGTGGACCCCGATGCCGCGCGAGTCGGGCGCGTACGACATACGGCGGGACTGGGACGCCGGGAAGCGGGCCGAGTACCTCCGCGACGCGATCGCCGCCGCCGACGCGGACGTCGACTTCTCGCGGTACGACGTCGTCTACCTGGTCGCGGACCCGGACGCGCCGGGCGTGGACTCCGACGCGACCAAGGTCGTCAACCTGGAACGCCCGCTGGAGGCCGACGGCACCGAGATCGAGCGGGTCGTCACGGTCTTCGAGCGGCACCCGCCCGACCGCAACGTCCTGGCCCACGAGACCGGCCACGTCTTCGACCTGCCGGACCTCTACCACCGGCCGGAGGACGGCAAGGGCGACTGGGACACCCACGTGGGCGACTGGGACGTCATGGGGAGCCAGTTCGGGCTCTCCCCGGACCTCTTCGCCTGGCACAAGTGGAAGCTCGGCTGGCTCTCCCGCGCGCAGGTGGCCTGCGTCCAGGGCCCGGCGTCCCGGGTGGTCGCCCTGGAGCCGGCCGACGCCCCGGCCGGGGACGGCGCCACGCTCGGCACCCGGCTCGCGGTCGTCCGCACCGGCCCCGACAGCGTGCTCGCGATCGAGGCCAGGAGCGACGCCGGGAACGACACCGAGACCTGCGCGGAGGGCGTGCTCGTCTACCGGGTGCGCGGCGGCACGGCCTCCGGGAACGGCCCGGTCGAGGTCGTGGACGCGCACCCGCGCACCGAGGCCTGCTGGGAGCGCTCGGTGTACCCGCCGCTCGCGGACGCCCCGCTGGAGGAGGGCGAGACCTTCACCGTGCCCGGGACGGGCGTCCGGGTCGAGGTCATGGACCGGTCGGCGTCGGACGTCTGGACGGTCAGGGTGACCCCGACGGGAGGGGACTGAACCCCTCGCCCCCGGCGTACGGAAAAGCTCCGGACGAACGAAGAAGCCCCCCGCTTCCGCGAGGGGCTTCTTCCGTCGGTGCGCCGCCAGGGACTCGAACCCCGGACCCGCTGATTAAGAGTCAGCTGCTCTAACCAACTGAGCTAGCGGCGCCTGCTGACGTCGTAGACATTAGCACCCGGATCGGCGGGAGGAAAAATCGATACCCGCACGTCGGCGGAGGCCGCCCGGACGGCCCGCACGCAGGCCCAGAGCACGACCTCGGGGCCGGGCAGCCACGGATGGCGGGTGTCGGGGGCCACCAGCCAGCGGGGCCCGGCGGAGCCGGAGGGCGCGAGCGGCGGCACGGTCACCGCGTCCCCGAGCCCGTGACAGAGCGGCCGGGGCACCGCGTCGCCCCACTCCTCCCAGTCGAGCAGGGCGGGCAGCCGCTGGGCCGTGCCGGGCGCGGCGAACAGCATGGTCCGGCCCCGGTGGACCGCGACGGGCCCCGACCCCGGGCCCTCCGTCCACAGCTTGTCCAGCATCCGGCGCCCGAAGACCGGGTCCACGTTGACGACGTCGAAGGCCGTCCCGCAGGGCAGCGTGGCGGGCGAGGCCGGCCGGGCCTCCCAACGGGCGAGCGCGGACCCCCGCCCGCCGGCGGCCGAGGCCAGCCAGGCGGCCCCGTCGGCGGTCACCCGGGCCGTCTGGTGCCGCCCCTCGTCACCCTCCCGGAGGAAGCGGAACATGTCGTGCGGGGTCTCTTCGCGCAGCCACGTCGTCATGCGTCCAGATGTACCGGGAGTGACGGAACGGTTTCCAAGAGTTCGCGGAATTCCGGACAGGAGGGACGGGGGAGGGGTATCGTGCGCCCTCGGCATATGCCAGGGGTGGTTTTTCAGTCACTCCGCACGCCTCCGGCCATGCGCGCCCCCGCATCGCGCCCCCGCGCTCCAGAACGACGCCCGCGCGCCCCCGCAAGCCCCCGGGCCTCGGATCCCTGACCCCGGGCCCCGGGCCCCGCCCCCGGACCGGCTCAGTCCTCCGGGGGCCGTCCGTCCGCCCGGATGAGGCCGCGGCCGAACTCGATCATCTTGCGGGCGTAGTCCTCGGTCCACTGGGCCCGCTCGGCGACGTCGGCCACCGTGAGCCGGTCGAACCGGCGCGGATCGGCCAGCTGCGCCGCCGCGATCGCCTGGAACTCGATCGCCCGGTCCGTCGCCGCCCGGAACGCCAGCGTCAGCTCCGTCGCCCGGGCCAGCAGCTCCCGCGGGTCCTCCAGGGACTCCAGGTCGAAGAAGTGCTCCGGATCGGCGGACGCCTCGGCAGGCTCGAAGATCAGCGGCGCCGGCCGAAGCCTCCGCTGCCCGCTCCGCTCCGCGGATTCCGCCATCGTCGTTCTCCTCTTTCGTACGGGCACGGTTCTTCGCACGGACACGGCCCGGAACCCCGGGCCGTCCTCCATTGTCCCGCGCCCCGCAAGAGCGCGAACGCCCGGCCGCGCGCCCCCGGCCCCGCCCGGCGGCTACGGCGTCCAGACCACCCGGTGTTCCTCCAGGTGGGAGAGGACCGCGTGGTTCGCCTCCCAGCCGTCGGGGAACGACACCGCCGCGCCCAGCCGGACCGGTTCCGTCGACGGGTGCTCGTCCAGGAGGTCCGCCACGCCCGCGCGGCACACCACCACGCACGCGTGCCGGTGCCGGGAGGCGAGCACGCACAGCCGGCCCGTCTCCAGGTGGAAGGCGGTCGCGTCCGGCCGGCCGGACAGCGGGTGGAGGACCACCGTCACGTCGTACTCGCGCCCCTGGAGCCGGTTCGCGGTGTCCACCGTCACCCCGGCCACGCCCAGGTCCGCGAGCGCCGACCGGACCGCCGCCGCCTGGTCGCGGTGGGCGGTGCCGACCGCGATCCGGTCGGGCGTCAAGGGCACGGGGTGCTCCGCGCGCTCCGAGACCGCCGCGCCGCCCCGGTCCAGGAGCCGCCGCACCACCAGGGCGATCGCGCCCACCGCCTCCGGGTCGGTGCGCGGGGTGTGCCGGGCCGGGAGTTCCAGCAGGCCCCAGCCCGACTCGGCCGCCTCGTCCAGGACCCGGTCCGGGCCCGAACCGTCCGACGGCACCCCGAAGGACAGCTTCCGGTCCCCGTGCCCGGTGCCGCTGCGGAACGGCGTGTACGGGTAGAACGCGTCCGACACCAGCGGCGCCGCCGACGCGGGCAGTCGCCAGGACACCGGAAGGCGGTGCTGCGGCAGCTCCGGGTTGTGCGCGAGCAGGGTGGAGACCGCGCTCGCCGACGGGTCGTACGTCAGCCCCGCCCACTGCTCCGCGCCCACCACCGAGAACGGGTCGAGCTGCCCCGGGTCGCCCACGAAGAGCGCCCGCTCGAAGAGCCCCGCCACCGCGAGCAGCGCGTCCGAGCGCATCTGGTACGCCTCGTCCACGATCGCGTGCGCCCACGGCTCGGCGTTCTTCACGTGCCCCCACTTGGCGGCCGTGGAGATCACCACCGGAAGCCCGGCGAGATCGCCCGCCTTCGCCGACTTCCGTACGTTCTCCAGGTCGTCCAGCGCCTTGTCGTACGGGTCGGAGTCGCTGGAGTGCAGCCGGCCCACCGCCAGGTCCGGCTCCTTCTCGGCGAGCCGCAGCACCAGGTCGTCCACCTGCGCGTTCGTCTGCGCGACCACCATCAGGGGGCGCCCGGCGGCGGCCAGTTCGAGGGCGGCCCGCACCACGAGCGTCGACTTGCCCGCGCCCGGCGGGGAGTCCACGACCACGCCCCGCGAGGTGCCGTGGAGGGTGTCCGCCAGGATCGCGGCCGTCGCGCGCCCGGCCTCGGCGGAGGGGTCGAACACGGTCACGGCACGTCCTCGGGGATCACGGGGTCGAACACGGTCACAGGACGTCCTCGGAGGTCAGGGGGTCGAACACGGTCACAGGACGTCCTCGGAGGTCACGGGGTCCGGCAGTTCCACGGCGTCCGTCCGGGGCGGGCCGCCGTGCGTCCAGGGCGTCTCCTCCGGGTCCGGCAGCGCCGGCCCGACCCGCTGGTCGTGCTCGAAGAGCGTCCAGGCGATCCGCTCGCCCTTCTCCGGCACCGAACCCTCCGCCGGCTCCTTCGACCGGCCCATCCGGTCCAGGACCCGGAGCACGAGCGAGCCGTCCTCCTCGTACCGCACGAACTCCGCCGCCTGCGGCTTCCCGTCGAGCGAGCGGTACGCCCTCACCCGCTCGTCCAGGTGCGGCCGGTCGTCCGTGCGGACCGTGAGCAGCGGCCGGGGCGCGGGCCGCTTCGACTCCGTCCACGCCATCGTCACCTCCACCACCTCCGCCGCGAACGCCTCGCCCGCCAGCCGCCGCCCCGCCAGGACCAGCGGGTCGTCCAGGGCCTCCTGCGCCTCCAGCTGGCCCTGCGCCTGCTCGCGGGCCGCGAGCTTCCGCGCCGCCGTCACCGCGTCGTCCCGGCGCGGCTGCGGCGGCTCACCGGCCGCGACCCGGTCCCGGTGGGCGGTGAAGGACCAGCGGTCCCGGGTCCAGCGGTCCTCGACCCTGGCCCCCTCCGGCAGCTCCCGCAGCAGGCCGACCGCCCGCCACACCGCGTCCCACGTCGGCTTCAGCTGCGAGGCGACGAGCCGGCGCACCTCCCGCTCGGCCGCGTGCAGTTCGCCCAGGGCCCGGTCGGCCGCCTCGGGGTCCTCGGCCGCGCCGGACGCCTGCCGGGCCCGGTCGTACCGCTCGATCGCGGGCGCGAGCAGCCGGTTGTCGAAGGCCGGGTCCGTGGCGGGTCCGGCGGGCGGGCAGAAGAGCTGCCCCCGCTCGTCCCGGCCCGCCTCGGCGCGCAGCGCCCCCTCCCGGCCCGGCACCCCGTCCGCCGGGTCGATCCAGGCGAGCAGCGCGCCCAGGTGCTGGTCCTCCAGGGAGGACTGGCCGGTCGCCCAGTGCCGGTTGAGCAGGTCGGTCGCCGCGAGCAGCAGCGAGGAGCCGGGCACCCGGGCCCGCTCCCCGAAGTGCGTCAGCCAGCGCCCCAGCAGGGGTACGCGCGGCGGCGCGGGGAACGGCGTCTCCGGGTCCTGCTCGGCCGTCCGCCGGAACCGCGTCGACCGCCCGAGCAGCCGCACGTACTCGACGCCCGCCCGGCTCGGCACGATCAACTGCGGCGCGTCCGCGCACAGTTCGACCTCGACACGCACCTTCTTGCCGGTCTCGGCGTCCGTCTCGTTGCGCTCGACCAGCTCGACGACGTCCGTGAACGCGTCGACGTACGGCAGGACCTCCTCGGCCAGGTCCGCCAGGAACGCGAACCGCAGGTCCCGGTCGCGGGGCTGGGGCACCACCAGGAGCCGGGGTTCCTCGGGGTCGGTGCCGACGAGCGCGCCCAGCGGGGCGCCCGCCTCACCGGCCGTGGTCAACGGCACGAGCACCAGGGGCCGTTCGGAGACCCGCCGGTGCCGCACGGTGGCGAGCGGCTGCGCCCGCCCCGACTCGACGGCCTCCATCCGGGCCAGCGTGGAGATCAGCGACATGCGAGGGCCTCCCGGGGCGCGGCACAGGAAAGGGGCGTCAGCAGGGGCATTCGACGTGCTCCCGGGAAGTGCGGGCGGGCGCCGACGCCAGCGCCTCCTCGCGCAGGGCCCTGGCCCGCCGCAGGGCCGCCACCGCCGGGTCGTCCGGGTCGCCGGACTCGCCGCGCGCCGCCGCCAGGACCGCGCCGACCGTCGTCAGGCCGCCCAGCTCGCCCCGTACCGAACGGCCCAGGGTCTCCACCGCGCCCGCCTCCCGCGACCGCGCCCGGCAGTGGAAGGCCAGCTCGCAGGCGGCCAGGCACTCCGGCGCGTACTGGTGGGGCACGGACTCCACGGACGCCGTCAGCTCCTCCGGCGAGCGCTCGGCCACGTCGAAGCTGACGCCCTCCGGCAGGGCGTCCGCGATCTCGTCGATCCTGGTGAGCCTGGCCAGTTGACGCCGGGTCACCGACCGCTGCTTGCGCACGTCCACGACCGAGGCCGTCGGCACGTTCGAGAAGTCCTTCGGGCAGACGAGGAGCACCGAGTGCGCCACCCGCGCGCCCTCCGTGACCGCCGCCACCCGTTCGAGCGCCAGCACGTACACGGCGGCCTGGCGGGCCGCCGCGCCCACCTTCGCCGCGTCGGCCGAACCGTCGACCGTCGGGAAGGACTTGATCTCGACCACCGTCCACCCGCCGTCGGGGCGGACCACCACCGCGTCCGGTTCCAGGTGGACCGGGGAGCCCGCCACCTCCAGGGCGAGCAGCGGATGGTCGAGCAGCGTCCACGCCCCGGCCCCGGTCGCCTCCCGCAGCGCGAGCGCCGTACGGGCCACCCGGCCCTCGGGTCCGGCGGCCGACAGGTCGGGCACGGACACCTCGCCGGGCTCCTCCACCCCGAGCAGCCGCAGCAGTTCGCGGCCGCCGTCCGCCTTCACCTTCGCCTCGAAGGAGTTGCCCCGCACGATCGCGAACTGCGACTGCCCGAACGGGGCCGGGGAGCCGAGCTTCGCGGCGAGCGCGGACTTGTCGACCCCGGCGCCGTCGAGCAGGGCCCGCCGCCGGCAGCCGGGGTTGGCGGCGAGCGCCGCGAGCGCCCGCGCGTCCAGCGGACGCGGTGCGACCCCCGGTCCGCGCAGCTCAGCGAGCAGGTGTCGACGTGTCGTCTGCGGCGGTCGCGACGGACCGCTGTCCGGGGATGTGCTCACCCGCGAAAGTCTCGCATCCCCCACTGACAACCGGAGGGGCTTCCCCCGTTCCGGCCCCCGCCCCCGCCGTCCGGGCCGCCCCCGCGCGCAGCCGGTCGACCGCCCGCAGCGCGTGCGGCGCGAGCAGGAACCCGGCCCCCATCACGGCCGCCCCCGCGACCGCGTCGAGCAGGTAGTGGTTGGCCGTGCCCATCACCACCACCGTCGTGAGCAGCGGATACGCCACCCCGAGCGCCTTCGTGGGCGGAGTCCGCCCGTACCGCCACAGCATCACCCCGCACCACAGCGCCCACCCCACGTGCAGACTGGGCATCGCCGCGTACTGGTTGGTCATCCCGCCCAGGCCGCGCGGCGCGCTCGCCTCGCCGCCCCACCAGCCGTACGCGCTGAAGTGGGCCATCGTGTCGGTGAATCCGTGCGCCGCGTCGAGCAGCCGGGGCGGACAGGTGGGCAGCAGCGTGAAGCCGACGAGCCCGAGCAGGGTGGCCGCCATCAGCCGGGCGCGGGCCGCCCGGTAGTGCGCGGGCCGCCGCCGGAACAGCCACACCAGGACCGCCGGGGTGACGAGGTAGTGCAGCGAGGCGTACGCGAAGTCCGCCGGGATCCCGAGCGCGGGGACGTCCGTGAACAGCCGGTTGAGGGGCCGCTCAGCGTCGATCCCCAGCAGCCCCTCCAGGCGCAGGATCGCGAGCCCGTGGTCGACGGCCGAGGCCTCGTCGCCCCGCACGAGCAGCCGCCCGCCCGTGTAGGCCGCGTACACGACGCCGATCAGCGACAGCTCGGCCCACCAGCGTGGCTTGCGCATGGACAAGGTCCCTCCCGTGAGGCGTACGGCCCGGGGGAGGGGACGCCGGACGGCGCCCGGAGGTTGCCCGCGTGTCGCCCCGGATTCGGGTGGGTGATGATGGAAGGAGCACGCCCGCACCGCGAACCTCTGGAGAGCCTTCCCATGGCACCGCGCATCCTGCTCGCCCGGCACGGCCAGACCGAGTGGTCGCTCCTCGGCCGGCACACCGGCAGGACCGACATACCGCTGCTCGAAGAGGGGCGGCGCGGCGCGAAGCTGCTCGGCGAGCGCCTGCACCGCGGCCCCTGGCAGGGCCTGCCCGGCGTGGAGGTGCGCACCAGCCCCCTGGTCCGGGCGAGCGAGACCTGCGCCCTCGCCGGCTTCGGCGACCGGGCCGAGCCCTGGGACGCCCTGATGGAGTGGGACTACGGGGCGTACGAGGGGCTCACCCCGCCGCAGATCAAGGAGCGGCAGGCCGACTGGTTCATCTGGCGCGACGGCGTCCCGGACGGCGAGACCCTGGCGCAGCTGTCGGACCGCGCCGACGAGGTCGTGGAGTGGGCCCGCTCCGCCGACCGGGACGTCCTGGTCTTCGCCCACGGGCACATCCTGCGCTCCATCGGCGCCCGCTGGCTCGGCGAGGACGTCTCCTTCGCCGCCCGCATCCGCCTCGACCCGACGAGCCTCTCGGTCCTGGGCTGGGCGTACGACGCCCCGGCGATCGAGCGCTGGAACGACACGGGGCACCTGGAGCAGTAAGTCCCCGCACGACCCGGCACTCGGGGCAGTGGTCCCCGCGCCTCAGTGGACGGCCGCCAGCACCCGGCCCGTCTCCGCGAGGAGTTCGCGGATGCGGGCCGAGGCGATGCCGTCGAGGGAGTCCACCACCCGCCGCGCCTCCGCCGCCGCCTCGTCCGGACGGCCCGCGCGCGCCAGGTCCCTGGCGAGCTGGGCGCGGTAGAGCGCGAGGTTCCGGGCGAAGTGCGGGTTCTGCAGGACCGTGGCCCGGTGGGCGTGGCGGGCGGCCCGGCCCCAGTCGCCGAGCGCCGCCCGGCACTGGGCCTCCTGCGCCTCCCGTTCCGGCTCCCCGAAGAAGGACATCCACTCCGGGTCGTCCTCGTGCGGGCCCCGGTCGAAGAAGGCGTGGGCGCGGCCGAGGGCCCGCTCGCAGGCGGACCGGTCGCCGAGCCCCGCCCACGCGCACGCCTCCCGCAGCGAGAGCAGCGACAGCAGCCGGGCCGACCCCAGGGGCCGCGCGGCCCGCAGCCCGGCCTGCGCCGCCCGGACCGCCTCCCGGTACCGGCCGGTGTCCCGGGCCAGGAACGACGTGTTGCAGAAGGCGTGCGCCTCCAGGGCCGCGTTCCCCGAGCTCCCCGCCACGCGCGCGGTGGCGAGCGCCTCGGCGTAGTGCGAGCGCGCGTCCTCGTGCCGCCCCGAGTCGTGCGCCAGCCAGCCGACGGAGAGGGAGAGTTCGCCCGCGCCCGCGTGCAGCCGGTCCTCGGTGGAGCGGCGGGCCGTGGTGCCGGCGTCGAGCAGCGCGTACGCGGTACGGAGCGGCTGGGCGGCCACCTTGTAGAGCCCGTCGGCGCCGTGCCGGTCGTCGAGCAGCCGGATCCGCCGCACGGCGTCCTCGACGGCCCGCACCTCGGTCTCGCCGATCCGGTGGGTCCCGCGGGGGCTGGGGATCGCGACGGCGGGGCCGCCGAGTCCCAGCGAGGCGGCCGCCAGGGCGGCGGAGCCGCTCGTCATGAATGCGCGACGCAGCACGTCGCTCTCCTCATCGTTCCGGGTCGTGGAGGCGGCGGGGGACGACACCCCGGCCGGGACGGTCTGCCGCCGGCCGCGCACCGTCTCCCGCGCGGAGAACCCCAGGTCGGAGAGGCCGAGTCCGGGGAACATGTGCAGGAAGACCCGCTCGTACGCGTAGTTCGGGCAGCGGATCTCGCCCGCCTCCACGCGCCCGATGTAACGGGCGTCGCACGCGACCTGTTCGCCGATCTCCCGCGCCGCCCGGCGGACGGCCGCGGCGAACTCCGCCGGCGACTGCTGTCCGCGGAGCCTGCGGAAGGCGAGGTTGGGAACTGCCCGTGACATCGCCATGGCCGAGCCCTCTCCTGGTGCTGCCGGGTGGTCCGGCGGCAGAAACGTACCGGCTGTGACCGAACGCCTACGCAGAGTTTGGCCACAAACCGGATATCTCGCCTGCGATCTGCCATGAACTGCCATCCTTTGCGGCGGGAAACCGCCGTAGCCGTTGACGCGCACGGACGTTGAACCGTAGGGAGAGACGAAACGTGTCTCCTCATGGAGCGAGGAGGGGTCCCATGTCGGAGATCGGTTCACAGTCGGCCGCTCGGCCCGCGCCCGCCCCGGGCACCGCCGGGGCCGAGTCCGCCGCCGAGGCCTGGGACCTGGTCACCGTGCCGGTCCGCCAGGGACTGGAGGCCGTCGACATCCTGCGCCGCGCGGGGGCCCCCGCCGTCGGCCCGGTGGTGCACGACGGCACCTGCGACACCCTGGGCTTCCTGGTGCCGCCCGGCACCGCCGCCGGCTGGGACATGCCGGGCAGCGCCTGTACGCGCACCTCGGGGCGGGGCCTGCGCCTCCCCGAGCTGCCGGAACTGCCCGAGCTGCCGGAGCCGGCGGAGTCGGCCGGTGGCGCCTCCCGCCCGGCCGGCTGGCTGCTGCCCCCCGGCGACACCGACCCGGTCACCGACCCCGTCGTCCTGCGCGAGGCGCTCGGCGAGGCGGCCCGGCTCATCGAGGCCGCCGACGGCTGTCGCTGAGCCCCCGGGGCCCGCCCGGGGCCCCGAGCACACCGGTCGCGGCCCGATCGTCCGATAATGGACCGATGGCCAGGAACAAGCAGCGCGACCGGGCGGCGGCGGCCCCCCTCTCCGAGACCGTCGACGGCGGCCTCGCCGAACTCGTACCCGACCGGGAGCGCCCGCGCGCCTGGACGCTGCTCCTCGACGGCGCCCCGCAGTCGCACGTCGACCTGGACGACCCGTCGTACCTCTCCTTCGAATACCAGCGGCGCCTCGGCCACGTCGTGGACCTCGCCGCCCCGCCGAACCGCCCGCTCCGGGCGGTGCACCTCGGCGGCGGCGCCCTCACCCTCGCCCGGTACGTCGCCGCCACCCGGCCCCGCTCCACGCAGCAGGTCGTGGAGCTCGACGAGCCCCTGGTCCGGTTCGTCCGCCGGGAACTGCCGCTCGACCCCGGCGCCCGCATACGGGTCCGCTCCGCCGACGCCCGCGCCGGCCTCGCCAAGGTCCAGGACGGCTGGGCGGACCTGATCGTCGCGGACGTCTTCGGCGGAGCCCGTACCCCCGCCCATCTGACCAGCACCGAGTTCCTCGCCGAGGTGCGGCGGGCGCTGCGGCCCGGCGGCCTCTACGCGGCGAACCTGGCCGACGGCCCGCCGCTGGCCCATCTGCGCGGCCAGATCGCCACGGCCGCCGCCGTCTTCCCCGAGCTGGCGCTGACCGCCGACCCGACCGTGCTGCGCGGCCGACGCTTCGGCAACGCGGTCCTGCTCGCCTCCGACCGGGAGCTCCCGGTCGCCGAACTGACCCGCAGGGTCGCCACCGACCCGCACCCGGGGCGGGTCGAACACGGGCGCGCCCTCGCCGACTTCGCCGGGGGAGCGGCCCCGGTCACCGACGCGGACGCCAAGCCGTCACCGGCCCCGCCCGCCTCCGTCTTCCGCTGACCCTCCGGGGCCCGTCGTCAGATCGCGCGCTCGTCGATCTCCACGCGGGGCGCGGTGTCGTGCCACACGCAGAAGACCGACAGCTCGCGGTCGTCGCGCGTGAAGGTCACCCGGATCCAGGTCGTCTGCTTCCACACCTGCATCTGCCAGCCCGCGGCGGGCGTCGCGGAGACCAGTTCGGCCGAGGTCTCCCCGAGGTCGAAGGCGACCCGGCCGCCGTCCACGGCGTAGCTCTTCACGCTCCCGCCCGAGCCGGCGCCGGAGTCCGGATCCGAGCCCGGGCCCGGACTCGGATCCGCCTTCGGCGACGGGGCCGAGGAGGACGCCGCCGGGCTCTCCGCCGTCGGCTCCGGCCGCCGCGACGGGGTGGCGGACGGGGCGGCGGAGGGCGTGGGGCCGTCGCCCGGCGCGGTCTCCGGAGCGGTGGGCGCGGGGGTCCCGCCGGGCCCGGGATACCGGGTCGAGGAGGTCGCCGGGCCGTCGCCGGAGCCCTGCGTCCCGTCCGCGGCCCAGAGCGGCACGGGCAGCGCGCGCGGCGGGTCGTACACGGTTCCGGACAGCACCGTGTGCACTCCCCACCAGGACAGGGTGACCGCCGCTCCGGTGGCGAGTGACCAGGCAAGGGCGTGGACCAGTCCTCTTCGCACCGGCCCATAGTGCACCACCCCCGGCCGTTCCGGATCAGAGGGTGGACATGGTCCGATGATCCGTCCGCATGGCGTACGGTGCGGCCCATGGCAAGTGTGCTCGTGGTCGAGGACGACCAGTTCGTGCGCTCCGCCCTCATCCGGCAGCTCACCGCTTCTTCTACGGAACCCCACACCGTACGCAGCGTAGGCACGGCACTGGAGGCGTTGCGCGAGGTCGCCCATTTCCGTTTCGACGTGGTCATCCTCGACCTCGGACTGCCCGACCTGGACGGGTCCGAGGCGCTCAAGATGCTGCGCGGCATCACCGACGTGCCGGTGATCATCGCGACCGCCCGGGACGACGAGGCCGAGATCGTACGGCTCCTGCACGCCGGGGCCGACGACTACCTCGTGAAGCCCTTCTCGGTCGACCACCTCTCGGCCCGGATGGCCGCCGTCCTGCGCCGCGCCCGGTCCGGCGCCGGCGAGGCCCCGCCCTCCCGGGTCATCCGGGTCGGCGGGCTCACCGTCGACCCGCTGCGCCGCCAGGCGGAGCTGGACGGCACGCCCCTGGACCTGACCCGGCGCGAGTTCGACCTGCTCGCCTTCCTCGCCGGACGGCCCGGCGTGGTCGTCCCGCGCAAGGAGCTGCTCGCCGAGGTGTGGCAGCAGTCCTACGGCGACGACCAGACCATCGACGTCCACCTGTCGTGGCTGCGGCGCAAGCTCGGCGAGACGGCCGCCCGGCCCCGCTACCTGCACACCCTGCGCGGGGTGGGCGTGAAGCTGGAGCCGCCCGGGGAGCCGCGGCCGTGAGATGGGCGCTCGTCAAGGTGTGCCTGGCCGTCACGGCCATGGTCGTGGTCGCCTTCGCCGTCCCCCTCGGGCTCGTCGTCAAGGAGATGGCCCGCGACCGGGCCTTCTCCAACGCCGAACGGCGGGCCGCCGGGCTCGCCCCCGTCCTCGCCATCACCACCGACCGCGACGAGCTGGACAGGGCCGTCGCCACCACCGAGGACGGGGCCGCCGGCCGGCTCGCCGTCCACGTCCCCGCCGGGACGCCGGACGGCCCGTCCCTGGAGATCGGCACCCGCCGGGCGGGGGAGGAGGCCCTGAGGGCCACCCGGGAACTGGGCCGGGCCTCCATCACGGAGGTCCCCGGCGGCTTCGCGCTGCTCCAGCCCACCGCGCTCAGCAGCGGCCAGGTCGCGGTCGTCGAACTCTTCGTCCCCGAGGGCGACGTGTCCAACGGCGTCGGCACCGCCTGGCTGGTCCTCGCCGGGGTCGGCGCCGCCCTGATCGTCGGCTCCGTCGCCGTCGCCGACCGCCTCGGCGTCCGCATGGTCCAGCCCGCCCAGCGGCTCGCGGGCGCCGCCCACGACCTGGGCGAGGGACGGCTCGGCGCCCGGGTCCCCGAGGAGGGGCCGCCGGAGCTCAAGTCCGCAGCCGTCGCCTTCAACTCGATGGCCGACCAGGTCGTCCAGCTCCTCGCCAACGAGCGGGAGCTGGCCGCCGACCTCTCCCACCGGCTGCGCACCCCGCTGACCGTGCTCCGGCTCAACGCGGCCTCGCTCGGCTCCGGTCCGGCCGCCGAGCAGACCCGCGCGGCCGTCGAACAGCTGGAGCGCGAGGTCGACATCATCATCCGCACGGCCCGGGAGGCGAAGCCGCAGACCCAGGCGACCGGCCCCGGCGCGGGCTGCGACGCCGCCGAAGTGGTGCGCGAGCGGATGGACTTCTGGTCGGCGCTCGCCGAGGACGAGGGGCGCCGGGTGCGGGTCGCGGGCGTCGAGCGCCCGGTCCGCATCCCGGTCGCGCGGCCCGAGCTCGTCGCCTCGCTCGACGCCCTCCTCGGCAACGTCTTCCGCCACACCCCCGAGGGCACCGCCTTCTCCATCGACGTCCACAACGGCGACGACGCCGTCATCGTCCTGGTCTCCGACGCGGGCCCCGGCATCGCCGACCCCGCCGCCGCCCTGGCCCGGGGCAACAGCGGGGCCCGGGACGGCTCCACGGGCCTCGGCCTCGACATCGTGCGGCGCGTGGCGGAGGGCACCGGCGGCGACGTCCGCATCGGCCGCTCGGTCCTCGGCGGTACGGAGGTCCGCGTCTGGATCGGCCTCGGCGGACGCGCCGGAGCGGGCGGCCCGGCCGCCGCGCCCGGCCGCCGCGGCCACCGCCCGGCCCGCCGCAGGCGCGGGGGCACGGGGGTGCGACGGGCACGGGAGGGATGAGCGCCCGGGGGAGCGGACGGGGCGGGGCAATACGGGCTTACCTCCGGGGACTTGGAAGCGAACCTTTCCTGGTTCCGATGGCCGCCTTAAGCGGACCCTAAGGATCCACGCCCCCGTCCCCGATCCCCCGCTTTGTCCGTTCCCCGCTCGCTAGCGTGCTGCCGCACCCCCACTTCCGCACGCAGAGGCAGGCACGCCATGGGCAGCAGAGCGCACCGGCGCAGGGCGAGTACGAGGACCAAGGTCGTCGGAGCGGTCGTCACGGCGGCCGTCGTCGGCGGCGCCGTCCTCGCGTTCACCGGCACCGCCCAGGCCTCCTCCGTCGGCGCCGCCTACACCCGGACCAGCTCCTGGACCGGCGGCTACACCGGCCGGTACGTCGTCACCAACGAGACGTCCGCCGCCCAGTCCGACTGGACCCTGGAGTTCGACCTCCCGGCCGGGACCACCGTCGGCTCCCTCTGGAACGGCGAGCACACCGTCTCCGGCCGGCACGTCACCGTGAAGCCCGCGAGCTGGAACCGGCAGCTCGCACCCGGGCAGTCCGTCACCGTCGGCTTCGTCACCTCCGCCGCCGGCGAGGCGGGCGACCCCACCGACTGCCTGATCAACAAGGCGTCCTGCTCCGCCGGAGGCCCCGCCCCCACCCCCAGCGGCCGCCCCACCGAGCAGCCCACCGCCACCGCCTCCCCCACGGCGACGGCACGGCCGACCCCGACCGCGACCGCCACCACACCCCCCGCGCCGACCCCCACCCCCACGCGGACGCAGACCCCGGCCCCGACGCCCACCCCGACGGCCTCCACGCCGGCCCCCGTCACCGGCGCGAAGTTCGCCCCGTACGTCGACACCTCGCTCTACCCGGCGTACGACCTGCTCGCGACCGCCGACGCCACCGGCGTGAAGGAGTTCAACCTCGCCTTCATCACCTCCGGCGGCGCCTGCGCCCCGCTGTGGGGCGGGGTCACCGACCTGGCGAACGACCGGGTCGCCGCCCAGATCGGCTCCCTGCGCGCCAAGGGCGGTGACGTCCGCGTCTCCTTCGGCGGCGCCGCCGGCCACGAGCTGGCCCTGAACTGCTCCTCCGCATCGGCGCTCGCCGCCGCGTACGGCAAGGTCGTCGACCAGTACGAGCTGACCAAGGTCGACTTCGACGTCGAGGGCGCGGCCCTGCCGGACACCGCAGCCAACACCCGCCGCTCGCAGGCGATCGCCCAGCTCCAGAAGGACCACCCGGGCCTGGACGTCTCCTTCACCCTGCCGGTCATGCCCGAGGGTCTGACCCAGCCGGACGTGGACCTGCTCGCCGACGCCAAGCGCAACGGGGTCCGCGTCGACGCCGTCAACATCATGGCGATGGACTACGGCCCGGCGTACAGCGCCGACATGGGCACGTACGCGATCCAGGCCGCGACCGCGACCCAGGCCCAGATCAAGGGCGTCCTCGGGCTCTCCGACGCGGCCGCCTGGAAGGCCGTCGCCGTCACCCCGATGATCGGCGTCAACGACGTCACCACCGAGGTCTTCAAGGTCGAGGACGCCACCCAGCTGGTCGACTTCGCGAAGTCCAAGGGCCTCGGCCGGCTCTCCATGTGGTCCTCGACCCGCGACAAGCAGTGCCCGGACGGCGCCGTGAACCGCGCCGACGCCACCTGCTCCTCGATCCTCCAGCAGCCGCTGGCCTTCACGAAGGCCTTCGCCGCCTACCGGTAGCCACCGGCAGGCCCCCACGGACCACCGTGCCCCCCACACCGCGCGCCCCGGTCGGCCCCCCTACCCTCCGACCGGGGCGCGCCCCCCTTTCCCCGCGTCAGGACTCCGAGGCCCGCCACTCCTCCGCGTAGGCGTCGAAGATGGCCCGCAGGTCGTGGCCGATCTTCAGGTAGTCCAGGTCGTCCAGGTTGGCGAGCGACACGCGCACGGACCACTCGGGGCCGTCGAAGCCGCCGCCGTTGAGCAGCACCACGCCCGTCTGCTGGGCCAGCCGGAACAGCGGGTCCACCGGCTCGTAGTTCTTCTCCAGGAAGTCCGCGAACGGCTTGCCGTGCACCCGCTCGGCCTCCGCGAGCAGGTCCAGCTCGATGTAGTAGGCGGCCCGCTGCGGATCCTCCGAGATCTTCATCCGGGCGCCCTCCAGGAGCAGTTCGAGCCGCCGGCCGACGATCCCGCGGATCCGCTCCTTGTACGCCCGGCCCTCCTCCAGCATGTCGAAGAGGGAGAAGAGGACCATCATCACCTGCTGCGGCAGCGAGAGCCCGGCCGTGTGGTTGAGCGCCACCTGCCGCGAGTCCGCCACCATCCGGTCGATGAACCGCATCTTCTCCGGTTCGAGCGTCAGCGTCCCGTACCGCGCGTTCAGCCGTTCCTTCTCCTCCCGGGGCAGTTCGGCCAGCATCGCGTCGATCACGTTGTCGTCGTTCAGGCCGATGACGCCGAGCCGCCAGCCCGTGGCGCCGTAGTGCTTGGAGTACGAGTACACGAGCAGCGTGTTGCGCGGCAGGTCGGCGGCGATCGAGCGGAAGCCCGGCACGAACGTCCCGTACACGTCGTCCGTGACGATCAGCAGGTTCGGGTTCTTCGAGGCCACGATCTCCTTGATCTGGTCCGCGACCCGCCGGCTCAGCGCGAGCGACGGCGGGTTCGACGGGTTCACCAGGCAGACCAGCTTGACGGAGGGGTCCTCCAGCTTGGCGACCTCCTCGGCCGGGTAGCGCCACTGCCGCACCCCGGTCTCGGTGAACAGGCTCGCCTCGACCGTCACCACGTCGAAGTCGTAGGTGTCCAGCTCGGGGATCTCGATGTACGGCGTGAAGACCGGGACCATCAGGGCGATCCGGTCGCCCTTCTTCAGGATCCCGTTCTTCATGAGCGAGTCGAAGATGTAGCACATGGCGGCCGTGCCGCCCTCGGTCGCGAAGAGCGACGTGTTCCCGGCCGGCGGCCTCCCGTCGAACATCTCGTCGTCGAGGTAGCCGCGCACGATCCGCTCGGCGTGCGGCAGCATCCGGTCCGGCACCGGGTAGTTGTCGCCGACGGAGCTGTCCGTCAGCTCGTGCAGGAACGAGTCCCGGTCGAAGCCGAAGCGCTCCACGGCGTGCGCCACGCTCTTCTCCAGGAGCTCGATCCCCGGCAGGGCGGGGTGCTGCCGGACGAAGGCGTCGAAGCGCTCGCCGGACCCCTTCACCTCGGGCATGCCGCCCAGGTCGTCGGCGGTCCACACCCGGCGGGACTCGGCCAGGGCGAAGTAGCCGAGGGCGTGGAAGGCCTCGCGGGGCCCGGTGGCCACCCAGTTCGGGTTGCCGCGGCCCGCGTTGAGCATCTGCACCTGTGACTTGTCCTTCTGCCCCGGCTGGTCCTCCTGGGCCTCCTTGGCGAGCGAGATGAAGGTGTCCTTGAGTTCGAAGGGCGAGAGCTGCGCGTAGGACCTGATCTCCTCGCGGGTGAACGTGGGCTTGGGCACGGCATGTCCTTCCGTACGGGAGGGTTCGCGTCAGTGGTGGAGGATGACGATCACGGCGCCCCAGATGGTCAGCAGGACGTTGCCCACCGCGTAGGGGATCGTGTAGCCGAGGGTCGGGATCTGCGACCGGGACTGCTCGTTGACGGCGCCGATCGCCGCGGTCGTCGTCTGGCCGCCGGCCAGGACGCCCATCAGGATCGGGAAGCGGATCTTCTGGACGTAGTGGCCGACGAGGAAGCCGACGAGCAGCGGGATCAGGGTCGCCACCGCGCCCCAGATCAGCAGCCCCCAGCCGGCCGAGGCCAGGCCGCTGGTGAAGCTCGGCCCGGCGTTGATGCCGACGACGGCGACGAAGAGGCACAGGCCCAGGGTGTCCATGAACCACTGGGCGCCGGGCGGGACGTTCCCGTACGTCGGGTACTTGCCCCGGATCCAGCCGAAGACCAGGCCCATGATCAGCGCGCCGCCGGAGGTGGAGAGCGAGATCGGCACGCCCGACACGGTCAGGGCCGGGATGCCGACGCAGCCGCCGAGGAAGATCCCGAGCCCCACCCAGAGCATGTCGGTGGCGAACGAGGTCGGCACGGGCTTGCCGATCGCCTTCCCCGCCGGGTCCACGAGCCGCTTCGGCCCGGTCAGGACCAGGGTGTCGCCGCGCTCCAGGGTGGTCGAGAGGCGGTACGGGAACTCGGTGCCGGAACGGTAGACCTTGTCGACGTACACGCCCACCATGAAGGGCTCGCGGCGCAGGTCGGCGATGCTCTTGCCGAGCTGGGCCCGGTCGGATGCGACCACGTGCAGGGACTCCGTCCGGTACCCCAGCAGCTCCACGTCGTCCGCCTCCGGCCCGACGTGGGTCCCGGGGTCGAACTCCACGAGCGAGCCGCGCAGCGCGCTGAGCGCCACCGTGTCGCCCTCGCGGAGCACCGTCCGCTGGTCGTGGTCGAGGATCTTCCCGTCCCGCCGCACCCGGGTGAGGTAGACGCGGCGGCCGAGCGCCTGCTGCTGCCGCTCGAAGTCCTCGATGGTGCGCCCGGCGAGGTCGGGGCGCTCGACGCGGTACGCGCGGAGCACGACCTCGTAGTAGCCCTCGGCCAGGTCGGGGTCGTCGCCCGGCGCGTCCAGCTCCTCGGCGAGCCGCGCCGACTCGGCGGCCAGGTCCCGCTTGTACAGCTTGGGCAGGACGTTGGCGAGGAGCAGCGCGCAGAGGATCGTGCCGAGCGGGTACGTGACGGCGTAGCCGATCGCGACCAGGTTCTCCTCGGACTTCGTCTGCGCGGCGGAGAGGCCCGGCAGGTTGCCGATGGCGTCCTGGGCGACGCCGATGACGGCGGACTGGGTGAGCGCGCCGCCGAGGAGGCCCGCGGAGAGGCCGGGGCCGTACCCGAGCATCGCGGCGAAGCCCCAGGAGACGAGGAGGCCCGTCACGCAGACGACGACGGCGTTGACGACCTGCGGCAGGCCGTCCTTCTTCAGGCCCCGGAAGAACTGGGGGCCGACCTTGTAGCCGAGGGCGAAGAGGAACATGGTGAAGAAGAGGTTCTTCACCGTGGCGTCGATCGTGACCTTGAACTGCGCGCCGAGCAGCAGCCCGGCCACCAGGCAGCCCGTGACGGCGCCCAGCGCGATGGCCCGGTAGCGGAGCTTCCCGAAGAGGAAGCCGAGCGCGACGGTGATGAAGACGAGCAGCTCGGGATGGGGCTGGAAGACGTTCCGGTTCAGGAAGTCGATCATCGCGCCGCCTCACGCTCCCAGGATGCCGACGAGCAGCGGCCCGGTCAGTGGGAGCAGGAAGTTCGAGAGGGTGTACGTGATCGTGTAGCCGAGCATCGGGACCGAGCTCTGGGCCACCTGGGTGATCGAGGTGATGGCCGGGGTCGAGCACTGCTGGCCCGCGATGGCGCCGATGAGCAGCGGCTTCTCGATCTTCAGCAGCTTGCGGCCGACGACCAGGGAGATCGTCGCGGGCACCAGGACCATCGCGATCCCCGCGAACGGCAGCAGCGCCCCGTACTCCTTGAGCAGCGGCCAGGCCTGCGGGCCCGACACCAGGCCCGTGCAGGCGATGAAGATCGCCAGGCCCATGTCCTTGAGGGTGGAGGCGGCCTGCGGGGGGAAGGCGCCGAAGGTCTGGGTGCGGGACCGGAACCAGCCGAAGAGCAGTCCGGAGATCAGACAGCCGCCGCCGGTGCCGAGCGACAGGGGGACGTCGCCGAACTCGACCACGACCTGGCCGAGGAGCGAGCCGCAGACGATGCCGAGGCCCAGGTAGATGAAGTCCGTGGCGTCGTTCTTCACGGTCGCGCCGATCCGGGACGCCAGCTTGCCCAGGCCCGAGCGGGCGCCCACCAGGGTGAGCACGTCGCCGCGGTCGACGACGGTCTCGGGGGTGGCGGGCAGGTGCTGGTCGTTGCGCAGCACGTCCGTCACGTACACCCCGCCGGAGGAGAACTCCGGGTGCTCCCTGGAGAGGGTGTCCAGGGACTTGCCGGAGACGCCCTTGTCGGTCAGGGAGACCTGGGTGGTGGCGAGCGGGGTGTCCAGACCGGGGACGGCCGGCGTCTCGGGGCCGATGACCCTGCCCGCCTCGATGATGTTGGCCCGCCGGCCGACGGCGAGCACCAGGTCGGAGAGGGTGAGCGTGAAGCCGGGCGGGGGAGGGGTGAGCACCTTGCTGCCCCGCTTCACCGCCTCGACGGTGACCCGGCCGCCCAGCGAACGCTCCAGGTCGCCGACCACGGCCCCGTCCGCGTGCGTGACCAGGAACGTCCGGCCGACCAGGCCCGGGAGCGCCTCGCGCTCGTCGGACTCCAGCCCGCCCCCCTCGCCGCGCATCCGCTCCCAGAGCTCGCGCGAGGCGTCCCGGAGGTTGATCCGCATCAGCATCGGCATGATCTGGCTGGTGTAGATGACGATGGTGACGAGGCCGAACAGGTAGCAGACGGTGTACGCGGTGGCCACGTGGCCCTGGTACTGGGTGATCTGCTCCTGGGTCAGGTCGCTCAGCTTGGCGATGGACTCGGTGGCCGTGCCGACGACCGCCGACTCGGTGGCGGCGCCGGCGAGGATGCCCGCGGCGGTGCCGACGTCGAGGTCGAAGGCCTCCGCGAGGCCGAGGGCGATGCCGACGACGCAGACGACCTCGATGAGGCAGAGGGCGAAGAAGCGGAGGCTCTTCTTGTTGAGGTTGGCGAAGAACTGCGGCCCCGCCATGTAGCCGAGCGAGAAGATGAAGAGCGCGAAGAAGATCGTCTTCACGTCGTCGGAGACGGTGGCCTTGGTCCAGGCCCCGAGGAGCAGCGAGACGATCAGGGTGCCGCAGATGCCACCGAGGGTGATGGGGCCGACACGCAGCTTGCCGACGAGGTAGCCGGCCGCGAGGGAGAGGAAGAGGACGAGCTCGGGATGGTCACGCAGGATTCCCATCCACCCTCACCCCACCCCCGGCGGCAGGAGAAAACCTGACGATATAGGACATAAGGGGAAGCTAGCAGGGGGTGCGGGGCGGGGGGGCGCCCGCCTGGTCCGAACGGATGAGGGGCGGGGGCGTCCGGCGGCGTCCGGCGCGGACACACGGAAACGACCGAGGCCCCGGTTCTTCCGAACCGGGGCCTCGGCCCTCAGGGTGAGTAACGGGACTTGAACCCGCGACATCCTGGACCACAACCAGGTGCTCTGCCAGCTGAGCTATACCCACCATGACCGGCGGTGTTCCCGAGGGATTCCCCGACCGGCCGAGAAGAAGTCTACAGGGTCCGGGAGGGTGCTCGCGCCCACGTTTCCCGCAGGGGCGTTCGAGGGCGCGAGCCTCCCCGGTCTATTCCCCGGAGAGCACGTGGCGCGCCGCGATCCGCTTGGCGGTCTCCGAGTCGGGGCCGGGCGGCGGGACGAAGACCGCCTCGCGGTAGTAGCGCAGCTCGGCGATGGACTCGCGGATGTCGGCGAGCGCCCGGTGGTTGCCGCTCTTCTCCGGACTGTTGAAGTACGCCCTCGGGTACCAGCGGCGGGCCAGTTCCTTGACCGAGGAGACATCGACGATCCGGTAGTGCAGATGGCCCTCCAGGGCGGGCATGTCGCGGGCGAGGAAGCCGCGGTCGGTGGAGACCGAGTTCCCGCACAGCGGCGCCTTGCCGGGCTCCTTGACGTGCTCGCGGATGTAGGCGAGGACCCGGGCCTCGGCGTCGGCGAGGGTGGTGCCGCCCGCCAGCTCGTCGAGCAGTCCCGAGGCCGTGTGCATCTGGCGCACGATCTCCGGCATGGTCTCCAGGGCCGCGTCCGGCGGCCGGATCACGATGTCCACGCCGTCGCCGAGCACGTTCAGTTCCGAGTCGGTGACCAGCGCGGCCACCTCGATGAGTGCGTCGTCCGTCAGCGAGAGCCCGGTCATCTCGCAGTCGATCCACACCAAGCGATCGTTCATGCGTCCACCTTAGGGGGTGCGGGACCCGGCCCGGCAGCCCGACGGGCGCCCGGGGGAGGTGTCCCCGGACGCCCGTCGTTCCTGCGGTGCGCGGCTTGTGGCCGCGGGTCTTCGGTTACGGCGCGCTGCGCTGGCCCGGGAGTGAGGGGCGCCCGGGAGCGTAGGCGTCGGACTGCGGCTTCCCCGGCTCCGGCGGCGGGCCGGGCCGGCGGGCGCCGGCCGTGACCTGGGCGGGCACGACCGGGTCGAGCACCGCCGTGCCGACCTCGCCCTGCGGACGCCGGGCGCGGTACGCCGCCCGGTAGGCCGCCGGCGAGGAGCCGAGCTGGCGCCGGAAGTGGCCGCGCAGCGCCACCGGGGAGCGGAAGCCGCACCTGCCCGCCACCTCGTCGACCGAGTAGTCGGAGGTTTCGAGCAGCCGCTGCGCCTGGAGCACCCGCTGGGTGATCAGCCACTGGAGCGGGGCCGAGCCCGTGAGGGAGCGGAACCGGCGGTCGAAGGTCCGCCGTGACATGTACGCGCGCGCCGCGAGCGTCTCCACGTCGAACTGCTCGTGGAGGTGTTCGAGCGCCCAGGCGACGACCTCGGCCAGCGGGTCGGCGCCGATCTCCTCGGGTAAAGACCTGTCGAGGTAGCGCTCCTGACCGCCGCTGCGCCGCGGCGGGACGACCAGGCGGCGCGCCAGGGCGCCCGCGGCCTCCGTGCCGTGGTCGGTCCGCACGATGTGCAGACACAGATCGATTCCGGCCGCGGTGCCGGCGGAGGTCAGCACGTCCCCGTCGTCGACGAAGAGCTCCCGCGGGTCCACGTGGACCGACGGGTAGCGCTTGGCGAGCGTCGGCGCGTACATCCAGTGCGTGGTCGCCGGGCGGCCGTCGAGCAGTCCGGCCGCGGCCAGGACGAACGCCCCGGTGCACAGCCCGACGATCCTGGCCCCCTCCTCGTGCGCGCGGCGCAGCGCGTCGAGCGCCTCCGGCGGCGGCGGCGAGGTGATCGACCGCCAGGCCGGGACGACGACGGTGCCTGCTCTGCCGATGGCCTCCAGGCCGTACGGCGCGGTGAGTTCGAGCCCGCCGGTGGTCCGCAGCGGTCCTTCCTCACCGGCGCAGACGAGCAGCCGGTAACGTGGCACTCCGGCGTCCTGCCGGTCGATGCCGAACACGGAGAGCGGGATGGAGCTCTCGAAGATGGGGCCGCCGCTGAACAGCAGCACCGCGACGACTTCGCGCCGCCGGCGCCCGGACAGTTTCCGTCCGGCCTCCGGTGCGGTGGAGTCCTGGCTCATGACGCTAAGCCCCCCTCGGTGTTCGCGTCTCCCTGGTCGTGTCGCTCCTGCACGTTTCCCCTCGGTTTTGCACGAGACCCCAGTCTTCGGTACCCATGATCGAATCTACTGCGTCCCGTGGCGCCGGGGTGACAAGTTCTCCATCCGGTGGATTGTCGACAAGGCAACTTGGCGTGAAGCGATCGATCGCGGGGAGGTGCGCCCGGTGGCTCCCGAGGGGCGCGCCGGCGTGGAGAACGCCCCGGTACGCGGGGGGTGTGACCCCCTGCAACGGGGCTTCCGGGGGTGTCGGGACCGAGGTTGGCCAATCGTTACGCCAAGGACTCGCCGGGTTCCGTAAGTTGGCTGAAAACATATGGGCTCGGGTGTGCGAGCCTGTCAACTCGAAGGGGGTCCGGACGGCTCCCGAACCCCTCCGCGACTAGCCGCGGCGTCCACCGCGGACGGTCTCCGCGCGCAGACCCCGTTCCGAGCGCCGCAGCAGCAGCCGGCAGACCGCCGTCACCGAGACGAGGCCCAGGGCGGCGCCCGCCGCGCCGGCGAGCGAGGTGCCGTAGACGACGAGCACCACCGGGACCAGGACGCAGCAGAAGACCGCCCAGCGGACGACGTCGCCGGCGGCCTGCTCCCCCTTCGCCGTCCCCGTCTCCACGGCGGCGGTGGCGGGAGGGGCGCCCGTGCGACGGTGGGCGCGGGGTGCGGCGAGCGTCGGGGTGGGGGTGACGGGGGGCCGGTCGGCGGTGGTCGGCGGTACGGGCACGGGCGCTCTCCCTGTGACGGTGGGCGACGGTGGGACGGACCTGTGGCAACGAGGAACGGAACGGTCCGGTCACTCCCGGCGACGGCCGTTCGGCCCCGTGCGGGCGCCGGGCCCGCTCCCGTACGGACTCCGTGCCCGTCGCCGTACGGACGCCGGATCCGCCCCCGTACGGGTGTCGGGGTCGGCCCGCGTGGGCGTCCGGTTCGGGCGCCGAAAGGACACTTGTAGGACACAACCGGCATTGCCAGATCCCGAACCGCTCGTGCATGCTCCCTGGAACGCCGTGCGCGAGCGGTGTGCCCGCCGGGCTCGGCGCGGTGGGCCCTGGGCAGGAGAGGAGTGCCGCCGTACCCTTGGGGGTATGGGCTTGGGAAGATGATTCCCGGACACAGCTCCGCCGTCACCCGTCGTTCCTCCCCCCTTCTCCCGTCCCTTCCCACGAGGACCCTCTTCGCCGAGACACCGATGGCCGGTCACGAATTCTCCGAACCCGCGGACCGCAAGCGCGTCGCCGACTCCACGGTCGACCCCCTCGCGGTCGAACAGCCACGTCATGCCTGCGACCCGGCCTTCCGGCACGGGGTCGTCGTCGGCTTCGACGGCTCCACGTCCAGTGAGCGCGCCCTCGCGTACGCCATCGGCATGGCCCGCCGCTCCGGCTCGGGCCTGATCATCGTGCACGTGGCCAACCGGCTGCCCACCACGGTGTGGGCCGGCTGCGAGCCCCCCGTCTTCGTCGACGTGCCGGACCACCGCACCGAGGTCCTCGGCCTGGAACTGGCCTGCGCCGAGCACCTGGCCGAGGTGCCGTGGATCCTGGTCGAGCGCGGCGGCGACATCTGCCACGAGCTGGAGGAGGTCGGCCGGGAGTACTCGGCCGACGCGATCGTGGTCGGTTCCACGCACGGGATCGTCGGGCGGATCTTCGGCTCGGTGGCCGGCCGGCTCGCCCGCCGCGCCCAGCGGCCCGTCGTCGTCATCCCCTGACCGGCCCCCGAGCCGTCATCTCCTCGACCGGGGCCCCAGCGGCCCTCCCTCCGTGGTGGATCCGCGGAGCCGGGAAGTGCGACGGTCCCCGTGCACGGGAGGTGTGTGCACGGGGACCGTCGCGTGTCAGGTCGGGCGGCGCCGGGGGACAGGCCCGGCGGCGGGTCCGGGGGACAGGCCCGGACCCCGCTGCTACTCGACCGTGACGGACTTGGCCAGGTTGCGCGGCTTGTCGATGTCGCGGCCCATGGCGAGGGCGGTGTGGTACGCGAAGAGCTGGAGCGGGATGCCCATGAGGATCGGGTCCAGCTCGTCCTCGTTCTTCGGGACCACGAGGGTGTGGTCGGCCTTCTCCTGCGGCTGGTGCGCGACCGCGAGGATGCGGCCGCTGCGGGCCTTGATCTCCTCCAGGGCGGCGCGGTTCTTCTCCAGGAGGTCGTCGTCGGGGACGATCGCGACCGTCGGCAGGGCCGGCTCGATGAGGGCCAGCGGGCCGTGCTTCAGCTCGGAGGCCGGGTAGGCCTCGGCGTGGATGTAGGAGATCTCCTTGAGCTTGAGGGAGGCCTCCAGGGCGACCGGGTAGCCGCGCACGCGCCCGATGAACATCATCGACTGGGCGCCCGCGTACTCCTCGGCGAGGCGCTTGATCTCGTCCTCGCCCTTGAGGATCTCCTCGATCTGGGCGGGGAGTCGGCGCAGGCCCTCGATGATCCGCTTGCCGTCGGTGACGGACAGGTCGCGGATGCGGCCGAGGTGCAGGGCGAGCAGCGCGAAGGCGGTCACCGTGTTGGTGAAGCACTTGGTGGAGACGACGCAGACCTCGGGCCCGGCGTGGACGTACACGCCGCCGTCGGCCTCGCGGGCGATGGCGGAGCCCACCACGTTGACGACGCCGAGGACGCGGGCGCCCTTCCGCTTCAGCTCCTGGACGGCGGCGAGCACGTCGTAGGTCTCGCCGGACTGGGAGACGGCGATGTAGAGGGTGTCGGGGTCCACGACCGGGTTGCGGTAGCGGAACTCCGAGGCCGGCTCGGCGTCGGCGGGGATGCGGGCCATGGACTCGATGAGCCCGGCGCCGATGAGGCCGGCGTGGTACGAGGTGCCGCAGCCGAGGATCTTGATGCGGCGGATGGTGCGGGCCTCGCGCGGGTCCAGGTTCAGGCCGCCCAGGTGCACGGTGGAGAAGCGGTCGTCGATCCGGCCGCGCAGCACGCGGTCGACCGCGTCGGGCTGCTCGGAGATCTCCTTGTGCATGAAGGTGTCGTGGCCGCCCATGTCGTAGGAGGCGGCCTCCCACTCGACGGTCTCCGGGGTGGCGGTGGTGGTCGCGCCGGAGGTGGTGTACGTGCGGAAGTCGTCGGCCTTGAGGGTGGCCATCTCGCCGTCGTCGAGGGTGACGACCTGGCGGGTGTGGGCGATCAGGGCGGCGACGTCGGAGGCGACGAGCATCTCCTTCTCGCCGATGCCGAGGATGACCGGGGAGCCGTTGCGGGCGACGACGATGCGGTCGTTGAAGTCGGCGTGCATCACGGCGATGCCGTAGGTGCCCTCGATGACCTTGAGCGCCTCGCGGACCTTCTCCTCCAGGGTCTCGGCCTGGGAGCGGGCGATGAGGTGGGTGATGACCTCGGTGTCCGTCTCGGAGGCGAAGACGACGCCGTCGGCCTCCAGCTTGGCGCGGAGCTCCTGGGCGTTGTCCACGATGCCGTTGTGGACGACGGCGACCTTGTTCTCGGGGTCCATGTGCGGGTGCGAGTTGACGTCGCTCGGCGCGCCGTGGGTGGCCCAGCGGGTGTGGGCGATGCCGGTGGTGCCGGTGAAGCGCTTGGGGACGCGGGCCTCCAGGTCGCGGACCCGGCCCTTGGCCTTCACCATCTTCAGGCCGGAGGCCTTCGGGCTGGTGACGACCATGCCGGCGGAGTCGTATCCGCGGTACTCCAGGCGCTGCAGGCCCTCGAGCAGCAGCGGTGCCACGTCGCGCTTACCGATGTAACCGACAATTCCGCACATAAAGGTGAAACCCCTCCAGGTCAGTGGATGTACTCGGCCGTCCGGGCGGTGGTCCGGGAGGCCCGGCCGCTCAGCCGTACACGATCCGGCGCAGCTGCCGGAGCGAGAACTCCGGCGGTGCCACGGCCCGGTGCGGCAGCTCCGCCGCGATCCGTTCGAAGATCTCGGCGTTCACGGCCCCGCCGGACTGCAGTTCGCGGTGGCGGCGGCGGACGAACTCCTCGGCCGTCTCGTCGAAGTACGCCAGCACGTCGAGCACCACCCGGGCGGCCTCACCGCGCTGGAGCGCGGTGCTGCGGACCAGGTGGTCGATGAGGTCGTCGTGCGACGGGCGGCGTTCGAGCACCCGTGAATACTGAGGGGTGATTCCGCCCCGTTGCAAGAATCCTGCCCGAAATCGGGCAGGGTCCACTGCTTTCCCTGTCAATCCGGACGATTGGCCTAGACCTTGTCCGTCCGAAACACGACGGTACGGGAGGACCCGGTGCGGATATAGACAGATCAGACGCGTCGACCACCCGAAGGGGAGCCCGCCTGTGAGACAGCGCCTCAGGATTCCGCGCCTGATCGGATCCCTGCTCCTGCTCGCGACCGCCGGTGTCGGCTGCGGCGAGGCCCATGCCGGTACCGACGGCGGGGCGGCGGGCCGCCGGGCCGCCGCCGAGCCCGAGGTCCGCCCGCTCGGCCGCATCGTCCCCGTGCCCGCCTCCGTCACCCCCGGGGGCGAGCCCTACACCCTCACCACCGCCACCCGCATCGGGGTGGACACCCGCTCCGCCGAGGCCAAGGCCGTCGGCGGCTACCTCGCCGGGCTGCTCCGGCCCGCCACCGGCTTCCCGCTCCCCGTCGTCGACGAGCAGGCGGCCCGCGGCGGCATCCGGCTCCGGCTCAGCGCCGGCGAAGCCGCCCTCGGCGACGAGGGCTACCGGCTCCGCTCCGGACCGGACGGCGTCACCCTGACGGCCCACCGGCCCGCCGGCCTCTTCCGCGGCGTCCAGACCCTGCGCCAGCAGCTGCCCTCCGCCGTCGAGCGCGGAAGCGTCCAGGAGGGCCCCTGGAAGGTCGCGGGCGGCGTGATCACCGACACCCCGCGCTACGCCTACCGGGGCGCCATGCTCGACGTCGCCCGCCACTTCTTCACCGTCGACGAGGTGAAGCGGTACATCGACCAGCTCGCCCTCTACAAGGTGAACACCCTCCACCTGCACCTCTCCGACGACCAGGGCTGGCGCATCGCCGTCGACTCCTGGCCCCGCCTCACCACCCACGGCGGCTCCACCGAGGTCGGCGGCGGCCCCGGCGGCTTCTACACCAAGGAGGAGTACCGGGAGATCGTCCGGTACGCCGCCTCCCGCTACCAGGAGGTGATCCCGGAGATCGACGTGCCGGGCCACACCAACGCGGCCCTCGCCTCCTACCCCGAGCTCAACTGCGACGGCGTCGCCCCGCCCCTCTACACCGGCACCAAGGTCGGCTTCAGCTCCCTGTGCGTGCCCAAGGCGGTCACGTACGACTTCGTCGACGACGTGATCCGGGAGATCGCCGCCCTCACCCCCGGCCGCTACCTCCACATCGGCGGCGACGAGGCCCACTCCACCAGCCACGCCGACTACGTGGCCTTCATGGACAAGGTGCAGCCGGTCGTCGCCAAGTACGGCAAGACCGTCATCGGCTGGCACCAGCTGACCGGCACCACCCCCGCCCCCGGCGCCCTCGTCCAGTACTGGGGCCTCGACCGCACCCCCGCGGCGGAGAAGGAGCGGGTCGCCGAGACCGCACGGAACGGCACCGGCCTGATCCTCTCGCCCGCCGACCGCACCTACCTCGACATGAAGTACACGAAGGAGACGAAGCTCGGCCTCTCCTGGGCCGGGTACGTCGAGGTCCGCAGGTCCTACGACTGGGACCCGGCGGCCTACCTGCCCGGCGCGCCCGCGAGCGCCGTCCGGGGCGTCGAGGCCCCCCTCTGGACCGAGACCCTCGCCACCACCGACGACCTCGACGTCATGGCCTTCCCGCGCCTGCCGGGCGTGGCCGAACTGGGCTGGTCCCCGGCCGCGACCCACGACTGGGACACCTACAAGGTCCGCCTCGCCGAACAGGCCCCGCGCTTCGAGGCCCTGGGCATCGACTGGTACCGCTCGCCGGAGGTGCCCTGGCCGGCGGAGTAGCGGCCCGCTGAGACGGAACGCCCGGCCGGGGCCGCCCCCGGCCGGGCGTTTCCCGTGCGCGCGGAGGCCGAATCGACCGGACGGGAACGGGGAGACGGACGGCGACCACGACGAGGCCGGAGGCGACGGGCAATGGTGGATTTATCGGTACTGCCGGGCTACATCGCGGTGATCCTGCTCTTCCTCGGCCCACCCGGGCCCGACATGGCCTACATGCTCGCGGTGGGCCTGGAGGGCGGCCGCCGGGCCGCGCTGAAGGCGATCCTCGGCATCGGGACGGGCATGAGCGTCTGCGCCACCGCCGTCGTCGCCGGGCTGGGGGAGATCGCCCGCTCGCACCCGTCGCTGCTCGACGCGGTGAGGATCGTGGGCGCGGCGTACCTGCTGTGGCTGGCGTACACGACCCTGCGGAGTGCGCGAAGCGCGATCGGGGAGCATGATGACGTCGGGGCGGGCCGGTGGTACCTGCGCGGGCTGCTGATCAGCCTGACGAACCCGAAGATCATCCTCTTCTACCTCGCGGTTCTTCCGCAGTTCCTGGGGAACGCGGAGGCTCCCGGGATGCAGTTGGCCCTCCTCGGCGCGATCAACGTCCTGATGGAGGTGGTGCTCTACGGGGGCATCGGGATGCTGGCGGGCTTCTTCCGCACCCGGCTCACCGGCTCGTCGAAGGCGACGACCGTACTGAACTACGGGGCGTGCGCGGTGTACGTGGTGCTGGCGGTGACGATCTCCGTCGAGGTCCTCCTGGCGTGAGGGCCGTCCTCTTCGGCTTCGTCGCCGCACGGACGGCCCCTCAGCGGGCGCCGAACCCGCCGTCCCGGACGCAGGCCACGAAGGGGGGCGGGGCCGGCGGGCTGCTTTGAGTCGCGGACGGGGACGGTGCCGTGGGTGGGGACGAGGTTGGCGGCGACCTCGATGCACTCGCCGCCGGTGGTGCTGTAGGAGGAGGTGAACCAGCAGGGGGACTCGGTCGTCACGAGGTGCCCTTTCGGATTCCTTGGATCATCGCCACGGATTCTGCTTGGGACAGGCATACGGCCTGTAGTTGAAGGAACCGTACGAGCACAGGCCTCACGGCGGTGATTTCCCGCTCCACGAAGCCCCGTAAGTGGGATTCGCCGTACGCGATCACAGACCGGTCCGCCAGGGTGGCCGTAGAGGCCGGGAGGTTGAACGGCCGACGCTCTCCGAGGGAGATCGGGGCCACCTGCAGCATGGTGTCCGGGCGCTCGGCGAAGTCGACCAGATGGTGAAGTTGGGCGTCCATGACGGCCGCGCCGCCGATTGGGCGGCGGACGCAGCTCTCGTCCAGCACGACGAGCATGAAGGGTGACCGCCGTGCTACGGCGGCTTGTCGCTCGGCGACGAACGAGATGCGCTCTTCGCCCTGTTGCTGCGTGATCAATCCGCGTCGTACGTCCGCCATGTTCACCGCGTGCGCGTACTCCGGGGTCTGCAGGAGTCCTGGAACGATCCCGATCTCGAAGATTCGGAGCTCGACGGCCCGTCTCTCGTACTCGACGTACTCAGGAAACCCTTCCAACAGGCTGCCACGCCGCATTTCGTGCCACTGGCGCTCGAACGAATCCCTCGCTTCTGCGGTGCCTAACACCTGATCCGCCTTCCGCGAGAAGGGGAGAGTCGGCGGTTTGCGACCAGTCTCTACGGCTGAGATGTGTTGACCGGAGCATCCCATGCGCGCGGCCAGATCCTCCTGACTCCAGCCGCAAAGCTCGCGCTGCCTGCGGAGATGCGCACCGTACGCCGCTTGCGGGCTGCTCTCCGGCCTCAGCTCCTTGCGATTGACCACAACTCTTCCTTCTCTTGCGACTAGTTGGCCAGTTGAAGGAGTTCTGACCCTAGGTCACGCTGACGCCACCTGGAGTGAAATCCCTACAGAGAGGAGCAGTCGTGCCCGTGTGCAACAACCCCCCGTCCCTCCCCGCCGCCGGCGTCTTCGTCGCCGACACCGGTGGGGAGACGGTCCGGCTCGGTCAGGTCTCCCGTACGCAGAGCGGGAGCGTGTACGTACGGCCTCCGGGTGGCGGGGCCGAGTGGGCCGCCTCGCCCGGGGACCTGCGCGCGCCGACCGGGGAGGAGTGGGCGCGCATCCGGGTCCTCACCACCCCCGTGCTAGTCCTCTCCGCCGACCACGGGCTCCGGCCCCGGCCCGAACCAGTAGCCGGGTGCACGCCGTGCGCGTACCTGGTCCAGTGGTTCGACCACTACACGCGCCGGGGCCCGCAGCACGACGAGTCCGCCGCCGTGGACTGCGTGGTGGAGATCCGCAACCACCCGCACGACCCGCCGAAGATGACCCTGAAGAGGGACGCCCCGCCGGAAGAGCGGCGCTGACCTGCGTAAACGGGTCCGGTTGAGGTTCTCCGCCCTCCCGGGTGAACCCCCACGACTCCGCTCCCTCGTTCCAGAGGCGGCGGTCGCGTCCCGCCCCCGGTGATGTCCGGCAAGACCGTCCGGGGGCGGGACCCAGTCCCCATCGAAGACATCGAAGACAGAGACAGGAGACCCACCGTAATGAGTGATCTGTACGAGCGGGAAGTGTCCGGCGACTTCGCCGCGCTCTGCGGCGGCGGAACGGACAACGACGGGAACATGGAGAGCTGCATCACGCTCGCCGAGCTGCACGGCGGCGGATACGCGCTCGGTGACAGCAAGCCCGGGGGAGCCGGCCGGGAGCTGCGGATGAGCGCGGAGGAGATCACCGCCTTCGCCCGTGGCTGGATCGCCAGGGCCGACGCGAACGCCTGACCCGGAGCCGGGGTCCGCACCTCGCGTGGGGGCCCCGGCCGCCTCCTCCTCCCGCCCGCACACCTGTAAGGAGTTGGCAATGCCGTTGGCCGATCTCGTGGACGACGTACCCAAGATCCTGGAGAAGTGGCCCACCGGGCCGACGCTCTTCCGCCGCGACCCCGCCGACCTGGCCCACCTGTGGTCCCTCGCCGAATTCGACGCCCTCGTGGACGCCGAATGCCTCCCCGCCCGCAACGTCGTCCTGCTCAAGGACGGGAAGGTCCTGGAACGGCACGCCTACATCGACGGTGACATGCCCCGGCCCGGTGCCGTCCGTGCCCACCTCGACGGCGGGGGCACGGTCTCCGTCCGGCAGCTCCAGACCGTCAAACCGTCCCTGAGCCTCCTGCGCCGCGAGATCCAGGACGAGACCGGCTGCCCGGTGCACGTGAACGCGTACCTCACCCCGCCGGGCGCGCAGGGACTCAAGTACCACTACGACCCCTACGTCACGCTGGTCGTCCAGCTCTCCGGGCGGAAGGCGTGGCCCCTGCACCCGCCCTTCGTGGAGAACCCGACGACGGAGCACGGGAACTTCCTGGAGCGGGGGTTCACCTCCGAGGAGCGGCACCACCTCGCCCGTACGGCTCCTGTCCAGTCCTTCGCCCTGGAGCCCGGTGACGTCTTCTGGCTGCCGCGCGGTTACGTCCACTCGCCGTACACCGTGGGCGGGGAGCCCTCCCTGCACCTGACGTTCGCGCTCGAGGAGCGCACGTTCCACTGGCTGGCGTCCGAGATGACGCGCGAGATCCTCTCCCAGGCCCTGGTGGACCCCGCGCTGCGGGCCGAGATCCCGCCGGCCTCCCTGCTGGCCGCACCCGACGCGGCCGTCCGGTGGACCCGCGAGTACCTGATCGGGGCGCTCCTGCTCCTGGAAGCCGGGCACGTGGCCGAGGTCGCGCGGAAGGCCGCCGCCCGTGTCGGGGGATAGGGAGGGCGTACGACGGCACTGGCACGCGTACGCGTACACCGGCCGGTCCTATCCCGACTCGGCGATCAGGCGCGGTGAAGTACCGGCCGACCACCCGCCGATCGAGATCAAGGACTGGCTGCGGCGGTCCGCGGCGCAGGTGGCGGCCACGTACACCGGGGTGGAGGAGGCCGCTTCCTGGATCGAGGGGGAGCTGACCCAGAACCCTCCCGTGGACCAGGAACACTTCCCGGTCTGGGACCGGCTTCAGCGGGTCCGGGAGACGCTGCGGCTGGCGGCCGGGAACGACGTGGTCCTCGGCTACTACTCGAAGGCACAGCAGTACGTGTCGCGCGCGCTCATCGCCTGCCCGCGCGAGGGCGGGGACTCCTGCCCCTACGGAGGGGGATGACCGTCGGCAGGGAACGAAAGGCGCGGGCCCCGGCGGAGTGACCGTACTCCGTCGGGGCCCGCACCGGTCCCGGGTCAGGCGAAGCGGGCGATCGGGTTCGTCAGGTCGCCGACGAGCTGGAGGGCCGCCGACGGGTCCGCGAGGTCGACCATCTGCTTGTTGTCGCGGAGCTGGAGGCGGTTGAGGGCCGACAGGGCGAAGGTCTCCGCGAACATGTCGTACCGCTCGAAGCGGGCCGCGAACTCCGGGTGCTCCTCCTGGTAGCCGCGCACGCACTCCGCGACCGTGCGCCAGAAGCCGTCCTCGTCGAGGACGCCCTCCGCCGCGAGGGTCGCCGCCAGGAAGCGGAAGAAGCAGTCGAAGACGTCGGTGAAGACCGAGAGGAGCTTCATGTCCTCCGGGACCTCGGCCCGCACCCGCTCCACCGCCGGGGGCAGCACCGCGTCCGGGTCCATGACGACGATCTCCTCGGCGATGTCCTTGAAGATCGCCCGCGCGACCCCGCCGCGCCCGTCGAGGACCAGGATCACGTTCTCGCCGTGCGGCATGAACGCCAGGTCGTACGCGTAGAAGCTGTGGAGGACCGGGAGGAGGTAGGCGTCCAGGTAGCGGCGGAGCCAGACCGTCGGCTCCTCGCCGGACTCCGCGATCAGCGCGCCCGCGAAGGACGCGTCCGCGTGGTCCACGTGCAGCAGCGAGGCCATCGTCGCCAGGCGCTCGCCCTCCGCGAGGGACGGCACCGGCGACTCGCGCCAGAGCGCGGCCAGCATCTTGCGGTAGGGCGAGTAGCGGTCGGTGGCGGCCTCGTACTCCAGGTGCCGGTAGCCGACCGCCGCCCGCTCCCGGATGATCGAGAAGCCGGCCGACTTGAAGACGGAGTCCGACTCGATCAGGTCGTGCAGCCAGTCGTTGATCGCCGGGGTCGCCTCCATGTACGCGGCCGAAAGCCCCCGCATGAAGCCCATGTTGAGGACCGACAGGGCCGTCTTCACGTAGTGCCTGGCCGGGTCCGAGGTGTTGAAGAAGGTACGGATCGACTGCTGCGCCAGATACGTGTCGTCGCCCTCGCCCAGGTACACCAGGCGCTCCTGCGCCACCTCGGCGGCGAAGGTGACGGACAGCTTGTTCCACCACTGCCAGGGGTGCGCCGGCATCAGGAGGTAGTCGGCGAGGTCCAGGCCGCGGGCGGCCAGGGTCGCCGCGAAGCCGTCCACCGCCGCGTCGCCCAGCTCGGCGCGGACGAACGACTCGTAGTCGATGCCCGCCCCGGCGGTGAAGGCGGCCCGGTCGCGGCGGGCGGCCAGCCAGATCAGGCGGATGCCGCTCGCGGCCTCGGGGGCGTACGCCCGGTACTCGTCGACGCCGAAGCCGAGCCGCCCGTTGTTGGCGACGAAGCAGGGGTGGCCCTCGGTCATCCCGGTCTCGATCGCCTGGAAACCGGCGCGGGCCAGGTCGGCGGAGGACACCTGAGGCTTGGTCGCCTTGTAGGCCGTGCCGGACAGGGTGGAGGAGATCTCCTCCAGGTACACCGGCAGGATCTCGTCGCTCAGCCCCAGGGCGCCGCGCAGCTCGGTGATGAAGAGCAGCGCGTCCAGGGGGAGTTCGTCGTCGCCCCGGTGGCGGGTGATCGACGCCGGGTCGATCTGCCAGTGGTCGAGGGCGTACCGGTCGGCGGCGAAGCGGTACGCGGTCGCGCCGTCGTCGGACAGGACCTCGTACCGGTCGTCGCCCAGCTCGCGCGGGTTCAGCAGCCGCTCGTGGGCGAACTCGGCTAGGCCCTTGCGGATCAGGGCGCGGTTGGCGTCGGCCCAGCGCCCGGGGGTGAGGTGGGCGACGGGGTCGGTGTGCGCAGCGGTGCTCACGCGGCGGCTCCCACGGCGGCCTCGAACTGCTCCCGGGTGCAGAAGCTCAGCAGCGCCCTCTTCTCCGGCTTCTGGATCTCGCACTCGGGCACGAAGCCCACGGCCGCGTTGAGCGCGTGGACGGCCTTGTTGGCGACGTCGGGCTCGACGACCACGCGGGCGGTCTCCGGGTCGGCGAACAGCTCCGCCATCACGGCCGTGATCACCTTGCGGGTGAAGCCGTGCACGGGGGTGTCGGTGGGCGCGACCAGGAAGTGCATGCCGACGTCGCCCGGCCGCGGGTCGTAGAGGCCGACCAGCTCCAGGTGGGCCGGGTCGTAGCGCTCCATGAGGATCGCGGGGACCCCGTCGACCAGGCCTATGAACGCCTCGTGGTGCGGGTTCGCGACGATGGCGGAGTACTCGCGCACGACGTCCTCCCGGCTCGCGTCCTGCATCATCCAGAAGGCGGCCTTGGGGTGGGTGACCCAGCCGTGGAGCAGCTCCGCGTCCTGGACGGGGTCGAGCGGGCGGAAACGGACGGTCATACGGCGAACTCCTGGAAGGCGATGGTCTTCTCGACGGGGTAGTACTCGTGTCCCAGCATCGCGGCGATGATGCGGGCGTTGCGGTACGCGCCCATGCCCAGGTCGGGCGAGGTGATCGAATGGGTGTGGACGCCGGCGTTCTGCAGGAAGACGCCGCGTCCCGTCGTGTCGATCGCGTAGTCGCGGGCCACGTCGAAGCGGCCCTGCCCGTCCCAGCGGAGGCGGTCGCGGACCGGCTCCAGGAAGGCGGGGACGCTGTACCTGTAGCCGGTGGCCAGGATCAGGCCGTCGGTCTCCAGGGTGAAGTCCTTCTCCTGCTCCTCCTGGCGGAAGCCGAGCGCGTACGTGCCGCTCTCCCCGTCGTACGCGGCGGTGTGCAGCGCGGAGTTGGTCAGGAGCCGGGTGGGCACGGGGCCGTTCAGGTTCTTCTGGTAGAGCAGGTCGAAGATGGCGTTGATGAGCTCGCCGTCGATGCCCTTGAAGAGGCCCTTCTGCTCGGTCTCCAGGCGGTAGCGGGTCCGCTCGGGCAGCGCGTGGAAGTAGTCCACGTACTCCGGGGACGTCATCTCCAGGGTGAGCTTGGTGTACTCCAGCGGGAAGAAGCGCGGGGAGCGGGTCACCCAGTTGAGCCGGTAGCCGTGGACGTCGATCTCGCTCAGGAGGTCGTAGTAGATCTCGGCGGCGCTCTGGCCGCTGCCGACCAGGGTGATCGACTTCTTCTTCTGGAGCTCCGCCTTGTTCGGCAGGTAGCGCGAGTTGTGGATCAGGTCGCCGCCGAGGTCCCGGCAGGATTCGGGGACGTGCGGCGGGGTGCCGGTGCCCAGGACGATCCGGCGGGCGCGGTAGGTCGTGCCGCCCTCGGTGGCCACCTCGTACACCTCGGCGGCCTCGTCGAAGGTGACGGCGGTGACCGTGGTGGAGAAGCGGACCGAGGTGAGCTTGCCGGCGGCCCAGCGGCAGTAGTCGTCGTACTCGGTCCGCAGCGGGTAGAAGTTCTCCCGGATGTAGAACGAGTACAGGCGGCCCTTCTCCTTCAGGTAGCTGAGGAAGGAGTACGGCGAGGTCGGGTCCGCGAGGGTGACCAGGTCCGACATGAACGGGGTCTGGAGGTGGGCGCCCTCCAGGAACATTCCGGAGTGCCACTCGAAGTCCGGCTTCGACTCCAGGAAGACGCCGTCCAGTTCGCCGATCGGCTCGGTCAGGCAGGCGAGGCCGAGGTTGAACGGACCGAGTCCGATGCCGACGAAGTCGTGGATCCGAGCCGTGTCGCGTACGGCCGTCTCGGGTGTGGCCCTCTCAGGCGTGGACAAGGTTCTCTCCCAGGTACTGCTCGGCGTGGCCGGCTATCAGATCGAGGACGGCCGCGATGTCGGCCGTGGTGGTCTCGGGGTTGAGCAGGGTGAACTTGAGGTACTGGCGGCCGTCGACCCTGGTCCCGGCGACGACGGCCTCGCCCGAGGCGAACAGGGCCTTGCGGGCGTGCAGGTTGGCGCGGTCGACGGCCTCGGGGTCGGCGTCTCCGGCGGGGACGTAGCGGTAGACGAGCGTGGAGAGGCTCGGCTCGACCACGACGTCGTAGCGGGGGTCGGCGGCGAGCAGGTCGTAGCCCCGCCGGGCCAGGTCGCAGACCTCGTCGAAGAGGCCGCCGACGCCGTCGGCGCCCATCACCCGGAGGGTCATCCAGAGCTTGAGCGCGTCGAAGCGGCGGGTGGTCTGGAGGGACTTGTCGACCTGGTTCGGGATCTTCTCGGCGACCGTGCGGAGCGGGTTGAGGTAGTCCGCGTGGTACGTCGCGTGGCGCAGGGTGGCGCCGTCGCGGACCAGGAGCGCGGAGGAGCTCACGGGCTGGAAGAAGGACTTGTGGAAGTCGACGGTGACCGAGTCGGCCCGCTCGACGCCGTCCAGGAGGTGGCGGCGGGTGGGGGAGGCGAGCAGTCCGCAGCCGTAGGCGGCGTCGACGTGCATCCAGGCGCCGTACTCGCCGGCCAGGGCGGCGATCTCGTGCAGCGGGTCGATGGAGCCGAAGTCGGTGGTGCCGGCGGTGGCCACGATCGCCATCGGGACCAGGCCCTCGGCGCGGCAGGCGGCCAGTTCGGCGGCGAGGGCGGTGGACCGCATCCGCTTGTCCGCGTCGACCGGGACGGAGACGACGGCGCCGGCGGCGAGGCCGAGGAGACCGGCCGACTTCTGGACGCTGAAGTGGCTGCACGCGGAGGCGAAGATCCGGAGTTTCGACAGGTCGTCGGTCTTGGCCTCCTGGCGGGCCAGGAGCAGGGCCTGGAGGTTGGACTGCGAACCGCCGCTGGTGAACACGCCGTCGGCGGCGGGCCCGAAGCCGGCCCGGCCGGCGGTCCAGTCGATCAGCCTCCGCTCGATGAGGGTGCCGCCCGCGCTCTGGTCCCAGGTGTCCAGGGAGGAGTTGACGGCCGAGAGGACGGCCTCGCCGACGACGGCGGGGATGACGACCGGGCAGTTCAGGTGGCCCAGGTAGCGCGGGTGGTGGAAGTAGACGGCGTCGCGGAGGTAGACGCCCTCCAGCTCGTCCAGGGCGGCGGAGACGTCCCCGAGCGGCCGGTCGAGGTCGACGGCGTCGATGACGGGGGCCAGCTCGGCGGGGGTCGTGCCGGTGAACGGCCCCCGTACCGAGGCGAGTTTGTCCGCCACCCGCCCGACGCCTTCGGTGACGGAGCGACGATAGCTCTCCGCCGTGGTGCCGTTGAGCAGGTGGGAGCGCATGTGGGGACCCTTTCGGGAGGGAACGCTGGGGAGGACGTGGAGGATCGCCGGAGCACGCGATCAGTGGAATATAGGTAAGCCTAACCTAATTTTTTTGCGGTGAGCACCCTCAAACCGGCCCGGTCGAGGCCGGTTTGAGTGACGTGGGTTACGCGGCGGGAAGAGCGGGCGCCGGCACGGAGGCGAGGGCCGGGGCGGGAGCGCGGGCGGGGACGGGTACGGGTACGGGCACGGTGGCAGGGGCGGGCACGGGCGCGGGAACGGAGGCCCGCGTCTCGTCCCGGGCCGCGTCCTCGCGCGTCTCGTCCGGCACCTCGCGCAGGGCGTCCTCGGACAGCCCCCTGCGCCAGTAGCCGACGAACGTCACCCGGCGCCGGTCGAGCCCGCGTTCGCGCACGAAGTGCCGCCGCAGCGCCTTCACCGACCCCGACTCGCCCGCGATCCAGACGTACGGGAACGCGCCGGGCAGTACGGCGCCGCGCACCGCGTCCACGGCGGACGGCGCCCCCTCCTCCCGTACGAGCCAGGTGACCTCGGCGTCGGCGGCGGTCGGCAGTGCGGTCCGGTCGCCGGAGTGCGGCACCTCCAGGAAGACCCGGGCGCGGGTCCCGGCCGGCAGCCACTCCAGGATCGCCGAGGCCGCCGGGAGGGCCGTCTCGTCCGCCCAGACCACGACGGAGTCGGCGTCCTCGGGCGGCCGGAAGCGGACGGCCGTGTTGTCGGCCACGGCGGGGCCGAGGACGGCCACCCGGTCGCCGGGCCCGGCGCTCCCGGCCCAGCGGCAGGCGGGCCCGCCGTCCTCGTGGAGCGCGAAGTCGATGTCGATCTCGTCCGGTCCGGTGCGCTGCTCCCGGACGGTGTACGAGCGCATCACGGCCCGCTCCTCGTGGGGCATCGCCCGCCAGGCGCCGAGGACCGCGTACATGTCCCGTCCGCCCAGGGGCGGCAGGACGGGGGCCTCCTGGCCGGGGTGCGGCAGGAAGAGGGAGAGGGACTGGTCGCGGCCGCCGGCGGCGAAGTCCTTCAGGTCCTCCCCGGCGAAGGTGACCCGGACCAGGGACGGGCCGAGCCGCCGCGTCCGGTCGACCCGGAGCGAGAAGAACCGGAAGGGGGCTGTCTCGGTGAGCGTCATGGGGCGGACACCTTTTCGGTACGGGCGCGGACCGCCTCGGCGGGCGGCGAACGTAGGTTAGCCTAACCTCACATTCCCCGATCGAACAGGGGTGCCCCGGACGCACGGGAGCCCGCCGCCCCCGTCGGGGGAACGGCGGGCCCCGGTCCTGCGGGATCGGCCCGGGGAGATCAGCCCGACAGGCCCAACTCCCGTGCGATCAGCATCCGCTGGACCTCGCTCGTGCCCTCGCCGATCTCCAGGATCTTCGAGTCCCGCCACATCCGGGCCACCGGGTACTCGTTCATGAAGCCGTAGCCGCCGTGGATCTGGGTCGCCTCGCGGGCGTTGTCCACCGCCACCGTGGAGGAGTACAGCTTCGCGATGGCCGCCTCCTTCTTGAACGGCTCGCCCAGGACCAGGCGCGAGGCCGCGTCCCGCCAGCCGATGCGGGCCATGTGCGCCCGGGTCTCCATGTCCGCGATCTTGAACTGGATGGCCTGGTTGTCGCCGATCGGGCGGCCGAAGGCGTGACGTTCCTTCGCGTACTTCACGGACTCGTCCACACAGCCCTGCGCGAGGCCCGTCGCGAGCGCCGCGATGGCGACCCGGCCCTCGTCCAGGATGCGGAGGAACTGCGCGTACCCCCGGCCCTCCTCGCCGAGCAGGTTCCCCACCGGGACCCGCACGTCGGCGAAGGACAGCTCGCGGGTGTCCGAGGCGTTCCAGCCGACCTTGGAGTACGGGGCCGCGACCGTGAAGCCCGGGGTGCCGGAGGGGACGATGATCGAGGAGATCAGCGGGCGCCCGTCGGGCTTGCGGCCGGTGACCGCCGTGACCGTCACCAGACCCGTGATGTCCGTACCGGAGTTGGTGATGAAGCACTTCGAGCCGTTGATCACCCACTCGTCGCCGTCGCGGACGGCCGTCGTGCGGGTGCCGCCCGCGTCCGAGCCCGCGCCGGGCTCGGTCAGGCCGAACGCGCCCAGGATCTCGCCCGCGCACAGGCGCGGCAGCCACTCCCGCTTCTGCTCCTCGGTGCCGAACAGGTGCAGCGGCATCGCGCCCAGCGAGACGCCCGCCTCCAGGGTGATGGCCACGGAGGAGTCGACCCGGGCCAGCTCCTCCAGGGCGATCCCGAGGGCCAGGTAGTCGCCGCCCATGCCGCCGTACTCCTCGGGGAACGGCAGCCCGAACAGGCCCATGCGGCCCATCTCGCGGACGATCTCGTACGGGAACTCGTGCCGCTCGTAGTAGTCCCCGATCTTCGGGGCCACCACGTCGTGCGCGAACTCCTCGACGGTGCGGCGGAGTTCCTGGTGCTCGGCGGAGAGCCGGTGGTCGAGGGACATGGGACTGTTCACTCCTTGTGGGAGAGGGCGCGGACGGTACGGGACGGGCTGGGCCGGCCCAGTTGTTCGGCCATCCACACGCTCGTGGCGGTGAGGGCGGCCAGATCGACCCCGGTCTCGATGCCGAGGCCGTCGAGCATCCACACGAGGTCCTCGGTGGCGAGGTTGCCGGTCGCGCTCTTCGCGTACGGGCAGCCGCCGAGGCCGCCCGCGGAGGCGTCGACCGTGGTCACCCCGTGCCGCAGCGCGGCCAGGGTGTTGGACAGGGCCTGCCCGTAGGTGTCGTGGAAGTGCACGGCGAGGCGGGAGGTGGGGATGCCCGCCTCGTTCAGCGCGGTGAGCAGGGCCTCGACGTGCCCCGGGGTCGCGACGCCGATGGTGTCGCCGAGGCTCAGCTCGTCGCAGCCCATGTCGGCGAGGGCCTGGGTGACCCGGACGACCTGCTCGACCGGGACCGGGCCCTCCCAGGGGTCGCCGAAGCACATCGACAGATAGCCGCGGACCTTCAGACCGGCCTCCACGGCCCGGACGACGGTCGGTGCGAAGAGGGCGAGGGCCTCGTCCACGGTCCGGTTGAGGTTGGCCTTCGCGAAGGACTCGGTGGCCGAGGCGAAGACGGCGATCTCCCGGGCGCCGAGCGCGAGTGCCCGGTCGAGCCCCCGCTCGTTCGGCACCAGGACCGGCAGACGGACCGGTAGGTCGCGGACCAGCGGGAACAGGTCCTCGGCGTCGGCCAGTTGGGGCACCCACTTGGGGTGCACGAAGCTGGTCGCCTCGACGGTGCCGAGCCCGGCGGCGGCGAGGCGGCGCACGAACTCCGCCTTCACCTCCGTCGGGACGGCCGTCTTCTCGTTCTGGAGGCCGTCCCGGGCCCCCACCTCGTGGATCCGCACCCGGGCCGGGAGTCCGGCGCCGGGGACGGTCATGGGCAGTCCGGTGGTCACGCGTCCTCCCCGGAGGTCTCGCGCGGGGTGACGACGGCCAGGACCTGGTCCATGGCGACGGCGGTGCCGGGCGTGACGTCCAGCTCGGTGACGCTGCCGGCGTGCGGGGCGGAGATGACGTGCTCCATCTTCATCGCCTCGACGACGAGCAGGCTCTGCCCGGCCTCGACCTCGTCCCCGACGGACACCTTCACCACGGTCACGGTGCCGGGCATCGGCGCGGCCAGCGTGTCGGCCCCGCCGTGCCGGGCGCCGCCGAGCGCGGCCTCGACCGGGTCGTGGTCGAGCACGTGCCAGGAGTCGCCGTCCCGGCCCAGCCAGGCGCCGGCCCGGTGGAAGCGGTGGGTGACCCCGTCCACGACGACCGTCACGGAGGCGTCCGTGACCCGGGCGCCGGCCGGCGCCTCCGCCGTCACCGGTTCGAGGCCCGGTACGCGTACGGGGAAGGCCGGCGGGTTCGGAGCACCGCCCAGGCGCCAGCCGCTGGGCACCGAGAAGGGGTCCGTCCAGCCGTCCCGGGGCGCCGGGGCCAGCCCCGCGAGCCGTACGGCCGCCGCCGCCGCGTACACCTCGGCGGGGACGTCCTTGGGGACCAGGCCGTCCGCCTCGCGCTCCACCAGGCCGGTGTCCAGGTTTCCGGAGACCACGTCCGGGTGGGCGAGGAGACGGCGCAGGAAGCCCGCGTTCGTCGGGACGCCCAGGGTGACCGTGTCCGCGAGGGCCGCGCGCAGACGGCGCAGGGCCGTGGGGCGGTCCGGGGCGTGCACGATGACCTTCGACAGCATCGGGTCGTAGAGGCTGCCGACCTCCGTGCCCTCGCTCAGACCCGAGTCCGTACGCGCCCCGCCGCCCTGCGGCTCGTTCAGGGCCAGGACCGTGCCGCCCGATGGCAGGAAGCCGCGGGAGGGGTCCTCGGCGCAGATCCGCGCCTCCACCGCCCAGCCGTCCAGCCGGACGTCCTCCTGCGCGAAGGGCAGCGGCTCGCCGGCGGCGACCCGCAGCTGCCACTCCACCAGGTCGACGCCGGTGATCAGCTCGGTCACCGGGTGCTCGACCTGGAGCCGGGTGTTCATCTCCATGAAGCAGTACGCGGCGGGGTCGCCGCCCGGGACGATGAACTCGACCGTGCCCGCGCCCACGTAGCCGCAGGACCGGGCCGCCTCCACCGCCGCCGCGCCCATCGCCGCCCGGAGCTCCGGGGTGAGCAGGACGCTCGGCGCCTCCTCCACGATCTTCTGGTGACGTCGCTGGAGCGAGCACTCGCGCTCGCCGAGGTGCACCACGTTCCCGTGGGTGTCGGCGAGGACCTGGATCTCGATGTGCCGGGGCCCGTCGATCCACCGCTCCACGAGGAGCGTGTCGTCGCCGAAGGAGGCGCGCGCCTCGCGCCGGGCCGCCGCGATCTCCTCGTCCAGGACCGCCAGGTCCCGCACCAGCCGCATGCCCTTGCCGCCGCCGCCCGCGCTGGGCTTGAGCAGCACGGGCGCGCCCAGCTCGCGGGCGGCCTGGGCCAGTTCGGGGTCGGCGGCGCCCGGGACGACGGGCACGCCCGCCGCCTTCACGGTCTCCTTCGCCCGGATCTTGTCGCCCATCAGGGCGATGGCCTCGGCGGACGGGCCGATGAAGACGAGCCCCGCCTCGGCGCAGGCCCGCGCGAACCCGGCGTTCTCGGCGAGGAAGCCGTAGCCGGGGTGGACGGCCTGCGCGCCGGTGCGCCGGGCCGCGTCCAGCAGCGCGGGCACGGACAGGTACGACTCGGCGGCCGGCGGCGGACCGATCCGCACCGCCGTGTCCGCCTCCCGCACGTGCCGGGCGTCGGCGTCGGCGTCGCTGTACACGGCGACCGAGCGCACGCCGAGCTCCCGCAGGGTGCGGATGACGCGGACCGCGATCTCGCCCCGGTTGGCCACAAGAACGGTGTCGAACATGCTCCGAGAACCCCTCACATCCGGAAGACGCCGAACTGGGGGTCACCCAGGGGCGCGTTGGCACAGGCGGTCAGGGCGAGGCCGAGGACCTGCCGGGTCTCCAGCGGGTCGATGACCCCGTCGTCCCACAGCCGCGCGGTCGCGTAGTAGGCGCTGCCCTGGGTCTCGTACTGCTCGCGGATCGGGGCCTTGAAGGCCTCTTCCTCCGCCGCGCTCCAGTCGTCGCCGAGCTGGTCGCGCTTGACGGTCGCGAGGACGGAGGCGGCCTGCTCGCCGCCCATGACCGAGATCTTGGCGTTGGGCCACATCCACAGGAAGCGGGGGGAGTACGCCCGGCCGCACATCGAGTAGTTGCCCGCGCCGTACGAGCCGCCGACGACCACGGTCAGCTTCGGGACCCGGGTGGTGGCCACGGCCGTGACCATCTTGGCGCCGTGCTTGGCGATGCCGCCGTGCTCGTACGCCTTGCCGACCATGAAGCCGGTGATGTTCTGGAGGAACACCAGCGGGATGCCGCGCTGGTCGCACAGCTCGATGAAGTGCGCGCCCTTCTGGGCGGACTCGGCGAAGAGGATGCCGTTGTTGGCGACGATCCCGACCGGGTGCCCGTGGATGCGGGCGAAGCCGGTGACGAGGGTCTGCCCGTACTCGGCCTTGAACTCCTGGAAGCGCGAGCCGTCCACGACCCGGGCGATCACCTCGCGCACGTCGTATGGGGTGCGGGAGTCGACGGGCACGGCTCCGTACAGCCCGTACGGGTCGACCTTCGGCTCCTCGGCCGGCTCGACCGACCAGGGGAGCGGGCCGCGCTCCGGGAGCGTGGCGACGATGTTGCGGACGATCCGCAGGGCGTGGGCGTCGTCCTCGGCGAGGTGGTCGGTGACGCCGGAGATCCGGGAGTGGACCTCGCCGCCGCCCAGCTCCTCGGCCGTGACGACCTCACCGGTCGCGGCCTTCACCAGGGGCGGGCCGCCGAGGAAGATCGTGCCCTGGTTCCGCACGATCACGGCCTCGTCGCTCATCGCGGGGACGTACGCGCCGCCGGCCGTGCAGGAGCCGAGGACGGCCGCGATCTGCGGGATCCCGGCGCCGGACATCCGGGCCTGGTTGTAGAAGATGCGGCCGAAGTGCTCCCGGTCGGGGAAGACCTCGTCCTGCATCGGCAGGAAGGCGCCGCCGGAGTCGACCAGGTAGAGGCAGGGAAGACGGTTCTCCAGCGCCACCTCCTGCGCCCTGAGGTGCTTCTTCACCGTCATCGGGTAGTACGTGCCGCCCTTGACGGTCGCGTCGTTCGCGACGATCACGCACTCGCGGCCCGAGACCCGCCCGATGCCCGCGATGACGCCGGCGGCCGGGGCCTGGTCGCCGTACATGCCGTTCGCCGCGAGCGGGGCCAGCTCCAGGAACGGCGAGCCCGGGTCGAGGAGCGTGTCCACCCGGTCCCGGGGGAGCAGCTTGCCGCGTGCGGTGTGCCGCGCCCGGGACTTCTCGCCCCCGCCCAGCGCGGCCGCCGCGAGCTTGGCGCGCAGGGTCGCGGCCAGCTCGTGGTGCGCGGCCTCGTTCGCCTGCCAGGCCGGCGAGGCGGGATCCGCCGCACTCGACAGCACGGGTGCCTGCTGCATCGACCGATCTCCCTTGTCCGGTTAACGAGCCGTTCGGTTAATGAGCCGTTCGGTTACGAGCCGTCCGGTTACGAGCCGTCCGGTTAATGAGCGTTAACGTATGGCGCACAGGTTAACGACCGCTAACCGGGTTGTCTAGGATTGGCGTATGGCCACGACTACCACCGCCACCGGCAGGACCGACGCCCCCACGCGGCGCGAGCAGATCCTCAAGGAGGCCGCCCGCCTCTTCGCCGAGCGCGGGTTCCACGGCGTGGGCGTGGACGAGATAGGGGCCGCCGTCGGCATCAGCGGCCCCGGGCTCTACCGGCACTTCCCCGGGAAGGACGCGATGCTCGCCGAGCTGCTCGTCGGCATCAGCGAGCGGCTCCTCGACGGCGGCCGGCTGCGGGTCGGGGAGGCGGGCGGCGACGCCCGGGCCCTGCTCGGCTCCCTCATCGACGGGCACATCGACTTCGCCCTCGACGACCGGCCCCTGATCACCCTCCACGACCGGGAGCTGGACCGGCTCAAGGACGAGGACCGCAAACGGGTGCGCAAGCTCCAGCGGCAGTACGTCGAGCTGTGGGTGGCGACGGTCCGCGAGCTGTACCCGGACGCCTCCGAGAGCGAGGCCCGTACCGCCGTCCACGCCGTCTTCGGCCTCCTCAACTCCACCCCCCACCTGGCCGCCCTCGGCCGCCGCCCCATGGAGGAACTCCTGCGGCGCCTCGCCCACGGGGCCTTCGGGGCGCTCGCGACCCCGTAGAGGGCGCCATGGCCCCGGTCGTCCGAGAGGCGGAATCCCGCCCCCGCCGCCCCCGGGGCTCGGACAGAATGAGTGCCATGCCGATACTCAGCCGCCCCGCCCTCGTCGAGCACCTCGTCCGCACCCGGATCGCGGGAGACGTCGCCACGCCGCGCGACAACAACCTCTCCCACTACCGGAAACTCGCCAACGGCGACCGGCACTACTGGCTCGGCCTGGAGCTCGGGGACCGCTGGGCCGACGAGCAGGACGTGCTCGCCGTGATGGCCGAGCGGTGCGGCGTCGTCGACGACCCGGCCCACCGGACCGGCCAGGACACCATCGACCCCGAGCTGACCGTGGACGCCCTCGACCGCGCGGCCGCCCGGCTGCGCAAGGCCGCCGAGGGGCGGGAGCGGGTCCTCTTCGCGACCGGTCACCCCGGCGCCCTCATCGACGTCCACAGCCGGGTCGCGGCCGCGCTGCGCGCCCGGGGCTGCGACGTCGTCCGCATCCCCGGCGGCCTGATCGCGGACGAGGGGTACGTCGTGCAGTTCGCCGACGTCGCCGTCTTCGAGCGGGGCGCCAGCCTCTGGCACACCCACTCCCCGGAGCCGATGAACGCGATCCTGGACGGCCTGGAGGTGCTCGGCGAGCCCGCGCCCGACCTGGTGGTCGCGGACCACGGCTGGGCCGGGCGCGCGGGCCAGCGCGGCATCGACTCCGTCGGGTACGCGGACTGCAACGACCCCGCCCTCTTCCTGGGCGAGGCCGAGGGCACCATGCAGGTCACGATCCCGCTCGACGACCACGTCCTGGACCCCCGCTACTACGAGCCGATGACGGCGTACCTGCTCGACGCGGCCGGCCTGGGCTGAGCAGGGGGCACACGGCTCCACGGGCTCATCCCCGTCCGCGCCGTCCCCGGCCCGGCGTCGGGTCCAGGTAGACCCGGCGGACCGCCGGCACGCGCGCGCGGAGCCGTTCCTCGGCCTCCTCGCAGGCCCACTCGACCTCCTCGGCCGGGACCCCGTCCCGGAAGTCGATCTTCGCGGCGACCAGGGCCTCGCCCGGCCCCTGGATGAGGGTCGTCAGGTCGACCACGTCCGCGACCTGAGGGACGGAGAGCAGCTCCGCGCGCACGGCGTCCCGCATCTCCCTCGGCAGCGGGCGGCCGACGAGCAGCTCGGCGTTGGAGCGGCCGAGCACCCAGGCCACGTACACGAGGAGGGTGCCGATGAGGATCGAGGCGACGCCGTCCCAGACGCCGGAGCCGGTCAGCTGCCCGCCGAGCAGGCCGCCCGCCGCGAGCAGCAGTCCGGCGAGGGCGGCCGAGTCCTCCAGGACGACCGCCTTGACGGTGGTGTCGGGGGTGCGCCGCAGATAGGTGAGGAAGGGCGTCCCCCGCTCCTTCGCCTCGGCCCGGACCTGCCGGACGCCGGTCCGCAGCGAGAAGCCCTCCAGGACGAAGGCGACGGCGAGGACGACGTACGAGACGAGCGGGTCGCCCAGCTCCTCGCCGTGGGTGAGGGTGTGGATCCCGTCGTAGATCGAGAAGACCGCGCCGCCGACGAAGGTGGCGACGGCCGCCAGCATCGCCCAGACGTACCGCTCGCCCGCGTACCCGACCGGATGGTCCTCGTCGGCCGGCTTCCCGCTCCGTCTGAGCGCGGTGAGCAGCATGACCTCGGTGACGGTGTCCGCGAGGGAGTGGGCCGCCTCCGACAGCATCGCGCTCGACCCGCTGATGAGACCGGCCACGGCCTTGGCGACGGCGATCCCGAGGTTCGCCCCCGCCGCCACGAGCACGGTGAAGGTGCTCTCGCCGTTCCCGCTCTTCCCGCCGTCCGTCCCGTCCTTCGCCTCTCGTCCCATGGTCGGAACGTATGCCCGGTCACGGGCGGGGCACGCGAACGACACCCTCCTGGATGACCGAGATGGCCAGCCTCCCGTCCCGCGTCCAGATCCTGGCCTGGCCGAGGCCGCGCCCGCCGCCCGAGGAGGGGGACTCCTGGTCGTACAGGAGCCACTCGTCGGCCCGGAAGGGCCGGTGGAACCACATCGCGTGGTCGAGGGAGGCCCCCACCACGTCCCCGACGGCCCAGCCGCCCCGCCCGTGTGCGAGCAGGACGGAGTCGAGCAGCGTCATGTCGGAGACGTACGTCGCCAGGCAGACGTGCAGGAGCGGGTCGTCGGCCAGTTTGCCGTGGGTGCGGAACCACACCTGCGAGCGCGGTTCGCGCGGCTCCCCGACCGAGCCCCACGGCGGGGTGTCCACGTACCTCAGGTCCACCGCCGCCCGTGCCTCCAGGAGGCGCTCGGCGACCTCCGCCGGCAGGTGCCGGGGCAGCGTCTCGGCGGCCGTCGGCAGCGACTCCGGGTCCGGCGCGGCCGGCATGTCCGCCTGGTGGTCGAGCCCCTCCTCGTACGCCTGGAAGGAGGCGGAGAGGTGGAAGACCGGCTGGCCGTGCTGGACGGCGACGACCCGGCGGGTGGTGAAGGAGCGGCCGTCCCGGATGCGGTCGACCGAGTACACGATCGGCGCGCCGGGGTCGCCGGGGCGCAGGAAGTACGCGTGCAGGGAGTGCGCCCAGCGGTCCTCGGGCACGGTCCGGCCCGCCGCCACCAGCGCCTGGGCGGCCACCTGGCCGCCGAAGACGCGGGGGACGAGCGCGGACCGGGACCGGCCCCGGAAGATGTCCCGCTCGATCGGCTCCAGGTCGAGCAGATCGAGCAGGGCGTCCAGGGCACCGTGCGCTTCGGGCACCGGGACCTACAGGCCCATCGACTTCGCGATGATCGACTTCATGATCTCGCTGGTGCCGCCGTAGATGCGGTTGACGCGGTTGTCGGCGTACAGGCGGGCGATCGGGTACTCGTTCATGTAGCCGTAGCCGCCGTGCAGCTGGAGGCAGCGGTCGATGACGCGGTGGGCGACCTCGGTGCAGAACAGCTTGGCGCTCGCGGCCTCGGCCGGGGTCAGCTCGCCCGCGTCCAGGGCCTCCAGGGCGCGGTCCGCGACGGCCTCGGCCGCGTCGACCTCGGCCTGGCAGGCGGCCAGCTCGAACTTGGTGTTCTGGAAGGACGCGACCGGCTTGCCGAAGACCGTGCGGTCCTGGACGTACTCCTTGGCGAACCGGATGGCGGCCTTGGCCTGGGCGTAGGCGCCGAAGGCGATGCCCCAGCGCTCGGAGGCCAGGTTGTGGCCGAGGTACGAGAAGCCCTTGCCCTCCTCGCCGAGCAGGTCCTCGACGGGGACCTTCACGTCGACGAACGCCAGCTCGGCGGTGTCGGAGGTGCGCAGGCCCAGCTTGTCGAGCTTGCGGCCGATCGAGTAGCCCTCGGACTTCGTGTCCACGGCGAAGAGGGAGATGCCGAAGCGGCGGTCCTCGGCCGACGGGGCGGAGGTGCGGGCGCAGACGATCACGCGGTCGGCGTGGACGCCGCCGGTGATGAAGGTCTTGGCGCCGTTGAGGACGTAGTGGGTGCCGTCCTCGGAGAGCTTGGCGGTGGTCTTCATGCCCGCGACGTCGGAGCCGGTGCCCGGCTCGGTCATGGCGAGCGCCCACATCTCCTCGCCGGAGACGAACTTCGGCAGGTAGCGCTTCTTCTGGTCCTCGGTGGCCAGCATCTTCAGGTACGGCAGGGCCAGCAGGACGTGGACGCCGGAGCCGCCGAACTGGACGCCCGCGCGCGCGGTCTCCTCGTAGAGGACGGCCTCGAACTTGTGGGTGTCCAGGCCCGCGCCGCCGAACTCCTCGGGCACGTTGATGCCGAAGACGCCCAGCTCGCCGAGCTTGTAGTAGAAGTCGCGGGGCGCCTGGCCGGCCGCGAACCACTCGTCGTAGACCGGGACGACCTCGGCCTCGATGAAGGCCCGGATGGTGTCCCGGAACGCCTCGTGGTCCTCGTTGAATACGGTACGGCGCACGAGCCGCCTCCTTCGGTTCCTGTCCTGGTCCGGCCGGTCGCTCCGACGCCCGGGCGTGTGCCTAAGCGCTTGCTCAGCCTGTATCCGTCGAAGTTACCCACCGGTCACCCGCTCTGTCCAGACTCCGCGTCTGTGATCCAGCGCCCTTCGACGGTGTCGTACGCGTACGTCGGCCTCCCCGCGGTCCCACTCGTACGGAAGGGCTTCCCGCCGTCCGTGATCCTTACCGTTCCCGACCGCTCCCCGCTGCTCCATTCGAGCTCCAGGTACCAGCGGCAGTCGCAGCCCGCCGTCCGCGCGGAGATCAGCAGCTCCTCGGGGTCGGAGGCGGTGACCTTGTACGGGAAGGAGACGGCCGGAATCGTCCGGGGCTCGTCGCCGGAGGCGTCGCGCCCGTCGACGGGCCGGGCGAGCGGGCGCGGCCGGTCGAGGTCCACGGCGAAGTGGCGCGGGGTGACGGCGCCGCCGCAGCCGCTGCCCGTCCGGTACGCGTTCCACGGCGGCGGCGCGGCCCGGCCGACCACGCGGACGTGCAGGGCGTGGAGGACGACGGCGGTGGACGGCGAACGGCCCTGGACCGTGGCCCGCACCAGCGTCTCCCCGCCGTGCACGGCTCCGTGCGCCCCCGCCCACGCCCCGGCGTCGGCCGTGACCGGCGGCGGGGCGACCGCGCGCGGGGCCCGGTCCACGAGGTACGTGTGCCCGCAGCCGCCCTGCCAGAGCTGGGAGCCGACGGTCCAGGTGAAGGGGACGGGCTGCTCCTTCTGAGGAGAGGGAGCGGGTGCGGAGGCGGGGGTGGGTGCGATGGCGGGGGCGGAAGGCGTGCGGGAGGGGCGGCCGAGGAGGGCGGCGGCGAGGGCGAGCACGACGAGGACGACGGCTCCGGCGACGAGGAGGGGGGCGGGGAGGGAGGGGGTGCGGCGGGGACGGGGGTGGGGCGCGGACGGTTCGGGGTCCGGGTTCGGCGCGGTCGGTTCGGGGTCCGGGCTCGGGTCCGGCGCGGTCGGTTCGGGGTCCGGGTTCGGGTCCGGCGCGGTCGGTTCGGGTGCAGGGCTCGGCTCCGGCGCGGACGGCACAGGCGTGGGTGCGGGCGGAGGTACGGGCGCGGGTACGGGCGGAGCCGCCCGGCGGCGGGCGCGGTCCGCCTCCGTCCAGGCCGCCGCCAGGACCCGCCGCTCCTCCTCGTCCGCCCCGCACAGCAGGGCGAGGCGGTCGACCACGGTGAACTCCTCCGGGACGGTCGCGCCGGAGCAGTAGCGGTGGAGGGTGGACGCGCCGACGCTCAGGCGCCGGCCCAGTGCCTCGTAACTCCTCCCGTCCCGCGCCTTCAGCGCGCGCACGAGCCGTGCGAACTCCCCGACGGCGGCGTCCTTCGGCATTCCATCCCCCTGGCCTCTACGTCCCACCTCTTACGTCCTTGCACGTCAGCGGGGGTGGAATGGTTCCGGGACGGAGGGCGGGCGCGTCACCGTTGCGGCCGGCGGGCGCCGCCCCCGACGCTGGTGGAGCACTGACCGAACGACCCGACGGGGGATCCACCACCATGAACAGGCTCCGTACCGCACTCGCCACCGCCGCCGCTGCCGCCCTGGGCCTCGCGGCCCTCGCCACGGCCCCGGCGCAGGCCGCCGCCCAGCCCGCCTTCCTCGCGGCCTCCCAGATGCCGCCGTCGTCGACGCCGTGGACCGCCACGCAGATCTTCACCGGCGTCCCCGAGAACGGCGGCGTCCTCTGCGCCCCGTACAAGATCCCGGCGCAGAACACCCGCTACCGCGAGTTCAGCACCGAGCTCGACACCAACGGTGTCCAGGTCACCACCGTCGCCCGCACCGAGGCCGACGCCGTGAAGCTGGTCGACACCCTCCGCAAGTCCCTCGCCGGCTGCGGCCCTCTGCTCGAGCAGCAGAACCCGGGCCTGAACGCCGTCAGCGCGTACCACGGCAAGCTCGCCGTCGAGGAGGGCGCCTGGGTCTACAGTCTGGACACCGCCGACCCGCAGATCGGCGCCACCGACATCCACCTCTTCTCGGTCGGCCGCGACGGCCGCACCGTCACCCTCGTCCGCTGGGGGCAGATGGGCGACCTGAAGGACGCCCCGCTGACGGCCTTCCGGAAGACCACCACGACCGCCGTGAACAAGCTCTGGCCCTGACGCTCCTCCGCTGCCGCCTTTTCCTCACGAGGGGTTCCGGATCCGGCGATGTGAGAGGTTGCGGATCATGGAGAGCTTCGACGAGGAGTGGGCGGCAGCGCCCGAGGCGGTCAGACGCTGCTTGGCGCTGGCGTACGAGGCGCTGACGGCCGGCGGGCTGGCCGTGGGGGCGGTCCTCACGGACCCGGACGGGTCCGTGCTGGCCGAAGGCCGCAACCGTGCGTACGACGACGGCCCCGGCGCCGGTCCTCTGCGCGGGACACCGCTCGCGCACGCCGAGATGAACGCGCTGGGGGCGGCCCGGACCGAGTGGGGCCTGGAAGCCCTGACCCTGTGGAGCACTCAGGAACCCTGCTCGATGTGTACGGCCGCGGCGTCCTTCACCGGCGTGGGGGAGGTGAGGTTCCTGGCCCCCGACCCCTGGGCCCTCGCCACGGGAAACAGCGGCTCCTCGGGCGTGACGGGAACGGACCACTGGCCCCACTGGCTCGTGACGGCCAACGTCATGTTCCTCCGGAGCGTCTCGGCGGCCGTGCCGGAGGGGAGGGAACCGGAAACCCTGGTGCGCTCCAGGACCCTGGAGCCCGAGACGGCCCGCCTGCACGACTCCTTGCCCCCGGGGCTGCCGCCTTCCGGGAGGATGGAACCGTGGCTGACGAAGCTCTGGCCCGCCCTCTGCGACGCCGCGACCGCCCGCCGGCGCCGGGTGCGAGGCTGACGACTCGCACCACGTCTTCTTCCCGAGGGAGCTGAGTGATGCTGCCCTCGGCCGGTCCCGAGTCGGTCTGCTCAGCCCAGGGGCTGGAGGGACGGGTCGTACGGGCACTAGCTCTTTCCATCCTGAATAGTTGCAGTTCGGCAGCGCGTGTACGGCCTGGATGATGGTGCCGGTGCGCCGGGTGGAGCATCGGGCCCGTCGGGGGATCCGCCAAGACTTCAGCTGTGCGAAGGCGCGTTCGCCGGATGCCCTGGTAGGCGCGGTCGGCGAGGACAAGGATCTGCCGGGTCAGGCAGGCCTGCACGATGCCGTGGGCCCGGGCCGCGGTCAGGGCCTGGTGGGCGCCTGCGCCGATGAGACCACCGGCGTTCCTGAGGGCATCCACTGCGCCATCAGGACTCGGCAGTCCGGTGGGGTCGTAGTAGCGGGCGCCCATCTTGTACAGGCCCGTGGGGTCGAGGTAGGCGCCGGCGTAGCGGTAGGGCTGGGAGAAGGACTCGACCGGGTCGCTGTAGTCGGTGCCGTAGGCGGTGTAGGCGTGGGTGTGGGTGCGCTTGCCCGCCTCGTCGACCAGGCCCAGGACGTTGCCGGTGGCGTCGGTGAGGCAGTCGGTACCCGCGTGGGTCAGGGCCCGGGTGGTACCGGCGGTGGTGATGGACTTCAGCCGGCCGTGGTCGGTCCAGGTCTCGCCGGTGCGGGTGGTGCCGCCGGCGGGTGCGGCGGAGGTCTCGTCGCCGGCCTCGTCGTAGCAGTACCGGGTGAAGAAGGTGCCCTGGTCGGGGTTGTGGGGTTCGACCCCGGACAGGCGGCCCTGGCTGTCGTAGACGTAGGTGTCGGTCTTGGTGATCCGGTCGCGGGCGTCGTAGGTGTAGGTGGTGACGCCGAGGGCAAGCCCTGCTACCTCGTCGGTGACGGCGAGGGGTACGTCTCCCGCGTCGCCGACGACGTCGGGAGCGTGCAGCTCGGCATGGCCGCCGATCTTCTCGGGCACGTCGACGACCTGCTGGGTGACCGGTCGGCGACCCCCGAGCGACTCCGTTGCGTCGTCGTCCGCCTGGCGGAGTCCCTGCGCGAGGTCCACCGGGTCGCGCGGAGCCGGGGCGCGCGGCCGGTGGCGGCGGCCGTCCGCGCCGAGCACCCCGAAGAGTGAGCCCTCACCCGAGCGCGAACCACAGCTCCATCCGTACGTCCGGGTCGTCCAGGTCCCGGTCGAGAAGGGCCGCGCAGCGGGTGATGCGCTGGCGGACGGTGTTGCGGTGGACGTCCAGGGCCACCGCCGTCCGGTCCCAGCTGCCGTGCAGGGAGAGCCAGGCGCGGAGGGTCTCCCTGAGGGGTTCGTTCAGGGGGGCGAGGAGGGTCCGGGCGTGGGCGGCGGCCTCGTCGGGGTCCACGAGGGACGCGAGGCCGCCCGGGCGGTGGCGGACCAGGGGCCTCCTGGTCGCCTCCGCCCGGTGCAGGGCCCGGGCCGCCTGCCGGTCGGCGGCGGGGAGGTCCGCCGCCGCGGCCGGGGCGGAGACGCCGAGAAACCAGCCCGGTCGAGCGGTGACGGCGGAAGACGCGGGCAGAAGGAGTCGTACGGAGGCGGGGGCCGCCCCGGAGACACGGGCCGCTCCTGCCTCCCCAAGGGCCTCCGCCCCGGTGCCGGAGGCCACCAGCGCCGTCCCCAGCGCCGCCGCCAGGTCCGCCGTCGCGAACGGGGTGCCGTCGCCGCCCCGCGCGTGGACCACCGTCCACGGACCCGGGTCCAGGGCGGACGCCGCCTCCGCCGGGGAGGCGCCCAGGAGCAGCCGGACCAGGGCCCCGTCCCGGGCCGCCGCGTCCGCGCCCCGGTGCGGGGCCGTCAGGAGGGAGAGCAGGACCACCGCGACGCCCGTGATCGTGTGGTCGCCGGGGTCCCGCCGGTCCGTCGCCACCCCCAGGATCAGACCGTCGCCGCCGCCCAGGGCGTACGCGGCCAGGCGCAGGCCCCCGCTCTCGCCACCCGCCGAGGAAGGGCCGCCGGGGCGCGTACCTCCGCCTTCTCCGCCCGCCGAGGGCGGTGTGCCGGGGCGCGGGCCCAGGACCCCCGCCAGCTCCCGCAGCGCCCGGGACGCCTCCGCCGGGACCTCCCGGCCGGCCGCCGCCGACTCCGTGCCGTCCGGGGTGAGCAGGACCGCCCGGCCACCGAGCCGGGCGGCGAGCGCGCCGAGGACCGCCGGGACCGGGGCCGGACGGGCCGCCGCCGTCGCCAGGGACCGCTGCGCCTCCGTGACCCGGCGCAGCTCGTGCAGCCGGGCCTCCGCCATCAGCCGCCACACGGCCCGCGCCACCGCCGTGAACGGGGTGCGCGGCGGTACTTCCAGGAGCGGGAGGCCGTGGCCGGCGCAGGCCTCGACCAGGTCCGCCGGGACCGTGTCGTACACCGGCGTCACCCCGAACGCCAGCGCCGCCGCCCCCGCCTCCACCACCCGCTCCACGTACCGCGCCGGGTCGGTGAGCTGCACCCCCGCCGTCATCAGGAGCTCGCCGCCGAGCAGGTACGGGTACGGATCGGCCATCTCCGAGGTGTGCACCCAGTGCAGCGGTACGTCCCCGGGTCCGGCGAGCAGCCGCAGGCCCAGATCCCGGCGGGCGAGCAGCGCGGCGAGCGGGACCGGCGGGGCCGGGGGAGTGGCGGCGGGGTGCGCGGAACTCGTCGTCATGGACCCTTCGTACATCATCGGATCGTAGAGTGGAGGGAACGTACACTTCTGTGGTGCTTTTCCGGCGCCTACCGTCGTGCCGGAGAACCGATCCGGAGAACCATGCCGGAAAACCCCCTCGCCCCCAGGAGGACCCGACCATGAGCAGCAGCGACCAGAACGCCTTCCGCGGCCCGATCGACTCGTCCCGCGTCCCGCGGTACGCCGGTCCCGCGACGTTCGCCCGGCTGCCGCGGCTCGACGAGGTCGGCACCGCCGACGTCGCCGTGGTCGGCGTCCCCTTCGACAGCGGCGTCTCCTACCGGCCCGGCGCCCGCTTCGGCGGCAACGCCATCCGCGAGGCCTCCCGTCTCCTGCGTCCCTACAACCCGGCGCAGGACGCCTCCCCGTTCGCCCTCGCGCAGGTCGCGGACGCCGGTGACATCGCCGCCAACCCGTTCAACATCAACGAGGCCGTCGAGACCGTCGAGGCCGCCGCCGACGAGATCCTCGGCACCGGCGCCCGCATGATGACCCTCGGCGGCGACCACACCATCGCGCTGCCGCTGCTCCGCTCGGTCGCCAAGAAGCACGGGCCGGTCGCCCTGCTCCACTTCGACGCGCACCTCGACACCTGGGACACGTACTTCGGCGCCGAGTACACCCACGGCACCCCGTTCCGCCGGGCCGTCGAGGAGGGCATCCTCGACACCGAGGCGCTGTCGCACGTCGGCACCCGCGGCCCGCTGTACGGCAAGCAGGACCTGACCGACGACGAGAAGATGGGCTTCGGCATCGTCACCTCCGCCGACGTCTACCGGCGCGGTGCCGACGAGGTCGCCGACCAGCTGCGCCAGCGCATCGGCGACCGCCCGCTGTACATCTCCATCGACATCGACTGCCTCGACCCGGCCCACGCGCCCGGCACCGGCACCCCCGAGGCGGGCGGCATGACCTCCCGCGAGCTCCTGGAGATCCTGCGCGGCCTGTCCTCCTGCAACCTGGTCTCCGCCGACGTCGTCGAGGTCGCCCCGGCCTACGACCACGCCGAGATCACCGCCGTCGCCGCCTCCCACACGGCGTACGAGCTGACGACGATCATGTCCCGCCAGATCGCGGCCGGCCGCGCGGCGAAGTAGCCGACGGACGCGCGGGGCGGGGATCGCGGGGCGGGGCACGGCCCCGTCCCGCGCGGGGCACGGACCGCCCCGCCCCCGCCCCGCGCGACACTGGTGACCGTCGGGGGGGGCCCCCCCCCGCCCCGCCCCCCCCCCCCCCCCCCCCCCCCCCCCCCCCCCCCCCCCCCCCCCCCCCCCCCCCCCCCCCCGGGGGGCCGGGGGGGGGGGGCCCGCCCCGGCCCCCCCCCCGACCGACTCCGCCACCGCCCCGAGGGACCCGCCATGACCCACGACCACGACCTGGTCCTGCGCCCCACGCCCGCCCAGATCGAGGCGGCCCTGAACCCGCCCCCGGGGCGGACCGGCGGGGACCTCGTCGTCGAGACCCTCTCCGGGCTCGGCGCGACCACCCTCTTCGGGCTCCCGGGGCAGCACGCGCTCGGGGTGTTCGACGCACTGCGCCGCTCCCCGCTGCGGTACGTGGGCCTGCGGGTCGAGAACAACGCGGGCTTCGCCGCCGACGCGTACGGCCGGATCACCGGCGAAGCGGCCCCGCTGCTGCTCTCCACCGGGCCCGGCGCGCTCCTGTCGCTCGCCGCGCTCCAGGAGGCGGCCGCCGCCTCGGCGCCGGTCGTCGCCATCGCCAGTCAGGTCCCGACGGCCGGGCTCGGCGGCGGGCGGCGCGGCCACCTGCACGAGCTGCGCGACCAGCAGGCCTCCTTCCGGGACGTCGTGAAGTCCGTCCACACGGCCCGTACGCCGTCCCAGATCCCCTCCGCGATCGCCGCCGCCTGGGAGTCGGCGCTCACCGCCCCGCACGGGCCCGTCTGGGTGGAGATCCCGCAGGACGTGCTCACGGCGGAGACGACGCTGCCGGTGGTCACCGCGATGGACGCGACCCCCGAGGAGGTCGTGCCGCGCCCCGAGCTGACGGCGGTGGCGGCGCACCTCCTCGCGCACGCCGAACGGCCGGTGATCATCGCGGGCGGCGGGGTCGTCCGCTCCGACGCGTCGGGGAAGCTGCGGGCCCTGGCCGAGCGGATCGACGCGCCCGTGGTCACCACCTTCGGCGGCAAGGGCGCCTTCCCCTGGAAGCACCCGCTGTCCCTCCAGTCCTGGCTGGAGGACCGGCACACCACCGACTTCCTGGAGGACGCCGACGTCCTCCTCGTCGTCGGCTCCGGGCTCGGCGAGCTGTCCTCGAACTACCACACCTTCGCCCCGCGCGGCCGGGTGATCCAGATCGAGGCGGACGCGGGGAAGCTGGAGTCCAACCACCCGGCGCTCGGCATCCACGCCGACGCCCGGCTCGCGCTCCAGACGATCCTGGAGACGGTCGGGGAGCGCACCGACCCGACCGCCCCCGAGCGGGTCGCGGCCGTCCTCGGCCGGGTCCGGGACCGGATCGCGGCCCAGGACCTCGACCTGGAGCAGCGGGTCGTCGCCGCCGTGCGCGAGGCGCTCCCGGCCCGGGCGCCGAGCTTCTGGGACATGACGATCCTCGCGTACTGGGCGTGGTCGGCCTTCGACGCCCGGCACCCGAACACCATGCACTCCGCCCAGGGCGCCGGCGGCCTCGGCTACGCCTTCCCCTCCGCCCTCGGCGCGGCCGTCGCCGACCCCTCCCAGCCGGTCCTGGCGGTCTCCGGCGACGGCGGCGCGATGTACTCGCTCGCGGAGCTGGCCACGGCGAAGCAGCACGGGCTCGACGTGACGTGGCTGATCGTGGACGACGGGGGCTACGGCATCCTGCGCGCGTACATGACCGACGCGTACGGCGAGGCCACCGGCACCGAGCTGACCCGCCCGGACTTCGTCGCCCTCGCCGAGTCCTTCGGCGTCCCCGGCGTCCTCACCACCCCCGACACCCTGGCCGCCGACCTCGCGAAGTCCCTCGCGACCCCCGGCCCCTCGGTGGTCGTCCTCCCGGCCCTGCTGCGGATGTTCGAGCCGACGCACCTGTGAGTGAACGGCGTTTGCCGCGTCGTTTCCATGGTGCATATCCTCCATGTGTCACCAGCATAGGGAGGATTTGCCATGTCGAATCTTTACGTCGAGGTCGACGACGCGGCTCTGGCCGAGGCCGCCGAAATACTGGGTACGAAGACGAAGAAGGACACGGTCAACGCGGCCCTGCTGGAGGTCGCGCAGCGACACAAAAGACTGCGGGCGCTGGACGCGCTGGTGGCCATGGGCGAGCGCGGTGACTTCGAAATCCTCCGGGACAAGAGGAACTATCGCCGGTGAGCCCGATCAAGTACCTCGTCGACACCTCTGCGGTCTTTCGGATCATCGCTGCCAAACAGGTACGCGAAGACTGGACGAAGCACCTGAGCGAGGGGGTCATCGCTCTCTGCGACCTCACCGAGCTGGAGATCCTCTTCTCGGCCCGCTCGGCCAACGACCGGCTCGCGAAGGAGGACCACCTCGCCCAGCTCTTCAACTGGACTGCCGTACCCGACGGCGTCTACACCCGCGCCCGCCGCGTTCAGCAGATGCTGACCAACCAGGGCGAGCACCGCAGCGCCGGTCCGGTCGACCTCCTCGTGGCTGCCATCGCCGAGCTGTCCGGTCTCACGCTCCTCCACTACGACAAGGACTTCGAGACCGTCGCCCGCGTCACGGGGCAGCCCACCCAGTGGGTCGCCCCACCCGGGACGGTCTGAGCCGGGCGTGGTACAGGTCCTGGGACCACCGCCCGATCCTCGTCGTCGTTTTGTTGCGGCGGGATGAAATCGCACGTCGGCCGCGTTGGGCCTTCCGGTAGAACAGGACGGACGGGAGGCCACACGTGGCGGTCGGGGAGAAACAGCAGGGCTGGGCGCGCAGGCTCGCCGGGTACGCCTGGCGGTACCGGGCCAACACGCTCCTCGCGCTCGGGTCGTCCCTCCTCGGGATGGGCGTCCTCGCCCTCGTGCCGCTCTTCACCAAGGTGATCATCGACGACGTCATCGGGACGAAGACCCGGGACCTCGCCACCTGGACCGGGCTCCTGATCGGGGCCGCCGTCCTCGTCTACGCCCTCACCTACGTCCGCCGCTACTACGGCGGACGCCTGGCGCTCGACGTGCAGCACGACCTGCGCACCGACATGTACGGCACGATCACCCGGCTCGACGGGCGGCGGCAGGACGAGCTGTCCACCGGGCAGGTCGTCGGGCGGGCCACCAGCGACCTCCAGCTCATCCAGGGCCTGCTCTTCATGCTCCCGATGACCGTCGGGAACGTCCTGCTCTTCCTGATCTCGCTGGGCGTCATGGCCTGGCTCTCCCCGCCGCTGACCCTCGTCGCCCTCGCCGTCGCCCCCGCCCTCTGGTACATCGCCCGGCGCAGCCGCACCCGCCTCCACCCCGCCACCTGGCACGCCCAGCAGCAGGCCGCCCTGGTCGCCGGGGTCGTCGACGGGGCCGTGTCCGGCGTCCGGGTCGTCAAGGGCTTCGGCCAGGAGGACCAGGAGACCGGCAAGATCCGCGAGGCCGGGCGGAAGCTGTTCGCCGGCCGGCTGCGGACGGTCCGCCTGAACGCCAGGTACACCCCCGCCCTCCAGGCCGTGCCCGCCCTCGGTCAGGTCGCCGTCCTCGCCCTCGGCGGCTGGCTCGCCTACAAGGGCCAGATCACCCTCGGCACCTTCGTCGCCTTCTCCTCCTACCTGGCCTCCCTCGTCGGCCCGGTCCGCATGCTCGCCATGGTCCTCACCGTCGGCCAGCAGGCCCGCGCCGGCGTCGAGCGCGTCCTCGATCTGATCGACACCGAGCCGGTCGTGAAGGACGGCACCAAGGAGCTGCCCGCCGACGCGCCCGCCACGGTCGAGTTCGACGACGTGAGCTTCGCGTACGAGGGTGCCTCCGGCAGTGTCAGGCCCGTGCTCGACGGGTTCTCCCTCGAGATCCGGCCCGGCGAGACCGTCGCCGTCGTCGGCGCCTCCGGCTCCGGCAAGTCGACCGTCTCCCTCCTGCTGCCCCGCTTCTACGACGTCTCCCGGGGCGCCGTCCTCGTCGGCGGCCACGACGTGCGCGAGCTGACCCTCGACTCGCTGCGCGCCGCCGTCGGCCTCGTCCCGGAGGACTCCTTCCTCTTCTCCGACACGGTCCGCGCCAACATCGCCTACGGCGCCCCCGACGCCACCGACGAGCAGATCGAGGCCGCCGCCCGCGCCGCCCAGGCCGACCGGTTCATCGCCGAGCTGCCCCGGGGGTACGACACGAAGGTCGGCGAACACGGCCTGACCCTCTCCGGCGGCCAGCGCCAGCGCGTCGCCCTCGCCCGCGCGATCCTGGCCGACCCCCGGCTGCTCCTCCTCGACGACGCCACCTCCGCCGTGGACGCCCGCGTCGAGCACGAGATCCACGAGGCCCTGAAGTCGGTGATGGCGGGCCGTACGACCCTGCTCATCGCCCACCGCCGCTCCACCCTCAACCTCGCCGACCGCATCGCCGTCCTCGACGGCGGGCGCCTCGCCGACATCGGCACCCAGGAGGAGCTGGAGGAGCGCTCCCCGCTCTTCCGGCGCCTGCTCACCGACCCCGAGGAGCTGGGCGCCGTCTCGCCCGGCCACCTGCCCCCGGCCGGGCCCGCCGAGGACGACCGCGCGCTGCGGGACGAGCTGGACGCCGAGTTCGACGCCGAGCGGGGCATCACCCCCGCCCTGTGGGTACGGGACGGGGACGCGGGCCGGGAGAGCCCCGTGCCCGGGGCCACCCCCGAGCTGCTCGCCGCCGTCGCGGCCCTGCCGCCCGCCACCGACGTCCCCGACGTGGACGAGGCCCGGGCCGTGGCCCCCGAGGACGCGTACGGCCTGCGCCGGCTGCTCCGGGGCTTCGGGATCCCGCTGCTCATCAGCCTCGGCCTGGTCGCCCTCGACGCCGGCACCGGCCTGCTGCTGCCCGTCCTGATCCGGCACGGCATCGACGAGGGCGTGAACCGGCTCGCGATCGGCGCCGTCTGGGCGGCCTCCGCGCTCGCCCTGGTCACCGTGCTCGTGCAGTGGGTCGCGCAGACCGCCGAGACCCGGATGACCGGCCGCACCGGCGAGCGGGTCCTCTACGCCCTGCGCCTGAAGATCTTCGCCCAGCTCCAGCGGCTCGGCCTCGACTACTACGAGCGCGAGCTGACCGGCCGGATCATGACCCGGATGACCACGGACGTGGACGCCCTGTCCACCTTCCTCCAGACGGGCCTGGTCACCGCCTTCGTCTCCGTCGTGACCTTCTTCGGGATCATGGTCGCGCTGCTCGTGCTCGACCTCCAGCTCGCCCTGGTGGTCTTCGCGACCCTGCCGGTCCTCGTCGTCGCCACGTACTTCTTCCGGCGCTCCAGCGTGAAGGCGTACGAGCTGGCGCGCGAGCGGATCAGCGTCGTCAACGCCGACCTCCAGGAGTCGGTGGCCGGGCTGCGGATCGTGCAGGCCTTCCGCCGCGAGCGCTCCGGCGCCGAGCGGTTCGCGGAGCGCAGCGACTCCTACCGTCAGGCCCGCGTCCGGGGCCAGTGGCTGATCTCGATCTACTTCCCGTTCGTCACCCTGCTGTCCTCGGTCGCCGCCGCGTCCGTCATGGTCGTCGGCGCGAACCGCATCGAGGCCGGGACGCTCACCACCGGCGCCCTCGTCGCCTACCTCCTCTACATCGACCTGTTCTTCGCGCCCGTGCAGCAGCTCTCTCAGGTCTTCGACGGCTACCAGCAGGCCGCCGTCTCCCTGAAGCGGATGCAGGAGCTGCTCCGGGAACCCACGTCGACGGCCGCCGCCGACGCGCCCCTGGACGTGCTCTCGCTGCGCGGCGAGATCGCCTTCGAGGACGTGTCCTTCGCGTACGGGGACGAGGAGGAGGCCCTGACCGGGGTCGACCTGCGGATCCCCGCCGGGCAGACCGTCGCCTTCGTCGGCGAGACCGGCGCCGGGAAGTCCACCCTGGTCAAGCTGGTCGCGCGGTTCTACGACCCCACGGGCGGCCGGGTCACCGCCGACGGCACCGACCTGCGGGACCTCGACCTCACCGCGTACCGGCACCGGCTCGGGGTCGTCCCCCAGGAGGCGTACCTCTTCGCCGGGACGGTCCGCGACGCCATCGCCTACGGGCGGCCCGAGGCGACCGACGCCGAGGTGGAGGCGGCGGCCCGCGCGGTCGGCGCGCACGACATGATCGCCACGCTCGACGGCGGCTACCTGCACGAGGTGGCCGAGCGCGGCCGGAACCTCTCCGCCGGGCAGCGCCAGCTCATCGCCCTGGCCCGCGCCGAACTCGTCGACCCGGACGTCCTGCTCCTGGACGAGGCGACGGCGGCCCTGGACCTGGCGACCGAGGCCCAGGTCAACCAGGCCACCGACCGCCTCGCGGGCCGCCGCACCACCCTCGTCGTCGCCCACCGCCTCACCACGGCCGCGCGCGCCGACCGGGTGGTGGTCATGGACCACGGGCGGGTCGCGGAGGACGGCACCCACGACGAGCTGCTCGCCCGGGGCGGGCGGTACGCGAAGCTGTGGAGCACCTTCATCGGGGAGCCGGAACCGGCGCGGGTCGAGGCCTGAGCCGCACCGGAGGCAACCGTTCCGGGCCCGGACGCGTCGTAACCCCGTACACCCGTACGGCGCATCACCCGGGAGGGGACCCGCATGGCCACGGACGACACGACGACCGCCCGGCGCGGCCGGCGGGCCTTCGCCCGTGTCCTCGTACCGCTCCTCGCCGCCCTCGCTCTGTTCCTGCTGCCCCTCCCCGGCGGTCCGGGCGCCGGCACCGCCGAAGCCGTCTCCGTCTGCCAGGGACGGCCCACCCGGACGCTCGCCTTCCCCACCGGGGAGCTGCGCCTCTACCGGACCCGGCAGTACGTCTGCGCCGTCACCGTCGCCAGGGTCCCGGGGGCCCGCAGGGCCATGTCCGTCTCGCTCCAGCCGCGCGGCGGGCGTCCCGCCGTCCGGACCGGCCGGTTCGACCGGCAGGCCGGGCCCCTCACCGTCCACGCCCTCAACCGCTGCGTCCGGGCGGCGGGTTCGGTGGCCGGGAAGGGGACGTCCACCGGCTGGATCCTGTGCTGACCGGTCGAATCCCGTGCCGACGCGCCGGATCCCGTGCCGACGCACCGGAAAGTCCAAGGGTGAGGACCGGCCGGGTCTGGCGGTCCGCACCTCGCCCCCGCTAGGTTCGCGACACCGTTGTGAATCATGGGGAGGGTGCATGCGCACGTCGCTCAGGCTGCTGCTGTCGCTCTCGGTGCTCATAGGCACCGTGGGCTCCACCGGCGTGGCCACCGCCGCGGACACGGACACCGACAGCGCGTCCGTCGTCGACTCGCAGGGCAAGACCACGGGCGGGGCCGCCGACCAGGCCGCCGCCGAGGACATCAAGGACCGCATCCTGGCGATCCCGGGAATGAGCCTGATCGAGGAGAAGCCGTACGCCGGCTACCGCTTCTTCGTCCTGAACTACGAACAGCCGATCGACCACGCGCGCCCGTGGAAGGGCACGTTCCAGCAGCGGATCTCGGTCCTCCACAAGGACACGGACCGCCCCACCGTCTTCCGCACCAGCGGCTACGGACTGAGCACCACGCCGAGCCGGGCCGAGCCGACCCGGATCGTCGACGGCAACCAGATCTCCATGGAGTACCGCTTCTTCACCCCGTCCCGGCCCCAGCCGGCCGACTGGTCGAAGCTGAACATCTGGCAGGCCGCCAGCGACCAGCACCGGATCTTCGCCGCCCTGAAGAAGATCTACGGCAAGAAGTGGCTCTCCACCGGCGCCTCCAAGGGCGGCATGACCGCCACCTACTACGAGCGCTTCTACCCGCGCGACATGGACGGCGTCGTCGCCTACGTCGCCCCGAACGACGTGGTGAACGACGAGGACTCGGCCTACGACCGCTTCTTCGCCACCGTCGGCACCGAGGAGTGCCGCGACCGCCTGAACGGCCTCCAGCGCGAGGCCCTCCTGCGGCGCGGACCCCTGGAGGCCAAGTACAAGGCGTGGGCCGAGGCCGAGGGCGCCACCTTCAACACCGTCGGCACGCTCGACAAGGCCTTCGAGGCCGTCGTCCTCGACTTCGTGTGGGGCTTCTGGCAGTACTACGGCCAGGACGTCTGCGACGAGATCCCGGTCGCGAAGACGGCGACCGACGACGAGGTGTACGACACGATCGACGCCTACTCCGGCTGGGCCGCCTACACCGACCAGGGCCTGGAGCCGTACACGCCGTACTACTACCAGGCGGCGACCCAGCTCGGCTCGCCCTTCATCAAGCAGCCGCACCTCAAGGGCCTCAGCCGCTACGGCTACCAGCCCGCCCGCAACTTCGTGCCGCGCGAGATCCCGATGAAGTTCGACCCGCGGGCCATGAAGGACGTGGACTCCTGGGTCCGCAACAACGCGAACCGCATGCTGTTCGTCTACGGCGGCAACGACCCGTGGGGCTCCGAGAAGTTCCGCCCGGGCAAGGGCGCGCGCGACAGCTACGTGTACGTGGCCCCGGGCGCCAACCACGGCGCGAACGTGGAGGGCCTGGTCGAGGCCGAGCGCAAGAAGGCCACCGCCCGCATCCTCGCCTGGGCCGGCGTCCCCGCCCCGGCCGAGCGGGCGGCGCAGCCGCTGGCCCGCTTCGACGCCCGCCTCGACGGGGCGGTCGACGAGGAGGCGACGCGGGAGCACGGCCTGCGGCCGTAGTTCCCGACCGACGGAGTGAGGGGGGCGCGTCCGGGCGGGCGCGCCCCCTTCCCGTCCGTCAGCGGTACGAGAGGCCGTACCCGACCGGGTACAGCACCCGGTCCGGGTCGTCGGCGCTCTGCACCGGCACCGGGAGCCGGCCCCGGGGTTCCGCCCGCCCGGCCAGGACCCGGACGGCGGCCCGGAGTTCGACGTCGGTCCAGGAGTACGCGGCGAGGGTCGCCCGCTGGCCCGTCAGGTGCGCGACGTCGTACGGGTTGCGGATCGCGACCGTCACGACGGGCACTCCGGTCGCCGCGAGCCGCGCCACCAGGGTCCGCTGGGTGCTGGTCGCGGTGACGTTGTACGTGCCGACGACCACCACGTCCTTCCCGGCCGCGGCGGCCACCGCCTCCTCGATGCGCGCGGCGGTCGGGGCGGTCCCGGTGGGGAGGGCCGTCGCGGTGAACCCCAGCTCCCGCAGGGCCGTCGCCAGGGTGGTGGTGGGCGGCCCGGTGGTGCCGGACGGCGAGGCCGGGTCGGCGCCGACGACCAGGACCGAGCGGTGGCGGGAGGGGCGCAGGGGCAGGAACCCGCCCTCGTTGCGGAGCAGGGTCGTGGTCCGCTCGGCGATCCGGTCGGCCCCCGCGAGGTGGGCCTCCGTGCCGACCGTCCGGTCGACGTCCGCCCGGGACGCGTACGCCCGCTCGAAGAGACCCAGCTTCGCCTTCAGGCGCAGGATGCGCAGAATCGATTCGTCGAGCCGGGCCTCCGTCAGTTCGCCGTCGCGAACGGCCTTCAGGACCGCGTCCCGGGCGACGTCGAGCCTCGGCGGGTTGAGCAGCTGGTCCACCCCGGCCTCGAGGGCGAGGACCGGGACGCGCTCGTCGCCGTACTTGGTGCGCACGCCCTCCATGCCGAGCGCGTCGGTGACCACCACGCCGTCGTAGCCGAGCCGTTCGCGCAGGATGCCGGTGAGGATGGGCCGGGAGAGGGTCGCCGGGTCCTCGCTGGGGTCGAGGGCGGGGACCACGATGTGCGCGGTCATGATCGAGTCGATCCCGGCGGCGATCGCGGCGCGGAACGGCGGGGCGTCCAGCTCCTCCCACTGCTCCCGGGTGTGGGTGATGGTCGGCAGGCCGTAGTGGCTGTCCACGGCGGTGTCGCCGTGGCCCGGGAAGTGCTTGGAGGTGGCCGCCACCCCGGCCCGCTGATAACCCTGGACCTGGGCGGCGACGAGGCCGGCGACCGCGTGCGGGTCGGAGCCGAAGGAGCGGACGCCGATGACCGGGTTGGCGGGGTTGACGTTGACGTCGGCGACCGGGGCGTAGTTCTGGCGGATGCCGAGCGCGGCGAGTTCGGTGCCCGCGATCCGGGCGGCCCGGCGGGCGTCGGCGTGCGAGCCGCCGGCGCCGAGGGCCATCGCGCCGGGCAGCAGGGTGGCGGGCTCGCCCACCCGGCAGACGATGCCGTGCTCCTGGTCGGTGGAGATGAGCACCGGAACGGGGTTGGACCGGGCGAGGGCGGCCCGCTGGATGCCGTTGGAGAGGTCGGCGATCTGGCGCGGGTCGCGGGTGTTGTGGGCCCAGGAGAAGTAGATGATCCCGCCGACGTGGTAGCGCTCGACCAGCTCGGCGGCCGTGCGGACCCCGATCTCGGCGAGGTTGGCGTCGACGTCGGCCTGGTCCGGGGCGGTCGCGGAGTGCCCGTACACCCGCATCACGAAGAGCTGGCCGACCTTCTCCTCCAGCGACATGCGGTCGACGATCCGCCGGAGCCGCCGGTCGTCGTGCCGCTCGGGCGCGGCCTGGGCGGGGGCGCCCGTCCCGGTGACGGCGGCGGCCGCGGCGGCGGCGGTCACCGCGAGGAGGGTGCGGCGGGAGGGGGAGGAGAGGGGAGCGGTGGCGGTGGCGGTGGAGGGTGCGGGGGCGCGGTGGTGCACTGGTGCTCCTTCCGGCCGTGCGGGGTGAAGGAAACTTCCAAGGGGACACGGATAGCCGGAAAATAACTGCCAGGTCAAGGATTCGCGCGGAAATCGCCCGACGGCGGGCCGCCCGTGACCCGGTCGGCGGGGCGGGGTGCGGGCGGTGGGGTGGGGTGGGGCCGGGGTGGAGGCGGGCCCGGACGGTGGCGAGTCCGCCGTGGGGTGCCGGTCCGTCAGACCGCGGACGCTATGGCCGGCCAGAGTTCCTGGAGGGTGCGGACCGTCTCGCGGATCGCCGGGCGGCGGGCCGCGCCCGTGCGCCACATCGTGTGCAGCAGGCGCTTCGGCATCGGGTCGAGGCGGATCGGCGCCACCTCCGGCGGCAGCGCCCCGCGCCCCAGGCGGGGGACCAGGGCGATGCCCAGGCCGGCCGCCACGAGCGCCACCTGCGTGTGGTTCTCGCCCGCCTGATGGACGATCAGCGGCTCGTACCCCGTCGCCCGCAGCGTCCGTACGAGCCAGTCGTGGCAGACCGACCCCGGCGGCTGCGAGATCCACCGCTCGCCCGCCAGGTCCTCCCGGCGCACCGAGTCCCGCGCCGCCAGCGGATGGTCCCGGGGGACGAGGATGTCGCACAGGTCGGCGCCGACGACCGCCTGGTCGACCCCCGGCGGGGCCGGCAGCGGCGCGATGTCCCAGTCGTGCGCCACGGCCAGGTCGATCACGCCCCGCGCCACCAGGTCGATCGACAGGTGCGTGTCCACCTCCGAGAGCCGGACGTCCAGGTCGGGGTGGCGCCGGGTCAGCTCCGCGAGCGCCCGGGGCATCAGGCCGCGCGCCGCGCTCGGGAAGCAGCCGATCGTGAGCCGCCCGGAGGGCTTGCCGCGCCGCTCCTCCAGACGCACCTCCGCCTCCTCCATCAGGGCGAGGAGCCGGCTCGTCGTGGCGGCCAGCTGGTGGGCCTCGTCGGTGAGCCGGATGCCCCGGCCCTGCCGTTCGAGCAGGGTGGTGCCGGTCTCCCGCTCCAGCTTGGTGATCTGCTGGGAGACCGCGGACGGGGTGTAGCCGAGGGCCTCGGCCGCGGCGCCCACCGTCTTGTGGACGGAGACGGCGTGCAGGGCCCGGAGCCGGCCGATGTCCAGCACGGTGACCACCTCGAAGACTTCGGAGGAGCGGGGAAGCGGGGGCGGGACGTACGGAATGAAGCGCCGCTACATCCAATCATGTAGCGATCCGTGCTGGTGCTACACGGTCACCGAGAGGATCCTCGGAGGATGCGCCCCGCACACATCGCCCTGGCAGCGCTGGTCGCCGCTGTCTGGGGAGTCAACTTCGTCGTCATCGAGATCGGCCTCGGCCACTTCCCGCCGCTGCTCTTCTCGGCCCTCCGGTTCCTCGCCGCCGCCCTGCCCGCCGTCTTCCTCGTCGGACGCCCCAAGGTGGCCTGGAAGTGGATCGTGGGCGTCGGCCTCGTCCTGGGCGTGGCCAAGTTCAGCCTGCTCTTCATCGGCATGGACCTGGGGGCCCCGGCCGGACTCTCCTCGCTGGTCCTCCAGGTCCAGGCGGTCTTCACGGCCCTGTTCGCCTTCGTCGCCCTCGGCGAGCGGCCGGGCCGCGTCAAACTGGCCGGCATGGCGATCGCCCTCGGGGGCATCGCGGTCGCGGCGGTCGACGAAGGCACCTCGGGCCCCCTGATCGGCTTCCTCCTGGTGATCGGCGCGGCGGTCTGCTGGGGCGTCTCCAACGTCCTGACCCGCAAGGCCTCCCCGCCCGACGCGCTCAACTTCATGGTCTGGGTCAGCACCGTGCCGGTCCTGCCGCTGCTCGCCCTCTCGCTCCTCGTGGAGGGGCCCGAGCGGGACCTCGCCGCGCTGCGCGACCTCGACTGGGCCGGTCTCGGCGTCATCGTCTACGTCGCCTGGATCACCACCATCTTCGGCTTCGGCGCGTGGGGCTGGCTCCTGCGCCGCTACCCGGCCTCCTCCGTGGCGCCGTTCTCGCTCCTCGTCCCGGTCTTCGGGATGTCGTCGGCGGCGCTGTTCCTGGGCGAAGGGGTGAGCGGGCTGCGCTGGTGCGCGGCGGCGCTGCTCGTCGGCGGCGTGGCGCTGACGTCGCTGTGGCGGGGATCGCCGCCCCCCGCGCCGCGGACGGTGGAGTCCGCGGAACGGGAGGCGGCTCCCCCGGACCCGCTGCCCAGCGGCAGCCCGTCCAGGGGATGACCCCTTTCCCGAGGGCCGCCTCCTAATGGCCGCCGAACGGCTCCTTGCTCAGCAGATAGCCGGCGTGCAGCCGGTTACGGGCGCCGATGCTTTTCATGATGTGGGAGATGTGCCGCTGGCAATTCCGCAGGGATATTCCCACGACCTGGGCTATTCGTTTGTCGGATTCCCCCTGGGTGAGAAGCGAGATGATGGCGTGCTGAATCTCGGACGTGGCCGCCACCCGGTCGGACCTGCGCTCCTCGGGAGAGAGATCGGAGGCGATGGTCCAGACCCGGTCGAAGGCCTCCGCCACGAAAGCGACGACCTGCGGATCCCGTACGATCACGGCTCCTTTCGAGTCGTCCGGGAGCGGCAGGATGCCGACCTTCCGGTCGAACATGATGCAGCGCGGAAACCCGCCCGCGAGCGTACGCACCTGGGCGCCGAGGGGGGTCACCCGGTCGACGTACGAGAGGGTCGCGGGGCTGAAGCGGGCGGTGTGCTGGTAGAGCGTCCGCATCCTGACCCCGCGGCCGAGCAGTCTGGTCGTGCGGTCCATGCTGTCGGCGAGCACCTCCTCCACCCGGGCGCCGCCGGGCTGCGAGGAGAGCGCCTCGTCGCAGCACTCGTCGGCGAAGCCGGTGATCAGCCGGCGCACGTCGGACAGCTCGTGGACGACCTCCAGCGAGCAGTGGGCGTGCCGGGAGTGCGGAGTGGTCAGTTCCAGCTCGTCCAGGCTGCTCCGGAGCTCGTCGACGAGCGCCTGGGTGCGGTTCACCTCCCGCTGGAGCGGGTTGAGGACCTTCACGCGGGCGAAGTGCACGGGATGCGGAACCAGGGGATCCGACCCGGTGCCGCCCGTATCACCCGTGCCGTCCGTGCCACCCGTACCGCCGGCGCCGTCCGTACCGCCGCCGTCCCCCAGGAGTCCCAGTTCGCGCAGGTCCCGTACGGCTTCCCCGGCCTCCCGCCGGTCCATGCCCAGGGCCTCCGCCGCGGTTTCGACGGTGCACCTGGGCGATTCCGAGACGTACCGGTACAAACGGTCCGCCGATTCTCGGAGCGGTGGCGGGTCAATCGCACCGCTTATTCCGTTTCCGTCCAATGTGTCCCCCTGTCATGTTTCCGCCAGGGGCAACATGATCCCAGAGGGGACTGGTCTAGAAACGGCTTTCCGCCGGAGGATGAGCGAAGCGCTGACGACCTCAACGCTCGTCCGAAAGGTAGGGGTTTTCCATGGCACGTGCAGCGAGAAACCTTCTCGCCATCACGGCTTCCGCGGCTCTGTCCTTCCTTCTCGTCCAGGGAACCGGTGCACAGGAAGAGCGCGCATTCCTCGCCGGTTCCGGCCAGAGCAAAGTGATCAACGACCTCGGGTGGGGATGACCATGCCTCGTAGCAAGTCGTACAACACGTACTCCAGCCTCCAGCGCCCCGAGTTCCGCAAGCGCGTGGACGAGCTCCTCCTGAAGTTCGAGCGTGACTTCTACGAGAAGAGCAAGGGCGCGGAGGGCATGCTCGACGCGAACAAGTTCGACATGGACCTCTACAAGCGTCACAACGTGGAGACCATGATCCGGATCGGTCTCAAGCGCGCCGTGGACCCGCTGGTCGCCAACTACTGGGCCACCCGCGACCCGCAGCTCTCCAAGGAGTGGGGCCTGTACGGCGCCGAGGAGGGCCGCCACGACCGCATGTTCGCCGGCGACCTGCACAAGGTGGGCATGACGGACGAGGAGATCTACGCGATCCGTCCCACCTTCGCCACCGAACTGCTCAACGGCTACTTCTACTACACGCTCGCCACCGAGGGCCCCCTCGCCTCGATGATCAGCGGTTTCTACCTCGAGTACATCGCGGGCAAGACCCAGCCCGACTGGCTCGACATCATGGAGCAGCACGTCGGCGCCAACAACACCAAGGGCGCCCGCGCGCACCTCGCGCTCGACGAGGACGACGACCACGTCGACATGGTCTGGAACATGATCATGCGCGTGATCAAGACCGAGGAGGACGAGGAGCGCTTCGTCGAGCACCTCACGAAGATCAACTCCCTCTTCGTGTCCTACTTCGTCGAGGTCTACGCCGCCACGGTCCTGGGCCTCGGGTCCGACCCGTCGCAGCTGACGCAGGTCTCGCCCGGCGCCGCGGTGCAGACCAACCTGCAGGCCCGGGTCGCCGCGGTCTGACGTTCCGGGTCCGGCGTTCCGGGAGCGGCCACGCCCCGGAGCGCCCGCGGACCCGTCCGGCACCCGAACACCCCCCCCTGGCGACACCGGACACCGCGTACCCACACCCCCGCCCCACGCCGCCCGCCGCGGCGCCGGGCGGCGCGGGCGGCGGTGTCCGGTGTCCCTGCGGGCTGCCCACCGTCCGGCAAACCCACGGGAAGACCCATGCGATACGAATGGCCGCGCGAACTGTCCGAGAAGGACATGCGCGAGATGATCGAGCTGATGGACGCCGTCGCGGTCAAGGAGCAGACCCTCGGCTTCTACGAGCCCGTCGGCCCGGAGAAGGGCCTGGCGCTGATGCGGGCCTTCGACGCCGACCTGCGCAAGGGCGCGATCGACGTCCTCGCGGTCCGCGACGAGGAGGACGACCGGATCGTCGGCATGGTGACCCTCGCCCGGGCCCCGCTGCCGGCCCGCCGCCACATCGTCGACATGCGCCGCTGCGTCATCGCCCCCGACCGGCGGGGCCAGTTCCTCCTGGAGGGCTGGTCCGAGGCCCTGCACAAGGCGCGCGACATGGGCTGTGAGGTCATCACCCTCGAAGTCCGCAGCGACGGCCCCGTCGGCCTCTGGGAGCGGCTCGGCTTCCGCGAGTACGGGCGACTGCCCGACTACGCCCGCCTCGACGGGCGCGAGGCCGTCACCGGCCACTACCTCTACGCGCGGATCGCCGACGTCCTGGCCCACTTCGAGGCCACCGGCACCTGGCTGCACGAGCCGCAGCAGGAGAGCGCCGCCCTCGTGGGCTGACCCCGCGCTCCCCGCACCACCGTTCCTCCCGCACCACCGTTCCTCCCGCACCACCGTTCCTCCCGCACCACCCCTTCCCGTACCGCCGCGTCCCTCAGGACGCCCCCGGCGCGTACGTCTCCCCTCCCGGACCCGCCCGCGCCCCGCGGGACGGCCCCGCCGTGCCCGCACCCGGCCCCGGCGCGCCGCCGCACGTCCCGGAGCGTCCTCCCGCCGGCGCGACCCTGCGCGCGCCCGGCTCCCACACCCGCACGGCCACACCGAAGGGCACACCCATGTCCAAGATCGCCGTCCTCACCAACGACCTCCAGTACGAGCTCGTGGAGAAGAACCCCGAGCGCGTCGCGGCCGTCGCCGCCGCCACTCCGCACTTCACCGGCTTCCTCGACGAGATCCGCCGCCGCGGCCACCACGTCTTCCACCTCCAGCTCGTCAACGACCCCGACGACCCGAACGCCGAGCGCTACGACGGGCACCTCCCGGTCCAGCGCGGCACCCGCGGCGCCGAGGTCCTGGAGGAGTTCCTCGCCCCCGAGGACGTCGTCATGGAGAAGAGCAAGGACTCCGGCTTCTACGAGACGGACCTGCACGAGCGCCTCCAGGCCCTCGGCGTCGACACCGTCCTCATCACCGGCATGCAGACCCAGATCTGCGTCCAGACCACCGCCGCCGACGCCTTCTTCCGCGGCTACAACATCTGGGTCCCCTCCGACTGCGTCGTCTCCGCCCGCCAGGAGGACAAGGACCGCGCCCTGGAGTGGCTGGACGGCTACTGCGCCACCGTCTCCGACTCCGCCGAGGTCATCAGCGTCCTCGACGCCGAGGGCACGCTGCCCCGCAAGAACATCAAGACCCCGTGACCGCGACCCTCCCCGACCCAGGAGCAGCCATGACCGCGAGCACGGCCGGCAGCAGCGACGAGATCCTGCTCGACCACGGCACCGGGGCGAAGCTGAGCCAGGAACTGGTCCAGCTGATCGCCGAGACCCTCGGCGACGTCTACATCGGCATCATGGAGGACAGCGCGATCCTCCCGGTCGAGACCGGGCGCATCGCCATGACGACGGACTCCTTCGTCGTCGACCCGCCGTTCTTCGGCAACGGCGACATCGGCAAGATCGCCGTCTGCGGCACGGTCAACGACCTCGCCGTCGCCGGATCCCGCCCCAAGTACCTCACCCTCGGCATGATCCTGGAGACGGGCCTGCCGATCGAGCGCCTCAAGCAGGTCCTCGTGTCGATCCGCGAGACGGCCCGCGAGGCCGGCGTGCAGATCGTCGGCGGCGACACCAAGGTGGTCCGCAAGGGCGAGGCCGACCAGCTCTACCTCAACACCGCGGGCGTCGGCGTCTTCGAGCGCGAGCCGCTCTCCATGACCGACGTGCGCCCCGGCGACAAGGTCATCCTGAGCGGCCCCATCGGCAACCACACCGTCCACCTGCTCTCCATCCGCGAGGGCCTCGGCTTCGAGCAGCGCGTGGACAGCGACTGCGCCCCGCTGAACAACCTGATCGACGGGGTCCTCGACCGGGTGCCGGCCGGAGCCGTCCGCTCCATGCGCGACGTCACCCGCGGCGGACTGACCGCCGTCCTCCACGAGTACGCCGGGAAGCTCGGCCGCACGATCCGGGTCGACACCCCCAGCCTGCCGATCCAGCACGAGACCGCCATGGCGGCCGACATGCTCGGCATCAACCCGCTGCACTGCGCCAACGAGGGCTGCCTCGCCGTCTTCGTCGACCCCGCCGCCGAGGCGGACGTCCTGGCGGCGCTGCGCTCCCTCCCCTACGGCGAGCACGCCGTGACCGTCGGCGAGATCTCCGAGGACCCCGAGGCCCTGGTGCTGCTGCGGGACGCCGACGGCCGGGAGACGCAGCTGGAAGAACTCCTCGGGGCCGAACTGCCCCGGCTCTGCTGAGGACCCGACCCAGGAAACGAGGGGGATCACCATGAGCACCGTGACGTCTCCACCGGAAACCGCCACCTCCCCGCCCGGCACCGAAGGGTGGCGGCTGCGGGTCACCGGGGTGGTGCAGGGCGTCGGCTACCGGCCGTTCGTCTACAAGCTGGCCCGCGAACTGGGCCTCTCCGGCTGGGTCCGCAACGACCCCGAAGGGGTCCTCGTGGAGGCGTCCGGACCGGACGCCGCCCTGGCCGAGTTCGCCGCCGGTCTCACGGACCGCGCGCCCGAACTCGCCCGCGTCGACGGTGTCGTGGTGACCCGGGGGCTCCCCGCGGGCAGCGTGCCCGCGGGCCCCTTCACCATCGTCCACAGCGAGCACACCGGCACCCGCACCGCCCTGCTCCCCGCCGACACCCACGTCTGCGGCGACTGCCAGGGCGAACTGCGGGACCCGAACGACCGGCGCCACCGCTACCCGTTCATCAACTGCACCAACTGCGGGCCGCGCTACTCCATCATCCAGGACCTGCCCTACGACCGGCCGGCCACCACCATGGCGTCCTTCACCATGTGCGCGGCCTGCAAGGCCGAGTACGAGGACCCGCTCGACCGGCGCTACCACGCCCAGCCCAACGCCTGCCCCGACTGCGGGCCCCGGCTCCTCCTCACCGACCGGGAGGGCCGCACCACCGAGGGCGACACCGCCCTGCGCGGCGCCGCCCAGGTCCTCGCCGACGGCGGGATCGTCGCCGTCAAGAGCGTCGGCGGCTTCCACCTCGCCGTGGACGCCACCCAGCCGGAGGCCGTGGCCCTGCTGCGCCGCCGCAAGCGCCGCGACTCCAAGCCGTTCGCGGTGATGGTCCGCGACCTGGCCACCGCCCAGCGCCTCGCCGTCCTCTCCGAGGACGAGATCGACGTCCTGCGCTCCCCGGCCCGCCCCATCCTGCTCGCCCGCAAGCAGCCCGACGCCCTGCCCGAGTCGGTCGCGCCCCGCAACCCCAACCTCGGGATCATGCTGCCGTCGGCGCCCCACCACCACCTGCTCCTGGACGAACCCGGCCTGGAAGCCCTGGTGATGACCAGCGGCAACATCTCCGGCTACCCCATCGCGTACCGCAACGAAGAGGCCCTGGAACAGCTCTTCGAGATCGCGGACGTCATCCTCTACCACGACCGCGACATCGAGATCCGCGTCGACGACTCCGTCGTCCGCCTCTCCGTCCACGACGAACTCGACGCGCCCCTGCTCCAGTTCGTCCGCCGGGCCCGCGGCTACGCCCCGTACCCCGTGGACGTGGGCCGCGAGGTGGCGCCCGCCGTCGCCCTCGGCGCCGAGCTGAAGACGACGGTCGCCCTGTCGCACGGCAGCAAGGTCTTCCTCAGCCAGCACATCGGCGACCTCAAGAACGACGAGACCTTCGCCTCCCACCGGCGCACCGCCCGCCACCTCGCCCGGCTCTACGCCCTGGAACCGCGCCTGACCGCGCACGACCTGCACCCGCAGTTCCGCTCCACCCGGGCGGCGCTCGACGAGGACGGAGAAGGGGCCGGCGCCGGGCGGACCGTCGTCGAGGTGCAGCACCACCACGCCCACATGGCCTCCTGCATGGCCGAGAACCACGTCACCGGCACCACCCTCGGCGTGATCTTCGACGGCTTCGGCTACGGCGAGGACGGCACCGTCTGGGGCGGCGAGTTCCTCCTCGGCGACTACGCCGCATACCGGCGCGTCGGGCACCTCCGCCGGCTGCCCCTCATCGGCGGCGACCAGGCCGTCCGCGAACCCGTCCGCACCGGCTACGCCCTCGCCCTCGACGCCTTCGACGGCGACCGGGAGAAGGCCGTCGCCGCCTTCCCCGCCCTCGCCGAACTCGGCGAGCAGCAGCGGCACGTGTACGCCACCATGGCCGCCCGGGGCATCAACTCCCCGGCCACCTCCAGCATGGGCCGCCTCTTCGACGGCGCCGCCGCGCTCGCCGGGGTCTGCTCCCGCGCCGAGTACGAGGCCCAGGGCCCGATCGAACTGGAGGGCCTGCTCGCCCGCGACCCCGCCCCGGAGGCCGCGTACCGCTTCGACGCCCGCACGCCCGACGCGGACGGTCCCGTCGAGGTCGACCCCCGGCCCGTGATCCGGGCCATGGCCGCCGACCTCGCGGTCGGTCTGCCCGCCGACCGGATCAGCCGCCGCTTCCACACCGCCGTCGTGGAGATGGTCCGCGACCGCTGCCGGGCCTTCCGCGAGGAGACCGGTGTGCGGCAGGTCGTCCTCTCCGGCGGCGTGTTCCTCAACGAGTTCCTGCTGCTCAACTGTCTGACCGGGCTGACCGCCGACGGTTTCGACACCTACGTCCACCGACAGGTCCCGACCAACGACGGGGGCATCGCCCTCGGCCAGGTCATGGTCGCGGACGCCCGTACATCCCCTGGGAAGTGATGACGTGACCACCCCCACGACCGCCCCCGCACCGGACGCCGTCCCCACACGGGACACCGCCCCCGTATCGGACACCGCCCCCACACCGGACGAGATCTACGCGTACGTCGCGGCCCGCGAATCCGGCGCACGCACCTACGCGACCGCTTTCGGCCAGGTCCTCCAGGACGGCCAGGGCGCCCGCGTCCGCGACGGCCACGGCACCGAGTACATCGACTGCCTGGCCGCCGCCGGCACCCTCGCCCTCGGCCACAACCACCCCGAGGTCCTGCGCCGCGTCCGCGCGTACCTGGAATCCGGCCAGGTGCAGCAGGCCCTCGACCTGACCACCCCCGCCAAGTACGCCTTCCTGTCGGCGCTCTACGCGCACCTGCCCGGCACGATGGCGGACACCTTCCGCACCCAGTTCTGCGGGCCCGCCGGGGCGGACGCCACCGAGGCCGCGATCAAGCTCTTCAAGACCGCCACCGGCCGCCGCACGGTCCTCTCCTTCCACGGCGCCTACCACGGCATGACGGCCGGCTCGCTGGCCCTCACCGGCAACCTGGGCGCCAAGGAGGCCGTGCCCTCGCTCATGCCGGACGTGCACCACCTGCCGTACCCCTACGACTACCGCTGCCCCTTCGGCCTCGGCGGCGACCAGGGCGTCCGGGTCGGCCTCACCTACATCGAGCGGCTGCTCACCGACCCCGAGAGCGGCATCACCAAGCCCGCCGCCGTCTTCGTGGAGGCCGTGCAGGGCGAGGGCGGCGTGATCGCCGCGCCCCCCGAGTGGCTGCGCGGACTGCGCGAGATCACCGCCCGCCTCGACATCCCGCTCGTCCTCGACGAGATCCAGGCCGGCTGGGGCCGCACCGGCACCATGTGGGCCTTCGAGGAGTCCGGCATCGAACCCGACGCCGTCCTCGTCTCCAAGGCGGTCGGCGGCGGCTTCCCGCTCGCCCTGCTGCTCTACCGCGACACGTACGACGCCTGGCGGCCCGGCGCCCACGCGGGCACCTTCCGCGGCAACCAGATCGCCCTGGTGGCGGGCGCCGCCGCCCTGGAGGTCTTGGCCGAAGAAGGACTCGTGGAGAAGGCCGCCGTCAAGGGAGAGTTGCTCGGCGGCCTGCTGCGGCGCCTCGCCCTGACCCGTCCGGAGATCGGCGACATCCGCGGCAGGGGCCTGATGTGGGGCGTCGAGCTCGTCGACCCGGACGGCGAGGCCGACGCCCTGGGCGCCCGGCCCGCCGACGGCGACCGCGCCCGCCGCGTCAAGAAGGCCTGCCTGGAACACGGACTGCTCCTGGAGAGCGGCGGTCGGCACGGCGCCGTGCTCCGGCTCCTTCCGCCCCTCACCATCACGGAGGAAGAGATCCACGAGGTGGTCGGCGCCCTGGAGAAGGCCCTCATCGACTGCGCCTGAGGGCGCGTCCGAGGGCCCGCTCCCGGGAGCGGGGCACCCCGCGAACAACGCGACGAACGTGAAGGAACGAAGCACATGACGACGGCAACCGGTGCCGGGCAGTGGCGGGTCGACTTCGACGCCGAGGTGGTCTTCAGCAACGGCGGCTCCCTGCGGACCGAGGGCTTCCGCCTCGACGTCCCCGGGGACGACATCGACGACGCCGCCCTGGGCGAACTCCTCGTGCGCCACCTGGGGCTGCTCATGGTCGGCGGTACGACCATCAGCCGCAAGGAGCTGATCCGGGAGCCGCACAAGGGCTCGCGTAACACGGGGACGGAAGAGGGCGTCCCGGTGCGCCGCACGGTCGACCTGACCGGGCCCGGCACCCGCCTCGACCGGCCCGCCGGGGCGTCGGAGGGCATCGAGGGCCTGGTCGACCTGCCCGTCGCCCTGGTCCGGCTCGCGGGCACCGCCGAACCGGTCGCCGACCGGCTCGCGCTCGCCCCCTTCGAGCCGGCCGGACACGCCGTCGTCGTCCACACCGGCCGCCCGGACGGCCCCTTCCTCACCCCGGACGCCGTCGCGCTCCTCGCCGAGCGCGGCGCCGCCCTGGTCGCCACCGACGGAGTCGAGCGCGACGGCCCCGCCGCCAAGGCCCTCGCCGAGGCCGGCCTCCCGCTCCTCACCGGCCTGACCGGCCTGACGGACCTCCCGGCCGTCGGCGCCCGCCTGCACGCGGTCCCGCACCCGGCCGGACACGGCGACGGGGACGGCGTACGGGTGTACGGGGTGGCCGAATGAGCACCTCGGAGATAGGCACGGGGGCGGTGCCTCCGGCCGGGACGACGGTCCCGGCACCGCCGGCCGAAGGCACCGCCCCCGCACCCGGTACCGCCCCCGCCCGCAAGCCCCGGCGCGAGCTGCTCGCCGCCAGCGTCGGGTCCGTCGTGGAGGCGTACGACTGGACGATCTACGGCGTCCTCGCGCCGTACTTCGCCGAGCAGCTGTTCCCCGGCTCCTCGCCGACCGCCCGGCTGATCGCCGCCTACCTCGGCTTCGCGCTCGGCTTCCTCGTGCGCCCCCTCGGCAGCGTCGTCATCGGACGGCTCACCGACACCCGGGGGCGCCGCTTCGGGCTCACCCTCACCGTCGGTCTGATCGCGGCCGGTTCGCTGCTCCTGGCGGTGATTCCCGGCCACGCGTCGATCGGCCTCGCGGCCCCGCTCCTCGTGGTCGCCGCCCGGCTCGTGCAGGGCCTGTCCGTCGGGGCCGAGAACCCGAGCGCCGCCGCGTACGTCACCGAGACGGCCCCCGGCCGCAGCCGGTACTTCTACAGCGCCGTCTCCTACGGCGGCGTGGTCCTCGGCAGCGCCCTGTCGTTCATCGTGCTCGGCGTCCTGCTCGGCGTGTTCGGGGAGACGGGCGTCGAGGACGGCGCCTGGCGCCTCGCCTTCGTCTTCGGCGCCCTGCTCGGCCTGACGGCCCTGTGGATCCGGCGCGGCGCGGCCGAGAGCGAGGTCTTCACCGAGGACGCCCGCGAACGGAAGCGCGCGCCCGCCGCGAGCCCCTGGCCCGTCCTGCGGGCCCACCTCGGGCCGCTCTCCGTCGTGTTCGCCATCACCTCCGGCGCCACCACCGTCTTCTACTTCCTCACGGTCGACTTCCCGGCGTACGCCGCCGACGCGGGCGCCGCCACCAAGGAGGAGGCCTCCGGGGCCCTGCTCCTCGGCATGGTGGCCCTCCTCGCCGGCATGCTCGCCGCCGGGAAGGCGGCCGACCGGTTCGGGGCCCTGCCCGTCCTGCGCACCGGCTTCACCGGGCTCGCGCTCGGCTCCGTACCGCTCCTCGCCGGCATGGTCGCGGGCCGCGTGCCCGTCCCGGTCGTCACGGTGGTGCTGCTGTTCCTGCTCGCCCTGCCCCTCGCCGTCAGCAACGTCTTCGCGGGGCAGCTCTTCCCGCCCGCCGTCCGGGCGGTCGCCGTCGGCCTGCCCGCCGCCCTCGCGATCAGCCTCTTCGGCGGCACCTTCCCGGCCCTCGCCGAGTGGCTGCGCTCCACCGGCCACGGCGGCTGGGTGCCGTGGTGGCCCGCGATCACCTGCGCGGCGGCGCTGCTCGCCTCCTGGGGCGTGCGCGAGCACCCCCTTCCCGACACCCCCGTCTCCGAGTGAGGACGCCATGGACTCCCTGACCGCAGTGCTCGACGCGCTGGAACCGCTGTTCCCCGCCCTGGAGGCCGACTACCAGGACCTGCACGCCCACCCCGAGCTCGCCTTCCAGGAGAAGCGGACGGCGGCCCTCGTCGCGGAGCGGCTCGCGGCCCAGGGCGGCTGGGAGGTCACCACCGGCGTGGGCCGCACCGGCGTGGTCGCCGTCCTGCGCAACGGCGAGGGCCCCGCGGTCATGCTCCGCGCCGACATGGACGCCCTGCCGGTCAAGGAGGCCACCGGCCTGCCGTACGCGAGCACCGTGACCGCCACCGACGACTCCGGCACCGAGGTCCCGGTGATGCACGCCTGCGGCCACGACCTGCACGTCGCCGCCCTGCTCGGGGCGTGCGCGCTGCTCTCCTCCCGCACGGACCACTGGAAGGGCACGGTCGTGGCCGTCTTCCAGCCCGGTGAGGAGAGCGGCTACGGCGCCCGCTCGATGGTCGACGACGGCCTGTTCGAGCGCTTCCCGAAGCCGGACGTCATCCTCGGCCAGCACGTCGGCCCCGGCCCCGTCGGCCTCATCGCCACCTGCCCCGGCACCGTCATGGGCGCCACGGACTCCATCACGGTGAAGCTCTTCGGGCGCGGCGGCCACGGCTCCAAGCCGGAGTCGGCCGTGGACCCGGTCCTCATGGCCGCCTCCCTGGTCCTGCGGCTCCAGACCATCGTGTCCCGCGAGACCCCCGCCCAGGAGCCGGTGGTGGTCACCGTCGGCAAGCTCCACGCGGGCACCACGGCCGCGGTCATCCCGGACACGGCCGAACTCGGCATCAACGTCCGCACCAGCTCGGCCCCCGTCCGCGACAAGGTCCTCGCCGCCATCGAGCGCCTGGCCAGGGCGGAGTCCGACGCGGCCGGCGCGACCGCCGAGCCGGAGATCACCTCCGTCTACCACCTGCCGATGACGGTCAACGACACGGCCGCCGCCGAGCGGGTCGCCGACGCGCACCGGAAGGCCTTCGGCGACGGGGCCGTGATGACGATGGGCCCGACCACGGCCAGCGAGGACTTCGGCATCCTGGCGACGGCGGCGCAAGTGCCGTCCGTGTACTGGTTCTGGGGCGGCCTCGACCCCGAGGTGTTCACGGCCGCGTTCGCCGCCGGCCGCCTCGACGAGGACATCCCGCAGAACCACGCCCCCACCTTCGCCCCCCAGTCCGGGCCCGCGCTCCTCGTCGGCGTCCGCTCGATGGTGGCCGCGGCCCTGTCCTGGCTGACCGACGCCCCGGCGGACGCGGAGGGGACGACCGCATGACCAGGCCCCGCCCGCACGTGACGGTCCTGCACCGCTGGCGGGACACCCACGCGCTCTACGCCGACTACGTCGACCACGGCACCCACCGGGTCACGTACATCAGCACCGAACTCGGCCGGACCTCCGTCCCCGGGGACGCCGAGGCCGTCGTCACCGTCGGCCTCACCGACGACCTGCCCGCCGTACGCGCGGCCCTCGCCGGGCTCGTCGAGCGGTACGGCCCCCCGGAGGCGCTGCTCGCCCTCAACGAGGGCGACCTCGACACGGCGGCCCTGGTCCGCGAGGAGTTCGGGATCGCCGGGCAGACCCCGGAGGAGCTGGCGGTCTTCCGCGACAAGCTCCTGATGTGCACGACGGTGGCCGCCGCCGGCATCCCGGTGCCGCCGCTCGCCCACGTCCCCGACCCCGGCGCCGTACGGGAGTTCGGGGACGCGCACGGCTGGCCGCTGGTCTGCAAGCCCCACCGGGGCACCGCCAGCAGGGGAGTGGTCCGGCTCGACTCCGGGGCCGACCTGGACGCGCACCCGGAGCTGGCCGCCGACCTCGCGGCCGAGCCGTTCCTCGCCCAGACGTACGTCGACGCCCCGATCCTGCACATCGACGGCCTGTGGGAGGGCGACCGGCTCGGCAGCTGGACCGCCTCCCGCTACGTGGGCGGCACCTGCGCCGACTTCACCCAGGGCAACTGGCTGGGCTCGGTCGAGGAGGACGACCCGGTGCTGCTCGCCGCCGTGGAGCCGTTCGCCGCCGCCGTCGGGGCCGCCCTCGGCGGGGGCCGGCCGTGGGTCTTCCACCTGGAGGCGTTCGTCACCCGGGACGCGGACGGCGGGCCCGCCCTGGTCTTCCTGGAGTGCGGGGCCCGGGTCGGCGGCGGCGAGATCCCCTTCACCTGGCGGGACGTCCACGACGCCGACCTGATGGCCGCGGCGGCCGACATCCAGCTCGGCCGGGTGCCGGTCCTGCCGACCCTGAAGACCGGCGAGGTCGGCGGCTACCTGCTCCTCCCGCTGCCCGTCCCCGCGCCCTGCCTCGTCGAGCGCGCCGACTGGACCGCACCGCCGGCCGAGGAGCGCATGCCGTACGCGGTGCTGCACGTGCCCGTCGGCCAACGCGTCCCCCCGATCAGCGGATACGAGCACGTCGGCACCCGCTTCCGCTTCCGCGGCCCGTCCACCGCCGCCGTGGAGGACGCCATCGAGACCTCCGCGCACGGCTTCCGGCTCACCTGCACGCCCCTGGACACGTAACCGGCCCGAACACCCCGAGCCCCGGGCCGGACCGCACCACCCGCACCGCCTGCCACACCCCGCACCGCATCGGAAAGGAACACACACCGTGTCCGTCATGACCACCGAACGCCCGCGCGTCATCCTGGTCGGCAGCCGCATCCGCCAGTACCGGGAGTACGCGCTCGCCTCCCTCGCCGCGCGGTACGAGGTCACCCTGATCGCCCCCGAGGCGCCCAGCTGGCAGGCGAAGTACGTCGACACCCACCGGATCGCCGACACGACGGACGCGCACAAGCTGTTCCCCTCCGTCGCCGACCTGCGCGGCGAGGTCGCCGAGGCCGCGATCGTCACCTGGGACGAGTGGTCGCTCGCCGCCGTCTCCTCGGTGGCCGCCCGCCTCGGCCTGCGGGCCATGGACCCGGCCGCCGCCAAGGTCTGCCGCGACAAGTACGCCACCCGCCAGGCCCTGGAGGCCGCCGGCATGGCGGCCGTCCGCCACGCCCCGGTCGCGAGCGAGGACGAGGCCGTCGCCGCCGCCGAGGCCATCGGCTTCCCCGTCGTCGTCAAGCCCCGCACCCTCGGCGGCAGTTTCGGCGTCATGGTGGCCCGCGACGCCGACGGCCTGCGCCAGGCCTACCGGCTCGCCTCCGGCAGCCGCCTCCAGGGCGCCGGCACCGCCGACACCGTCCTCGTCGAGGAGTACGTCGAGGGCCCCGAGCTGAGCGTCGACAGCACCGTCGTGGACGGCGTCGTCACCCCCGTCTGCGTCGCCCGCAAGCGCCTCGGCCCCCAGCCGTACTTCGAGGAGGTCGGCCACCTGGTCACCGGCTGGCGGGACGAGCCGTGGGCCGAGGCGGTCGTGAAGCTGGTCGAGGACTCCCACCGGGCCGTCGGCGTCGACTACGGCGTCACCCACACCGAGCTGCGCGTCAGCGCCGACGGACCGCGCCTGATCGAGCTGAACGGACGCCTGGGCGGCGACCTCATCCCGCACGTCCACCGGCTCGCCACCGGCATCGACCTGGCCGTCGCCGCCGCCGAGATCGCCTTCGAGCGCGTCCCCGACCTCACCCCGACCCGCGCGCTCAGCGGCGAGATCCGCTTCCTCTACCCCTCGTACGACGGCACCATCGACCGGGTCGTCCTGCCCGACCCCTCCGAGGTCGACGGCCTGGTCGAGGCCGTGGCCCTGGTCGAGCCCGGCGACGAGCTCCAGCTCCCGCCGCGCGGCCTCACCCCCCGCTCGGCCGCCCTCATCGCCGTCGGCGAGAACCCGGTCGAGACCCGCCGCGCCCTGGACCGGGCCGAGGGCCTCTCCCGCACCGAGGTGACCGGCGCGAGCACCCACAAGCTCGGCGCCCGCGTCGAGAACGCCGTCACCCGCCGCTTCTTCGACCACGAGCGCACCGCGGCCCGCATGACGGTCTCCGGCGTCCGGGGCGTCGAGTGGTTCCGCTACGGCGCCGGCGGCGGCGAGGGCCTCAACCGCCCCGTCTTCCTCAGCGCCGAGGACGTCACCGGCCTCGAACACGACCTCAACGGCCTCTTCGAACTCCTCAAGTCCGTCCCCGAGCGCCTCTTCGGCGGCGACCTGCGCGCCTTCGCCAAGGCCGTCGGCATGAGCGACACCCAGGCCGACCTGGTCCTGCGCGGCGCCGTCGAGGAGATCCCGCCGCTGTCCCGCGCCGACCTCTACCGCGAGACCGGCGGCTTCCGCCTCATGGAGCTGAACACCGGCACCTCGCTCGGCGGCTGGCAGATGGGCGAGTTCGCCCGCGCCCTGATCAAGGACGAGCAGTTCGCGGCCTTCGCCGCCACCGAGGACCTGGTCTACCCCGACCCGCTGGCCCGCATCACCGACGTACTGCGCCGCCAGGCCCCCTCCCTCGCCGGGATCGAGCGCCCGCTGCTCGCCATCACCGACTGGCCCGACGGCTTCGAGAAGTCCAGGTGCTGGATGGAGTTCGTCGTCCCCGCCTTCAAGGACCTCGGCTTCGACCCGGTCGTCTGCCATCTCGGGGACTTCACCTACGAGGACGGCGGGGTCGTGTACGACGGGCGGCGCGTCGACGTCGTCTACCGCCTGTTCCTGCCCGGCGAGATGCCGGACGAGCCGCGCACGTACGACCTCGTCAACCCGCTCCTGGACGCCGCCGAGGCCGGGCGGGTCGAGCTGTTCGCCTCGCTCGACTGCGAGCTGTACGGCAACAAGGGCAGCCTCGCCATGCTCAGCGACGAGCGCAACCGGGCCGCCCTCACCGAGGAGGAGCGCGACCTCGTCGACCGGATCCTGCCCTGGACCCGCTTCGTGCGCGACGAGAAGGTCACCTTCGAGGGCGAGAAGATCGACCTCCTGCCGTACGCCGTCGCCAACAAGGACCTCCTGGTCCTCAAGCCGACGCTGCTCTACGGCGGCGTCGGCGTCACCCCCGGCTGGACCACCGACCAGAAGGAGTGGGTGGAGAAGCTCCACCAGGCCGTCGGCGGGCCCTTCGTCCTCCAGCGGCGCCTGCTCCCGACCACCGAGCGGTTCCTCTCCGAGGACGGCGTCACCACCGAGGACATGGCCGTCGCCTACGGCACCCTCATGGTCGACGGGAAGTACGCCGGCACCCTGGCCCGGGGCGTCACCGACCCGGCCGTCGGCATCGTCAGCATGCTGCGCGGCGCCCAGATCGGCTGCGCCTTCCACGTGGCCGACCCGGCCTCCGGCGAGGGGGAAGCGTGACCGGGTCGACCGACTCGCACGGCCCGAGCGACGTGAACGACGTGAACGGCTCGAACGGTTCGAATGACGTGAACGGCTCCAACAGCTCGAACGGCTCGACGGAACCGGCCGGCCCCACCGGGCCGGCCGGCCCGGCGGCCCCCGGCGACGGCGCACCCGCCGCCGCCGGGGGCGGTGAGCGCGGAGCGCTGTGGCGCGACGCCGAGTTCATGAAGTTCTGGACGGGCGAGGGCATCTCCCAGATCGGCGCCCAGGTCACCACCCTGGCACTGCCCCTGACCGCCGTGCTCACCCTGGACGCGTCCTCCTCCCAGGTCGGTCTGGTGAACGCCGCCTCCTACGCCCCGTTCCTGCTCGTCACCCTGCTCGTCGGGGTCTGGGTCGACCGCGTCCGCCGCCGCCCGCTGATGATCGCGGCGAACGTGGGACGCGCGCTGCTCGTCACGGCGGTCCCCCTGCTCGCCGTGGCGGACCTGCTGCGCATCGAGTTCGTGTACGTGGCGGCGCTCCTCATCGGGGCGCTCACCGTCGTCTTCGACGTCGCCTACCAGTCGTACCTGCCGACCCTCATCGGCAAGGAACACCTGGTGGAGGGCAACAGCAAGCTCCAGGGCACCAGTTCCCTCGCGCAGATCGGCGGCCCCGGCCTCGCCGGCCTGCTCATCGGCTGGGTCACGGCGCCTTACGCCCTGCTCATCAACGGCGCCTCGTACCTGGTCTCGGTGGTCACGCTGCTCGCGGTCCGCCGGCCCGAGCCGCCGCCGCTCGTGCCCGAGCACCGCACGAGCCTGTGGAAGAGCGTCGGCGACGGCGTCCGGATCATCCGGGACAGCGCCCACCTGCGGGCCTGCGCCCTCCAGTCCGGGCTCTACAACTTCTGCTGGATGTCGCTCCAGACCGTCTTCGTGCTGTACGCGGCCCGGCGCCTGGACCTCTCCCCGGGAACGATCGGCCTGCTGCTCGGCACCGGCGCGGTCGGCTCGCTCGGCGGCTCCCTGGTGGCCCGGAGCCTGAAGCGGGCGATGGGGCTCGGCCCCGCGATCCTGGCGGCGCTCGTGCTGTGCTGCGCCGCCCCCGTGATCATCCCGCTGGCCCCGGCGAACGACGGGATCCTCACCCTGGTCCTGTTCGTGGCCGCGTTCGCGCTGATCGGCGCGGGCGGCACGATGGCCAACATCCACATCATCAGCCTGCGCCAGTCGATCACCCCCGACGAGCTGCTCGGCCGGATGAACGCCGGCTACCGCTTCGTGTCCTGGGGGATGCTCCCGCTCGGCGCGCTCGTCGGCGGCTGGCTGGGCGACCTGATCGGCCTGCGCGAGACCCTGTTCGTGACCGCCGGGGCCTTCCTCTCGGCGGTCCTCGTGGTGCTGCTCTCCCCGGTCTGGCGGCTGAAGGACTTCCCGCCGCAGATCGGCGCGGAGCCGGAGGCGACGGAGAAGACGGCGGTGACGTCATGACGGGAGACGGCGGCGGGGCCGCGACGGCGGGGGACTTCTCCGGGCTCCTCGCCCGGCGCACCTCCTGGGGCCGCTCCGACGCCATCGACCGCATCCTGTCGGCCGCGAACGCGCCGGGCGTCCTGTCGATGGCCGGGGGCATCCCGGCCCCCGACAGCTTCCCCGTGGCCCGGCTCGCCGAGGTGACGGACCGGGTCCTCTCCCGGTCGGCCACCTCCGCCCTCCAGTACGCCCCGACGGCCGGCACCGCGCCGATGCGCGAGGCGGTGGCCCGGCGCGCGGGCGAGACGGGCGCGGCGGTCGGTCCGGAGCGGGCGATGGTCACCGGCGGCAGCCAGCAGGGCCTGGACCTGGTGGCCCGGACCCTCCTCGACGAGGGCGACCTGGTGGCCCTGGACGACCCCAGCTACCTGGGCGCCGTCCAGTCCTTCCGGGGCGCCGGGGCCCGGCTCCTGCCGCTCCCCACGGACCGCGACGGCATGCGGACCGACGTCCTGGGGGAGCGGCTCGCCGCGGGCGCCCGGCCCAAACTGGTCTACGTCGTCCCGCACTTCCACAACCCCACCGGCGGCGTGCTCACCACCGGGCGCCGCCGGGAACTGGCGGGCCTGGCCGACCGGTACGGCTTCCTGATCGTCGAGGACGACCCGTACGGCGACCTGGCGTTCGACGGGGAGCGGCTGCCGTCCACGGACGTGCACGGCGACCGGGTGATCCGGCTGATGAGCCTGTCGAAGACGCTCTGCCCGGGGTTCCGGGTGGCCGGGCTCACCGCCCCGGCGGGCCTGATCGGCGAACTGGTGGCGGCCAAGCAGAGCAGCGACCTCCAGACGAACACCTTCGGCCAGTACGTCCTCGCCGAGCTCCTCGGCGACCCGGCGTTCCTGCCCGCCCACCTCGCCCGCCTGCGCACCCTGTACGGGGGCAAGGCGCGGGCGACGGCGGCGCTGCTGCGCGAGCGGCTGCCGTGGCTCGCCTTCGACGACCCGCGCGGCGGCCTGTTCTTCTGGTGCTCCGTCGACGATCCCCGGGTCACCTCGGACCTGCTGTACGAACACGCCCTGGCCCAGGGACTCGCGCTCGTGCCCGGAGCGCCGTTCTGCATCGAGCGGGACGGCTCCCGGCTGCTGCGGCTCTCCTTCGCGACCCTCGACGAGGAACAGCGGCGGGAGGGCGTCTCCCGCCTGGCGACGGCCTTCGACAAGGCCAGGGCGGACGCGTACTGAACCACCCCTTCCCGACGATCGCACACGCCCCACCGGTGCGCGCCGAACCACCCTCCCGGCGCGCACCCGCACCGCCCTTCCGACGACGACACGCAACGAAGGAGCACGGTCATGACGGCACGCACACACCCCCCGGTGACCGCCGACTCGCTGGTGGCCCGGCTGTTCCAGGTGGTCGACTCCCGCTCGTGGGACGACCTCGGCGAGGTCTTCGCCGACGACGCGGTCTACGAGCGCCCCGGCTACCCGGCCCTGGAGGGCCTGGACCGGATCCGCCACTTCTACGAGCACGAGCGGATCATCGCCTCGGGCGCCCACGAGGTCGACCAGGTCACCGGCGGGCTCGCGGCGGCGGCCTGCTGGGGCCGCTTCCGGGGCGCGAGCCGCGACGGCACGGCCCTGGACGAGGGCTTCGCCGACACGTACCTGGTCCGGGACGGCAAGATCGCGTACCGGAGGACGTACTTCTACCGCGCGGCGATCTGACGCGGGACGGGAACGGAGCGGGGGCCGGCCGGAGGGTCGGCCCCCGCTCCGTTCACCTCCGGGGCCGCCCCGTCGACCCCCGTACCACCAGCTCCGCCTGGACCGTCGCGAGGCCGCCCGGCGGGGGATCCTCCGAGGCCGTCGCCAGGCGGCCGGCCCGGGCCCCCGCCTCGTGCAGCGGGAGGCGGACGGTCGTCAGGGCCGGGACCGCGTCCAGGGCGGACGGCAGGTCGTCGAAGCCCGCCACGGACACGTCGCCGGGGACGTCCAGACCGCGCTCCCCGAGGGCCGCGCGGACGCCGAGGGCCACCGTGTCGTTGCAGGCGACGACCGCGGTCAGGCCGGGGTCGCGGGCGAGGAGCTCGGCCGCCGCGGCGTGACCGGCGGCCCGCTCGTACGGGCCGTGGACCGTGGGCCCCTCCGCGACGCCCGCCGCCGCGAGCGCCTCCCGGTGCCCCTCCAGGCGGTGCCGGGCCGTCGTCCGGCCGGCCGGCCCCGCCACGTACCCGATGCGCCGGTGGCCGAGGCCGAGCAGGTGCTCGGTGAGGCGGCGCGCGCCGGTCCGGTGGTCGAAGACGAGGGCCGCCGTGTGCGCGTCCCCCTCCACCGGCGGGCGCCCGCACAGCACGACCCGGGTCCCCGCGGCCGCCAGCCTGGACAGCTTGGCGGCCGTCGCCGCCAGGCGCCGCGGGTCCTCCAGGGAGCCGCCCATGAGGATCACGGCGGCGGCCCGCTGCTGCTGGAGCAGCGTGAGGTAGGTCAGCTCGCGCTCGGGGGAGCCGCCGGTGTTGCAGACGACGGCGAGCTTCTCGCCCCCGCCGCGCCCGGACGCGCCCGAGCCGATCGCGGTCTGCGCCGCGCTCGCCAGGATCCCGAAGAAGGGATCCGCGATGTCGTTGACCAGCACGCCGACCAGGTCGGACGCGGCGGCGGCGAGAGAGCTGGCGGGCCCGTTGAGGACGTAGTCGAGATCGGCCACGGCCCGCAGCACCCGCTCGCGGGTGGACTCGGCCACCGGATAGTTGCCGTTGAGGACACGGGAGACGGTGGCGGGGGAGACCCGGGCGCGGGCGGCCACGTCGGCCAGGGTGACGGTCATCGCGTGCGTACCTCCGGGGCCTTGTGGGGGCATTGTCGGCAGGCTAGCCCTCCTGTCCGCAGAAAGCGCTTTCCCCCCCGCACGGGACACAGCCGAACACGGACCACCGAGGCAACCACGCGCGAGGCACCAGGAGAGGAATCCTCCATGACGCGCAGGACCGTCCGCATCGCCGTGAACGGCGTCACCGGCCGCACGGGCCATCGTCGGCACCCGGTCCCGCTCGATCCTCGCCCTGTGTGAGCAGGGCCGACAGACCGGCACGAAACGTCACTCAGACCCGGAGTCGGGCCCCCGAACGACCCCAGGGGCATCCTCACTGTCCGACCCCTTCGCTACGGTCGGCACATGTCCAACGAGGGTCGCGGGCCGGCAGTGGCCGAAAGGGGCTCGGGACGGATGCCGTCTCTCCGAGCAGACGTGACCCGTGTCGCGAAGGGGTGGTGACGTGGCCGAGCCGAGCCGTCCGGGTCTCTCCGAGGTCACCGGCGTCCTGGAGCGGATCACCTACGCCAACGAGGAGACGGGCTACACCGTCGCCCGGGTCGACACCGGGCGGGGGGCCGGTGACCTGCTCACGGTCGTCGGTGCGCTGCTCGGCGCCCAGCCGGGGGAGTCGCTGCGGATGGAGGGCCGCTGGGGGTCCCATCCCCAGTACGGCAAGCAGTTCACCGTCGAGAACTACCAGACGGTCCTGCCCGCCACCATCCAGGGCATCCGCCGCTACCTCGGCTCCGGACTGGTCAAGGGCATCGGACCCGTCTTCGCCGACCGCATCACGCGGCACTTCGGGCTCGACACCCTCGACATCCTCGAAGAGGCCCCGGAGCGGCTGATCGAGGTCCCGGGGCTCGGGCCCAAGCGGACCAGGAACATCACCGCCGCCTGGGAGGAGCAGAAGGCGATCAAGGAGGTGATGGTCTTCCTCCAGGAGGTCGGCGTCTCCACCTCCGTCGCGGTGCGGATCTACAAGCAGTACGGGGACGCCTCCATCTCCGTCGTGAGGAACCGGCCGTACCGGCTCGCCGCCGACGTGTGGGGCATCGGCTTCCTCACCGCCGACCGGATCGCGCAGGCCGTCGGCATCCCGCACGACAGCCCCGACCGGGTGAAGGCCGGCCTCCAGTACGCCCTGTCGCAGTCCGGCGACCAGGGGCACTGCTTCCTGCCCGAGGAGCGGCTGATCGCGGACTCGGTGAAGCTCCTCCAGGTCGACACCGGGCTCGTCATCGAGTGCCTGGGCGAGCTGGCCGAGGACCCCGAGGGGGTCGTGCGGGAGAGCGTGCCGGGGCCGGAGGGGACACCCGTCACCGCCGTGTACCTGATCCCGTTCCACCGGGCCGAGCTGTCCCTCGCCGGACAGCTCCGGCGGCTGCTGCGGGCCGAGGAGGACCGCATGCCGGCCTTCCGGGACGTGCCCTGGGACAAGGCCCTGGCCTGGCTCGCCACCCGCACCGGGGCCTCGCTCGCGCCCGAGCAGGAGGAGGCCGTGCGGCTCGCCCTCACCCGCAAGGTCGCGGTCCTCACCGGCGGCCCCGGCTGCGGCAAGTCGTTCACGGTGCGCTCCATCGTGGAGCTGGCCCGCGCCAAGAAGGCCAAGGTGGTGCTCGCCGCCCCCACCGGCCGGGCCGCCAAGCGGCTCGCGGAGCTGACCGGCGCCGAGGCGTCCACCGTCCACCGGCTCCTGGAGCTCAAGCCCGGCGGGGACGCCGCCTACGACCGGGACCGGCCCCTGGACGCGGACCTGGTCGTCGTCGACGAGGCCTCCATGCTGGACCTGCTCCTGGCGAACAAGCTGGTGAAGGCGGTGGCCCCGGGCGCCCACCTGCTGCTCGTGGGGGACGTGGACCAGCTCCCCTCGGTCGGCGCGGGCGAGGTCCTCGGCGACCTGCTCGCCCCGGGCAGCCCCGTCCCGGCGGTCCGGCTGACCCGCATCTTCCGGCAGGCCCAGCAGTCCGGCGTGGTCGTCAACGCGCACCGGATCAACGCCGGCACGCCCCCGCGCACCGAGGGCCTGCCGGACTTCTTCCTCTTCGCGGAGGAGGAGACCGAGGACGCGGCCCGGGTCGCCGTGGAGGTCGCGGCCCATCGGATTCCGGCCAAGTTCGGCCTCGATCCGCGCCGGGACGTGCAGGTCCTGGCCCCGATGCACCGGGGCCCGGCGGGCGCGGGCGCGCTCAACGGACTGCTCCAGCAGGCCATCACCCCGGCCCGTCCCGACCTTCCGGAGAAGCGGTTCGGCGGGCGGGTCTTCCGGGTCGGTGACAAGGTGACCCAGATCCGGAACAACTACGACAAAGGGGCCAACGGCGTCTTCAACGGCACCGTCGGCGTCGTCACCGCCCTCGACCCCGTCGAGCAGCGCCTGACCGTGCGGACGGACGAGGACGAGGAGGTGCCGTACGACTTCGACGAGCTGGACGAACTCGTCCACGCGTACGCGGTCACCATCCACCGCTCGCAGGGCAGCGAGTATCCGGCGGTGGTGATCCCGGTGACCACGAGCGCCTGGATGATGCTCCAGCGGAACCTGCTCTACACGGCCGTCACCCGGGCCCGGAAGCTGGTCGTCCTGGTCGGCTCCCGCCGTGCCATCGCCCAGGCGGTCCGTACGGTCTCGGCCGGCCGGCGCTTTACCGCACTCGCCCACCGGCTCACAGGGCCCGCCCTCGTGTGAAAGATCACGGAGGGGTACCGGAACCGGGGCGAAGGGGGCAGGATATGAAGGTTGGCGGCACTCAGTGCCTCCAATTGGCCCAATGGTCGACCCCGAGTGCACTCTCCTGAGCCAAATGGGGGATGGTAGAGACAGTCAGGGCACCTCGAAGAAGAGGCACTACGTCGGTGAGGGATGACGTGAGCGACAACTCTGTAGTACTGCGGTACGCGGACGGTGAATACACCTACCCGGTGGTCGAGAGCACCGTCGGTGACAAGGGCTTCGACATCGGGAAACTCCGAGCCCAGACCGGTCTGGTCACCCTGGACAGCGGATACGGCAACACCGCCGCCTACAAATCCGCGATCACCTACCTCGACGGTGAGCAGGGCATTCTGCGGTACCGCGGCTACCCCATCGAGCAGCTGGCGGAGCGCTCCACCTTCCTCGAGGTGGCGTACCTGCTGATCAACGGCGAGCTGCCCAAGGTCGACGAGCTGGCGACCTTCAAGAACGAGATCACGCAGCACACGCTGGTCCACGAGGACGTCAAGAACTTCTTCCGCGGCTTCCCGCGGGACGCCCACCCGATGGCGATGCTGTCCTCGGTGGTCTCCGCGCTGTCCACCTTCTACCAGGACAGCCACAACCCGTTCGACGAGGAGCAGCGCCACCTCTCCACGATCCGGCTGCTCGCCAAGCTGCCGACGATCGCGGCGTACGCGTACAAGAAGTCGATCGGCCACCCGTTCGTCTACCCGCGCAACGACCTCGGGTACGTCGAGAACTTCCTGCGCATGACCTTCTCGGTCCCGGCGCAGGAGTACGAGCTCGACCCGGTCGTCGTCTCGGCGCTCGACAAGCTGCTCATCCTGCACGCGGACCACGAGCAGAACTGCTCGACCTCCACCGTGCGCCTGGTCGGCTCCTCGCAGGCGAACATGTTCGCCTCGATCTCCGCCGGCATCTCGGCCCTCTGGGGCCCGCTGCACGGCGGCGCCAACCAGTCGGTCCTGGAGATGCTGGAGGGCATCAAGGCCAACGGCGGCGACGTCGACTCCTTCATCCGCAAGGTGAAGAACAAGGAGGACGGCGTCCGCCTGATGGGCTTCGGCCACCGGGTGTACAAGTCCTTCGACCCGCGCGCCAAGATCATCAAGGCGGCGGCGCACGACGTCCTCTCGGCGCTCGGCAAGTCCGACGAGCTCCTGGACATCGCGCTCAAGCTGGAGGAGCACGCGCTCTCCGACGACTACTTCGTCTCGCGCAACCTCTATCCGAACGTGGACTTCTACACGGGTCTGATCTACCGCGCGATGGGCTTCCCGACCGAGATGTTCACCGTGCTCTTCGCGCTCGGCCGCCTTCCCGGCTGGATCGCCCAGTGGCACGAGATGATCAAGGAGCCGGGTTCCCGCATCGGCCGCCCGCGCCAGATCTACACGGGCGAGGTCCTGCGCGACTTCGTCCCGGTCGAGGCCCGCTGAGTCCCTCAGGGCGAAAGCGAGAAGCGCCCCGCCGCCGATCCCCCCACGGGTCGGCGAGCGGGGCGCTTCCCATATCCCGGTGCGGATTCCCCCCACGGGATCCGGGCCGGGCGTCTGCCGGCGCCAGCCGGTGGCTGCGCGGAACGGGCGCGACGCGGTATGCCGGGGTACGCGTACGGGAGGGCCGCTCAAAGCTCCCCGGTGCACGTGCCCCGGCCAACGCTTGCCTGGGACGTCCCCCAAGACATCCCATGAACGTCCCCCAAGACGTTCTCGGCATCGCCCACTTAGACTCACGAACAGCCCAGATGGTTACCCCACAATATCTGTGATCTAGGTCTCGGTGTGAAGGTCCTGTGCATCACGTGTAGGTCAACTCGCGTGAACCGCCGGAGACGTGGGCCGTCGGACCCGGCGAACACGGACGAAAAGGCCGCCGCGAGCGGCAGCGCGGCCACGTGGTGGCCGGAGGCCCGGCCGGGATTCCCCTTGATCGCGGACGTCGTCGGCGGTCCCCAACGGGAGCGGGGCCGTACCCGGTGACGGTACGGCCCTGCGGGGGTGCGGGCGGCCCGGTGGCCGGACCGGCGGTCAGACCAGCTCGTAACCCGCCTCGTCCACGGCGGCGCGCACGGCCTCGCGGTCGAGGGGGGCCTCGGAGACGACGGTGACCTCGCCGGTCTTGGCGACGGCCGTGACGGAGGTGACGCCGGGGAGTCCGGAGATCTCGCCGGAGACGGCGCCCTCGCAGTGCCCGCAGGTCATGCCCTTGACCTGGTACACGGTGGTGAGTTCGGTCTGCGTCTCTGCGGCCATGACGTTCTCCTCGTGGGTTTCGGGTCCGTACGGGATCGAGCTTATACCCCTAGGGGGTATGAATTCCAGTCGCGCCCGCGCCGCGCCGGGTGAGGGATCCGAGCCGGAGTCCATGGTAGATACCCGATATGTCACCTTCGGGGAACTCCTTGATCCTCATCATGGCGATCGCCGTCCTGGCGCCCCTGCTCGCCTACGCCGTGGGGCGCAGGCTCTCGGTCCCGCTCGTCGTCTTCGAGATCCTGCTCGGCGTCCTCGTCGGCCCCGACGTCCTCGACTGGGCCCACACGGACGCCCTGGTCGACGGCCTCTCCCAGCTCGGCCTCACCATGCTGATCTTCCTCGCGGGGTACGAGATCGAGTTCGGCGAGGTGCGCGGCGACACCCTCCGGCGCGCGGTGTGGGCCTGGGTCGCCGCCCTCGTCCTCGGGCTCGGCGTCGGGGTCCTGCTCGGCGGCGGTTACGCCAAGGGGGTCTTCATCGGGGTGGCCCTGACGAGCACGGCCCTCGGCACCGTCCTGCCGGTGCTGCGGGACGCGGGGGAGCTCCACGGGCGGTTCGGTTCGGTCGTCATGGCCTTCGGCTCGGTCGGCGAGTTCGGGCCCGTCATCGCGATGGCCCTGCTGCTCAGCGGGCGGGGCGCGGGCAGGTCCACGGTGCTCCTCGCGGTCTTCGCGGCGCTCACGGCCCTGGCCGTCCTCTGGGCGCTGCGCCCGCGCCCCCCGTGGTTCTCCCGGGTCATCGCCAGGACCCTGGACACCAGCGGCCAGTTCGCGGTCCGGTTCGTCTTCCTGCTGCTCGCCCTGATGCTGGGGGCCTCGCAGGCACTCGGGCTCGACGTGCTGCTCGGCGCCTTCGCGGCCGGACTGATCACCCGGCTCGTGCTGGCCGGGGCCGCGCCCGAGTCCGGTCCGCGGATCCTGGAGAAGGTCGAGGGCGTCGGGTTCGGCTTCCTCGTCCCGGTCTTCTTCGTCGTCACCGGGATCGAGTTCGACCTGTCCGCGCTCCTCGGCGGCGGCCGGAACCTGCTCCTGCTGCCGGTCTTCCTGCTGCTCTTCCTGGTCGTGCGCGGCGGGCCCGTCTGGTCCCTCGCCCCGCGCGACCTCGGCCGCGCGGACCGGCGGGGGCTCGTGCTCTACGGCTCCACCGCACTGCCGCTCGTCGTCGCGATCACCGCCATCGGCGTGGAGGGCGGCGAGCTGACGGCGGGCGAGTCGGCGGCGCTCGTCGGGGCCGGCATGGTCTCGGTGCTCGTCTTCCCGCTGCTCGCGACGAGACTGCGGGGACGGGGACGGGCCGGGGGGAAGGAGCCGTCCTCCGACGCGGTCAGCGGGTCGGAGACGTGGTGACCGCGTCCTCCGCCGACTCCTCCACCAGGGGGGAGAGGTAGCGCAGGAGGAGGGTCTTCAGCTCGGTGACCGTGGCGTCCCGCTCGGGGCCCTCGGGCGCGGCGAGGACGAGGTCCAGGCCCCCCTTGAAGGCGGCGAAGGTCATCCCGGCGGTCCGGTTCCGCTCGGCGGCGGACAGCGCGGGCGCGTAGTGGGCGATGACCTCCTCCACCCGGGTGAGCAGGGTCGCGTGCAGCTCGTCGTGCTCCTCGGCGATCCGGCCGGGGACGTCGGAGCCGTGCATCAGGGCGAGGAAGGCCGGGTTGGCGCAGTTGAACTCGATCAGCGGGTCCACGACGGCGTCGAGCAGTTCGGGCAGCGGCAGGGCGAGGTTCTCCGCCGTGAACGCCTGGCCGTGCGCCTCCCGCATGTCGTGCAGGAGGCGCCCGCCCAGCTCGATCGCGATGGCCTCCTTGTTCGGGAAGTACTGGTAGAGCGTGCCGGGCGAGACGCGGGCCTCACGGGCGATCGCGTTGGTGCTGGTCGCCGTGTACCCGTTCACGCAGAAGACGTTCGCGGCGGCCTCGAGCAGCTCCGCGATGCGGCGCTCGCCCCGCGCCTGACGGCGGCGCGGCTTCGGTTCTTCGGACGTGTCTCCGGACATGACTGTCCCCAGCTCTTCTCGACCCGTTTGACAAACGCGAGAGGTCGCTCGCATTCTTGGAAAACACGAGTGATCGCTCGCGTTTGCCAGTCTATGGCAAGGGGTGACCCGTGCGTCCTGCCGGGAAGCGTGTGCGCACGGGTCAGGTGAAGGGGACACCGCGTCATGGCCGAAGTCAAGAAAACAGCACCGGGCGGGGTGGGTGACGGGGGAGAAGCCCCAGGCGGGGGTGGGGTGGGAGTCGCTGCCGGGTCCCGGATCGGAGGCTGGACGCGGTTCGTGACCGCGCGGCCCCGGATCACCCTGCTCGTGGCCCTCGTGCTCACCGCCCTCGCCGTCCTGGCCGGTGGCGGGGTCGCGGACCGCATGGGCAGCGGCGGCTGGGAGGACCCGGCCGCCGAGTCCACGTACGCCTCCGAGGCCCTGGAGCGGCACTTCCCGGGCTCCCGGCCGAACCTGCTCCTCCTCGTCGACTCCGGCACGGCCGGGACCGACGCCCCGGCCGTCGCCGCCGAGGCCCGGCGCCTCGCCGGGCGGCTCGACGCCGAAGCGGGCGTCGAGGGCGTCGGCTCCTACTGGTCCACCGGCTCGCCCGCCCTCCGCTCCGAGGACGGCCGCAAGGCCGTGATCGCCGCCCGGATCACCGGCGAGGAGAAGGAGGCGGCGGCCGTCCTCGACCGGATCGCCCCCGCCTACCGGGGCGCCCACGGCCCCGTGGAGGTCTCGCTGGGCGGCGAGCTCGCCGTCCGCCACGAGATGCAGACGCTCATCGAGGAGGACCTGCTGAGGGCCGAGCTCATCGCCCTGCCCCTCACCCTCGTCCTGCTCGTCATGGTCTTCGGCAGCGCCGTCGCCGCCCTGCTGCCCCTCGGCGTCGGCATCGTCGCCGTCCTCGGCACCAACGCGATCCTGCGCGGCCTCACCGAGTTCACCGACGTCTCCGTCTTCGCGCAGAACCTGACCACCGCGCTCGGCCTCGGACTCGCCGTCGACTACGCCCTGTTCGTCGTCCGCCGCTACCGCGAGGAGCTCGCCGCCGGCGCCGACACGCACACCGCCGTCCGCGCCACCCTGCGCACCGCCGGGCGGACCGTGCTCTTCTCCGCCCTGACCGTCGCCGTCTCGCTCGCCGCGATGCTGGTCTTCCCGCAGTACTTCCTGCGCTCCTTCGCGTACGCCGGGATCGCGGTCGTCCTGCTCGCCGCCACCGCCGCCCTCACCCTGCTCCCGGCGGCCCTCGTGCTGCTCGGCCACCGGGTCGACGCCCTCGACGTGCGGCGCCTGGTCCGGCGCGGCCCGGAACCCCGGAAGGACGCCTCCGGCGCGGGCTGGGCGCGCGCCGCCGGCCCGGTGATGCGCAAAGCACCCGTCTTCGCCGTCCTCACCACCGCCGGACTCGTCCTCCTCGGACTGCCCTTCCTGGGGGTGAAGTTCGGTACGGCGGACGACCGCCAGCTCCCCGTCACCGCCTCCTCCCGGGTCGTCCAGGACGAGCTGCGGGACGGCTTCCCCGGCGACCCCGGCGGCGGGATCACCGTCCTCGCCGAGGGGCCGGCCACCCCCGCCCAGTACGCGGCCTACCGCGAGCGGATCGCGGCCCTCGACGGCGTAGGCCGGGCCGACGGGCCGGTCACCGCGGGCGGCGCCCCCGCCCGCGCCTACTTCACCGTCGTGCCCGACGGCGAGGCCGTCGGCGCCGGGGCCCAGCGGGTCGTCGGCGAACTGCGCGCCGCCGAGGCCCCCTTCGCCACCTCCGTCACCGGACCGGCCGCCGTCCTGGTCGACTCCCAGGACGCCATAGGCGAGCGGCTGCCCCTGGCGGCGGGGATCATCGTCCTCGTCACCCTGCTCCTGGTGTTCCTGCTGACCGGAAGCGTCCTCGTCCCGGTCCAGGCCGTCGTCCTCAACGCCCTGAGCCTCACGGCCATGTTCGGCGCCGTCGTGTGGGTCTTCCAGGAGGGACACCTCTCCGGGTTCCTCGGCTTCACCCCCACCGGCGACATCGAGACCACCCTGCCCGTGCTCATGTTCTGCGTGGCCTTCGGACTCTCCATGGACTACGGGGTGTTCCTGCTCTCCCGAATCAAGGAGGAGTACGACGCCACCGGCGACCACGAGCACGCCGTCCGCTTCGGCCTGAGCCGCACCGGCGGCCTCATCACCGCCGCCGCCGTCATCCTCGCCGTCGTCATGGTCGCCATCGGCACCGCCCGCGTCACCAACACCAAGATGCTCGGCCTCGGAGTCGCCCTCGCCGTCCTCATGGACGCGATGGTGGTCCGCAGCCTCCTCGTCCCCTCCGTGATGAAGCTGACCGGCCGCCTCACCTGGTGGGCCCCGGGACCGCTGCGCCGCTTCCACGACCGCTTCGGCGTCGGCGAGTCGGACGCCCCGGCCCGGCCCCCGGCCGCCCCCGCCGCCTCGGAGGAGACCATCGACGGCAGGGACAAGGAGTACAGCGCCGCCCGCTGACCCCGTCACGACGGAGACAGGACGCCGGGTCCCGGAGGGGATCCGGGACCCGGCGCCGGGCGCGTACGAGGACGGGGTCAGTCGCGGCGGCCCCGATTGCCGGGGCGGCTCGCGACCCAGGCGCGGATCGTGTCCGCGTACCAGAAGGGCTTGCCCGACTCGACGTGGTCGGGCGGCGGGAGCAGCCCGTGCTTCCGGTAGGAGCGGACGGTGTCCGGCTGCACCCGGATGTGCGCCGCGATGTCCTTGTACGACCAGAGCTTCTTGTCCGTCATGCCTGGTACCTCCCTGCGCACCGCGCAGCGGCGGCGGGGGTGCCGTTCGGGGGCGCTGCGGGTGGGCGTTGGCGATCACTGAGCCTGTGCCCCCTGCAACGACCCCCTCAGACGGGAAGGGAGCGGCTGTCACGCGCCTGTGACGGGAAACCCGCGTAACGGAGAGAACCGTGACGAAGGAGGGACACACGTGACGGAAGTGACGCATCGGGCCGCCGGTGTGTCCGCGTGCGCCACCCCGGGCCGGAGCGGTATGCGCGCGGTACGGGCCCGGTCACACCCCGCAGGAGCGGAGGAAGCCCCGGGTCCGCAGCGCGATCGGGTACGGGGCGTCCGGGTCGCACGGGTACATGTCCTGCTCGACGATCGCGAAGAGGTCCACGTCCAGGGCGCGGGCGGCGGCGAGCACCGGCTCCAGGGCGGGCACCCCGGACGGCGGCTCGCACATCACGCCCCGCGCCACCGCCGGGCCGAACGGCGTCCCCCCGGCGACCACCTCCGCCAGGACCGCCGGGTCGACCTGCTTCAGGTGCAGATAGCCGATCCGCTCCCCGTAGCTCTCGATCAGCTCGACGCTGTCCCCGCCGGCGTACGCGTAGTGCCCGGTGTCCAGACAGAGCGAGACGGCCTCCGGGTCGGTGGCGTCGAGGAAGCGCGTCACGCTCTCCTCGCCGTCCAGGTGCGTGTCGGCGTGCGGATGGACCACGATCCGCAGACCGTACCGCTCGCGCACCTCCCGGCCCAGACGCTCCGTCAGGCGGGTCAGGTCCCGCCACTGACCGGCGGTCAGGACCGGATCCTCCAGGACCTCGCCGGTCCGGTCGTCCCGCCAGAACGACGGGATGACGACCAGGTGGCCCGCCCCCATCGCCTGCGCCAGGGCCGCGTTCTCGGCGACGTGCGCCCAGGTCCGGTCCCAGACGTCCGGGCCGTGGTGCAGGCCGGTGAAGACCGTCCCCGCCGAGACCCGCAGGCCGCGCCGGGCGGTCTCCTCCGCGAGGACCGCCGGATCGGTGGGCAGATAGCCGTACGGACCGAGCTCGATCCACTCGTACCCCGCGCCCGCCACCTCGTCGAGGAACCGCTGCCAGGGCACCTGCCGGGGGTCGTCGGGGAACCACACCCCCCACGAGTCCGGGGCGGAACCGACGCGGATCCTGGAGGGGGCCGACGGGGTCGACGGCTGCGGGGACGGCTTCGACATGACAGCCACCCTGAACCCGGCCGGGAGCACCGTCAAGCGCGCCGGTGATCCGCATGTCCGGACATGTCGTCGACACCCTCCGGGTAGGGAACCGGATCCGGGGGCGGTACCGAGGGAGAAAGGCGGCGCGTGGAGACGGAGCCGTACGACCTGATCACCATGGGGCGCCTCGGCGTGGACCTCTACCCGCTCCAGACCGGCGTCGGGCTCGACCGGGTCGAGAGCTTCGGCAAGTTCCTCGGCGGCTCCCCGGCCAACGTGGCCGTCGCCGCCGCCCGGCTCGGCCGCCGCACCGCGCTCGTCTCCCGCACCGGCGCCGACCCCTTCGGCGCCTACCTGCACCGGGAGCTCGCGGGCTTCGGCGTGGACGACCGCTGGGTGACGGAGGTCGCCGCCCTCCCCACCCCCCTCACCTTCTGCGCGGTCTTCCCGCCCGACGACTTCCCGCTCTACTTCTACCGGCTGCCCGGGGCCCCCGACCTGGAGATCCACCCGCACGAGCTGGACCTCGACGCGATCCGCGCCGCCCGGGTCTTCTGGGCCACCGGCACCGGCCTGTGCGCCGAGCCGAGCCGCACCGCCACCCTGGAGGCGCTGCGGGCCAGGTCCGGCGCGGGGGAGGCCACCGTCCTCGACCTGGACTGGCGGCCGATGTTCTGGACGGACCCGGCCGAGGCCCGCCCGTACTACGCGGAGGCCCTGCGCCACGCCACCGTCGCCGTCGGCAACCTCGACGAGTGCGAGGTCGCGACGGGGGAGCGCGACCCGGACGCCGCCGCCCGCGCCCTGCTCGCCTCCGACGGCGGCACCGTCCGGCTCGCCGTCGTCAAACAGGGCCCGAAGGGCGTCCTCGCGCTCGCCGCCGACGGCACCCGCGCCGAGGCGCCGCCCCTGCCGGTGGAGGTCGTCAACGGCCTGGGCGCGGGCGACGCGTTCGGCGGGGCGCTCGTCCACGGCCTCCTCGCCGGCTGGGACCTCGAACGGACCCTGCGCCACGCCAACGCCGCCGGCGCGATCGTCGCGGGCCGGCTCGCCTGCTCCTCCGCCATGCCGGACCCGGCGGAGATCGCCGAAGCGCTCGCCACGGGCACGGGAACGATCCCGGAAAGGGGGTAGGGATGTCCGCCATGAGCCCCGTCCCCGGCCCCGAGCGCCCCGCACCCCGTCCCCCGTCCCTCCACCTCCCCGCCGGGACCGCCGCCCGGGGGCCGTACGCGGTCGACGTCGACCCGGAGCGGGCCGGATGGACGTACGCCGCGCTCCGCGTCCTCACCCTCGGGCCGGGGGAGACCCACTCCTTCGAGAGCGGGGATTTCGAATGGACCGTGCTTCCGCTGGCCGGTGCCTGTAGCGTGCGCGTCGAAGGCGAGATCTTCGAACTCCGTGGCCGGGTAGGCGTGTTCGACGGAGTGACCGACTTCGCCTACGTACCGCGCGACGCCCACACCCAGATCGCCTCCGGCGCGGGGGGCCGCTTCGCTTTGGCAGGAGCGAAGTGCGGGCGACGACTCCCCGCCCGCTACGGTCCCGCGCCGGAGGTTCCCGTCGAGACCCGGGGCAGCGGCGACCGCGCCCGCGAGGTGCGGAACTTCGCCTCCGCCGACGCCTTCGCCTGCGACCGGCTCATCGCCGTCGAGGTCGTCACGCCCGGCGGCCACTGGTCCTCCTACCCGCCGCACAAGCACGACGAGCACCTCCCCGGCGCCGAATCCGTCCTGGAGGAGATCTACCACTACGAGGTCCGGGGACCGCACGGCCTCGCCTACCAGCGGATCTCGCCCTCCCGGCCCGGCGGCGCCGACCTGCTCGCCGAGGTCCGCGACGGCGACACCGTCCTCGTCCCCGACGGCTGGCACGGCCCCTCGATCGCCCAGCCGGGCCACGACCTCTACTACCTCAACGTCATGGCGGGCCCCGGACCCGAACGAGAGTGGAGGATCAGCTTCCACCCGGAACACACGGAGGGGTACGCGTGAAGGAAGGCGTACGCACGAGCGACACCCGACCGGCCCCGGAACGCACGCGGAGGTCCGCATGAGCGACACCCGGCCGGCCCGAGCGCACACGCGGAGGTCCGCATGAGCGGCGTCCGTACGGCCCCGCAGCACGCACGGAGGCGCGCATGAGCACCGTCCGGCTCACCACCGCCCAGGCCCTCGTCCGCTTCCTCGCCGCCCAGTACACCGAGCGCGACGGCGAGCGCCACCGCCTGATCGCCGCCACCTGGGGGATCTTCGGCCACGGGAACGTCGCCGGGATCGGCCAGGCGCTCGTCGAGTACCCGGCGCTCATGCCCTTCCACCAGGGCCGCAACGAGCAGGCCACGGTCCACGCCGCCGTCGGCTACGCCCGCCAGTCCCGCCGCCTCTCCGCGCACGCCGTCACCACCTCCATCGGCCCCGGCGCCACCAACCTCGTCACCGGCGCCGCCCTCGCCACGATCAACCACCTGCCCGTCCTGCTCCTCCCCGGCGACACCTTCGCGACCCGGCCCGCCGACCCCGTCCTCCAGCAGCTCCAACTCCCGTACGCGGGGGACGTGTCCGTCAACGACTGCCTGCGGCCCGTCTCGGTGTACTTCGACCGGGTCGGCCGCCCCGAGGCCCTGGTCCCGGCCGCCCTGGAAGCCGTACGGGTCCTCGCCGACCCGGTCGCGACCGGTGCCGTGACCCTCGCCCTGCCCCAGGACGTGCAGGCGGAGGCGTACGACTGGCCGGAGGAGTTCTTCGCCGAGCGGACCTGGCGCGTCCGCCGCCCCCGCCCCGACCGGGACGAGCTCGACGCGGCCGTGCGGGCCGTGCGGGCCGCCGAGCGGCCCCTGGTCGTCGCGGGCGGCGGGGTGAGGCACAGCGGCGCCGAGGAGGCCCTGCGGACCTTCGCCGAACGGACCGGCCTGCCCGTCGCCACCACCCAGGCCGGCAAGGGCGTCCTGCCGTACGACCACCCCTGCGACGTGGGCGGCGTCGGCCACACCGGTACGGAGACCGCCGCCGCCCTGGCCCGTACCGCCGACCTCGTCGTCGGCGTCGGCACCCGCTACACCGACTTCACCACCGCCTCCGGCACCCTCTTCCCCGAGGGCGTCCGCTTCCTCAACCTCAACGTCACCGGCTTCGACGCCCACAAGCAGGCCGCGCTGCCGCTCGTCGCCGACGCACGCGAGGGCCTGACCGCCCTCACGGAGGCCCTGGGCGGCCACCGCCGGGACACGGGGAGGTGGGCGGCCTCCAAGCGGGACTGGCAGCGCCGGGTCGACACCGCGTACGCCGCCCCCGACGAGGACGCCCGCCCCACCCAGACCCAGGTCCTCGGCGCACTCGACACCCTGGTCGACGCGAGCGACATCCTGATCAACGCCGCCGGATCGCTCCCGGGCGACCTCCACGGGCTGTGGCGGCCCCGCTCGGCCGACCAGTACCACGTCGAGTACGGCTACTCCTGCATGGGATACGAGATCCCCGCCGCGATCGGCGTCCTCCTCGCCGCCCCCGGCCGGCCCGTCTGGGCGCTCGTCGGGGACGGGACGTACCTGATGAATCCCACCGAGATCGTCACCGCCGTGCAGGAGCGCCTGCCGCTGCGCCTGGTCGTCCTCCAGAACCACGGGTACGCCTCCATCGGCGGCCTCTCGGAGGCCGTCGGGGCCGAGCGGTACGGCACCGACTACCGGTACCGGGACGCGGACGGCGGCTTCACCGGACCGCCGCTCCCCGTCGACCTCGGCGCCAACGCCGCCTCCCTCGGCATGCGGGTGCTGCGCCCCCGTACCGTCCGTGACCTGCGAGAAGCCCTGAAGGAGGCGCGGGCGGCGACGGTTCCCACATGTGTCTACGTCGAGACCGAAACGCCCGACACAGTGTCGGGCCCGCCCCCGGCCCCGGCGTGGTGGGATGTGCCCGTGGCCGGGACCGCGACCCGCGAGGCGGCGGTCGAGGCCCGGGAGGAGTACGACCGGCACGTCACCGCCCGACGCCGCCATCTCTGAAGGAGCATTTCGTCATGACGAACACCGTCAAGACCGTCGACCACTGGATCGGTGGCAAGACCGCCGAGGGCACGTCGGGCAACTGGGGTCCGGTCACCGACCCGGCCACCGGCGCCGTGACCACCCGGGTCGCGCTCGCCTCCGTCGAGGAGGTCGACGCGGCCGTGGCCGCCGCCAAGGAGGCCTTCGCCACCTGGGGCACCTCCTCGCTGGCCCAGCGCACCACGATCCTCTTCAAGTTCCGCGCGCTGCTCGACGCGAACCGCGACGCCATCGCCGAGCTGATCGTCGCCGAGCACGGCAAGGTGCACTCGGACGCGCTCGGCGAGGTCGCGCGCGGCCTGGAGATCGTCGACCTGGCCTGCGGCATCACCACCCAGCTCAAGGGCGAGCTCTCCACCCAGGTCTCCAACCGCGTGGACGTGGCGTCCATCCGCCAGCCCGTCGGCGTCGTCGCGGGCATCACGCCCTTCAACTTCCCGGCCATGGTGCCGATGTGGATGTTCCCGATCGCCATCGCGACCGGCAACACCTTCATCCTCAAGCCGAGCGAGAAGGACCCCTCGCCGTCCCTGAAGATCGCCGAACTGCTCGCCGAGGCCGGGCTGCCGGACGGCGTCTTCAACGTCCTGCACGGCGACAAGGTGGCCGTGGACCGCCTCCTGGAGCACCCGGACGTGGCGGCGATCTCCTTCGTCGGCTCCACCCCCATCGCGCGGCACATCCACACCACCGCCTCCGCCAACGGCAAGCGCGTCCAGGCGCTCGGCGGCGCCAAGAACCACATGCTGGTCCTGCCGGACGCCGACCTCGACGCGGCGGCCGACGCGGCCGTCTCGGCGGCGTACGGCTCCGCCGGCGAGCGCTGCATGGCGATCTCGGCGGTCGTCGCGGTCGGCTCGATCGCCGACGAGCTGGTGGACAAGATCCGCGAGCGCGCCGAGAAGATCAAGATCGGCCCCGGCAACGACCCGACCTCCGAGATGGGCCCGCTCATCACGGCCGCCCACCGCGACAAGGTCGCCTCCTACGTCCACGGCGCGGCGGACGAGGGCTGCGAGGTCGTCCTCGACGGCACCGGCCACACCGTCGAGGGCCACGAGGACGGCCACTGGATCGGCCTCTCCCTCCTCGACCGCGTCCCCACCACGGCCAAGGCCTACCAGGACGAGATCTTCGGCCCGGTCCTGTGCGTGCTGCGCACCGAGACGTACGAGGAGGGCCTCGCCCTCATCAACGCCTCGCCGTTCGGCAACGGCACCGCGATCTTCACCCGCGACGGCGGCGCGGCCCGCCGCTTCCAGCTGGAGGTCGAGGCCGGCATGGTCGGCGTCAACGTCCCGATCCCGGTCCCGGTGGGCTACCACTCCTTCGGCGGCTGGAAGGACTCGCTCTTCGGCGACCACCACATCTACGGCAACGACGGCGTGCACTTCTACACCCGGGGCAAGGTCGTCACCACCCGCTGGCCCGACCCCTCCGAGGCCCCGACCGGCGTCGACCTCGGCTTCCCGCGCAACCACTGACGCGGGCGGACGCCCGGGGCCCCGGAGTGCGGCGACCGCGCTCCGGGGCCCCGGGTCTCCTCACTCCGGGAGCTCCCAGCCCAGCATCGCGAACACCCCCTCGTCCGCCGCCCCCGCCGCGCGGTAGGTCGCGAGGGCCGGGGCGTCGTCCGTGTCCACGCCCACCCAGGCGCCGTGGCAGCCGCGTTCCCGGGCCGCCGTGAGGAGGGCCTCCGTCAGGGCGCGGCCCGTGCCGTGGCGCCGGTGCGTCTCGGCCACGGACAGTTCGTAGAGGCACATCTCCGTGCCCTTGTCCGGGTGGGTCATCTCGACCCCGGACACGAAACCGGCCGGGAAGCCGTCCTCCGTGTAGGCGATCAGCATCAGGTGCCCCGGCGCCGCCAGGAAGCGGGCCGCCCACTCCTCCCGCGCCGGGCCGTCGTAGAGGTGCTCCGCCGCGACCAGTTCGGCCACCGTCGTCGCCCGCCGGATCTCGATCACGTTTCCTCCCTGGGCCCTCGTACCGCGCCTGCGGTACGCGGACCGTACTCCGTACGACCCCAGGAGGTGCGGGACCTCCGCCTTTCGGGAGCCGTGGTCCACGGGGGCGCCGCTTAGGCTCGGGACCATGCGACTCCGACTTCCCCGGTGGGCCGCGGTCACCGCCGCGCTCACCGTCCTCGCGGGTGCCGGCACCTGGACCGCCGTCGCCTCGGACGATCCACCGCCCGTGCACCGCGCGGACCGGACGCTCGACGTCGACGGCGTACGGCTCGACACCTCGTACTTCACCGGCGACGGCGACGGGCGCAGGCCCGCCGTCCTGCTCGGCCACGGCTTCGGCGGCTCCAAGGACGACGTCCGCGCCCAGGCCGAGGGCCTCGCCCGCGACGGGTACGCCGTCCTCACCTGGTCCGCCCGCGGCTTCGGCGCCTCCACCGGGGAGATCGGCCTCAACGACCCCGATCACGAGGTCAAGGACGTCAGCCGGCTGATCGACTGGCTCGCCGGCCGGCCCGAGGTCCTCCTCGACAAGGCGGGCGATCCGCGCGTCGGCGTCAGCGGCGCCTCCTACGGCGGCGCGATCTCCCTGCTCGCCGCCGGACACGATCCGCGCGTCGACGCGATCGCCCCCCGGATCACGTACTGGAACCTCGCCGACGCCCTCTTCCCCGACGGCGTCTTCAAGAAGCTCTGGGCCGGGATCTTCTTCTCCGCCGGGAACGGCGCCGGACCCGGTCCGGGCGCGGGGGAGGCCCCCGCCACCGGGGAGGCCCCCGCCACCGGGGACGGGAAGGCCGTCGCCAGGGCGCCCGCCTGCGGCCGGTTCAGCGCCGAGCTGTGCGCGCTCTACCAGCGCGTCGCCGTCTCCGGGAAGCCCGACGCCGCCGCCCGCGCGCTGCTCGAAGCCCGCAGTCCCTCCGCGGTCGGAGACAGGATCAAGGTGCCCGCCCTGCTCGTCCAGGGGCAGGCCGACTCGCTCTTCACCCTCGCCCAGTCCGACGCCATGGCCCGGACCCTCGCCGCCAACGGCGCCCCGGTCGCCGTCGACTGGACCTCCGGCGGCCACGACGGCGGCGACCAGGAGACCGAGCGCGTCGAGCGGCGCGTCGGCGCCTGGTTCGACCGGTGGCTGAAGCGGGACGCCTCCGCCGACACCGGCCCCGCCTTCCGCGTCAGCCGCACCGGCGGCGTCGACTCCACCAACGGCCGGGCGACCCTGCGCGCCGCGACCGCCGACCGCTACCCGGGCCTCGCCTCCGGCACCACGGCCCTCGCTCTCGCCGGGCCGCCGCAGACCTTCGCCAATCCGCCGGGCGGCGCGCCGCCCTCCGTCTCCGCCGTCCCCGGCCTCGGCGGCGGACTCTCCGGCCTCTCCTCCCTCGGCGTCGGCCTCTCCCTCGACCTCCCCGGCCAGCACGCCCGCTTCGACGCGAAGCCGCAGACCGGGGCGGTCCGGATCACCGGCGCGCCGACCGTCCGCGTCAGGGTCGCCTCGACCGCCGCCGACGGCTCCGCCGTCCTCTTCGCCAAGGTGTACGACGTCGGCCCCGACGGCCGGCAGCAGGTGCTGCCCGCCCAGCTCGTCGCCCCCGTCCGCGTCGAGGGCGCCCGGGCGGGCCGCGACGTCACCCTGACGCTGCCCGCGATCGACCACGAGGTGGAGGCCGGACACCGGCTGCGGCTCGTCGTCGCCGCCACCGACCTCGGCTACGCCTCCCCGGCCGCCCCCGCCGCCTACACCGTCGCCGTCCAGGGGCCGCTCACCGTCCCCACCGCGCCCGGCCTCGCCACCCAGGCCGCCGCCCTGCCCTGGTGGGTGTGGGGCCTGCCGCTGATCGGCCTCGCCGTCGCCGCCCTCCTGCTCCTCACCGCCCGTCGCAGGACCGCCGCCCCCGCGCCTGACCCGGAACTCGCCCCCGTACCGCTCCAGATCACCGGCCTGTCCAAGAAGTACAAGGGCGGCGAGCGATACAGCGTCAAGGACCTCTCCTTCCGCGTCGAGCAGGGGCAGGTCCTCGGCCTCCTCGGTCCGAACGGCGCCGGCAAGACCACCACCCTGCGCATGCTCATGGGCCTCATCGCTCCCGACGAGGGCGAGATCCGGGTCTTCGGCCAGGCGATCCGGCCCGGCGCCCCGGTCCTCTCCCGCGTCGGCGCCTTCGTCGAGGGCGCCGGCTTCCTGCCGCACCTGTCGGGCCGGGAGAACCTCGACCTGTACTGGAAGGCCACCGGCCGCCCCGCCGAGGACGCCCACGTCGACGAGGCCCTGCGGATCGCGAACCTGGGCGGCGCCCTGGAACGCGCCGTGCGCACCTACTCGCAGGGCATGCGGCAGCGCCTCGCCCTCGCCCAGGCCATGCTCGGCCTGCCGGACCTGCTGATCCTCGACGAGCCGACCAACGGCCTCGACCCGCCGCAGATCCGCGAGATGCGCGAGGTGATGATCCGGTACGCGGCCGGGGGCCGCACCGTCATCGTCTCCAGCCACCTCCTGGCAGAGGTCGAGCAGTCCTGCACCCACCTCGTCGTCATGGACCGGGGGCAGCTGGTGCAGGCCGGGCCGGTCGCGGAGATCACCGGCTCCGGCGACACCCTCCTCGTCACCCTCGCCGAACGCACCCCCGACGGCACCCCCGTCCCGCCCGTCCCCGACGCCCTCGTCGAGAAGATCGGCGCCCTGCCCGGCGTCGGCTCGGCCGCCCGCACCGACGGCGGACTCCTGGTCCGGCTCGACGGCGCCGACGCGACCGCCCTCATCGGCGAACTCGTCCGCCTGGACGTGCCGCTGACCGGGGTCGGACCGCACCGGCGCCTGGAGGACGCGTTCCTGACCCTGATCGGAGGAGGAGCCGCATGAGCAGCACCACCCCCAGCACCCTGCCGACCGAGGGGCCCGCCGACGCGGCGGAGTCCGCCCCCGGCTACCGCCCCGGACGCACCCTGCCCCTGCGCGTCGAGGCCCTGCGCCAGTGGAAGCGGCGCCGCACCCTGGTGATGGGCGCGATCCTGGTCGCCCTGCCGTTCGTCCTGATCGCGGCCTTCGCCATCGGCGGCACCGGGGACGGCGACCGCGAGGGCCGCGTCACCCTGATCGACACGGCGACGACCTCGGGCGCCAACTTCGCCGCCACCTGCCTCTTCGTCTCGGCCGGCTTCCTCCTCGTCGTCCCCGTGGCGCTGTTCTGCGGGGACACGGTCGCCTCCGAGGCGAGCTGGTCCTCGCTGCGGTACCTGCTCGCCGCGCCCGTGCCCCGGTCCCGGCTCCTCGCCTCCAAGCTGGCGGTCGCGCTCGCCTACAGCGCGGCCGCGATGGTCCTCCTCCCGCTGGTGGCCCTGGTGGCGGGCACGGTCGCCTACGGCTGGGGGCCGCTCCGGCTGCCGACCGGCGGTTCGGTGCCGGCCGGGGACGCCCTGCTCAGGATCGCGATCGCCACCGCCTTCGTCTTCGCCTCCCAACTGGTCACCGCCGGACTCGCCTTCTGGCTCTCCACCCGCACCGACGCCCCGCTCGGCGCGGTGGGCGGAGCCGTCGGCCTGACCATCGTCGGCAACGTCCTGGACGCCGTCACCGCGCTCGGCGACTGGCGCGACTTCCTGCCCGCGCACTGGCAGTTCGCCTGGATCGACGCGCTCCAGCCCCAGCTGGAGTGGGGCGGCATGGTGAAGGGCACGGCGATCTCCCTGACCTACGCCCTGGTCCTCTTCGCCCTCGCCTTCCGGGGCTTCGCCCGCAAGGACATCGTGTCCTGAGCGAAGGGACATCGTGTCCCGACCGGGTGAGCGCCCCTCACAACCACCCCCTTCGAGCCGCTTCCGCACCCGCGCGGAAGCGGCTCGTCGTGCCGAGGGCCGCCATCAGCTCGCCGACCCGGCGGCTGTAGGTCCGCGCGGACATGCCGAGCCGGGCCGCCGCCGTCTCGTCCGTGAGCCCCGCGACGAGGGCGTCGAGCACCGGCCGCAGCTGGGGCGGCAGGTCGTCCGGCGGCGGGGACGGGGACGGCACCGTGTACGCCGCGGGGTCCTCGGCCAGTGCCCAGCAGACCTGGTGGGCCCGGACGAGGGCCCGCACCACCACCGGGTCGCGGATCAGCAGCAGTCCGTTGTAGAACAGCTCCAGATCGAGCGGGACCGCCGCCACCGTCCGGTCGACCAGGACCATCTTGAACGGGATCGACTCCGTCAGACGGGCCCGGCCGGGGATCCGGAACCCGCCCTCGATCCGGGGCAGCGCGTGTCTCGGGACGATCCTCCGCACCTCCTCGGCCCGCTCCGCCGCGGCCCGCATGCACGCTCCCGCCAGCTCCAGGAACGGCTCGGGGATCGCGTACTCCGCGGACGCGACCGGGTCGTCGAAGGTCAGCAGCTCGTGCCGGGTGGAGGCGGCCAGCCCGGCGAGCGCGGCACTGATGCGCCGCGCTCCCCGGACCGGACGCCCCGCGGGCCGCTGTCCCTCGGTCACGGCCCGGTTCATCGCCGAACGGGCGAGCATCACGGAGCCCGCGCTCTCTGCCACCGCTGACCACCCCCGCCGATCGATGTCCACTCCATGTACGCATGTGACTGCACACGGTGACAACCCCTGTTGAGAAGGATGGCGAATCCATGCCATCGGAGGTTCGCCCGTCCCGCCGTTGCCGCATCGAGATCCATCCGCAACCACTTCGACTGCTCTTTCCGGCGCCCCCGTTCGTCACATTCACAAGTGCCGTGCGAAGAGGGGGAGATGGACATGGAACGACGAGAGACGAGCGGGCCCCGGCCCCGCGGGACCCGGCTTCCGGCCGTGATCGCGGGGTTGCTCGCCGCCGGGATCGCCCTCACGGGCTGCGGCGCGTCCGGCGACGGGGGCACCGCCGACCGGAGCGCGAAGGAGGGCGGCCGCACCGCGCCCGCCCTCCCCGACGGCGGGCGCGGCGGGACGGCCGCCCCCGAGGAGGGCGAGCAGCGGGCCCCGTCGCCCGCGCCCGACTACCTGTCCACCTTCGCCCTGGACGTGGACACCGCCTCGTACGGGTACGCCCGCCGCGCCCTCGCCGAGGGGCGGCTGCCCGACCCGGCGACCGTGCGCCCCGAGGAGTTCGTCAACAGCTTCCGCCCGAACTACGAGCGTCCCGCCGACAACGGCTTCGGCGTCACCCTCGACGGCGCCCGCACCGGACGGGACGGCTGGTCCCTGGTCAGGGTCGGGCTCGCCACCCGGGGCGCGGACCGGAGCGGCGAACGCCCGCCCGCCGCGCTCACCTTCGTCGTCGACGTCTCCGGCTCCATGGACGAACCGGGGCGGCTCGACCTCGTCAAGGAGTCCCTCGGACTCCTGGTCGGCGAGCTCCGCGACGACGACTCGATCGCGCTCGTCACCTTCAGCTCCGAGGCCGAGACCCGGCTGCCCATGACCCGCGTCGGCGAGGCCCGGAACCGGATCCGCGAGGTGGTCGACTCCCTGGGGACCGGCGCGTCCACCAACGTCGAGGCCGGCGTCCGCACCGGCTACGACGTCGCCGTCGAGGGCCACCGCAAGGGCGCCACCAACCGGGTCGTGCTGCTCTCCGACGCCCTCGCCAACACCGGCGCCACCGAGGCGGAGACGATCCTCGCCCGCATCGAGGAGGAGCGCCGGGAGTACGGGATCACCCTCTTCGGCGTCGGCGTCGGCAGCGAGTTCGGCGACGCGTTCATGGAGAAGCTCGCCGACAGGGGCGACGGCCAGACGACGTACGTCGCCGACGCGGCGCAGGCCCGCAAGGTCTTCGTCGACCAGCTGCCCGCCCACGTCGAACTGCGCGCCCGCGACGCCAAGGCGCAGGTCGCCTTCGACCGGCGGACCGTCGAGAAGTTCCGGCTGATCGGGTACGGGAACCGGGAGGTCGCCGACGAGGACTTCCGGAACGACCGGGTCGACGGCGGCGAGATCGGCGCCGGGCACACGGTCACCGCGCTGTACGCGGTGCGGACCAGGCCCGGGGTGACCGGGACCGTCGCCACCGCCACCGTCCGCTGGCTCGATCCGGCCACCCGGGCCCCGCGCGAGCGCTCCGGCACCGTCGCGACCGGCGCGCTGACCGCCGACATCTGGGGCGGCGGCCACGACAGTCTGCAACTGACCGCGATCGCCGCCTACTTCGCGGACGCCCTGCGGGGCGGCGCGCTGCCGGGCACGCCGGCGCTCGGGACGCTCGCGCGGCACGCCGACGCGATCGCCGGGCGGTCGGGTTCGGCGGTGGTGCGGGAACTCGCCGAGTCGGTACGGCGGGCGGAGACCCTGCGCGGCCCGGCGGACGCCCCGTCGGAGCCGGGCCGGACGGGGGAGGGGGAGCTGCGCTCGGGCGACCCGTACAGCTGACGGCGCCCGGGGCGCGCGGGCGGCCGCACCCGACCCGTACGGCCGGTGCGCGCCCGCCCGTACACCTGACGCGTACGCCTCACGTGGGGGGGGCAGCGGGACAGAATGGCCGCATGGCCGCCCTGCTGCTCGCCCTCTCCGTCGTCTGCACCGGTCTCTACGCCGGTTTCCTGCTGATCTTCCTGACCGGGGTCATGCCCGCGCTCGCCCGGCTGACGGACGCGGAGTTCGTCACGGCGATGCGCCGGATCAACGAGTACGTGCCGAGGGCCGTGTTCCTCACCGTCTTCCTCGGCGTGGCCGCCCTCCCCGCCGCCGCGCTCCTCGTCCCCGTCGACGGGCGCACGGACGCACAGAAGTGGCTCCTCCTCGCGGGGCTCGTGTGCGCGGTCCTCAACCACCTGGTCACCCTCGGCGGCAACGTCCCCCTCAACAACGCCCTGGCGGGCGCCCCCGCGGGCGACCCCGCGGCGGTCCGGGCCGCCTTCGAGGGGCGCTGGAACGCCTTCCACCGCGCCCGCACGGCCCTGATCGCGGTCTCCTTCGGCCTGCTCACCGCCGCCGCCGTGCTCTAGGAGGCGCCCCGTCCGGAACCGTACCGGGCCGTCTGTTTGTGGCGGGAAGTCGAGGGTGGGGACACCCCCGCACCCCCCGGAGGACCCCCGAAAGCGTACCTCCGAGTCCGGAAACAGTCTTTCGCCACGGGTGGGATCTCGGCCAGTGACGAAAACCCGACGCCCCAATAGCACGACAAAGGGGGTGAATCACCCCGATATCCCGGGAGGTGATTCCGTACCCTCCGGTTTCTTATTGACATGCCTACGGGGGTCTTTTCTAATCATCGAGAGTCATCCCGCGCGCAGACACCGCACAGGCACTGAGGGGGCAAGGTGGACGTCCGGATCCTGGGGGGACTGTCGGTACGTGAGAACGGGGTGTCGATCACCCCGACGGCGGCAGCCCCCCGGCAGCTGCTCGCCCTGCTCACGGCCAGCGCCGACCAGGTCGTCCCCGTGACGGTCCTGACCGAGGAGCTGTGGCCGTCCGGCGCGCCGCGCGGCGCCCGCGCGGAGCTCCAGGCCCACATAACCGGGCTGCGCGCCCTCGTCGCGGACGCCCTGCGCGACACCGGCCCCGCCGACCCGCGGACCGGCTGGTCCGACCGGCGCACCGCCGACGCGGTCCTCGTCTCCCAGCCCGGCGGCTACCGGCTCGACACCGGCGGCGGCGCCCACGACGTCTGGCAGTTCGAGCGCGCGGCCGGCGCCGGCTACCGGGCCATGGAGGCCGGCGACCTCCCGCGCGCCGCGCTCAGACTCGGCGAGGCCCTCGCCCTGTGGCGCGGCGACCCCTACGCGGGCGTCGCCGCCGGACCCCGCCTCCGCAAGGAGATCGAGCGCCTCGAAACCTCCCGGCTCAGCGTCCTCGACCAGTGGCTCGAAGCGCAGCTCGGCCTCGGCCGGCACGCCGAACTCGTCCCGGAACTCACCGGACTCGTCGCCCGCCACCGCACCAACGAGCCCCTCCACGCCCACCTCATGGTCGCCCTGCTGCGCTGCGCCCGGCACGAGGAGGCCCTCACCGTGTACGAGCGGCTGCGCCTCGCCCTCAAGGCGGAGAGCGGCATGGAGCCCTCGGCCCGGCTGCGTCGCCTCCAGCGCTCGGTGCTGGCCGTGCGGCACACCGGAGTCGCCCCCGCCCTCGGCCTCCGCGTCCCTGCCCAGTACACCCCGCACCGCCCCCGCCTCGTCCCGGCCGGCTCCTTCGGCTGACGGGCGACCGGGCCCGTCCGGCGGACCACGGCCGAGCACCGGAACGGGCCGCCGCCCGGCCCCTCCCGGCTCCCCGGGGGGGAATGAAGTGCGGCAGCTCACCGTTGACCGCCTTCCGAAGCCGAATTAGTTTCGGCGGGCAGGACGGGTTTCCTCCGAGGTGCCCGATTTCGCTCGACATACGGGGGCCTGGACCATGACCACGCACGGCGCGGACGGAGCCGGTGGTGCCGACGCGCTGCTCACGGTCCTCGAACTCCTCGCCCGGCAGGCCCCGCCCGCCCGCTTCGACGCCCTCCTCGACGAGGCCCGCCGCGGCGGCCTCGGCCGCGCGGACCTCGACCGCCTGGAGCGGGCCGTCGCCCTCGCCGGCCGGGTCCACGCCGAACGCGCCCACGACGCGCGCCGCGAGGCCGGACTCGACGCCCTCACCGACACCGCCCGCGACCTGACCCTCTCCTACGACCTCGACGGCCTGCTGCACGTCATCACCCGCCGCGCCCGCCGGCTCCTCGGCCTCGACCTGGCGTACGTCACCCTGCGCGGCCCGCACGGCGCCTGCTACGTCCACACCACCGACGGCACCCGCCCCGGCCGCGCCGGGGGACCGCGCCTCGCCCCCGGCCTCGGGATCGCCGAGGGGTACGGGCTCGGCGGCGCCGTCCAGCTCCACGGCGAGCCCGTCTGGACCCCGGACTACCTCGCCGACGAGCGCTTCGCCCCCTCCGGCTCCCTCGACGCGGGCGTCCACGCCCCCGCCTTCGACGAGGCCGCCGAAGCCGCCCTGCGCGCCGAGGGCCTCCACGCGATCGTGGCCGCGCCGCTGCGCAGCGGCGACACCGTCATCGGCACCCTGTTCGGGGCGGACCGGCGCGTCCGCCACCACACCGCCGAGGAGATCGGACTCCTCGCCGCGCTCGCGGACCTGGCCGCCCTCGCCGTCGAGAAGGCCGGCCTCCTCGACCGCACCCGCGCCGAGGTCTCCGAACTGGAGCGGGACAGCTCCCGGGTGCGCACCCGGCTCACCCGGATGCGGCACGTCAGCGAGGCCCACGGCCGCATCATGAACCTCGTCCTGTCGGGCGGCGACCTGTGCAACGTGGCCAAGGCCGCCGCCGACGCCCTCGACGCGAGCGTCCTGATCCGCGACCCCGGCGGCCGGTCGCTCGCCGCCATCGGCGAGGTCCCCGGCCTCGACGAGGAGGCCGTCGAGGAGGCCGTCGAGAAGGCCTCGCTCGACGCCCATGCCCGCCGCCGCCCGGTCCTCGCCGCCGACGACACCTGGGTCGCGCCCGTCATCGCGGGCTCCGAGGACCTCGGCGGTCTCGTCGTCCACGCCGCCGGCGGACTCACCGGCGAGGACGAACGGCTCCTCGAACTCGCCGCCCAGTCCGTCGCCTTCCTCCTCCTCATGCGGCGCTCCACGGCCGTCGCCGAGGGCCCCGTCCGCGACGAACTCCTCGACGACCTCATCGCCGACCCGCCGCACGCCCCCCAGCAGATCGCCCAGCGGGCCGGCCGCCTCGGCGTCGACCTGCGCCGGCCGCACGTCCTCGTGCTCGCCCGGCCCGAGGGCGGCGAGCAGGGCCGGGCGGTCGTGTGGGCGTCCTCGTACGCGTACCGCCTCTCCGGTCTGAAGACCGTGCAGGGCGGCTGCCTCGTGCTGCTGCTGCCGGGGGACGACGCCTCGGCCGCCGCCCGCGCCGTCGCCGCCGAACTCTCCCCGCTGCTCGGCCACCCCGTCTCCGTCGCCTCCGCCGGACCCGGCTGGAGCCCGGACGCCGTCGGGCGGATGCACCGGGAGGCCTGGCGCTGCCTCGACGCGATGAGCGCCCTCGGCGGCACCGGTTCGGCGGCCTCCGTGCGGGACCTGGGCTTCCTGGGGCTGCTGCTCTCCGACGACAACGACGTGGACGGCTTCGTGGAGTCGGCCATCGGGCCCGTCCTCGACTACGACGCCGAGCGGTTCACCGACCTCACGCACACCCTGGAGGCGTACTTCGCCTCGGGCGGCAGCCCGACGAACGCGGCCGAGGCGCTGCACGTCCACCCCAACACGGTCTCCCGCCGCCTGGAGCGGATCGGCGAACTCCTCGGCCCCGAGTGGCAGAAGCCCGGCCAGGTCCTGGAGGTCCAGCTCGCGCTCCGGCTCCAGCGCACCCGGGAGGCCCTGGCCCGCGACCGCGTGGCCCCCGAACCGACCCGCCCGCCGGAGCGCGGCGCCTGACGGGGGCCGGCCGCCGTTCGTCGGAGTGGGGCGCCCGGCGGAGAGCTGTGTCCGACGAGGACCGGCCGCCGTTCGTGAGAGTGCGGCGGCCGGCCGGGGACCTCAGCTCGCCGAGCGCCGCGAACCGTAGCCCGAGCCGTACCCCTGCGCCGCGCCCGGCCCGTACCCCCGCGCCGCGCCCGCGTCGTACCCCCGCGTCGAGCCGAGGCCCGACTCCCACTGCGAGGCCAGGACCGTCGCCGCGTGGGCCGCCGAGGCCAGGGTGATGTGCCGGTGCCAGCCGCGGAACGAGCGGCCCACGAAGTCCCGCAGGCCCGCGCCCTCCCCGACCTCCGCGAAGTCCCGCTCCACCCGGCGGGTCAGCTTGGTCAGCCGCAGCAGGGTGCCCACCGGCGAACCGGTCAGGTCGCTGATCCACACCCGGGCCGGGGCCCGCCGCGGGTCGTCCCACTCGCCGAGCAGCACCAGCGGACGCATCCGCTCCCCGCCCGGCGTCGGCAGCGCCACCCGTACGGCCGTGGCGAGCGAGGTCCGCGAGGTCCGCACGCCGCCCACCGTGTCCACCCAGCTCACCGGCCTGCGCAGTCCCTTGAGGGACTCCAGTATCTGCACGGCGGACAGCGGGCCCGCCCCGAAGCCGGGCAGCGAGCGGTCCGCGATCGCGAGCCGGGAACCCGGCCCGATCCGGGCCACGACCGGCACCCCGGCCCCGGCGAGCCGGGTGAGGGCCGCACGGCCCGCGCCGCCCCGGATGTCGATGAGCACCGGCTTGCGGGTGACGTCGGACCAGCGGGCGGTGTCGAGCGCCGCCGCGACCGCGCACTCCTCCAGGGTCTCCTCGCCGGCCTCCTCGGGAACCTCCGCGCGGTCGCGCCGCGTGCGGTCGTTCACCCAGGGGTCCGGCAGGAACAGGCGCCAGTTGACCGGGACGCTCAGCTCCTCGCCCGCGAACCACACGCCGAAGGCCTGCTGCCCGTGGAAGACCTGCCCGCGCTCCGGGTCGAAGCGCCGGTCCACGCCCACGGAGTGCTCCCCGGCCTTGGGGATCGGCATGGGCCGCACCACCCAGGCCTGCGGGCAGCCGTTGCGCTCCAGGTACCGGCCCAGTGCCGCCCGCATCGGCTGCCAGTCCCAGGTGGAGCTGGAGACGAAGTGGTGCAGGCTCTGCTCGGCCGCCGGACCGCCGATCTGCGCGGCGATGTTGCGGATCGACTTGCGGCCCTGCGCGGTGAGCAGACCGTGCAGGTACTGCTCGGCCTTCAGGCGCTGGTCGCGGCGGGCGAAGCCGGAGAAGAGCGCGGCACACAGCTCGGCGTAGACGTCCTCGCGCGCACCGGCCGCGCCGACGGACCTGACGGTGGCCAGGGGGACGGCCGGGGCGACGGCCCCCGCGGTGGCCCTGCGCCTGGTTGCGACGGATGTACTCACGAGACTCCTGCCCGAAGGTTGCGCAGCTCCTTCCCGCTGCACCACCACCGTCTCCCGGCACCGCCCCCGGGGACGAGGTGTACCCGGCACCCGAATCGGCCGCCGGATGGTGGCCGGACCACCTCTCCCCCCTTCCGCGCAGGTCACAGCCCTCTCCGCCGTCACACGACAGATCCCCGCGGAGCCCTCCGAAGGGCCCCGCGGGGATCTGACAGACTCACCGGCCGGGCTTTGACCCGTCGCCCTGCGTGGCCGGACCATCGCGGAGCGAGGCGACACGGGCCGGGCCGGTCAAGGCCCCAGGCCGGGAACCCGGACCGTGCGCCTCGCCCCGACGCGCCCGGCGCCCGCCGTTCAGGCGGTGATCCAGTCGCTGGTCACGATCACCGGCTGGACTCCCTGGCGGTGGACGGTGCCCTCGATGAGGCCGTACATCCGGTCGGCCGCGAAGTACACCTCGTTGTCGTTCTTCAGGCCGAACGGCTCCAGGTCCACCAGGAAGTGGTGCTTGTTCGGCAGGTTGAGCCGCACCTCGTTGACCGTGGGAACGTGGTCCAGGACCCGGTCCGCCATCGCGTGCAGGGTCTGCTGGAGCGAGTAGCTGTACGTCTCCGCGAAGGCCTCCAGCATGTGCCGGCGCGCCTTCTCGTACGAACGGTCCCAGTCGTGCTCCGGGTCGGCCGCGGCTGTGGCGGAGTGGGCCCAGCGGGCGGTGACCTTGGTCGCGAGGATCCGGTCGTACGCCTCCTGGAGCGTCGTGTACCTGTCCTTGATGAAGCCGTGGAACTCGGAGCCGGTCGAGTTCATCACCGTCAGCTCCCTGAGGCCCGACAGGACCTGGAGGCCGGTGGTCTCCGAATACGTGACCTGCGCGGTGCGGACCTCCTGGCCCTTGCGGACGAAGGAGTGCTGCTCCTTGCGCGTCGGGACCGGGATCCGCTCCCAGGCGAACTCCTCGACCCGGATCTGCGCCTCGTGGACGACCGGCTGCGAGGTCACGAAGTGCCGGGCGAGGTGGATCGCGAAGGCCTCGGGGGAGGCGACGCCGTGCTCCTTGGCGAAGGCGTACACCGTGTTCTTGGTGGTGTCGGTCGGCAGGCAGTTGCCGTTGTCGCCCGTCAGGTGCACGTCGCGGTACTCGCCCCGCAGCGCCACCGACACGTTCAGGTCGCGGATCTCGTGCCAGGCCCCGTCGTCGCCCTTGCGGGTCACGGTGACGATCCGGTTCTCGGCCTTGCCGTACTGGTTCTGTGCCAGGACGTGCTTGCTCATGTGCTGCTCAGCTCCTGCGGGTACGTGGATACGGATATCCCGTACGCCCGGCGTCCAGCGTCCCCGTCGTCCCGAGGGTCCGCTCCCCGCCGTCCGGTCCGTGAACGGCGGACCGCCCCGGGACTGACGAGCATCCCGGTCCGTAGGTGTGGCCTCGAAGATATGTGCACTTCCGGCGCCTGGCAATGGGGGTGGCGGGGGCGGGGGCGGGGGCCGTGTGCAACCCCCGTGCCCCGGTCGCCGGTCAGCCCGTGGGCAGCATCCGCGTCTCCGCCGCCGGGAGGCCCTTGGCCCACCAGTGGTCGTAGCGGCGGTAGACCAGCGGGTCCCGGGCGGTGAGGAAGCCGCCGAGCGCCGAGGCCTCGGCGGCCAGGTCCGCCCAGGTCCCGGCGGGCAGCGGGTGGAAGGCCGAGGCCTCGATCCCGCCCTCGACCGGCCGCCAGACCCCGGCGACGTACCCGTCCACGAGGAGCGCCGGCAGCGTGTCGCCGTTCACCCGGATCACGTGCTTGCGGTACGCGGGCGGGATGATCCGGGAGCGGTCCGCGTACGCGAGGAGGACGCTGTCCCACATGGCGAGGAGGCGCGGCGGGGCCGGGGTCTCCGCGTCGGGGAGCGGTGCCCCCGGGACGTCGTACAGCACCGTGCCGTCGGCCCCCTCCAGCCGCTCCAGCCCCCCTTCCAGGGCCCGCACCGCCTCGCGCACCAGGCGCCGGGGCGCCGTCGTGAACTGCGCCATGTCCGCCACGGACGCAGGCCCGAACCCCTCCAGGTAGCGCCGCAGCAGGACGGCCAGACCGGCGGCGGACGCCTCCGGGTCGGCGAGCGAGGGCCGTTCGGCCGCCGCGACGAAGGACTGCGCGCTCCCGAACGCCCACGGCGGGCCCGTCGGCGCGTGCCACAGCGGGGCGTACTGGCGCACCATCCGCCAGACCACGGGCGCCACCGGCCCGCTCCGGTCCCGCTCGACCAGCTCCCGCAGCTCGGCCCCGGTCCGCGCCTGCGAGGCGTGGTCGAGCAGGCCGGGCAGGAGCGCGTCGGCGTCGGCGGCCGTGAACCCGGCCGCCGTGAACCGGGGATCGTGGAGCCGCCCGCCGCGCAGCGTCGGCTCCATGGCCTCCCGGAAGGCCCGGTAGTCGTCGGCGTGCACCTGGTGGAGGGTGAGCCGCATCAGCGTCGACCGGACCACCCGGAACGTGTCCAGGGCCTCGTCGAACCGCTCCGGGTCGAAGCCGGCGATCCGGTTCCACAGGGCCACGTACGGCGAGCCCGGCCGCTGCGCCTGGAGGGCCACCACCCGCCGCACGGCGTCCTCGACACCGATCGGCTCGCGGGCGAGGAGCAACTGCCGGGCGAGGGTGGAGCGGTTGAGGACGCGCGGGGTGATGGCCATGGGGCGATTCTTCCTCGCGGAAGGGTCTGTCGAACGCGCTTTCGTGTCGGTCCTTGGGTGCGGTGCGGTGCGGTGCGGTGCGGTGCGGTGCAGTGCGGTGCGAGCGCGATGCGGTGCGGGCGGCGGACCCGCGCGTTCACCCGGGGATCGCCCCGGCGCCGTCCGCCCGTCGCCCCGCGTTGTGGCCGGAAACAGACCATGGAGCGGCGGCCTTCACCGGTGCCGTCCCGCGCGTTCGTACGTCGCGCGTTCGTGCTTCACGTACCTACGTACTCACGTGCTTCACGTACCCACGCGTTCCAAGTTCCCATGTGTCCCGAGGGAGTTCACCCAGATGATTCCGCGCCTCCCGCGCCGCCGGCCCGCCGCCGTGGTCCTGCCGCTCTCCGCCGCGCTCGCCCTCACGGTGGTCGGGGGGACGGCGGACGGGGCGTCGGCGGACCGCGGTCACGACGACCGCACCGGCTCCGCCGGCCGTGTCGTCGCCACCGCGACCCTGCCCGACATCCCCCTGGCCGAGTTCAGCAACGGCGTGCTCCCTGGCAGCGTCGCGGACGACCGGGGCGTCGACCTGGGCGGCATCGGCAGCGACCTGTTCCCGGCGGAGCGGCGCGGCGAGTACTGGACCGTCACCGACCGCGGCCCCAACGGCCAGATCGAGCTCGGCAAGGACAAGCGCCGCACCTTCCCCGTGCCCGGCTTCGACCCGGCCGTCGTGAAGATCCGCGTCACCGGCGGCCGGATCCGGGTCCTCGACACCATCCCGCTCACCACCTCCCACGGCGCCCCCGTGACCGGCCTGTCCAACCGGCCCGGCCGCGACGAGGCCCCGTACACGTACGACGCCTCCACCCCGCTCCCGTACGACCCGAACGGCCTGGACACCGAGGACATCGTGCGGGACCGGGACGGCGGCTTCTGGCTGGTGGACGAGTACGGCCCCTCCCTCGTCCACGTCTCCGCGAAGGGCCGGGTCCTCGCCCGCCACGTGCCGAAGGGCCTCGGGCTGACCGGCGCCGACTACCCGGTGGTCGAGTCGCTGCCCGCGGTCTTCCTCCAGCGCAAGGTCAACCGCGGCTTCGAGGGGCTCGCGCTCCTCCCCGGCGGAGACCTCGTCCTCGGCCTCCAGAGCCCGCTGCTCCACCCCGACGAGGCCGCCGGCAAGGACTCCCGCACCACCCGGCTGCTGCGCTTCTCCCCGCGGAAGAACCGGGTCACCGCCGAGTACGCCTACCGCTTCGACCCGGTCGGCACCGTCGAGCCCGGCCAGACCAAGACCTCCGAGCTGAAGCTGTCCGCGCTCGTCGCGCTCGGCGGCGACCGCCTCCTCGTCCAGGAGCGCACCGACAAGGCCGCCCGCCTCCACGAGGTCCGCCTCCGCCGCTCCGACGACATCCTCGGCTCCGTCTGGGACACCGGCGCGCGGCCCACCCTGGAGCAGCTCGACGACCCGGCGGCGGCGGGCGTGCCCGTCCTGCGGAAGAGGCTGGTCGTCGACCTCACCACGGTGAAGGGCGTCCCCGGCAAGATCGAGGGCGTGGCCGTCGAGGGCTCCTCGACCCTCGTCCTCCTCAACGACAACGACTTCGGCATGACGGACGGCCCCGGGGCCTTCGACGCGAAGGGCCGTCTGGTCGACAGCGGCGTGGAGACCACCCTCGTGAAGGTGCGGCTGGACCGCCCGGTCCGCCGAGGCCCCCTGCCGGAGGATCTCACCGCAGGGTGAGGGGGGTCTCCGCCGTGACGCGGGTCAGCTTCTCGGGGTTGCGGACGTAGTACAGGCCGGTGATGCGGCCGTCCTCGACCCGGAGCGCCATGACGCCGTCGAACACGCCGTCCAGGTGCAGGGCGAGGGCCGGGTCGCCGTTGACCGAGGTGGGTTCGCCGGTGACCGTGAACCCGGCCCTCGCGGAGCCGCCGAGGTAGAAGCGGGCCACCTTCCCGGCCCCGACGACCGGCCGCACCGCGGCCCGCTTGACGCCGCCGCCGTCGCTGACCAGGACGACGTCGGGGGCGAGCACGTCGAGGAGCCCCTGGAGGTCCCGGGTCTCCAGGGCCCGCCGGAACGACTCCAGGGCGGTCCTGGCCTCGGACGGGGAGACCACCCGGCGCGGCCGGCGGGCGTCGACGTGCCGGCGGGCGCGGTGCGCGATCTGGCGGACGGCGGCGGGGGTCTTGTCGACGGCGGCGGCGATCTCGTCGTACCCGACGCCGAAGGCCTCGCGCAGCACGAAGACGGCCCGCTCGGTCGGCGACAGCGTTTCGAGGACGAGCATCATCGCCATCGACACGCTCTCGGCGAGCTCGACGTCCTCGGCCACGTCCGGCGCGGTCAGCAGCGGCTCGGGCAGCCACTGCCCGACGTACGCCTCCCGGCGCCGGCTCGCCGCGCGCAGCCGGTTGAGCGCCTGCCGGGTCGTGATCCGGACCAGATAGGCGCGCCGGTCGCGCACCTGCTCCGGATCGACCTCGATCCAGCGCAGCCAGGTCTCCTGGAGCACGTCCTCGGCGTCGGCGGCGGAGCCGAGCATCTCGTACGCGACGGTGAAGAGGAGGTTGCGGTGGGCGACGAAGACGTCGGTGGGGTCGGTGGAGGGGCCGGTGGGGTCGGCGGGGTCGATGGCGGGGCCGGTACCGTTCCGGTCCCTGGCGGGCTCGTTCACGTCGGGTTCCTTCCTGCCGGGTTCCTTCACGACAGGGGCCGGCCTGCGGGGGCGCTCGAAGCACCCGGCGCGCCCGTGGCGCTCGTGGTGCCCGGAGCGAGAGCCTCTCCCGTACGCCCGGCCCGCGCCAGCCGTCGGCGCCGCGTGTTCCCGGGGACGCGGTGCAGACGGTACGAACCGGGGGCGTCGGCCTCGCCCGCCAGGTGCCCGACGATGCCCGCGCAGACCTTCTCCTTGAGCTTCGCGCCGGTGCGCCCGCCGACGTGGAACCGGACGGCGGTGTCGCGGCGGGCGAACTGGAAGACGCCCTCCTGCCGCCCGAGGCTGATGCACTGACCCGCGAAGAACTCGTGGAGGGGCGCGGGCCGTTCCCCCGCCATCCGGGCGAGTACCGTGTCGGCGGCCCGCGCGCCTAGCGGGATCGCGGCCTGGCAGCTCATCCGCAGCGGCAGGCCCGAGGGCGCCGCCGAGTCCCCGGCCGCGACGACGCGCTCGTCGTCCACGCTGGTCAGCGTCTCGTCGGTGAGCAGACGGCCCAGGGCGTCGGTGCTCAGCCCGCTGCGCGCGGCCAGGTCCGGCACGCCGAACCCGGCCGTCCAGATCGTCACCGCGCTCGGCAGCTCACGGCCGTCGGCGAGCCGCACGGTCTCGCGGGTCACCTCCGTCACCTTCGTGCCGGGGCCGTCGAGCACGGCCACCCCGAGCCGGGCGAGCCGCCGGGCGACCGAACGGCGGCCCCGGGCGTGCAGGTACGGGCCGAGCACGCCGCCGCAGACCAGGGTCACGGCCCGGCCGGCCTCCGCCAGCTCGGCGGCGGTCTCGATGCCGGTCGGACCGGCCCCGACGACCGTCACCGGCGCCGTCGAGGGTGCGGCGTCGAGCGCCGGCCGCAGCCGCTCGGCCTCCTCCAGGGAGGCGATCGGGCGGGCGAACTCGGCGGCCCCCGGCACGTCCGGGTCGGCGCTCCCGCTGCCCACCGCGTAGACGAGGTGGTCGTAACCGAGCGCGCCGCCGTCGGCCAGCGTCACGCGGCACCCGGCGGTGTCGATCCGCTCGACGCTGCCGACCACGAGCCGGACGCGCCCGCTCAGCACCTCCGGGAAGCCGACGACCGCCTCGCCGGTCCCGCCCACCAGCTGGTGCAGCCGGACCCGGTGGACGAACGCCGGACGCGGGTTGACCAGCGTCACCGCCACGTCGTCGCGCCGCGTCAGCCGGTTGGCCGCCATGACACCGGCGTACCCGCCGCCGATCACGACCACCTCGGTGTTCTCGGTCATGGTGTCTCCTCCGCTCAAGGAATCCGCTCAAGGGATCCGTCCAAGGGATCCACCCTCTTCAAGGGGTTCACCCTCAAGACACCGCGCGACCGGTTCCTGTGACACCTTCGGCGCTTTGTGACGCGGGTCACTCGCCACTGCGCCGCCGAGGCGCGGCGAAGCCACTGGCTGGAGTACGCCTCGGCCCACGACCGGCTCCCGGGCTCCGCGCACACAGGGCTCCACCGCCCCGAGGCCGGCCCGCCGCGGGCACCCGAAAGAACTAGCCCACCGATACGCCACTGACCGACCATGTACGGATGACCGACCATGCACGGGTGGCCGAGGACGTACGGATGACCGACGCCGCACGGGTGACCGACGCCCCGAAGCTCAGCACCCTGACCCTGCGGCACAGGATCCCGGACGACTGGGCGGCGGACCCCTGGGCCGAGGTGCGGCCCCTGATCGACGGCGTGGACGTCCTGAAGGAGGTACACCCGGACGGCATGGCGCCCAGCTGCCGGTACTGGACGGGGCCGGCCGGGGACTGGCCGCTGACGGCCGCGGAGGAGCCCCGCAGGATCATGATCGCCGAGCCGACCTGCACGGCCGGCTGCTGCGGGGCCCTGTACGTCACCGTGCGCCGTGAGGGCGGCCTGGTGGTCTGGGACTCCTGGGAGAACACCGGCAGGCGCGATGCAGTACCGCCGCCCTACCGCTTCGACGCCGCCCGGTACGAGGCCGAACTCGCCCGCGCCGCGGTGGACCGCGACTGGGAGGAGCCGGTGGACACCGTCGCCCGCCTCCTCGGCCGCATCCTCGACGACAGCGGCTGGTTCGCGCGCTGGGGCTGCGTCCTCACGAACGTCTCGCCCCGCCGCGCGGAGCCCGGCGTCCCCGAGGAGCTCACGAGCCCGGAGGGCGTCGACGTCGACTTCCACCAGGAGCGGGGCCCGGGCGAACCCCCGGACACGTACGCGTACGAACTGCTCACCGCCCACGGCGGCTCCCCCGAGGAGGAGGCCCGGCGGCTCGCCGCCCTCATCCTGGCGGAGGACCCCCGCAGGACCGCCGAGAAGACGGAACGCTGAGGGCCGCCCGCGCGACGAGGTGCGCGACGCGGAGCCATCGGAAGAATGGGTTCCGGACGTCCCGCACGGGATCGGAAGGAAGGAACCCTCCATGGCTGTCGCCGACACTCCGATGAACCTCACCCGAGCCGCCCACGTCGGGATCTCGGTCTCGGACCTGGACGCGTCGGTCGCGTTCTACACGACCCTGACCGGCCGGGAACCCGTTGCGGAAGGAACGATGGACAGCGTCCCCTTCGGCCGGTCGCAGGGTCTGCCGGTCGCGAAACTGCGGTACGCGACGATCAACATGGACGGCCTCGGCATCGACCTCATCGAGTTCCGGGACCCGGTGGGCGACCGCACGAACGGCAGGGCGAACCGCCCCGGCTCCATGCACCTGTGCTTCAAGGTCGACGACCTCGACGCGGTCCACCACCGCATGAAGGAGGCCGGCTACGACTTCCTGGGCGACCCCTACACCTTCCTGGCGGGCGAGGTCACCCCGGACGCGGCCCTCGGCACGAAGGTCGCCTACTTCAACGACCCCGACGGCACCAACCTGGAGATCATCCAACCGAAGGGCGGCTTCGCCAACTGACCGGGCCGAAGAAAGCCCCGGCACACCGAAGCCCTCCTACTCGTAGTCCGCAGCCATACGAAGAGCACGGGCCACGAAAGCCCAGCCCCCACCGGAAGGAACCACCTCACCAACGCCCTGGTAGGCACTCAGCGAGTCGCCCACGCGGCCTCGGCACCGAAGGCGGCCGACGAGCCGCAGATGGAGGGAACGGCGGCGTTGGTCGCCCGGGTCTTCCCGAGTTGGGGGATCGAGTCGGCAGAGGGCGGCGCCCTGGACGAATCGACATACCCGCCGGAGGGCCTCACGTACGCGGCGAACTTCCCTGGTGTGGACCTGGTCTGCGACCGGCGTCTGATGTTCGACCGCCCGTCGGAGCCTCCGGCGCACCTTCTGGAGGCCGCCGAGGGCCGTCGCGTGGTTCTGCACGCGATGCACAGCGTCTCGGATCGACTTGCCTTCGCGGTCTGAGAAGAGGGCTACTTCCGCCGCTCGTTGGGCCTCTCGCCGGACGGCGGCATCGTGGAGAACATGGTGTCCGCCTGGAAGACGACACGCCCAGGACGGTGCTGATCGAACTGCCCCACCGCCCAGGAGCCGCGCCGACCTCGCTCGGCTCCTGGTGGTACGTCGGCGCATTGCGCGACGCGGCCCGCTGGGCGGCCGACAACGCGACGACGGACGTGCTCACCCTCGCCGGGCTGACGGCGACCGGTGTCCTGCCCGACGAAGTGGAGATCACCTGGGACGACGGCCTGGACTACGTAGTGGCCGACCTCGTCGGCGACCCGTACTGGCACGACCCAGCAGCCACCGTCGCCCCGGACCTCTACCACCTCGTGGGCTTCGATACGCGCGACCGAGGGGTGGTCCGCCTCTATCTCGCGTTGCCCGCGCGGGGAACGATCGGCATGGACGTAGCTACGGCCGACCCGAAGTCCCGGAAAAGCCGTCCCGTGGGCTGGTGGGCCTCCACCAAGCTCATCGCGCTCCTCAACCCCGATGCGTCCGAAAGCCTGGAGGCCCTGCGGGTCCCTGGCGCCGTCGGCCCTCACTGTGGTGGCGTGTACGACGCGACCGCTCGGGCCTGAGAACCGCACGGCTCCCCGACCTGGTGCTTTACCGCAGAGGTCGGGATTTGAATCCACAACCTCTTCGTCCTGAAGGAAGAGCGCGCAGTTCGGTTACCGGGGTTGACGGCATTTCGCAGGTCAGGCCGGTCCGGTGTAACCAAGCTCCTTCAGGCGAGCCCTGAGCCGTGCCGCAGCGTCCTCGCTCTGTCTTTCCAAGTCCGTGAGCGAGGTCGAGTATCGATCGCCCCACGAGTGGTAGATGTCGACCAGCCCCTGTCGTGATGACGGTGCACTGGCCGATCCGGTCGGCGCGGCCCTCGCCGCCGCAGGTCGGCGGATGTGGCCGACCGCCCGCGACACCCTCCTCTGCACGAGCCCCAACGGGCTGTGCGGCGCCGAGTGGACGCGCGCCGCCTGCTCGTTCGAACTGGTAGACCTTCCGGTTGCCTGGCAGATCTCCGACCGGCCGCACCCTGCCGGAGTGGAACGCGTACCTCACCACCGGCGTCCCCCGCGAGGCACCGACCGACTTCCCTCTCGCCCTCGACGCACGCACGGAAGCGGACCGGAGCGAGGCAGGACAGCGGGTGGCCCGAAACTTCGGGAGGTTTTCGGGAGAACCAGCCGCCAGGGGCCGCCTCCGACCGGATTCAGCCGGACAGATCCAGCCGCCCGAGAGGCCCTTGCCGGCTCTCTCGCTCCTGGCCGAAAATAGCCCTTGACCAGCGGAAAGACCCTCCCGAAGGAGGGTCCCGGTCGTGCGGAGAAAAGCGCCCCCGGCAGGACTCGAACCTGCGGCCAAGTGCTTAGAAGGCACCTGCTCTATCCACTGAGCTACGGGGGCCGGGTGGTGGCCGTGCGGCCAGGAGCCCCCTGGTGGGTGGGGTGTGGCCTGCCGGGACAAGGATAGGGCTCCGATCGCCTTGGCCCGGTTGCTTCACCTGCGTGGCACGATGTGGAGGTTCAGTGAAGCGGAACGATAATCGCAGGCAGGTGCGATTCGCGCAGCGCTTTTCGCATCGCTCGGCACGGGTGTTGTGCACTCGTTATGCCCCGTCTTCCGGTCACCGCCCTTTTCCTCGGCGCGCAGGGCCCCCATACGCTTCAAAAACACTCATAAATTGGGCATTCTTCGCATGTGGTGACCTTGGACGAACGGCCTCAGCTGATCGACGCACTCTCCGCCCTGCGCGACCGTGTCGCCGCCGTGCGCCTCCCCCTCCCGCTCCCCGGCGCGGACCGCGCCCGCCAGAACCGGGTCGAGCTGCTCGCCCAGCTCGACGACTACCTGGTGCCACGGCTGAAGGACCCCGACGCCCCGCTCCTCGCCGTCGTCGGCGGCTCCACCGGGGCCGGGAAGTCCACGCTCGTCAACTCCCTTGTGGGGCGGCGCGTCAGCGAGGCCGGTGTGCTCAGGCCCACCACCCGGACGCCCGTCCTCGTGTGCCACCCCGAGGACCACCACTGGTTCGCCGGGATGCGCGTCCTCCCGCAGCTCACCCGCGTCTGGCTGCCCCAGGCCGACGAGGACCACCCCGCCGACGAACCCGACCCCGGGGAGAACGCCCTCCGCGTCGAGACCGCCTCCTCCCTGCCCCGGGGCCTCGCCCTGCTCGACGCCCCCGACATCGACTCCCTCGTCGTCGAGAACCGCCTCCTCGCCGCCGAGTTGATGTGCGCCGCCGACCTCTGGGTCATGGTCACCACCGCCTCCCGGTACGCCGACGCCGTCCCCTGGCACCTGCTCCGTACCGCCAAGGAGTACGACGCCACCCTCGTCACCGTCCTCGACCGCGTCCCCCACCAGGTCATCGGCGAGGTCTCCCGCCAGTACGGCGCGCTGCTCGACAAGGCCGGGCTCGGCGACGTACCCCGCTTCACCATCCCCGAACTGCCCGAGTCCACCGGCGGCGGCAGCGGACTGCTGCCCGACAGCGCCGTCGCCGCCCTCCGCGGCTGGCTCGCCCACTGCGCCCAGGACCCGGCCGCCCACCAGCAGGCCGCCGACCGGACCGCCTTCGGCGTCATCGACTCCCTCGACACCCGGCTGCCCGAGCTGGCCGGCGCCGTCTCCGCCCAGTACGCCACCGCCGTCCGCCTCGGCGCCGTCGTCGAGGCCGCCTACCACGAGCAGGGCAGACGGGTGCGCAAGCAGCTCGGCCGCGGTGCCGTCCTCGCCGGCGACGCCCGCGCCCGCTGGCGCGCCTACCCCCGCGACAGCACCGCCGACGAACTCCTGGACGCCCTCGCCGAGTCCCTCGCCGCCCTCCTCCACTGCGCGGTCTCCGCCGCCGAGGAGCGGGTGCGGGACGGCTGGCGCCACGAGCCCGCCGCCGAGGCCCTCGGCCCGGTGCCGACCTGCGCCGACCGGGAGACCGGGGAGCGGATCGGCGTCGAGGTGCGCCGCTGGCGCCGGGTGCTCGAAGAACTGGCCGACGAGGAGGTACGGGCCGTCGAGCGCCCCGCCGGTTCCCGCGGCGCCCTGCCCGACGCCGACACCGTCGCCGCCCTCCTCGCCGCCTCCCTCCTGGGCGGCCGCCGCACCCGGCCCGCCGGCGACCGCCTCGCCGAACTCCTCGGCACTCAGGTCGCCCTGCGGCTGCGCGACAAGGGCGGCGAACTGGTCGTCTCGTACGTCGACCGTGTCCTGCACGCCGAACGCGACCGGCGCCTCGCCCCCCTCGACGCGCTCGACGTGACCCCCGAGCCGCAGGCGGAGCTGATCGCCGCGCTCTCCGTACTGCAGAAGGAGAAGTGACGTGCAGCTGGAAGACGGCCGCAAGCGGGAACTCGATCGCGAACGGGACCCCGATCACGGCCGCGACCGCCACCTCGGCCGTGAGCGGGGCCTGGGCCGTGACCGCGGTCGTGAGCGGGACCCCGGCCGGGATCGTGAGCGGGACCCCGGTCGCGATCACCACCTCGACGGCGACGGTGACCGTGACCCCGGCTCCGACCCCGGCCCCGGTCGCTGGGACGACGGCCTGATCGCTCGCCGCGCGGGCGAACGCGCCGCCGCGCTCAAGGAGAAGCCCGCGAAGGGCCCCGAGGAAGACGGCGGTACGGACCACGACGAGGACGCGGCCTCCTCCTTCGGCGGGCACTACGGCCGTCCCCTCCGCAACCGCCTCGACGCCCTCCACGAGCTCGTCGGCCTCTCACGCGCGCGCGTGGAGAGCGACGCCCTCGCCGAGGCCGGGCGCGTCCTCGACGAGGCCGCCGCCCGCCAGCGGCTCTCCTCCCGGCACACCGTCATCGCCCTCGCGGGACCCACCGGAAGCGGAAAGTCCACGCTCTTCAACGCCCTCGCCGGCGTCGCCGTCTCCGAGACCGGCCTGCGCCGCCCCACCACCGCCGCGCCCATCGCGCTCAGCTGGTCCGAGGGCGCCGCCGGCCTCCTCGACCGGCTCGCCATCCCCAACCGGCTGCGCCGCCGGCCCCTCGCGGGCGGCACGGGCGACACCGGACTCCAGGGCCTCGTCCTCGTCGACCTGCCCGACCACGACTCGGCCGTCACCGCCCACCGCGACCAGGTCGACCGGGTCCTCGGCCTCGTCGACGCCGTCATCTGGGTCGTCGACCCCGAGAAGTACGCCGACGCCGCCCTCCACGAGCGCTACCTCCGTCCCCTCGCCGGGCACGCCGAGGTCACCTTCGTCGTCCTCAACCAGATCGACCGGCTCGGCACCGACGCCGCCGACCTCGTCCTCGACGACCTGCGCCGCCTCCTCGACGAGGACGGCGTGGCCCTCGGCGAGCACGGCGAACCAGGCGCCACCGTCCTCGCCCTCTCCGCCCTGACCGGCGAGGGCGTCCCCGACCTGCGCGAACTCGTCGCCCGTTTCGTCCAGGAGAAGACCGCCCCCGAGCGCCGCCTCTCCGCCGACATCGACGCGGCCGCCACCAGGCTGCGACCCGCGTACGTCGCCGAAGGGCGCGCCGGTCTCGACGAGCGCGCCCGGGACGCCTTCACGGACCGCCTCGCCACCGCCGTCGGCGCCCAGGCCGCCGGCGAGGCCGCCGAGCGGGTCTGGCGCCGGGGCGCCATCCGCGCCTGCGGCACCCCCTGGCTGCGGCTCTACCGCTGGTACGAGCGCAAGCGCGCGCACGGCTCCGCCGACCCGCACCCCGCGCCCCCGGCCGAGGAGGAGCTGACGGCACGCCAGCGCGTGGAGCAGGCCGTACGGATCGTCGCCGACGACGCCTCGCGCGGCCTCCCGGCCCCGTGGGCGCAGGCCGTGCGCGAGGCGGCGACGCGCGGGGCGGACGGCCTCCCCGAGGCCCTGGACGAACTGGCCGTCTCCCTCGGCGACCCGGCCGCCCGGCCGCCCCGGCCCGCCTGGTGGCCCGCGGCCGTCCTCGCCCAGGTCGTGATGACCCTCCTCCAGGTCTTCGGCGCGCTCTGGCTGGTGGGGCAGATCCTCGGCGTCCTGGAACCCGGACTGCTCCCGCCGGTCCTCGTGATGCTCGCCGGCATCGTGGGCGGCCCGCTCGTCGAATGGGCCTGCGAGGGCGCGGCGAAGGGACCGGCGCGCCGGTACGGGCAGGAGGCCGAACGCCGGCTGCGCGAGGCGGCCGCCGCCTGCGGCCGGGCCCGGGTGCTCGACCCGGTGGCGGCCGAGCTGGTGCGCTACCGCGAGGTGCGCGAGCAGTACGCGACGGTGGTCGGCAGCCGCACGCCGGTCCGCGTCGTGGGCGGACTCGGCTCCGGTACGAGGCGCCTGGGCGCCACCCGCGCGGGAGCGCGGGGGAGGTAGGGGGAGATAGGGGGCAGGCGGGCGAACGGGGTTGTGAGGCGGGGCCCCACCCCATCCCGTCCCACCCCCCACCCCATCCCGTCCCACCCCCCACCCCCCACCCCATCCCGTCCCACCCCCCACCCCCCCCGCCCCCGTCCGCTCTCACCCTTCCGTGTAAGGGGCTTGTCCCCAGTTACGAGCTTTTCCACAGGCTCCGGCGGGATCTGGCGGTTCGCCCCACCATGAGGACGAAAGGGCGCCCGGCCGAAGGGCGTCCGGTGGAGACGGATGGGGGCGGACCATGAACGACACGACCGTGACGCTCGTCGGCAACGTGGCGACGGCGGTGGAGTACCGGGAGACGGTGACGGGCGGGGTGGCCCGGTTCCGGTTCGCGGTGACCGCGCGCCGCTGGGACCGGGAGCGGAACCTCTGGTCCGACGGGAGCACCAGCTTCTACACGGTGTCGGCCTGGCGCTCCCTGGGCGCCAACCTCGCGGCCTCGGTCTCGGTCGGGGAACCGCTCGTGGTGCACGGCAGGTTGAGGGTGCGGGAGGACGAGCGCGACGGACAGCGCAAGACCTTCGTGGATGTGGACGCGCTGGCCGTGGGCCACGACCTGACCCGGGGGACGGCGGCCTTCCGGCGCGCGGCGCGGGCCGAGTCCCGGGCGCGGACGGACGGGGCGTCGCACGCCGGTTCGGGTTCCGGTCCCGCGCTCGGGCCGGCACCGGAAGCGGATCCGTGGACGGAGGCGGTGGCGGTAGCAGTGGCCGAAGCGGAAACGCAAGCGAGGGAGGAAAAGGTGTCTTCCGGGGAGGAAGACGGTCGAAAGGGCGGGGAAACCCATGCGAAACACCGGCTGGTAACCGCGTCCTGACCATGTGTCGTGGCGATTTGTCGACCAACTCGCCACGCGCGATAACGATTCCGATTCGGAATGGTTATCTGACCGCATGGCCGGGCACCGAGGGCTTCCGCGTCCCTAGGATTCCCGGGTACTCATGTGGCACGTGAGCCCATCGAGTCTGTGAGTCTGTCGGCGTGCGCTCCCCCCACATGGAACACCAGTGTTCGCGGAGCGGCTCGCCCGGAGGGGAATCCAATGTTTTCAGTTCGTGGGCGGGGTACTTCACGCCGCCTCGCCGCTGCCACCCTGGTCTCGGGGCTCGTCGCCGCCGGCACGATAGCCATGGCCGGACCGGCGCTGGCCGATGACACCCCGGGCGCCGGCGGCGTCAAGGCGAAGCTCGGCAGCCTGTCCGAGGAGGAGTCCGGCAGCGTCCAGATCTCCGAGAAGGACGGCTCCACGTGGTCCGTCCGGGGCGGTCTCTTCAACATGCAGGTCGACGGCGGCGGCGCCCTCTCGACGTACTGCATCGACCTGCGCACCCCGGCGAAGCACGACTTCGACTACAAGGAGGTCGGCTGGGACCAGTCGTCCCTCCACGACAACGAGGACGCGGGCAAGATCCTCTGGATCCTGGAGAACGGCTACCCGAAGCTCTCCACCAAGGACCTCGGTGGCAAGCTCGGCGTCGACCTCTCCAAGAGCGAGGCCGCCGCGGGCACCCAGGCCGCGATCTGGACCCTCTCGGACGACGTCACGGCCAAGCCGAAGGCCAAGGACGCCCAGAAGCTGACCGAGTACCTGCTGAAGAACGCGACGAAGCTCGAGGAGCCCAAGCCCTCCCTGAGCCTCTCCCCGTCCTCCGTCGCCGGCAAGTCCGGTGAGAAGCTCGGCCCGATCACGGTCAACACCAACGTCGCGAACGACGGCGTCACGATCGCCGCCGTCCCCGGCATCGCCGCCGGCGTCAAGGTCGTGAACAAGGCCGGCGCGCCGGTCACCACCGCCTCCAACGGCGACGAGATCTTCTTCGACGTTCCCGCCGGCACCCCCGACGGCACCTCCGAGCTGGTCGTCGAGGCCACCACCAAGGTTCAGCTGGGCCGCGCCTTCGTCTCCATCGACGGCCCCTCGCAGACCCTGATCCTGGCCGGCTCCAGCGACTCCACCGTCACCGCCAAGGCCACCGCCGCCTGGGCCAAGAAGGGCGTCATCCCGGCCGTCACGGTCGCCAAGGACTGCGCCAAGGGCGGCCTGGAGGTCATCGCCTCCAACGAGGGCGACGAGGACTGGACCTTCGACCTGAAGGGCACCTCCTACACCGTCGCCGGCGGCGAGACCAAGACCATCCCGGTCAAGCTCGCCGAGGACGAGGCGTACAACTTCACCATCACCGGCCCGAACGGCTTCGAGCAGACCTTCGAGGGCGTCCTGGACTGCGAGACGGCCACCCCCGGCCCGAAGCCCTCCGAGACCACCCCCGGCACCGAGCCCTCCACCACGGCCTCGCCCTCCCCGTCCACCCCGGGCGGCACCACCGGCGGTGACACCGCGGGCGGCACCACCGGCGGTGACACCACGGGCGGCACCACCGGCGGCAGCACCGGTGGCGGCGACCTCGCCGAGACCGGCAGCTCCAACGCCACCCCGATGATCGCCGGCATCGCCGCCGCGCTCGTCGTGGCCGGCGGCGCCGCGGTGTTCTTCCTCCGCAAGAAGAAGACCGCCGGTCACTGAGCCCGGACCCCGGTGCCGGACCCCGCGTCCGGCACCGGGCCCGAGCCCGACCCCACGGAGTGACGTGCGTCACGCGACGCCCTCCCCGTGACCCCGCACGACCCCGGACCGCACCCAGGTCCGGGGTCGTCGCACGTCCGGGCCCCGGAGATCCCCCGTACCGCCCCTCCGGCACCCGTCCCCCCGGCCCCGCGCGGGCAGCCCGCGGCCCCACCGGTTTCCGCCCGGGGGTGGCGGTCAGGCAAGATGGGGTGTATCTGCCCACTCACTCCTTGCCGGACGGTTTCTCTTGGCTGAGTACATCTACACCATGCGCAAGACGCGCAAGGCGCACGGCGACAAGGTCATCCTCGATGACGTGACGCTGAGCTTCCTGCCCGGTGCGAAGATCGGTGTGGTCGGCCCGAACGGCGCCGGTAAGTCCACCGTGCTGAAGATCATGGCCGGCCTGGAGCAGCCCTCCAACGGCGATGCCTTCCTGTCGCCCGGGTACTCGGTCGGCATCCTCATGCAGGAGCCGAAGCTCGACGAGTCCAAGACGGTCCTGGAGAACGTCGAGGACGGCGTCGCCGAGATCAAGGGCAAGCTCAACCGGTTCAACGCGATCGCCGAGGAAATGGCGACGAACTACACCGACGAGCTCATGGAGGAGATGGGCAAGCTCCAGGACGACCTGGACCACGCCAACGCGTGGGACCTCGACGCCCAGCTGGAGCAGGCCATGGACGCCCTGGGCTGCCCGCCCGGCGACTGGCCGGTCGGCAACCTCTCCGGTGGCGAGAAGCGCCGCGTCGCGCTCTGCAAGCTGCTCCTGGAGGCCCCCGACCTCCTGCTGCTCGACGAGCCCACCAACCACCTCGACGCCGAGTCCGTGAATTGGCTGGAGCAGCACCTCGCCCAGTACAAGGGCACCGTCGTGGCCATCACCCACGACCGGTACTTCCTCGACAACGTCGCCGAGTGGATCCTGGAGCTCGACCGCGGCCGCGCCCACCCGTACGAGGGCAACTACTCGACCTACCTCCAGAAGAAGGCCGAGCGCCTCAAGGTCGAGGGCCGCAAGGACGAGAAGCGCCAGAAGCGCCTCAAGGAAGAGCTGGAGTGGGTCCGCTCCAACGCCAAGGGCCGCCAGGCCAAGTCCAAGGCCCGCCTCGCCCGCTACGAGGAGATGGCCGCCGAGGCCGACAAGATGCGGAAGCTGGACTTCGAGGAGATCCAGATCCCGCCGGGCCCGCGCCTGGGCTCCGTCGTCGTCGAGGTCAACAACCTCTCCAAGGCCTTCGGCGACAAGGTCCTCATCGACGACCTCAGCTTCACCCTGCCGCGCAACGGCATCGTCGGCATCATCGGCCCGAACGGCGCCGGCAAGACCACGCTCTTCAAGATGATCCAGGGCTTCGAGAAGCCCGACTCCGGCGACATCAGGATCGGCGAGACGGTCAAGATCTCGTACGTCGACCAGGGCCGCTCCAACATCGACCCCAAGAAGACGCTGTGGGCCGTCGTCTCCGACGAACTGGACTACATCAACGTCGGCCAGGTCGAGATGCCGTCCCGCGCCTACGTCTCCGCGTTCGGCTTCAAGGGCCCGGACCAGCAGAAGCCGGCCGGCGTGCTCTCCGGCGGCGAGCGCAACCGCCTCAACCTCGCGCTCACCCTCAAGCAGGGCGGCAACCTGCTGCTCCTCGACGAGCCCACCAACGACCTCGACGTCGAGACCCTGTCCTCCCTGGAGAACGCGCTCCTCGACTTCCCCGGCTGCGCCGTGGTCGTCTCCCACGACCGCTGGTTCCTCGACCGGGTCGCCACGCACATCCTGGCGTACGAGGGCGACTCCAAGTGGTTCTGGTTCGAGGGCAACTTCGAGGCGTACGAGAAGAACAAGGTCGAGCGGCTCGGCCCGGACGCGACCCGTCCGCACCGCGCCACCCACAAGAAGCTGACCCGGGGCTGACGGACCCATGGCGAGGCACCTCTACAGCTGTCCCCTGCGCTGGTCGGACATGGACGCCTTCGGGCACGTCAACAACGTCGTCTTCCTGCGGTACCTGGAAGAGGCGCGGATCGACTTCATGTTCCGCCTGGCGCCGGGGGACGGCTCCCCCTCGTTCTCCGGCGGGTCCGTCGTGGCCCGGCACGAGATCGACTACGTGCGGCCGCTGGTCCACCGGCACGAGCCGGTGACCGTCGAGTCGTGGGTCACGAAGATAGGCGCGGCGTCGCTGACGATCGCGTACGAGATCAAGGACCCCGACACCGTGTACGTACGGGCGTCCACGGTCGTCGTGCCCTTCGACCTGGAGGCACAGCGGCCCCGGCGGATCAGCGCCGAGGAGCGCTCCTTCCTCCAGGAGTACGTGGACGACGGGATGACCTCCACCGCATGACCGTCCTCGCGCCGCTGCACTTCGCCGACGCCCGTGAGGCGGCTGCCCTCGCCGCCTTCCTCACCCGGCTCGTCCACTACGACCGGGCCGCCGTCGTCCGCCTCCGGGCGGGCGGCGGGGCGCTGGCCGTCTTCGGGCGGCCGCCGTCGTTCGAGGTGCTCGCCATCCGCACGGCCCGGCTCGTCGACGCCGTGGACCTCGACGTCACCGTCTCCGCCGGCGAACTCCTCGACGGCATCGAGGAGACGGCGGGCAAGGCGGCCGTCCCCGGCGCCGTGACCGGGCCGCCCTGGGCGGGCGTGCTGCCGCCGCGCTCCGGCTGGCGGCCGGTCGCGGGCCTGCCGGGCGCCGCCGAGATGCGGGGCGCGGTCGCGGCGGCCGTCGCCGAGTTCCGTACGCGGGACGGGGAACTGCCCGAGGAGCGGCGCACCCGCGCCGAGCGCGAGCGGATCGGCCGCGAGATCTGGTCCAGGACCCTCGGCACCACCGGACTGCCCCTGCGGGCCGTCCACGCCGCCCAGTCCCTCGGCTTCCTGCCGCCCGCCGGGGCGGAGGAGGCGCCGGTCGCGCTGTTCGCCTCGGGCCCGTGGCTGCGCCTGCGCACGCCGTACGGCTCCGTCGCCCTCCGCACCGTGCCGATGACGCTTCCGGTGGCGCCGGGGCGGTGAAACCGCCCGGTTCCGGGGCCTGTCGGTTACGGCCCCGGCGGCCCCGGCTCCGGTCGGCAAGCCCGTACCGCCCGGGGGTCCCGGCCCCTCGAAGCCGGTGGCCTCCCCGGGCCCCGGCCCCTCAGCCTTCCGTGTCGTCCGGCCAGACCCCGATGTGGTCCTGCTCCAGTTCCAGGGCCACCCGGTGCTCCATGCCGAGCGTCCGGGTGTACTCCGCCGGGAGCTGGAGCCGGCCCGCGCGGTCGAGCATCGCGTACTCCCGGGCCACCAGGGACTCCTGGCCCTGGTCGTCGACCTCCGTGCGCCGCAGGACCTCCGAGGAGGTGCGGCCGTCGCGGATGGCGACCGTGCGGCGCACCTCGGAGGCGACCGCCTGGTCGTGGGTGACGATCACGATCGTCGTGCCCAGCTCCTCGTTCGCGCGGCGGAAGGCCGCGAAGACCTGCTCGCCGGTGGCCGAGTCCAGCTCGCCCGTCGGCTCGTCGGCGAGGAGCACGGCCGGGTCGTCGGCCAGGGCGACCGCGATGGCCACCCGCTGCTGCTGGCCGCCGGAGAGCTGGTGCGGCCGCCGGTCGCGGACCTCCGCGATGCCCAGCATCGCGAGCAGCTCCTCCGCCCGTTCCGCCTTCCGCCGCGCCTTCGACCGGCTCCGCAACTGCATGGGGAGCGCCACGTTCTGGGCGGCCGTCAGATACGGCAGGAGGTTGCGGGCGGTCTGCTGCCAGACGAAGCCGACGACCTCGCGCCGGTAGCGCAGCCGCGCCTTCCCGTCCATCGCCAGCAGGTCGCACCCCGCGACCCGGGCCGCGCCGGCGGTCGGCACGTCCAGGCCCGCCAGGATGTTCATCAGCGTCGACTTGCCGGAGCCCGACGCGCCGACCAGGGCCATCAGCTCGCCCTCCTTCACGAGGAGGTCGAGTCCCTGGAGCGCCTGCACCTCCACCCCGTCCGTGGTGAAGACGCGGACGAGCCGGTCGCAGGCGATGAGGGCGTCGTGCCCGTACGAGGGCCGGTCGCGCCGCGCCGTCGCCCGCCGCTCCAGCTCTTCGAGGGCCGCGGCACCCGCGCCCGCCGCGGCTCCCGTCCCCGCCCCGTCCCGGATCCCGGTCTCCGTCATCGTGCGTCTCCCGCCCTGAGTTCCTCGATCGAGCCTTCGCGCCCCGCCCACCAGGCCTGCCCGGCCGCCGCCGACGCCGTCAGGAGCACGACGGCGAGCGCGGGCACGAGCAGCGACCACGGGTCCGCCCGCAACGGCGCCCCGTCGATCCCGGCGAGTCCCGGGGCCGTCGCGAGCGCCAGCCGGAACAGGTCGACGCCCGGCGCGAGCAGCGGCACCGCCGCCCAGCCCACCAGCACACCGCCGAGCGCCGCGAGGACCGCCTGCGGCAGCGCCTCCAGACCGAGCAGCCGCCGCCCCTGCTTCCGGGTCAGACCCATCGTCCGCAGCCGGGCGAGCAGCGCGTTCCGCTCCGGCGCGCTCTGCGCGAGCGAGAGCAGCACGGCCACCACGGCGTAACCGGCGCCCGCGCCGATCGCGCCCAGGTAGATCCGCTCGGCGCCCGACTGGAGCGGCGAGTCCACGTAGCCGGTCCGCTCCTCGCTCCGCAGCGTCACCCGGAAGTCCTTCGCCCGCTCCCGTACGAGGTCCCGCAGCGCGGCCCCGTCCACCGGCCCCGTGACGAGCAGCGCGGTGGCCCCCCGGCGGGTGAGGTCGGCCCCGTTGACGAGGAGGAAGTCCTCGCCGGACAGGGCCGGAGTGGCCGACCGGACGCCCACCACCCTCACCCGGAACGTCCCGGCCGCCGCCACGACCTCCAGCGGTTCGCGGCCGAGCCGCTCGGCCACCGACGGCGAGGCGACCGCGGGCAGCACCCGGCCGGTGTCGGCCGTCGCGCCCTCCCCGCCCTTCCCCGTCGAGGCGAGCAGCTCCGCCGGGAACGCGCCGAAGCCGGTCCGCTCCGCCAGCCGGGTGTACGAGACGGGGTCGACGCCCACGAGCGGCGCGCTCATCGCCCCGGCGGAGGTGCCCTCGTGGGACGGCAGGGCCACCCCGTACTCGATCCGCACCGGCGCCAGGTCCCGCACCCCCGCCGTACCGCGCACGGCCCCGGCGAGGCCCGCGGGCAGCGGGGTCCACTCGGCCGAGCCGTCGATCCGGGCGTCCGCGCCGGTCGCCAGGAGCGCGGCCCGGTCGCGGGCGTCGGCGACACCGGCGAGGACGGAGCCGCCAAAGGCCGCCGTGGTCAGCGCGAGGACGAGGGCGAGCAGTGGGAGCAGGCCCGTCGAGGACGAGCGCCCGGCGCGGGCCAGGGCCAGCGGACCGACCGCCCCGCGCAGCCGGCGGGCCGGGCGGCCCAGCCACCGCAGCGGCAGCGGATAGACCCGTACGAGCACCACGGCGGCGATCAGGCCGACCAGGACGGGGGCGGCGCTCACCAGGTGGTCGCCGGAGTCGCCCGCGCCGCGCAGCCGCAGCGAGGCGACCGCACCCACGGCCAGGACGAGCAGGGTGAGTTCGAGGACCGTGCGGCGCCGGGAGGGGCGCGCGGTCACCAGGTCGTCGCGCCCGCCGTGCGGACGCGGGCGCCGGTGCCGCACGACCGCCCGCAGCGGAAGGACGAGCATCGCGACCAGGGCGACGGCGGAGGCGGCGAGGAGCGAGGGGCCGAGGGGGATCCCGCCGACCGCCCCGGACCCGTCGACCGCCCCGGACCCGTCGACCGCGCCGGACCCGTCGACCGCGCCGGTCCCGCCGCCCGGCGGGCGGACCGTCACGACCGCGAGGCCGAGGCCGAGCGCGGCGGCGGGCACGGCGACCGCCGAGGTCTCGCCGAGCAGCCGCAGGCCGATGCCGGTGAGGGAGGCGCCCCGGGAGCGCAGCAGCGCCAGCTCGGCGTCGCGGCGGGCGGCGGAGAGGCCGCCGGTCATGACGAGGACGACGGCGGCGACCGCGCCGATCCCGAAGACGGCGACGGCCACGACCGGGGCGATGGCGTCGCGCATCGAGCGGTACGAGCCGGTGATCTCGTCGAGACCGGTGGCGAAGGTGCCGTTGCCGCCCACGGCCTCGCGCATCCTGACCAGGTCGGGGCCGCCGGCGGCGGAGGAGAGGGCTGCGGAGAGCCGGTCGGTGTCCCGCCCGGTGAGGTGGCCGGCCGTCGGCGCGAACCGGAAGAAGACCTCCTTCTCACCGGCGGTGCCGTGCACCGAGGGCGCCGAGGCGGGGGAGAGGAGCAGGGCCGCCTGCCAGTAGTACTTCACCTCGTCGCCGACCACCGGGGTGAGCGCCGGTGCCCGCAGCAGCGGCTCCACCGCCCAGTACGCGTTCCCGGGGCCGCGCGGCTCCACGACGCCGGTGACCCTGACGGCGATCGGCTCACCGCCCTGACTCGGCATGTGCACGACCGAACCGGGCTTCAGGCGCAGGGACTCGGCCGTCCTCCGGGTGACCACCGCCTCCGGACGGAGGCCGCTGCCCGCGGCGAGCCGGCCCTGCCGGAGCGTCGCGTGACGGGCCAGGTCGGACGGGGAGGAGAGCACGAACTGCGGGGGGAGCCCGTCGGGACGGGGCAGCCAGGGGTCGAGCCCCTCGACCCGGCCGACCGTACGGACACCGTGGACGCTCTGCGCCGGGTCGGTCCCGATGGGGTCGGACAGCAGGGCCCGCAGCCGGTCGCTCCGCTTCCGGAGGGTCGCGGGGGCCAGGAGCTCCTCGTACTGGGACGGGCCGGCGACGGGCAGCGGCGAGGTCAGTTCGAGAACGCTCTCGCGGGGCGCGGCGGACGCGACGTCGTGCCGGAGGCCCTCCGTCTCGTACCGGTCGACGGCGCGCGGCAGCGCCGCCGCGAGGTAGGCGGTGACCAGGACGAGAAGCGCGAACGCGGCGGCGGCCCGGGGCGCGGTCCGCAACCGGGTCCGCACCCAGGGTGCGACGGCACGGGGGGCCTTGCCGGGCGGGGTTGTTCCGCCGTGCGTGGCGGGGGTGCGCTCGGGCTTGGAGGGTTGGTCGGGGTGGGAGGGCGTGCCTGGCTTGGACGGTTGGTCGGGCTGGGTGGATGCACCGGGCTCGGACGGCCGGTCGGTCCGGGCGGACGCGTCGGGCTCGGACGGCTGGTCGGGCCGGGAGGGCCGGGGCCGGGGCATGTCGGGGGCCTTCCTGCGTACGTCGGGCTTGTCGGTGCCGTCTCCGTCCGGGGCGACGCGCGCCCGGTCCGGGCGGGTGGCTCCGCCCGGGGGCGGGCCGGGAGACCCGCTCGTGTCCGGGGCCGGGGTTCCGGCCGGGGGCCGCTCGGGAGTCTTGTCCGCGTCGGGACCCGGTGCCTCTCCCGGGGCGGAGGTCCCGCCGGGGGCCCCGCCCGTGCCCGGGCTCCGGACCCCGGCCGTCGTCTCGTCCTCGTCGTGGGTCGGCATCAGCTCGCCCCTTGGTGGCGCAGGGTCACGACCGGGTCCGTGCGGCGCAGGGCGATCGTGGCGACGACGGCCAGGGGGAGGACGGCGACCCCGGCGACGAGCAGGGCGACCTGGCCGGGCGGGAGTTCCACCAGGACCGGTGGGACGGGGCGGGCGGCCCGGCCGGTGAGGACGACCAGCGGGACGACCGCCCGGGCCAGCACGGCGCCGAGTCCGATGCCGACGAGCAGACCGATGCCGATGAGCAGCCCCTGCTCGGCGGCGACCAGCCGGGCGAGGCGCCGCTGCGGCGTGCCGAGCGCCCGCAGGACCCCGAACTCGGCGGACCGCTCCCGCAGCGCGCCGGCCGAGCCGACCGCGAAGCCGACGGCGGCGAGCGCGGCGGCGGCCGCCGCCACCGCCATCAGGGCCGCGTTGGGGCCCGCGCCGAGCGGGTCGCCGAGGAGTTCGGCGGCCGTCTCGTCGCGTACGAGGACCTGGGTCGGGTCCGCGTCGGGGCGGGCCCGCAGGGCGGCGGCGACCTCGGCCGTCCTCCCGGGAGCGGTGGTCAGCCACCATTCGGTGGCCGGTACGCTCGCGGTGCCGTCGCCGGACCCGGCCAGGTAGCGGTTGACGGTGACCAGGTCGAGGAGGACCGCGCCGCCGTCCGCGGGGGCGGTGGCGGACGGGTCGGCGGAGGCCGTCGGGGCGGCCGGCCCGGTGGTCGGCAGCTCCTCCACCACCCGCTCGACGACGACGGGGACCCGCAGGCCGTCGACGGTGACCTCGACGGTGTCGCCGGGCCCGGCGCCGGTCGCCGCCATGAAGGCCCGGGTCGCCACGGCGGGCAGCCGCTCGGGCGGCTTCGGCGCGGGAGCCGCCATCCGCAGGGCGTACTCCTCCGGCGCCGCGTAGGGGTTGTCGGGGTGCGCGCCGTCGACCCCGAACGAGACGGCGTACGGAGCGGAGCCGTCCGTTCCGGCCGGGCCGGGGCCGCCGCCCGCCGTGCCGCTCCTCCGTCCCCCCTCGCCCTCGGTCTGCTCGACGCCGAACGACCAGCCGGTGAGGACCTTCGCGGGGGAGTGCGTCCGCGTGCCGCCGTCCGCCCCGGTGGTGGTGAGGCGTTCGACGCGGACGGTACGGAGGTGGTGCGGCTCCTCGGCGATCAGGCCGTCGAGCTCCAGGCCGGTGAGGGTGAGCAGGCCGCCGGAGCCGCGACCGCCGTCGGTGCCGGACGTTCCGGTGCCGGGCGCCCCCTCACCGGACGCTCCCTCATTGGATGCTCCGGTGAGTGCGTCGAGGTCGAGGGCCAGCCGGTGGACGCGGTCGTCGGAGGGCAGCGTGCCCAGGATCCGCCGGTACGGGACGCCGCTCGGGTCCTCCAGGACGGCCGTGACCCGGGAGGCCCCGCTGCCCGTCGGCGCGGCGGCCCGCAGGTCCACGGCGAGCGCGCGGGTCCCGGCGGGGAGCGCGAGCCCGGGGCGCGGGCCGGTCTCCGGGGCCAGCGGGGCGAGCAGCGACGGGGCCGTGGTGCCGGCGAGGTCGGGGCGCAGCAGCAGGCCGCCCGAGGCGTTGCGGGTGTCCATGGCGAGGACGGTGGCGCTCCGGCCGGACACGTCCGCGGTGGTGCGGTGCACAGGGGCCACGGCCGTGACGCCCGGCACGGCGCCCAGGCGCTCGGTCCGCGTGGGTTCGCCGGGTCCGGGGCTCAGGACCCGGACGTCCGCCCCGGCCCGGAAGTCGGCCTGGTCGCGCTGCGAACGCTCCCACGAGCCGCTCTGCGCGACGGCCAGCATCCCCATCGCCACGGCGAGGACGAGCAGGAGGACGGGACCCGCGCCCCGCAGCGGCCGGCGGCTGAACTGCCAGCCGGCGAGGGCGGCGGAGAGCCCGCGTCCGGCGGCCGCGCGCCGCTCGGCCAGCTTGGCGGCGGGCGGCAGCAGCCGCAGCGTCAGGACGGTCCCGGCGAGCAGGGCGAGGGCGGGCGCGGCGACGAGCACCGGGTCGATCGAGCCCCCGCCACCCCCGTACCCGCCGAGGACGCCGCCCGCGGCGGCGGGCCGCTGGAGCTGCCAGTACGCGACGGCGGCGACGGCGAGCAGTCCGAGGTCCGCCCCGGCCCGCACCGGACCGGGCAGCGAGGCCGAGCGGGCCTTGCGCAGCGGGACGGCCGCGCCGTCCCCGGCGGCGAGCGCGGGCGCCACGACGGCCGCCGCGCAGCACAGCGCCACCACGGCGGCGACCAGCCACACCCGGAGCGAGGGCGAGGTGTCGAGCCGCACCCCGAGGGAGGAGAGCGCGGACCGCTCGGCGAAGAGCCGGGTCAGCGGCCCGGACAGGAGCGGGGCCGCGAGCGCCGCCGGCAGGGCGAGCAGCAGCGCCTCGGCGGCGGCGAGCCCGGCGATCCGGCGCCGCGAACCGCCGCGCGCCCGCAGCAGGGCCGTCTCACCGGAGCGCTCGGTGCTGAGCAGCCGGGCGACGAGCAGCAGCGCGTACGCGGCGAGCAGCACCAGCTGCACGGCGACGATCAGCAGGGTGGAGCGGGAGACGAGCAGGGCCCGCCCGGTCCGGTCCAGGACGGCCGGCAGCGCGGTGGACACCGAGACCGTCGCGCCGAACGCCGCCCGGTTCTCGGTCAGGGCCTTCGGACCCTCGGTCGCGGCGGCGCGCAGGGCGTCCATCCGGTCCGTGGTGAGGCCGGTGAAGTCGGCGGTGCCGAGCCAGGAGGTGTCGCCGGGGCTCAGCGCCCCGGAGGCGAGGACGGCCGGATCGGCGAGCAGCGGCCCGTACGTCGTGAACGCGACCGTCCGCACGCCCCGGCCGCCCGCCGGGTCGAGCCGCCAGTACAGGTCGGCGGTGTCGACGGGCCGGTAGACGCCGGTGACCCGGGCCTTCACGCGCCGTTCGGTGAGCCGGTCGGTGAGGTCGAGCACGGTACCGGGGCCGGCCCTCAGGCGCCGGGCAGCCTCCTCGGGCAGCGCCGTCTCGACCGTGCCGCCGGTCCGGGCGGCCGAGGGCCAGGCGCCCCGGACGAGGGAGAGCCGCGAGCGGTCGAGCGCGGCGAAGTGGGTGAGGTCGGGGTCGCCCTCGCGGGCACCGGCCGGCCGGAGGCTTTGGGGCAGGGCGTACGCCCCCGAGCTCTCGAGCCGCCGCACGGTCACCGGCAGCCCGTCGAAGGACGTCCGCATCCCGTCGCGCACGGCGGCGTCGGCGCCCGCCCGCTTCCCCGGGGGCACCTGGCCTTCGGCGAGGAGCGAGGCGTCGGCCGCGGACCGGCCGCGCAGGTCCGCCTGGAGCGCGGCGTCCCCGATCGCGCCGGAGAAGGCGGCGAGGGTGGCGAGGACGGAGGTGGTCAGGAGCACGGCGAGCAGCGCGGCGGCGAGCAGCAGCCGGTGCGCCCCGACACGCAGGAATACGAACCCCGTCACCCGTCCCCCTGGCCGCCCTGATCACGGTGCGCGTGTCGAACGCTTTCCGAACGACCCCGAAACTCCTTGCGGATGCTTTCAGAGTGCACGCACGGGTGGAAACCGCTTGCGGGCGGACCTTGACCCGATCGTGACCGTTATCCGGTGTCCGGGCTCCGGAATGCGTCCTTCCAGGAGGGAGGGGGTCAGCCCGCCGTGTTCACCATCGAGGCGGCGGCGTAGGTGAAGTACCGCCACAGCTCCGCCTCGTACTCGGGCGCGAGGCCGAGCTCGTCCAGGGCGGTCCGCATGTGGCGGAGCCAGGCGTCGTGGGCGGCCCGGTCGACGGCGAACGGGGCGTGGCGCATCCGCAGGCGGGGGTGGCCCCGGCGGTCGCTGTAGGTGCGGGGCCCGCCCCAGTACTGGATCAGGAAGAGGGCGAAGCGCTCCTCGGCGGGGCCGAGGTCCTCCTCGGGATACATCGGGCGCAGCAGCGGGTCCTCCGCGACGCCCTCGTAGAAGCGGTGGACGAGACGGCGGAACGTCTCCTCGCCGCCGACCTGCTCGTAGAAGGTCCGCTCCTGTGCCGTGTCCCCGGGAATCTCGCTCACCGCTCCATCGTCTCAGATGCCCCGACCGAGGACCGGAGGTCCAGGCCTCCGGCCCCCGGCCCCTTCACGGATCAGCCCAGGCGGATCGTGATCGTGGTCCAGGCGCCGACGTGCACCCGGTCGCCGTCCTGGAGCTGGACGGGGACGTAGGGCTGGATCGGCTCCTCGCCGCCGTTGATCGTGGTGCCGTTGGTGGAGTTCTGGTCCACCACCGCCCACGAGCCGTCCGGCTGCTGCACCAGGACCGCGTGCTGGTGCGAGACGCCCGGATCCTCCGGAGGCACCGACAGGTCGATGTCGGGGGACTCGCCGGTGGAGTGCCGGCGACGGCCGATGGAGACCTGGTTGCCCCGCAGCGACAGGTGCTTGTCCGGGGAGTACGCGGGCAGGTTCAGGCCAGTGGCCTCCGGGCCGCTGCGCTGCATCATCGCCATGAAGTACTCGCGGTCGGGACCGACGACCGCACTCCAGCTCCGGGGCGCCTGCGGCTGCGGCGGCTGGAACTGCTGCGGCGGCCCCTGGTGCTGCGGCGGAGGCGGCGGGGGCGCCTGGTGCTGCTGCGGGGGCGGGCCCTGGTGCGGAGGTGCCTGCGGCGGGGGCCCCTGGTGCTGCGGGGGCGCCTGCGGCGGCTGGTGCTGCGACGGCGGCGGCAGGAGCCAGTCGTCGTCCGCGCGCGGCTGCGGCGGCGCGGGCGGCGGCGGGGCCTGGGCGGGCGCCTGGAGGTACGGGGGCGGTGCCTGCTGCGGGGACGGCTGCTGCTGCTCCTGCGGGCGCTGCTGCGGCGGGGCCTGGTGATGGGTGGGTTCGGCGCCGAGCGGCTCCGCCGGCCGGTTCACCTGCGAGGGCCGCGAGCCCTGGTACCCGAACGGGTCCGGCTGCTGCGGGGCCCCCGGCGGTGAAGTCCGGAAGCCCGGCGGCAGGTTCAGACCGGGCGGCGGGCCGGGCTGCCGGGGCGGGAGGTTGGACGGGGCCACCGGCGTGTACGAGGTCGCCGTGTTCGTGAGGAAGTTCCAGCGGCACTCCTCGCAGAAGGGCGCCATGTGCTCGCGCGGCGTACGGCACTGCGGGCACAGCTCCGCCTGGGCCGTGGCGTTCGGATCACCACCGGACCCGAAGCCACCGGGACCGTTCGGACCGCCGGGGCCACCGGGACCGCCGTACGCGCCGGGACCGTTCGAGCCACCGGGACCGCCGGGCGCACCGGGGCCGCCCGGACCGCCGTACGGCCCCGGGCCGCCGGGGGCACCCGGACCGTTCGAGCCACCGGGGCCACCGGGCGCACCGGGGCCGCCCGGACCGCCGTACGGCCCCGGGCCGCCAGAAGCACCCGGACCGTTCGAGCCACCAGGGGCACCAGGCCCCCCATGGGCACCCGGACCACCGGGCGCGCCCGACGGAGGGCCCGCCGGAGGCTGACCGGGGCCGCCCGGTCCACCCGGGCCGCCCGGTCCACCGGGGCCGGGATATCCGTACGCGGGCGGCGGCGGCGGGGGAGGCGGCGGTACGGCACCCGTCGGCGCGCCCGCCCCGGCCATGCGATGGCCGCAGACCTCGCACCAGTCGTCGGAGACCGACTGGTGTCCGTTCGGGCAGGTCGGCATGTCGGTGCTTCCCCCTCTCGTCGTCCGGCCCGGTGGCCGGGCTACCTCTTGACGCGAACGGTCTTCGTGGAGCGGGTCTCGAGTGTCATCTCGTCCGCTTCGGCGACCTTCGCCTTCAAACGCACAGTACCCGCCACCGCGTCGACCACGTCGACCACCTTCGAAAGCAGTTTCGCCGTATCCGCGTTGCCGGAGACCGCCGCGAGCTGCACGGCACGCCCCAGTTTGGCCGTCGCGCCGTCGTGATCGCCCGATTTGCGGGCGTCGAGCCCCTGCTGGATGGCGTCCGCCAGCTCGGCCTGGCCCGTGTAGTGCGCCACCTGCGGGTTGATCGACGTCGACATCGCCAGGTCGTCCGTCCACACCGCCCGCACCAGCCCCTGGGACAGCGGGCGGGCGTCGCCGCCGCCCGGGTCCGGGGCGATCAGGGAGACCCGGGCGGCGAGCATCTCCTGGCCGACCGCGGCCCGGGGCACCCGCACGCTCACGTGGTAGTCGCGGGACTCGTCGCCCCAGGAGCCCGTCGGGTAGTCCCCGGCGCGCGGCCCGGCCCCGGTGCGCCGCCCGGTGAGGTCCTCGACCGTGGGCGCCACCTGCTTCACGAACGCGATCTCGACCCCGACCGGGGTCCACAGGCGCAGCGCGACGTCCGCCACGCCCTTGCCCATCGCCTGCTCCATCATCGCCGTGAAGTCGGCGGCCAGGCCGGCCGGGTCGGCGACGATGTCGGCGGTGCCGAGGAGCGCCGAGGCGATCCCGGTGACCTCCTTGACCTCCCAGTCGGTGCCGACGCCGCGCGCGTCGCAGGTGAACCGGCCCGCGCAGGCGTCGAGCGCGGCCCGCAGCGCCTCCGGGGACTCGTGCTCGTTGCGGCCGTCGGTGAGCAGGATGCCGTGCCGGATGGCGAGGCCGGCGGAGGACAGCAGCCGGTCCGCGAGGCGCAGCCAGGTGCCGATCGCCGTGCCGCCGCCCGCGGAGAGCCGGCGCAGTGCCTCCTTGGCCTCGGCCCGGGTGCGGGCGTCGGCGACGGCGAGCCGTCCGTTCCCCGGGTAGACCTCCTTCGCCACGTGCGTGCCGGCGACGACGGCGAAGGAGGTGCCGTCGCGCAGGGTGTCGACGGCGGCGGCGGTCGCCTCCCGCGCTCCGCGCATCTTGGTGGCCGGGTAGTCCATCGAACCGGAGCAGTCGACCATGATCACGACACCGGCCGAGCCGTGGGCGCCCCCGCCCCCGGCCGCGCCGAGGGTCCCGCCGCCGGTCGAGGTGACCGTGACGATCGCGCTGACGTCCCGGCCGCCCTCCGGCAGGAACTCGTTCTGGTACACGTCCACCGAGAACCGGGGCACGGTCGGCTTGGAGAAGTTCGCCATCTGTTCGGCTCCTCGGACAACGGCGGTGGGTGACGGGGACGGGACCGGCGACCGCTCAGGCGGATCCTGCCCCGTGCGGAGGGACGGCGAACGGGACGAGCGCGACCGTGATGTTGTCGTGGCCCCCGCCGTCCAGGGCGTGCCCGACCAGGACCCGGGCGCTGTGCAGCGGGCGGTCCGCCGCGTCGGGCGGGACGACCCGGGCCATGTCCTCTGGGCCCTCCGCGTAGTTCCACAGGCCGTCCGTGCAGACCACCACCACGCCGGAGCGGTCCGGCTTGAACGCGACCGTGTGCGGGTCCAGTTCGTACGCGTCGGCGCCGAGCCACCCGGTGATCGCGTGGGCGCGCTCGTCCGCGTACGCCTCGGCCTCGCTCATCAGACCCGCCGAGACCATCTGGGCGGCCCACGAGTCGTCCTCGGTGAGCCGGGCGGCCGGGGCGGCGCGGTCGTCCGGCACCCAGTAGGCGCGGCTGTCGCCCACCCAGCCCACGACGAGCAGGCCGTCCGCGACGACGGAGCCGACGATGGTGCACGCGGGCGCGTTGCGGTGGGGGTCGCCGTCCCCGACCGCCTCCGCGAGGGAGTTGACGGCCTCGGAGGCGGCGACGATCGCCTCGTGCATGGCCTGCTGCGGGTGCGTGCCCCGGGGCAGCGCGGCGAGCAGCACCGCGCCGGCCGCCTCCGCGGCGGCGGTGGACGCCTCGTCGGGGCGGGTCGCCGAGGAGACGCCGTCGCACACCACGGCGAGGGTGGCGGGGGAGCCGTCGGGCAGGGTGGTCGCGGAGACGGCGAACGCGTCCTCGTTGCGGTGGTGGCGCAGCCCCCGGTCGCTGACGGCGGCCACGCCGCCCAGCTCCCGCTCCATGTGGTCGCGCTCGCGGGGCTGCGCGTGCCCGCAGTTCTCGCAGTACCCGTCGGTGTCCACCCGCCCGGCCCGGCAGGCCACGCAGAGCCCGGCGGGCGCCGCTTCCGGGACCCGGGCCGGAGCCGGTGCGGGGGCCGGCACAGGGCCGTCGGCCCGTACGGCGGTACGGGGGTCGGGCGCGGCCAGCCGGAAGTCCCCGGCGGGGGCGGGAGCCACCGGGCCGTCCGTACGGACCCCCTCCGCCGGCAGGTCGTGGCCGCCCGAGTCGGTGCCCGGCAGGTCGCCGGGGTGCTGGGTCACGGTCGAGAGCGCACCGGGCTCGCGGGGCGGGGCGTCCGGCCAGTTCACCGGGGTGCCGATCGCCACGGTCGGGCGGTCGGGGCCGGTCTCGGCGGCCGGCGCGGCCGACAGGTCGTAGCCGCACGCACCGCAGAACCGGTCGCCCGACTCCAGCGGCTCCGCGCAGCCCGGGCACGCGACGAGTCCGTGCGACGGCTTCGGCTTCTGGGACATCCTCACACCCACGTCCGGGGGCGGAAACGGTTGGCACGCTCCACCAGTTCGATCCTTTCCCCGCCCTGCTGGGCGAGCCGGGCCAGCACCCGGTACGCGCGTTCCAGGCCGAAGCGCAGTCCGCGCTCGTCCAGTCCGCTCCCGAGCAACAGCGCGCCACCGCCCGGCGCCGCACCGGGACTCCCGGAGAGTACCCAGTCGAGGGCCGTTCCGAGGACCTCCGTCGCCAACCGCTCCCGGCGCACCGCGTCCAGACCGAAGCCCTGGAGCGCCGACACCTGCGCCGCGGCCGCCGTCAGGTCGGCGCCGAGCGGCTGGGAGGGAAGGCGCCGCCGCAGCCGCGCCCGTACGGCCGCGACCCGGGCCGCCGTGTAGTGGATCGACGCCTCGGGCACGGACTCCAGGGTCCGTACGGCTCCGGCGCGGTCGCCCGTCGCGAGCCGCACCCGGGCGAGACCGAAGGCCGCGCTGACGAAACCGGGGTCGGTCGTCCACACCAGGCGGTAGTACTCGGCGGCGTTGTCCAGCTGACCGAGGACCTCGGCGCAGATCCCCAGGGCCAGCTTCGGCGCCGGCTCGCCCGGGAAGGCGTCGTACACCGCGTCGAAGGCGAGCGCCGCGTGCTCGTGGTCCCCGGTCACCAGCGAGGTGACGCCCCGGTACCAGACGACCCGCCAGTCGTCCGGGTCCCGCTCCTCGAGACCGGCGAGGGTCCGGGCGGCGGCCGGCAGGTCCCGCAGCTCCAACCGGGCCCGCAGGGTGCGGAGCCGCAGCTCGACCGAGGGCGCGGGCGCGGCCTGGAGCGCGCCGAGCAGCTCGCCCGGCGCGGCGGCGGCCAGACCGGCGAGGAAACCGGCGTTGGGGTCGCCCGGGGCTACGTGCGGCACGGGCAGCGCGAGCGCGGTGGCGGGCGTGTCGAGCGGCGCGAGCAGCCCCCCGAGCCCCGCCCCCGGCGGAACCGCGGCACCGGCACCGGATCTCGGCGGAACCGCGGCACCGGCACCGGCACCGGCGGCCGTCCCCGGCCCCGGTCGCGCCTTCCGGCCGCCCCGGGCCCGCCGCGCCCCCAGCAGCGACACGTCCTCCGCGAGTTCGGCGAACAGCTCCGTGTCCGTGACCCGCACCTCCGTGCCGAACAGGGTCGACAGCGCCGGCCGAGGCCGCCCCGACTGGAGCGCCACCACCTCCCGCAGGACGCCCGTCAGCTGCTCGGCCATCTCCTGCGCGGAGGCGAACCGGCGCGCCGGGTCCGGGTCGGTGGCGCGGACCAGGAAGCGGTAGAACGACTCGTACGTCCGGAAGACCGCGATGTTCTCCGGGTCGGGCAGCGAGTCCGCGAAGACGTTCGTGTAGCCCTGGAAGTCGAAGGTCATCACGGCGAGCGTGCGCGCCACCGTGTACAGGTCGCTCGCCACCGAGGGACCGACCTCGGCCACCTCCGGCGCCTGGTAGCCGACCGTGCCGTAGATCGCCGACTCGTCGTCGTCCATCCGCCGGACCGCGCCCATGTCGATGAGCTTCAGCTGGTCCTCGGTCTGTATGGCGTTGTCGACCTTGAAGTCGCAGTACAGCAGGTTCCGGCTGTGCAGGTGCCCGAGCGCCTCGAGCGCCTCGATCCCGTACGCGCAGGCCTGCTCCACCGGCAGCGGGTCGCGCCGGCCGTCGGGCGTCCGCCGCCCGTTGGCGATCTCCTTGAGCGACTTGCCGCCGACGTACTCCATGACGATGTAGCCGTCGAGGGAGCCGGTCCGCTGGTCGAGGTGCTCGACGAAGTTATAGATCCGGACGATGTTGGAGTGCTCGATCTCGGCGAGGAAGCGGCGCTCGGAGATCGCCGCCGCCATGGCGTCCTGGTCGCCGGTGTCGAGCAGGCCCTTGAGGACGACCCAGCGGTCCGAGACGGCCCGGTCGACGGCGAGGTACACCCAGCCCAGACCGCCGTGCGCGAGACAGCCCGCCACCTCGTACTGGCCGTGGACGATGTCCCCGGCGCGCAGCTTCGGCACGAAGGAGTACGGGTGCCCGCAGCTGGTGCAGAAGCCCTCCGTGCGGCCCGGCCGGTCGCCCCGCGCGCGGCCCACCGGGGCCCCGCAGTCGGAGCGGGAGCAGAACCGCTTCCGCTCGGGGACCTCGGGGTTCTCCATCACCGCGGCCCGCGGGTCGGGGCGCGGCACCTCCGGGATCGCGACCAGGCCCGCGCCGAGCCGGTTCCGGGCGGACTGCCCGGTCGACGAGCCCGAGCTGCGCACCGACACCGAGCGGCCCGTGGACCGCCCGGAGAGCGAGCGCGACAGGCGCCCCGAGACCGACCGGCGCGAGGACGAGGAGCGGGAGGAGGCGCGCGAGGACGCCCGCGAACCGCTCCGCGAGGAACCGGAGTCCGCCCCGCCCGTCCCCGTGCGGGAGGACCGGCCGGGCACGGCCACCCCGGTCGGCGCCGACCCGATCGCCCCGCCGGGCGCGACGACCGGCGCGAGCCCGCAGGTGTCGCAGTACAGCTCGCCGCCCCCCATGTCCTCGTACGAGCCCTCGCACGAGGGACGCTGGCAGCTCCCCACGCCCGTCTCCCCGCTCACCACTGCCGTCCTCCCGAGCCTTCCGCGTTCCCCGAGCCTTCCGCGCCCTCCGCGTTCCCCGGGCCCTCCGCGTCCCCGGGGCCGGACAGCACCTCCGCCGCCGCCCGCTGGTAGCGCAGCACCGCCTCCTCCGCGACCCGCAGGTCGCAGGGCGCGCTCCACAGCATCCGCCGGGCCGTGTCGTACCGCTCGATCAGGAGCGGGTCCTCCGCCGCGCCGAGCCGCGCCACCTTCGCCTTGTACGCGTCGAGCCGGCCGCGCAGCTCCGCCCGGACCGCGAGCGGCGCGGTGACCGCCGTCAACGACTCGCGGGCCCGCAGCAGTTCGTCCTCCGCCTCCCGCTCCAGGGAGTCCAGGAGCGGGGAGAGCCGGTGCCACTGGGCGTGCCTGCGGTACTCGGCGGCGGCCACGAGCCGCTCCTGGAGCGCCGTCGGCGGCCCGCTGACGGCCGGCACCTCGGAGGCGGCGATCTTCGCGAGGACCTCGCCGCGCGCGGCCCGCGCCTCGGCGAGCGTCCGGTCCGCCCGCGACAGCACGTTCCGCAGCCGGAGCAGACGCTCCTCGGAGTCCTGCCGGACCGCGAGGACGGCCTCGATCTCGCGCCGCACGTCCTCCAGGGCCAGGGCGGCCCGGTCGTACCGCCCGGTGTCGGGCCGGCCCCCGCCGGGCGCCGAACTCCCCGCCGCCGGACGCCAGAACGCCAGCGGGTCCGTGACCACCTGGGAGCGCAGCAGGCCCAGCTCGGCCGTGATCTCCTCCAGCTCGTCCCCGGCCGGGTGCTCGCCCGGCCGCACGCCCACCGAGTGCGCGAGGGACCGCGTCCGGCCCAGCTCGGCGGCGAGCAGGTCTATCCGGGCGGGCAGCGCCGACCAGACCGCGTCGGCGGTGACGACCAGGTCGAGCGAGGAGGCGTACAGCTCGTTCATCCGCCGCACCAGGCCCTCCAGGGTGAAGCGCTCGGACAGCAGCGCCTCCTCGCCCGCGCCGCCCGGGACGAGGACGCTCTCGCCGCGCAGCCGGTCGGTCAGCTCCACCAGCTCCTCCCGGCCGGGCCAGCGTCGCCGCGCCCGCACCTCACGGGCCTCCCGCAGGGCGTCGGTGTACACGTCGAAGCAGGTCCAGAGCAGGGTGATGGTCCGCTCGGCCGCCGCCCAGCGCTCCCGCGTCGTGCCGGTCAGCCCGGCCCCTTCGAGGAGCCTGCGGCCCGCGTGGTCCTGGAGCGCGAGGAGCGAGTCCTCGACCGCCTTGTGCTCGGCGCCGAGCCGCGCCAGCGCACGGTCCACCTCGTCCCGGTCCATCACCGGCCCAGGGGGTCCCGTGACGCCCATCGGTCACCTCTTCCGCCATGTGTACAAGGACTCTTGATGTGCAGGGGCCGCACGCGGCGGCTACTTGTACAGGGGAGCGGGCGGCCCGGATATCCCGGGCAGGTCCTTCTCCAGCCACTGTCTGTACGCCGCCTGCCAGGGGCCCTGCCGGTACCCCACCAGGACGTGGTTGACCCGGCGGACCAGGTCGTCGTTGCCCAGCTTGGCCGCCACTCCGTAGTACTCCTTCGTGAACGGCTTCCCCTTCAGCTCGACCGCCGGGTCCTGGGCGGCCTGGCCGGCCGCGAGGGCGTTGTCGGTGACGACGGCGTCCACCTCGCCCAGCTGGAGCCGGGCCAGGCAGTCCAGCTGGTTGGGGACGGTCAGCAGGTCCCTGTCGTCCTTGGTGCCGTCGCCCTCGTCCTCGAAGACGGCGCCGAAGGAGTTCTCCTCCAGGGCCTCGTAGGCCGTGGAGCCCTCGGCGCTGCACACCCGCTTGCCGCGCAGCGAGGCGTCGTAGCCGGTGATGTCGGAGCGCTTGGGCGCCAGGACCTGCTGTCCGGCCTGGAAGTAGGCGGTGGAGAAGGCGACCTGCTCGATCCGCCTGCAGTTGATCGTCATGGTGCGCACGACGAGGTCGACCTTGCCGCTGTCCAGGGCGGCGATCCGCTGGTTGGTGGGGATCGCGCGGAAGATCACGGCGTTCTCGTCGCCGAGGACGCCCCGGGCGACGGCCCGGGCGAGGGCGATGTCGAACCCTTCCAGGACGCCCTTCTCCGGGTTCCGGTAGCCCCAGCGGTAGCTGGACTGGTCGACGCCGACGATCAGCTTCCCGCGCTCCTTGATCGCGCGGATCGCCGGGCCGTCCTGCGTGGAGGGCGTGAGGGAGGCCTCCGGGTTCCGGCAGGCGTCCGCCCTGACCTGCACACCGACACCGACGCCGCCCGCGCCGGATCCGGCCGGCCGGTCCGTCCCGGGCGCCGCCGCCGCGCCGCCCTCCTCCCGGACCAGCGGGAGCAGGGTGAGCGAGGCGGTGAGCCCGCAGGCGACGCCCATGGCCGCCACTCCGCCCCAGCCGCGCAGCCGCCGCGCCGCCCGCCGCACCAGCGGCTCCGTGCCCTCGGACATCCCTCCCCCTCTCACCGGTACTCCGACAGTCTGCGGTTGACGCCGAGCACGGCGCCCGCCGCCCCCAGGATCCCGAGGGCCGCCGCGCCCAGGGGCAGCGCCGTCAGGGCGCCCCGGGCGTCCCCGGCGGAGCGGGTGAACTCGGCCTGCTCGTGCGCCAGGGCCCGCTCCAGGGCCGCGTCGACCTGGTCGAAGGACTGCCCGGTGGACCCCTCGGCGCCGACGATCCGGGCAAGGGCCCCCTCGTAGTCGCCGGCGTCGTCCTCGGCCCGCGCCTCCTTGTGGCGCTGCCGCCACTCGCCCGCGCGGGCGGCGGACTCCTCGACGGGGGCCCGGCCTGCGTCGTCGTCGGCGAGCCTCCGCGCCGAGTCGAGCGCCTCCGTCAGGGCGCCCATGCCCGCCGTGTAGTCGGCCTCGTACTTGTCGCCCTTGCCGTCCTCGGTGAGGACGGCGCCCCGGGCGACCACGGTCAGGTTCTCGTTGGCGCGGGCGGTGAGCGAGCTGATCCGGGCCGTGTTGAGGACCTGGAGGGACTCCTGCCCGTGCGCCCGCGCGTTGTCCAGCTCGGTCCGGGCGACGGTGTGCGCGGCGAGCAGCCAGAGCAGGACGACGCCCGTGGCGGCGGTGGCGGCGAGCAGCCCGTGGTTGAAGACCCGGTTGGTGCGGGCGTAGGTGCGGCGCTGGGCCCAGCCGAGGGCGGCGAGGGCGACCAGGCCGAGCGCGAGCGAGGCGTAGGGCCGGGTACGGGCCGCGTCGTCGTCCCGGTGGAGCCGCTCCGTCTCCGCCGCGTACAGGCGCTCGGCGGAGGGCAGCAGGACGGTGGTCATCTGCTGGTTGGCGTACCGCAGATAGGCGCCGCCCAGCGGCAGGCCCTGCCGGTTGGCGGCCCGGGCGCGCTCCACGAGGCCCGTGTAGCGCGGGAGCTGCTCGCCCAGGACGGTGATCTCGCGGGCCGACTCCGGTGAACCGTCCGTGTTCGCCGCGGCCTTGACGAGGAGCCGGGAGGCGGTGGCGACGTCCTTCGCGTACCGCTCGCGCGACGCGGCCGGCTCCAGGGTGCCGGCGAGGAACCCGCCGGCGGCGGTGGTGTCGGCGTCGGCGAGGGACCGGTAGAGGGCGGCGGCGTCGGCGCTCAGCGGCTGGCTGCGCCCCACGACGTCGTCGGCGGCGGAGGCCCGGCCGGTGACCTCCAGGGCGGTGACGGCTCCGAACGCGACGACGAGCAGCGCCAGTACGGCCCCGAGGATCTGGAGCCGGCCGGGCTCGGTCGTCGCGGCCGTCCGCAGCCGCTCCCGTCCCACGGCCCAGGCCCCGCGCCCCGCGGGCGGAGCGGCGGGCGGCGTCGGCGCCGATCGCGCCGGCGACGGCTGCGCGGGCACGCCGACCGGCCGCGCGGGCGCCCGGCCCGTGCTCCGCGCCGCCGGCTCGGCCGGCGGGTTCGGCTGCTGTGTCACTTGACCTCCCCCTCGGTCGCTGACAGGGCGGTCCGTCCCGGAGCGCCGGCGGACCGGCCCCGGTGGAGGACCACCCGGCGAGCAGTATGGCCGCACGGGCCCTTCCGCACACCGGGATTGACTGGATCTTGTTCCTGCCGGTCCCCATCGTGCCCCATGCCCCCCACGTGTCCGCGGGAGGACCCCCTCACCTTGAATACGTCCCCGCTCCGGAATCGGTTCCGGACCGGCCGTCGCCCGAACAGGTGAACATGCGTACGGGGCGCCCCCGCCGGCCCGGCGAGGACGCCCCGCACCCGGATCCCTCACGCCCCGGAGCGCCCCCATGGCCCCCTCACGCCCCGGAGCGCACCCATGACCCGCTCACACCCCGTAGTGCTCCCGCAGCCGCGCCGCCGCCGACGGGGCCGCCGCCGTCTCGTCCAGGGCGAGGAGTCCCGCCCCGAGGACCGGCGGCGCCGTCACGAAGCCGACCGCCGCCCTCGGCGCCCGCACCGCCAGGAGCGCGCGGACGCGTTCCTCCAGCTGCGGGTGGCGCGCGGCCAGCACGCTGCCGCCGAGCAGCACCGGCGCCGGCTCGTCGAGCAGCCCGAGCCGCCCGAGCGCCACCGACGCCATGACCACGACCTCCTCGGCGAGCCGGTGCACGAGCGACAGGGCGACCGGGTCGCCCGCCGCGCTCACCCGGAAGAGCACGGGGGTCAGTTCGTGCCGTCGCTCCATCGGCACCCGGCCCAGGTGGAGCGCCTCGACCAGCGCGTACATCGTCTCCAGGCCGAAGTGCGCGGGCAGCGCCCGCGACAGCCCCGTCGGCTCGCCGCGCCCGTCCTCGCCGCGCGCCGCGCACCACAGGGCCTCGTCGGCCATGCCGCCGCCCCCGCCCCAGTCCCCGGACAGCTTCCCGATCGCGGGGAAGCGGGCGGTCCGCCCGTCCGGGGTCATCCCGACGCAGTTGATCCCGGCCCCGCACACCACCGCCACGCCCCGGGGCTCGTCGACCCCGGCCCGCAGGATGGCGAAGGTGTCGTTGTGCACCCGCACGGACCGGCTCCAGCCCCGGGAGAGCACCTCGTCCCGGAGCGCGGTCTCCTCCACGGGCAGGTCGGCGTTGGCGAGGCAGGCGGTGACGTGCGCGAACCCCGCCGGCACCCCGGCGTCGGCGCACGCCCGCGCCACGATCTCCGCGAGCCCGTCCACCGCCGCCGCCACCCCCACCAGCGGGGGCTGGAACCCGCCGCCGCGGGCCGCCCCGAGGACGTCGCCGTCCCCGGTGAGGACCACGACGTCGGTCTTGCTGTTCCCCGCGTCGACCGCGAGGAGCGTCCCCGCGTCCGCCCCGGGGAGGGGTCCGTTCACGCCCACGCGAGGTGCTCCCGGTTGTGCGCGATCAGCCGGTCCGTGAGGCCGTCGGCGTACGCGTACTGCCCGATCAGCGGGTGCGCGAGCAGCGCCTTGAAGACCCGGTCCCGGCCGCCGCGCAGCGCCGCCTCCAGGGCCAGGTCCTCGTAGGCCGTCACGTTCGCGACCAGACCGGCGTACAGCGGGTCCACCGGCGCGACCGGCAGCGGCGCCGCGCCCTCCGGTCCCACCGCCGCCTGCGTCTCGATCACGGCGTCGTCCGGCAGGAACGGCAGCGTGCCGTTGTTGTACGTGTTCACCACCTGGTGCGGCGAACCGCCTCCGCCCAGGAGCGCCGCCGCCAGGTCCACGGCCGCCTCCGAGTAGAAGGCGCCGCCGCGCCTGGCGAGCAGGGCCGGCTTCTCGTCGAGCGCCGGGTCCCCGTACATCTCCAGGAGCTCCTTCTCCATCGCGGCGACCTCGGCGGCCCGCGAGGGCTTGGTCTCCAGCTCCCGCACCACCTCGTCGTGCGCGTAGAAGTAGCGCAGGTAGTACGAGGGGACGACGCCGAGCCGGTCCAGGACCGGGCGCGGCAGCCGCAGGTCGGCGGCGACCGCGTCGCCGTGCTCGGCGAGCAGCCGGGGCAGCACGTCCTCGCCGTCGGGGCCCCCGATCCGTACCGCCCGCTCCCACGTCAGGTGGTTGAGCCCGACGTGGTCCAGGTGCACGTCCGACGGGGTCACGTCCAGGAGCGCGGCGAACTTGCGCTGGAAGCCGATGGCCACGTTGCACAGGCCGACGGCCTTGTGCCCGGCCCGGAGCAGGGCCCGCGTCACGATGCCGACGGGGTTGGTGAAGTCGATGATCCAGGCGTCCGGGTTGGCGCGCCGCACCCGCTCGGCGATGTCCAGGACCACCGGGACCGTGCGCAGCGCCTTGGCGAGGCCGCCGGCGCCGGTGGTCTCCTGGCCGACGCAGCCGCACTCCAGCGGCCAGGTCTCGTCCTTCTCGCGGGCGGCCTGCCCGCCGACCCGCAGCTGGAGCAGGACGGCGTCGGCGCCCTCGACCCCGGCGTCCAGGTCGGAGGTGGTGGTGATCCGCCCGTCGTGCCCCTGCCTGGCGAAGATCCGCCGGGCGAGGCCGCCGACCAGGTCGAGCCGGTCGGCGGCCGGGTCGACGAGGACGAGTTCGGTGACGGGCAGGGTGTCGCGCAGCCGCGCGAACCCGTCGATCAGTTCGGGGGTGTAGGTGGAACCGCCCCCCACGACAGTGAGCTTCATGTGTGGTTCAGCCCTTCACTCCGGTCAGTGTGACTCCCTCGACGAACGCCTTCTGGGCGAAGAAGAAGACGAGGATCACGGGGGCCATGACCAGGACGGTCGCGGCCATGGTCAGGTTCCAGTCGGTGTGGTGCGCGCCCTTGAAGGACTCCAGGCCGTAGCTCAGGGTCCAGGCGCCGGGGTTCTCGGAGGCGTAGATCTGCGGCCCGAAGTAGTCGTTCCAGCAGAAGAAGAACTGGAAGAGGGCCACGGCGGCGATCCCCGGCCTGGCCATCGGGACCACGACCCTGAGCAGGGTGCGCAGTTCGCCGCACCCGTCGATCCGCGCCGCCTCCACGTACTCGTCGGGGATCGTGAGGAGGAACTGGCGCAGCAGGAAGACGGCGAAGGCGTCCCCGAACGCCATCGGGACGATCAGCGGCCACAGGGTGCCGGAGAGGTCCATCTGCTTCGCCCAGAACAGGTACATGGGGATGATCACGACCTGCGGCGGCAGCATCATCGTCGCGATGACGAGCAGCATCGACAGGTGGCGGCCCCGGAAGCGGAACTTGGCGAGCGCGTACGCGACGGGGACCGAGGACACCACGACGAGGACGGTGCCGAGCCCGGCGTACAGCAGGGAGTTGCGCCACCAGGTGAGGAAGCCCTCGGTCTCGAATACCCGGACGTAGTTGTCCCAGTGCCAGGAGTCCGGCGTCAGGTCCCGGGTGAGCGCCTGCTGGTCGCTCATCAGGGAGGTCAGGAACACGAAGACGAAGGGCAGGACGAAGAACAGGGCGGCGGCGACGCCGAGCGCGTGCACGGCGATCCAGTGCAGCAGCGCCTTGCGCCGGGCCCGCTTCCTCGCGGGGGTCGGGGCGGTGGCCGTGAGGGTCATGGTTCAGTCACCCGAGCCGATCAGGCCGCCGCGCCGGCGCATCAGGAGCGCGGTGAAGGCCATGGAGAAGACGAAGAGCACCAGGGCCACCACGCAGGAGGCGCCGTAGTTGAACTGGCTGAAGCCGAGGCTGTGGACGAGCTGCGGCAGGGTGAGCGTGGAGTCGTCCGGGTAGCCGGGGACGAAGGTGACGCCGGAGCCGCCCATCACGCCCGAGGCGACCTTGGAGGCCACGATCGGCTGCGTGTAGTACTGCATCGCGCCGATGATCCCGGTGACCACCGCGAAGAGGACGATCGGCGCGATGTTGGGCAGCGTGATGTGGCGGAACCGCTGCCGGGGGGAGGCGCCGTCCAGTTCGGCTGCCTCGTACTGCTCCTTCGGCACGTCGAGCAGCGCGGCCATGAAGATGACCATGAGGTCGCCGACGCCCCACACGGCGAGGACCGTGAGGGCCGGCTTGGACCAGGACGCGTCGTTGAACCAGGAGGGGGCGGGCAGGCCGACCGCCTCCAGGAGCGCGTTGACCGGCCCCGTACCGGGGTTGAGCAGGAAGACGAAGGCGAGCGTGGCGGCCACCGGCGGGGCCAGGTACGGCAGGTAGAAGAGGGTCCGGAAGATTCCGGTGCCCGTCTTGATCTTCGTGATCAGCAGGCCGACGCCGAGGCCGAAGACGACCCGGCAGGCGACCATGACGACGCAGAGCCAGAGGGTGTTGCGCAGGGCCGGCCAGAACTGCGGGAAGTCGCCGAAGACGTACGACCAGTTGTCGAGGCCCCGCCACTCGGGCGGGTTGAGGCCGTCGTACCGCATGAAGGAGAAGTAGACGGTGGAGACGAGCGGATAGACGAAGAAGACGCCGCATCCGATCAGCCAGGGCGACAGGAACGCCAGGGTGCGCAGCGCGTCGCGGCGGCGCTTCGACCGCAGCGTGTTCCGTCCCCCGGGGGAGGAGGGGGCGGCCGGGGCGGCCGTCTCCTTCGCGGGCAGGGTGTCGGTGCTCATGGGCGGTGTCCGGCCGTCACTTCGCCGCGGCGATGTCGCGGTCGATCTGGGCGGCGGTGTCGGCGAGCCCCTTCCTCAGGTCGGTGACCAGGCCCTTCTCGTACCGCTGGGAGAACTTCTGGAGGGTGTCCTGGTAGGCGGAGCCGTTGACGGCGCCGTCCGAGGTGGTGGAGGCGGGGTGCCGGGCGATGTCCAGGAAGGTCTTGAAGCGGGGATCGAACTTCAGCTTCGGGGACTTCAGTGCCTCCAGGGTGGAGGGCACGTTGCCGATGTCCTGGGCGAAGGCCACCACGGTGTCGGTGTCCGTGGTCATGAACCTCACCAGCTCCCAGGCCGCGTTCTGCTTCCGGCTCTGCGGCGCGATGCCCATGATCGTGCCGGAGAGGTAGCCCTTGCCGTACTCGGCCACCTCGTCGTCCGCGACGGGCAGCGGCGCGACGCCGATGTCGAAGCCGGCCTCGTGCTTCAGGGCGAACTTCAGCCGCCACTCGCCGTCCAGCTGCATGGCGACCCGGCCGGTGTGGAAGGGGTGCTCGGCGCCCCACTCGTCGCCGAAGGTGGTCCGGTACCTGTCGAGCCTCTCGAACCCGCCGAGCGCGTCCACCAGGGACTTCTGGTACGTCATCATCTCGGCGAACGCCGGGTCCTTCGCGACCGCCGACTTCCCGTCCGCGTCGAAGTACCCGCCGTGCTTCCACTGCGCCATGTAGTGCGAGACGACCGTCTCGTAGCCCAGGTAGGTCGGCATGAAGCCGAGCCGCTCGTACGAGTCGCCCTTGGGCTTCGTCAGTTTCTTCGCGACCTCGGTGAACTCGGACCAGGTCTTCGGCGGGGCCTCGGGGTCGAGGCCGGCCTGCCGGAAGGCGTCCTTGTCGTAGTAGAGCCCGTACGCGTCGGAGAGCAGGGGCAGGCTGCACCGCCGGCCCTCGAACTGCGTGTAGTCCTGGAGGACCTTCGGGAAGGTGCTGTCCAGGTCCAGCTTCGACTTCTCGATGAAGGGCTTCAGGTCCACGAGCGCGCCCGAGGCGCAGAACTTGCCGACGTTGGACGTGGTGAACGAGGAGACGACGTCCGGCCCGTTCGAGCCGCCCGCGCGCAGGGCCTGGCCGAGCTTGTCGTCGTTGATGCCGCCGACGAGCTTCACCTCGATGTTCGGGTGGGCCTTCTCGAAGCGGGCGACGTTGGCCTCGATCGCCCTGACCTCGGCGGGGTCCGACCAGCCGTGCCAGAAGGTGATCGTCGTCCGCGCCTCGGGGTCGTCGGTGGCCGCGTTGTCCGCGGAGCCGGTACAGGCGGAGGCGAGGAGGGCGAGCGCGGCGGCGGCGAGCGCGGCGGCTCTGCGCGGGCGTACGGGCATGACGGTTCTCCCTGGGGCGGGGCGGAGGGGACGCGGGGTCAGCGGGACGTGTCGAAGACCTCGTCGCGGGTGGCGGCGAGGGCGCTTTCGAGGGCCCCGCGCAGGACGGGACGCCGGGGCACGGCGGCGAGGACGAGACGCGGCCGGGAGGCGGCCAGGTCGGCGAGCGCCGTCTGCACGCGGGCGCGCAGGGGCTCGCCGCCGGAGACGAGGACCTCGCCGGAGAGCACGATCAGCTCGGGGTCGAGAACGGCCACGAGGGAGGAGAGGCCGATGGCGACCCGCTCGGCGTACCGGTCGAGCAGGGCCGCGTACCGGGGGTCCTCGCCCTCCGCCCCGGCGGCGTGCGCGAGCAGCCCGGACGCCACCGGCACGTACGGCTGCTCGGGGGTGTCGATGCCGAGGGCGCGCGCGATCCGGGGCACGGACTGGACCCCGGCGAGCTCCTGGTAGCCGCCGGAGTTGGCCCGGGCGACCCGGCGTACCAGCGGGGTGCCGGGCACGGGCATGAAACCGACCTCGCCGGCGCCGCCGGTGAAGCCCCGGTGCAGCCGCCCGCCCAGGACGAGGGCGGCGCCGATGCCCTCCTCGTTCCAGAGCAGGGCGAAGTCGGAGTGGCCCCGGGCGGCGCCCAGGCGCTGTTCGGCCAGGGCGACGAGGTTGACGTCGTTCTCGTACTCGAACGGCATCGGCAGGGCGGCGGCCAGCTCCTCCAGGAGGGTGGGGGAGTGCCAGCCGGGCAGGTGGGAGGCGTACCGCAGGCGCCCGGTGGCCGGGTCGAACGCGCCGGGGGTGCCGATGACCAGCCGCCGCACGTCCGCGCGGGCGATCCCGGCCGCCTTCACGGCCCCGTCGAGGGCCTCGGTGACCTGGCCGACGACCCCGGCGGCGCAGCGGCCGGGGGTGGGCAGCTCGGACTCGCCGACGATCCCGCCGGTGACGTCGGCGACGGCGGCGCGGATGCGGTGGGTGGTGACGTCGAGGCCCGCGGCGTACGCGGCGCGCGCGTTCACCGAGTAGAGCTGGGCGTTCGGCCCGGGGCGGCCCTCGGTGGTGCCGGTGGCGACGACGAGCCCGGCCGCTTCGAGGCGGGCGAGGAGCTGGGAGGCGGTCGGCTTGGAGAGACCGGTGAGCTTGCCGATCCGGGTCCGCGAGAGGGGGCCGTGCTCCAGGAGCAGGTCCAGGGCGGCGCGGTCGTTCATGGCCCGCAGCACGCGGGGCGTGCCGGGGGTCCCCGGAGTCGTGCCGGCCATGGGGTGCGCACCTGCCCTTGCACTGTTAGGAAAGTTTCCTATTGGGTAGAAGGAAAAATAGGTCGCCCGTCACGGGCCCGTCAAGACCCGGGTACGCGCGAAGCCCCCGAAGGCGACGGAATCGTTGCCTTCGGGGGCTTCGGGGGCTTCGGGGGCTTCGGGGGCTTCGGGGGCTTCGGGGGGCCCGGACGGACAGTGGGGCCGGGACCTACTTGGAGAGGTCCCTCGGCAGCGGCGTCGTCGCCGCCGACTGCGGCGAGGTGGTGTTGGCGAAGACCGAGGGGGCCGCCATGCCCGCCGTCGGGTCGGCCGCCGCCTCCTCGGCCGGGGCCGGGAGCCCGCCCACGATCCGGATGCCGGCCTCGTCCAGACCCCGCTTGATCCGCCAGCGCAGCTCGCGCTCCACACCGAGCGCCTTGCCCGGCATCGTCTTGGCCGCGACCCGGACCGTCATCGAGTCGAGCAGCACCTCGTTCAGACCGAGGACCTCCACCGGACCCCACAGGCGCTCGTTCCACGGCTCCTCCTTGGCCATGGCCTCCGCCGCCTCGGTGATCACCGACCGCACCCGGTCCAGGTCCTCCGTCGGCCGGACCGTCACGTCCACGGCCGCCGTCGCCCAGCCCTGGCTGAGGTTGCCTATCCGCTTGATCTCGCCGTTGCGCACGTACCAGATCTCGCCGTCCACCCCGCGCAGCTTGGTCACCCGCAGGCCCACCTCGACGACCTCGCCGGAGGCCACGCCCGCGTCGACCGAGTCACCGACGCCGTACTGGTCCTCCAGGATCATGAAGACGCCGGAGAGGAAGTCGGTCACCAGGTTCCGCGCGCCGAAGCCGATCGCCACGCCGGCCACACCGGCCGACGCGAGCAGCGGCGCCAGGTCGATCTTGAAGGCGCCGAGGATCATCAGGCCCGCCGTGCCCAGGATCAGGAAGGACGCCACCGAGCGCAGCACCGACCCGATCGCCTCCGAGCGCTGCCGCCGCCGCTCGGTGTTGACGAGGAGACCGCCCAGGGCCGTCCCCTCCACCGCCTGCGCCGAGCGGTTCATGCGCTCGATCAGCTTCGTCAGGGCCCGGCGCACGGCCATCCGCAGGAGCAGCGCGACGACCAGGATCAGGAGGATGCGCAGGCCGGTGTTCAGCCAGGTGGACCAGTTCTCCTCCACCCAGGTGGCGGCGTTCGTGGCCCGCTCCGCGGCCTCGTCCAGGGTCACCGGCATGGGTTCGGGTTCGGTGGCAGCCGCCAGGGCGGACCAGGACACGGGACAACCTCCAGGCATCGCGTACGCAGGCCATCCACAGTAACGGGGCGCCGGACACGGTCCCGTCGTCCTCTTCGGGGGAGAGACGGACCTCACCCGTGAGGAAGCCGGGAGGAAGCCGGGAGGAAGCCGGGAGGGAAGAAGGGGATGCCGACGCGGCCGGGGACCCCCGGTGTGGTCGACGACACCCCGGGCCCCTCACCCCGACACCGATACGTGGTGGCGCTCCGACCAGGCATGAGGAGAGACTGAGAGCAGTTCGTCCCGGCGCGAGCCACGCGCCGCCGGCGTCATAGGAGGCATCCGTGCCGCATGTCCTGGTCCTCAACGCGTCGTACGAGCCGCTCGGCGTCGTACCGCTCCGCCGCGCACTCGTCCTCGTCCTGGAGAACAAGGCTCTCTGCCTCGAGGAGTCCGGTGCCTTCCTGCACAGCGAGACCCGAGTCGTCCCCGCGCCCAGCGTGGTGCGGCTGAAGCGCTTCGTGCGGGTCCCCTACCGGGGGCCCGTTCCCTTGACCCGCCGGGCCCTCTTCGCCCGCGACGGCGGGCGCTGCGCGTACTGCGGGGCCGTCGCGACCAGCGTCGACCACGTGATCCCGCGCAGCCGCGGGGGCACGCACGCGTGGGAGAACGTGGTGGCGGCCTGCCGCCGCTGCAACCACGTCAAGGCCGACCGGCACCTGCGCGAGCTCGGCTGGCGGCTGCGCCACCCACCGGCCCCGCCGACCGGCCTGGCCTGGCGGATCATCGGAACCGGCCACCGGGACCCCCGCTGGCTGCCGTACTTGCGGCCGTACGGCGCCGAGGACGTGATGGCCCGGATCGACTCCGTCGCGGAGACCCCCGTGGGGGCGCTCACGACGGGTCGGACCGGGCCTTTCGCGTAGGCGGACGCCCGCGGCACGGAGCGGCGCGCCCCTCAGGGGGCGGGCCGCTCCTCCGGCGCGCCCGGGGACGCGGCCGGGGGTTCCGTCGCGGACGGCACGGCACCGGTCCGCGGCGGCACCGACGGTTTCGACGGGGCCTGCGGCGCCACCGCGTACGTCTCCACCGACCAGAGCGAGTAGCCGAAGCGGGTCGCCCGCTCCTCCCCCTGGACCCGCAGGAACCGCGTGTCCGCCGCGTCCATCCGGACCGACTCCCGGCCGCCCCTGCCCTCCGCGACCGTCGCCGCCGTGCGCCACACCCGGCCGTCCGCCGAGACCTGGACGCGGTAGCGGGAGGCGTACGCGTCCTGCCAGTGCAGCACCACCCGCCCTATCCGGGCCGGCGCGGGCAGCTCCAGCTGCCACCAGGCGCCGTCCTCCGCCGGGGAGGACCAGCGGGTGGCCGGATCGCCGTCCGCCGCCGAGGAGGCCGGGAAGTCCGGGGTCTCGTCGCCCGACGAGGAGGCCGTCGCCGTCCGCGCCAGGTCGGGGCCCGCCGTACGGGGGAAGGCCCGGACCGTCAGGACCCGCTCCTCGCCCGCGAAGGACACCGGCACCCGGTACGCCCCGACCGGCACGCCCGCGGCCACCGACACCTCCAGGGGGACGTGCGTCCGGGCGCCGCGCTCCACCGACGCCTGCTTCGGCAGCCGGACCGCGATCCCCTTCGGGGCCCTCGCCGTCAGCGGCCCGCGCACCCCGTCCGCGCGCCGGCCCGTCAGCTCCACGTCCACCCGCTGCGCCGGGCCGCCGATCTCCGCGTCCGTCTCCGCACGGGCCAGGGCGACACCGGCGCGCGGCCCGTCCGCGAACCACGGCACCAGGGAACGCACCGCCGGGGCCGGGCCCCCTTCGCTCCACGCGACCCGCAGCGCTTCGGCCCGCAGCCCCCTCAGACCGGTCTGCGTCCACCCCGACGACGACAGCGGACCGAGCGGCCGCCAGCCCTCGCCGGGGACGTACGCCTCCACGCGCGCGTCCGTGCCCGCGCGGCCGCCCCCGGGGTCCGGCTCGGCGAGGACCGTCAGGGACTCCACGGACCGGGCCCGGCCGAGCCGCACGGTGTACGCGCCGGCGGCCCGCTCGGCCCGGGTCCGGTCGGCGCCGGTCCAGGCCGCCGCCTCCTTCACCGCGCGCGTGAGGAACGGGTCGAGGACCCCCGCGCCGACCGTCACCCGGCTCGTGCCCAGGGTCTTCCGCAGCCCTTCGAGCTCCAGTTGCGCCCGCCAGGCCGCCGCGCCGTCGCCGCGCCCCTGGGCGAGCAGCATGTCGACGGCCCGCTCGCCCGCGAGACCGTACCGGGAGAGCTGCTCCAGCCACGGCCCCGTCTCGTCGTCGAGGACGCCGCCCGCGGTGGCCGTGAGGCGCTCCGGGGCCCGGCGCATCACCGTGAAGGCGTCCCGCAGCTCGCGCGCCGCCCGCTCCCGCGCGCCCCTGTCCGCGCCCGCGCGGGCGTCCCAGTAGGCGGCCAGGAGCGGCTTCAGATAGGCCGATTCGCCCGCCGGGGCGAGGATCGAGGAGGCGCCGTTCCCGGCGAGCGCCCGCAGCGCCTCGCGGGCGGCCGGGTCCGTCCCCGCGAGGTCGTCGACGGCGGCCCGCCAGGACTGCTCGGGCCGGTAGCCCTTCGGGTTCCAGGCGTAGTCGGCGGTGGTGAACAGCGGCACGCGGGAGGCGGTGGCCTGCTCCATGGCGTGGGCGAGGTAGGCGGCGGAACCGGCGGCCACGGCCGGCTCCCGGCCCGTCGCGGGACCGAGGAACAGCCGGTCCTGCGCGTAGTCGTTGACCGGGTAGTTGTCCATCGTGACCAGCGGGTGGTCCAGCGCCCTCCGGGCGCCGGCCAGTTCGCCGCCGGTGATCGTGCGCGGCACGACGCCGACCCCGGTCCACGCCACCCGCACGTCCGCGTCGAGCGCCTCGGCGAGCCTCGCCCGGTACGCGGTCGACCCGTCCTGGTAGTACTCCGTCGGCATCACCGTCAGCGGCTCGCCGTCCGGGTGCCGTTCGGCCAGGTGCCGGGCGACCGTGTTCGCCACGCGCGCGTGGGCGGCGGCCGCGGCCTCGGGGCCGCGCCCGAAGGCGTCGGCGTCCCGGGAGCAGTGCCACTCGTCGTAGGAGGCGTCCTGGAACTGGAGCTGGAAGGAGCGCACCCCGAGCGCCCACATGGCGTCGAGCTTCCGGGTCAGCGCCGCCACGTCGGCGGACGAGGCCAGGCACATGGACTGGGCGGGCGACACGGCCCAGCCGAGCGTCACGTGGTTGGCGCGGGCCCGCTCCGCGAGCGCGCGGAATTCCGCCCGCTGCGCGGCCGGGTAGGGATCGCGCCACTGGAGCTGGCGGTACGGGTCGTCCCCGGGCGCGTACAGATAGCGGTTCTGCTTGGTCCGGCCCAGGAAGTCGAGCTGCGCGAGCCGCTGCTCCGGGGTCCACGGGCGCCCGTAGAAGCCCTCGGTGACGCCGCGCCCGGCCGTGCCGGGCCAGTCCCGGACGACGACCCCGGGCACCTCGCGGCCGGAGCCGAGGAGCTGACGCAGCGTCTGCACGGCGTGGAAGAGGCCGTCCTCGCCCACCCCGTCCAGGACGACGGTCTCCCGGCCCCCGAACCGGCCCGTGGCGAGCCGGTAGCCGCCGCGCGGCAGATCGAGGCGCTCGGGCACGCCCAGGGCGGCCAGCGCCTCCTCCGCGCCCTCACCGGCGGGCCCGGCGGCCCGCACCACCGGGCCCCGGCCGGGCAGCCCGGTGTGGACGGTCCGCACCCCGGCCGCCCGCAGCAGCCCGCGCAGGGCGTCGAGGGCGTACGGATCGGCGTCGGCGTCCGCGAGCAGCGTCACCTCGTCCCCGAGCCGTACGGAGGGCCCGGAGCCGGTCAGGGACTGCGGCCGGGGCCAGACGGCGGGCACGCGCGCGGGAGCCCGGCCGGCGCCCGCCGGGGAGCCCGGGGAGACCGGGGAACCCGCCGGGGGAGGGGCGGGAGCCGCCGGGGTCGCGGGGGCTCTCGAAGGCGTGGGCGCCGTCGGGGCCGACGGCGCCCCCGGGAGCGCCTGCGCCGCGCCCGGGACGCCGCCGAGAAGGCCGCCGATGACCGCGGCGGCGACGGCCGTCGCGGTACGCCTGCTGCGCCCGAGGTGCACGGGGGTCTCCCTTCGGCGGGGCCGGCCGCTCCGCCGGTTGGTCACGAGTCGGTCACGAGCCCACCACCCGTCGCACGCGAGTGTCAATGCACATGGCCGATGTGTCGGCTTTGCCCGGTGGGTCGTCGGCGAGGTGACGTCACTTCGTCACTTTCCGTCGGTAAAACCGGGTGCGATGGGTATGGCTCAGTCGTTGTCCAGGTCCCACCTGTCGAGACGAACCGGGAGACCCCCGTGACCACGACCGCCCGCCACGGACGGATACGGATTCCGCAGCAGTCGGCGCCCGCCGGCGAACCGCTCACCAGCGAACCGCCGCTGCCCGACGCGTCCCCCCTCACCAGCGAGCCCCCGCTGACCGCGGAGGCCCACCTGACCAGCGAACCCACCGCCCCCGTCACCGCGGGCGGCCCGGAGTCCCCCGGAGTGTAGAAGTGACCCTGGCCCGTCTCGCCGCCCGTCACGGCGTCGCCACCGTCCACAGCCCCGCCGACGGCGGCGACGTGCCCGTGCCGGAGGCCACCGTGGTGGCCGTCCTCGCCGCCCTGGGCGTGGACGCGTCCACGCCGGGAGCGGTCGCGGCCGCCCTCGAAGCGGCGGAACGCGCCGACCGGCAGCGCCTGCTGCCCCCGACCCTGGTCCACTGGCGGACCGGGGACGGGGGCGACGGACCCGGCGCCGCCCCGCATGAAGGGACGGATCCGCGCGGGCGGACGGACCCGCACGGAGGGGCGGGCGCGTACGGGAACCCCCTCCGCCCCCCGTCCCACCTCCCGCCCGGCACCCGCCTCCAGGTCACCACCGAGGACGGCGCCGTCGTCATCGGCGAGGACTGGTCGGAGCTGCCCCTCGGCGTCCACACGGTCGGGGCCGAGGCCCCCGACGGGCGCACCGCCACCGGCACCCTGATCGTGAGCCCCGCGCGCGTGCCCGGACCGGACCGGCGTACGTACGGCCTCCTCGTCCAGCTCTACTCGCTGCTCTCCACCCGTTCCTGGGGCATGGGCGACCTCGGCGACCTGCGCGAGCTCGTCACCTGGGCGGGCCGACGGCACGGCGCCGGGTTCGTCCAGGTCAATCCGCTCCACGCGGGCGTGCCCGGCGCGCCCTCCGACCCCTCCCCGTACCGCCCCTCCTCGCGCCGCTTCCCGGACCCCGTCCACCTGCGGATCGAGGAGATCCCCGAGTACGCCCTGATCGGCCCCGAGCGCCGCGAGGAGCTGGACCGGATCCTCGCCGACGCGGCCGAGCTGCGCGAGCGGGTCCTCGGCAAGGGCGCCCTGATCGACCGGGACGCGGTCTGGGAGGTCAAGCGCCGGGCCCTGGAGCTGCTCCTCACGGGCGTGGAGCTCGGCCCCGGCCGGCGCGCCGACTTCCACGACTTCCTGGCCGGGCGGGGCCGCGCCCTGGAGGACCACGCCACCTACCAGGCCCTCGCCGAGCGGCACGGCCCCCACTGGCGCTCCTGGCCCGAGGCGCTGCGCACCCCGCGCGCGGCGGAGGCGGCCGTGCGCGCGGACCCGGCCCTGGCCGCCCGGGTCGACTTCCACTGCCGGCTCGCCTGGCTGACGGACCGGCAGCTCGCGGACGCCGCCGGGGCCGCCCGCGAGGCCGGGATGGCGGTCGGGATCGTCCACGACCTGGCGGTCGGGGTCCACCCGGAGGGCTCGGACGCCTGGGCCGGCCAGGAGGCCTTCGCCGCCGGCATGTCGGTCGGCGCCCCGCCCGACGCCTTCAACTCCCGGGGCCAGGACTGGGGCCTGCCGCCCTGGCGGCCCGACGCCCTCGCCGCCGCGGGCTACGCCCCGTACCGGGGGCTCCTGCGCGAACTCCTGCGCCACGCGGGCGCGCTGCGCATCGACCACGTGATGGGCCTCTTCCGCCTCTGGTGGGTGCCGGAGGGCCGCGAGCCCACCGAGGGCACGTACGTCCGGTACGACGCCGAGGCGATGCTCGCCGTCCTCGTCCTGGAGGCCCACCGCGCCGGGGCCCTGGTCATCGGCGAGGACCTCGGCACGGTCGAGCCGGGAGTGCGCGAGGAGCTGGCCCGGCGCGGGGTGTTCGGGACCTCCGTGCTCTGGTTCGAGCGGGACTGGGAGGGCGGCGGCCACCCGCTGCCCCCGGAGGAGTGGCGCGCGGAGTGCGTGGCCACCGCCACCACCCACGACCTGCCCTCCACCGCCGCCCGGCTCTCCGGCGACCACGTCGCGCTGCGGCACCGGCTCGGGCTGCTCCCCGGCGACCTGGAGCGCGAGCGGGCGGCGGACCGGGCCGAGACCGCCGAGTGGCGCGGCCTGTTCGAGCGGCTCGGGCTGCTCCCGGAGGGGCCGGGGGAGGAGGCCGAGATCCGGGCCGTCCACCGGTACCTGCTCGCCACCCCGGCCCGGATGGTCGGGGTGTGGCTGCCGGACGCCGTGGGGGACCGCAGGCCGCAGAACCTGCCGGGCACCTGGGACGAGTACCCCAACTGGCGGCTGCCGGTCGCGGGCCCCGACGGGCAGCCGCTCACCCTGGAGCGGCTGGCCGCCTCGCCCCGGGCGCACGCCCTCCTGAGCGAGCTGCACGCCCGTACGGCACCCCCGGGCGCGCGGCGGGTTTAGGCGTTCGCTACGTTTGCACCGTGGACAAGAAGAACGCCCTGCGCGCCGGCGCCGTCGCGGCCGGTACGACGCTGATGATGCTGCTCATGTCGTCCCCCGCGCTCGCGCTCACCCGCGACGACGGTGACGACCCGGCCCCCAAGCTGGAGGTCGTCGAGACCCTCGGCCTGTTCGTGGCCGCCCCGCTGGTGCTGTTCCTGGTCATCACCGGCCTGGTGATGGTGCTCGACAAGTCCAAGAAGGCGTAACTCCTTCCTCCGGCTCCGTCGAGGGCGCCGTACGGTACCGACGTACCGTACGGCGCCTTCGCGTGCCCGCGAGCACCCGCGCCCGCGTTACGCGGTGACCGCGAGCAGCTTGCGCAGCAGCCCGGCCAGCCGCTCCGCCTCCTCCGCGTCGAGCGCCGCCTCCAGGGCCGCCCGCTGCTCCGCGAGACCGTCCACGACCGCCAGGTCCACCAGCTCCCGCCCGCGCTCGCTGAGGGTGACCCGCAGTCCGCGCCGGTCGTTCGGATCGGGGTTGCGGCTGAGCAGCCCGGCCCTCTCCAGGCGGTCGAGGCGGCCCGTCATGCCCCCCGTGGTGATCATCAGCGTGGCGGACAGCTCGCGCGGCGAGAGCGTGTAGGGCTTCCCGGACCTGCGCAGGGTCGCCAGCACGTCGAACTCCCCGCGCGCCATGCCGTGGGGCGCGTACGCCTTGCCCACCCGGTCGCCCATGGCGTCGGCCAGCCGGAAGATCCGGCCGAAGACGGCCATCGGGACCGTGTCCAGGTCGGGCCGGACGGCCGCCCACTGGTCGGTGATGGCGTCGACGGGGTCGTGGGCGGGGCCCGGGCCGGGGGTCTTCGTGTCCATGCGCACAGTCTCCCTTTCCGCACGATGCGACGGCAAGAAAGCCGCTTGTGTGTAAGTATCTTAGTGCTAAGTTAATCAATGCCGAGCCGGAGCGGACCTCCCGGCCCCCCGTGCCGGCATCGCCTCCAGGGGGAACCCCATGTCCCACCAGGCCGTCACGTCCCACCGGGCCGCCTTCATCGCGCTGACCGCCCTCGCCCCGATCTCCTGGGGCTCCACCTACTACGTCACCACCGAGTTCCTGCCGCCCGACCGGCCGCTCTTCACCGGCCTGGTGCGCGCCCTGCCCGCCGGACTCCTGCTCCTGGCGATCACCCGCAAGCTCCCGACGGGCGCCTGGTGGGGGAAGGCCGCCACCCTGGGCGCCCTCAACATCGGCGCCTTCTTCCCGCTGCTCTTCCTCGCCGCCTACCGGCTCCCCGGCGGCGTCGCCGCCGTCGTCGGCTCCGTCGGCCCGCTCTTCGTCGTCGGCCTCGCCGCCCTCCTCCTGGGCGACCGGCCCACCGCCCGGTCCCTGATCGCCGCCGTCGCCGCCGCCTTCGGCGTCAGCCTCGTGGTCCTCAAGGCCGGGGCCGCGCTCGACCTCATAGGCGTGGTCGCCGGACTGCTCTCCGCCCTCTCCATGTCGGCGGGCGTCGTCCTCACCAAGCGCTGGGGCCGTCCCGAGGGCGTCGGCGCCCTCACCGCCACCGGCTGGCAGCTCACCGCGGGCGGCCTCGTCATCCTGCCGATCGCCTTCCTGGTCGAGGGCGCCCCGCCGGCCCTGACCGGCACGAACCTGGCCGGCTACGCGTACCTGGCCTTCGGCAACACCGCCCTCTCGTACGTCCTCTGGTTCCGCGGCATCGAGCGGCTGAGCGCCTCCTCGCTCACCCTCCTCGGCCCCCTCTCGCCCGTCACCGCCGCGATCATCGGCTGGGTGGCGCTCGGCCAGGCGCTCGGCCCGGTCCAGCTCCTCGGCATGGTCATCGCCCTCGGCGCCACCCTGGCGGGCCAGCTGAACCCGCGCGGGCCCCAGGAACCGGCGGAAACCGAAAACTTCAGCGAGGACGAAGGAAAAGGGAAGGAAGATTCGGGCGAACTGGAGGCTTCGGAAGCGCCCCGATAGGTTGCGCCCATGACCGAGTGGGACATCAAGAAGCTCCAGATCCTCCGCACCCTCCGCGACCGCGGCACCGTCACCGCGACCGCGGAGGCCCTGCTCATGACCCCCTCGGCCGTCTCGCAGCAGCTCACCAACCTCGCCAGGCAGCTCGGCGTCCGGCTCCTGGAGGCCCAGGGCCGCCGCGTCCGGCTCACCGACGCCGCCCACCTGGTGCTGCGCCACGCGGAAGCGGTCTTAGCGCAACTGGAGCGCGCCGACGCCGAACTCGACGGTTACCTGCGGGGCGAGGCGGGCCAGGTGCGGGTGGCGGCCTTCTCCACCTCCGTGCCCGCGCTCGTCGTGCCCGCCGTGCGGCGGCTGCGGGCCGCCCACCCCCGGCTCGACGTCCGGATCCGGGAGGCCGAGGCGGGGGAGGCGTACGAGCTGCTCACGGCCGGCGAGGCCGACCTCGCCCTCTCGCTCGCCGCCCACGCGCCCTCCGCCCGCGACCCCAAGTTCAGCCGGGTGCCGTTGCTCGCCGACCCGCTCGACGTGGCCCTGCCCGCCGGCCACCCGCTCGCCGGCGCCCCCGGCCTGCGGCTCGCCGACCTCGCCGCCGAACCCTGGATCTACGGCGGCTCCGGACCCTGGTCCGAGATCACCACCGCCGCCTGCGAGACCGCCGGCTTCGTGCCCGAGCAGGCCCACAGCGCCTCGGGCTGGACCGCGATCCTCGCCATGGTCGAGGCCGGCATGGGCGTCGCGCTCGTGCCCCGCATGGCCTCCGCCGAACGCCGGAGCGGCACCGGAGGGGTCGTCATGCGCGTCCTCTCCGCCGACCAGCCCCGCCGCCACGTCGTCGCGGCGGTACGGAGCGGGGCCGAGGAGGGACCGGCGGTGGCCCGGGTCCTGGCCGCACTCCGCCGGGCGGCGGCGGAACGGGAAACCGTTCAGCAGAACTGAACAACACCATCGAAAACATTCGATGGACCTGGAAGGGTTCGGCGCGGGAAGGTCGATCCATGAGCGACTCCGACACGCACCAGGACCCGCACGCCAACGACGCCGCCCCCTACGCCGGCGGAGACCCCTACGCCGACTACCGCGCCGGGGACTTCCCCTTCACCGAGCTCGTCGACCTCGCCGACCGCCGCCTCGGCGCCGGCGTCGTCGCCGCCAACGACGAGTTCTTCGCCGAGCGCGAGAACCTCCTCGTCCGCGAGCGCGCCGTCTTCGACCCCGAGCACTTCGGCCACAAGGGCAAGATCATGGACGGCTGGGAGACCCGCCGCCGCCGGGGCGCCGACGCCGAGAACGTCTTCCCCGCCCCCGACGACCACGACTGGGCGATCGTCCGCCTCGGCGCCCCCGGCGTGATCCGGGGGATCGTCGTCGACACCGCCCACTTCCGCGGCAACTACCCGCAGAAGGTGTCGGTCCAGGCCGCCGCCGTCGAGGGCAGCCCGAGCCCGGCCGAACTCCTCGACGCCAAGTGGGAGGAGCTCGTCCCGCCCACCCCCGTCCGCGGCCACGCCGCCAACGGCTTCGCGATCGACGCGGAGCGCCGCTTCACCCACGTCCGCCTCTGCCAGCACCCCGACGGCGGCGTCGCCCGCCTCCGCGTCCACGGCGAGGTCGTGCCCGACCCCGAGTGGCTGGAACTCCTCGGCACCCTCGACCTGATCTCCGTACTCAACGGCGGCACGTACGAGGACGCCTCGGACCGGTTCTACTCCTCGCCCACCCAGATCATCCTGCCCGGCACCTCCCGCAAGATGGACGACGGCTGGGAGAACCGCCGCCGCCGGGTCCGCGACACCAACGACTGGGTGCGCTTCCGGCTCGCCGCCCAGGGCGCCGTCCGCGCCGTCGAGATCGACACCGCCTACCTCAAGGGCAACTCGGCGGGCTGGATCGCCCTCCAGGGCCGCAACGGCGAGACGGGCGAATGGTTCGAGATCATCCCCAGGACCCGGCTCCAGCCCGACACCCTGCACCGCTTCAAGCTGCCCGCGCAGGCCGTCGTCACCCATGTGCGCCTGGACGCCTTCCCCGACGGCGGCGTCGCCCGGATGCGCCTCCACGGCACGCTGACGGAACAGGGCACGGCCGACCTGCGCGCCCGGTACACGGCCCTCGGCGGCTGACACCCCCGCGGGACACGACGAAGGGGCGCCCCCGGGGGAGGGCGCCCCTTCTCACGTACGGCTCACCGCCGGTCTCAGACCGCCGCCGCCGCGTCCGCCGCCCGCGCCTTCAAGGCGCGCTCGACGCCCGCGCGGCACTCCGTCACCAGACGCCGCAGCGCCGGAACCGGCTTGTGCTCCTCCAGCCACGCGTCCGTGGCGTCCAGCGTCTCCTGCGAGACCTGGAACGTCGGGTAGAGGCCGACCACGATCTGCTGGATCATCTCGTGGCTGCGGGTCTCCGACACGCCCTTGACCGCCGCGAAGTACTTCGCCGTGTACGGGGCGAGCAGCTCGCGCTGGTCGGACTGGACGAAGCCGCCGATCACGGCCTCCTGCACGGCGTTCGCCAGCTTGTCGTCCTCGACGACCGACGCCCAGGCCTCCGCCTTCGCCGCCTCCGCCGGACGGGCCGCCCGCGCGGTCGCCGCGTGCCGCTCGCCCGCCGCCGTGCGGTCGCGCTCCAGCTCGCCCGCGATCTCCGCCTCGTCGTAGACCCCGGCCGCCGCGAGCCGCTGCACGAACGCCCAGCGCAGCTCGGTGTCCACCGCCAGGCCCTCGATCGTCTCGCGCCCCTCCAGGAGGGCCGCGAGCAGGTCGAGCTGCTGCGGGGTGCGGGCGGTCGCCGCGAAGGCGCGCGCCCACGCCAGCTGGTGGTCGCTCGCCGGCTCGGCCGCGCGCAGGTGCGCGAGCGTCGCCTCGGTCCACCGGGAGAGCCCGGTCCCGCGCCACTCCGGCGCCGCGTACAGGTCGAGGGCCGCCTTGACCTGGCCCTGGAGCGACTGCACCACGCCGATGTCGGACTCCTTGGCGATGCCCGAGAGCACCAGCTCCAGGTAGTCCCGGGTGGCCAGCTCGCCGTCGCGGGTCATGTCCCAGGCCGAGGCCCAGCACAGCGCGCGCGGCAGCGACTCGGCGAAGTCGCCCAGGTGCGCGGTGACGTTCGCCAGGGACACGTCGTCCAGACGCACCTTGGCGTACGACAGGTCGTCGTCGTTGAGGAGGACGACCGCCGGGCGCTTCCTGCCGACGAGCTGCGGCACCTCGGTGCGCCCCTCCGCCGCGACGTCCAGCTCCAGGCGGTCGGTGCGCACGAGGCGGCCGGTCTCGTCCAGGTCGTAGAAGCCGATCGCGATCCGGTGCGGACGCAGCACGGCCTCGCCCTTGGCGCCGGCGGGCAGCGCCGGGGCCTCCTGGAGGACCGTGAAGGCCGTGACGGTCCCGTCCGCGCCGGTCTCGATCTCCGGGCGCAGGACGTTGATGCCGGCCGTCTCCAGCCACGCCTTCGACCAGGCGGTCAGGTCGCGGCCCGAGGTCTTCTCCAGGGCGCCCAGCAGGTCCGACAGGCGCGTGTTCCCGAAGGCGTGCGCCTTGAAGTACGCCTGCACGCCCTTGAAGAACTCGTCCTGGCCGACGTAGGCGACGAGCTGCTTGAGGACCGAGGCGCCCTTGGCGTACGTGATCCCGTCGAAGTTGACGAGCACGTCCTCCAGGTCGTCGATGTCGGCCATGATCGGGTGCGTGGAGGGCAGCTGGTCCTGGCGGTAGGCCCAGGTCTTCTCCGCGTTGGCGAAGGTGGTCCAGGCGTTCGGCCAGCGGGTGCCGGGCACGGCGGCCTGGCAGGCGACCGAGGTGTAGGTGGCGAACGACTCGTTCAGCCACAGGTCGTTCCACCACTCCATGGTCACGAGGTCGCCGAACCACATGTGGGCGAGCTCGTGCAGGATGGTCTCGGCCCGCCGCTCGTACGCCGCGTCCGTCACCTTCGAGCGGAAGACGTACTGGTCGCGGATGGTGACCGCGCCCGCGTTCTCCATCGCGCCCGCGTTGAACTCCGGCACGAAGAGCTGGTCGTACTTGGCGAAGGGGTAGTCGTACGCGAACTTCTCCTGGAACCAGTCGAAGCCCTGGCGCGTGACGTCGAAGATGTGGTCCGCGTCGAGGAACTCGGCGAGCGACGGACGGCAGTAGATGCCGAGCGGGACCGTCTGCCCGTCCTTCTCGTACGTCGAGTGCACCGAGTGGTACGGGCCGGCGATCAGCGCGGTGATGTACGTGGAGATCCGGGGCGTGGGCTCGAACGCCCACACGTCGTCCTTCGGCTCCGGCGTCGGCGAGTTCGAGACGACCGTCCAGCCTGCCGGGGCCTTCACGGTGAACCGGAAGGTCGCCTTGAGGTCGGGCTGCTCGAAGGAGGCGAACACGCGCCGCGCGTCCGGCACCTCGAACTGGGTGTACAGGTAGGCCTGGTCGTCGACCGGGTCGACGAAGCGGTGCAGACCCTCACCGGTGTTGGTGTACGCGCAGTCCGCGACGACCTTGAGCTCGTTGCGGCCCTCCCGCAGGTGCGGCAGGGCGATCCGCGAGTCGCGGAAGACTGCGGCGACGTCCAGGGCGTGCCCGTTCAGGACGGCCTCGTGGACGGCGGGGGCGACGAGGTCGATGAAGCTCTCGGCGCCGGCCTCGGCGGAATCGAAGCGGACGGTGGTGACGGACCGGTAGGTGCCGCCCTCCTGCGCACCGGAGAGGTCGAGTTCGACCTCGTACGCGTCCACGGTCAGCAGCGCCGCCCGCCGCCGGGCCTCTTCACGGGTCAGGTTCGTACCGGGCACCCGGTCAACTCCTCTGTTGCACGACGATTGGACCCATCCTTCCACGGGGCGGCTCGGCCGCGCACGGCGCGTTTCCACGGCCTGTCGCCGTTCGGCCGTCCGGTTTCGAAGGAGGGGCCCCGGCAGGTCCGGACACGCCGGAGGGGCGGCTCCCGCCACGGGAGACCGCCCCTCCGGTCGTACGCGCCCCGCGGGCCGTCAGCCCTGGAGCTCGGCCGCGACCAGCTCCGCGATCTGCACGGCGTTCAGCGCCGCGCCCTTGCGCAGGTTGTCGTTGGAGACGAAGAGCGCGAGGCCGTTGTCGACGGTCTCGTCCACGCGGATGCGGCCGACGTACGAGGCGTCCTTGCCGGCCGCCTGGAGCGGGGTCGGGATCTCGGACAGCTCGACGCCCTCGGCGCCCTCGAGCAGCTCGCGGGCGCGCTCGACGCCGATCGGGCGCTCGAAGCGGGCGTTGACCTGGAGGGAGTGGCCGGAGAAGACCGGGACGCGCACGCAGGTGCCGGAGACCTTGAGCCCGGGGATCTCCAGGATCTTGCGGGACTCGTTGCGGAGCTTCTGCTCCTCGTCGGTCTCGAAGGTGCCGTCGTCGACGATCGAGCCGGCCAGCGGCAGCACGTTGAAGGCGATCGGGCGCTTGTAGACGCCGGGCTCGGGGAAGTCGACGGCCCCGCCGTCGTGGGTGAGCGCGGCGGCGCCCTCGGCGACGGCCTTGACCTGGCCGTCCAGCTCGGCGACGCCGGCCACGCCCGAGCCGGAGACGGCCTGGTAGGTGGTGGCGACGAGCGCGACCAGCCCGGCCTCCTCGTGGAGCGGCCTGAGGACCGGCATCGCGGCCATCGTGGTGCAGTTCGGGTTGGCGATGATGCCCTTGGGGCGGTCCTTGACCGCGTGCGGGTTCACCTCGGAGACCACGAGGGGGACCTCGGGGTCGCGGCGCCAGGCGGAGGAGTTGTCGATCACGACGGCGCCCTGGGAGGCGACCTTCTCGGCGAGGGCCTTGGAGGTGGCGCCGCCGGCGGAGAAGAGCACGATGTCCAGACCGGTGTAGTCGGCGGTGGAGGCGTCCTCGACCGTGATGCCGTCCACGACGGTGCCGGCGGAGCGGGCGGAGGCGAAGAGCCGCAGCTCGTCGAGCGGGAACTTGCGCTCGGTCAGGATGCTGCGCATGACTGTGCCGACCTGACCGGTGGCTCCGACGATTCCGACCTTCACGGGGACTCCTCCGTGCTCATGGGACGTATGGGCGGGGTGCTGCCCTTCCATCATGCGGGTCTCCACGGCGACCTTGTCCAATCCATTGTCCAGTGGGCGGGACGAGGGACGACGGCGACCGAACGTTTCGACCGGCCGCGGCGTCACAGGGGGGAACACGGACGGGGGAGGAGGCGCGGTGGCGGTGCGGAGGGGTGGCCCGGAGGACCACGACGGGCTGATGGACGCGGCGCTCGTGGACCGGGTGCGCGCGATCCTGGCACTGGGCGGGGTGCCGCACGCGGAGCTCCAGGACGGGGTGCAGCAGGTGCGGCTGCGGCTGCTCGAAGCCAGGGCCGGGGCCGGTCTGCCGCGCTCCGTCGCGGCCTGGTGCGCCGTCGTGGCCTCGAACGTCGCGGTGGACTGGCACCGGGCGCGGCGCAGGGAGGAGCGGCTCGGCGAGCGCCTGACCTCGATGTGGCCGGGGAGCGCGGACCGGGCGGGCGGCGAGGAGGCGCGCGTCCTGGCGCTCACGGTGGCCGACGGCCTGGAGCGCCTGCCGTACCGGCAGCGCCAGGTCCTGGTGCTGCGGTTCTACGCGGACCTGTCGGTGGCGGGGATCGCCGAGGAGCTCGGGGTCCCCGAGGGAACGGTCAAGAGCCGGCTGCACGCGGCCGTGCGCGCGATGCGGGAGCGGCTGCACACGAACGAGGTGGTGTGAGGGTGAGGAACGAGGACGTGGACCCCTTGGCGCTGGTCCTGTCGGACGAGCCCCTGCCGGAGGGGGCGGCGAACGATCCGGAGGTCGCGAGGGCCCTGGCCGACGTGGCCGTGCTGCGCGAACAGCTCGCGGTCGCCGGACGGGTCCTGGCCGGTCAGGGCCCTCCATCCGCTCCGGCCGACCGGGATCCCCCGCCCGCTCCGGCCGACCAGGGACGGTCGCACCAAGGACGGTCGGACCGGGGCCGGTCGCGCCGGGGGCGCATCCTCGCGTGGACGCTCGCCGCCTCGGCGGCGGTGGTGGCGCTCGGCGCCGGCGGGTCCTTTCTGGCGGCCCGCGGCGGTGACACCGGCGGCCACGAGGCGAAGCTCACCCCCTCCGGCGTCGTCGCCTGCTCCACGGACGTCGCGGAGGGGACGGTGACCCGCGTCGAGCCGCTGCCCGGAGCCGGGGAGTTCCGGGTGGTGCTCCGGGTGGACCGGACGTACAAGCCGGCGGACGGCCCGCGGCGGCTCACCTTCGACTCGGCCGGTGCCGACGGGCCGCGCCTCCGGCCGGGCAGCCGCGTGCTCGTCCTCGTCCCGGCCTCTCCGGGAGAGCCCGCGATCACCTTCCGGGAGGGGGCGCCCCCGCCGGGCGAGGTGGGGGAGGACGTCGGCCCGGTGCGGGACGAGCTGGAGTACGGCCGCGCATGGGTCGAGTCCGCCCTGCCGGGGGCCGAGGGCCTGGAGTGCGGGGGCGACGGGTGAGCGCGCCCGGCGGAACGCGGAAGGGGGCGGACACCGGAACCGGCGCCCGCCCCCCGATCACACGGTGTTACGGGGTGACCGCGCCGATCACGACGCTGCCGGTGCCCGCGACGGTGCCGCGGGCGTTGACCAGCTGGACCTCGCCGAAGAACTGGCGTCCCTCGGGAGCGGCGCCGGCGACGACGACCTCGGCCGCCACCGCGGCGGACCCGCCGTTGGGCAGGGCGACCGGCTTCGAGCCGTCGACCTTCACGGTGCCGAGCGCGGACGAGTAGTACACGTCCTTGTAGTCGTACGTGGTGCCGCCCGCGGCCTGGACCGAGTAGCCGTCGATCACGACGGTGTACGTGCCCGCGGCCGGCTTCACCAGGGAGACGGCCTCCTCCGAGTCGCCGTCGGCGGCCTGCGCGACCTGCTTGCCGTTCAGCAGCACGGTCAGGTCGAGGTCGGCGGCCTTGTCGGAGGTGTTGCCGATGCCGATGTCGAGCCGCTCGACGCCCTCGCCGACGGTGACGGTCCGGGTCTGCGTCTCGTGGTGCCGGATGGTCGGCGTCTCGGTCTTCTGAGAGCCGAGGGAGCCGCCCTTGAGGGTGCCCTCGATGCCCGCGAACCGGTTGGTGACCGTCCACCGGACGGCGGCCGGGGTGCCGACCTGCGCCTCCGGGACCGTCTGGACGGCCGGGTCGAAGTCGACGCCGAGGGCGGAGACGCCCAGGGTGTACGGGTTGTCCAGGTCCGGCGACGTGCGGCGGGACTCGACCTCGATCTCCCAGACGCCCGGCGTCGGGTTCGCGTAGGAGCGCAGGTCCGGGCGGCAGGTGTTGGCCGGGTTGTAGTGCGGGTAGCACTGCGTGGTCGCGCTGTCCTCGATGCCCACGCCGTACGGGTGGATCGAGATGAACCGGGTCTGGCTCTTCGCCTTCAGACCGCTCAGCGAGACCTCCAGCGTCTTGACGCCCTCGGGCACGGTGACGAAGTAGGAGGTGCTGCTGTTGCGCTGCACGGAGCCCTGGGCGGTGAAGCCGTAGCCCGGGGCGGCCAGGTCGTGCGCGACGACCGAGGTGGCGAGGATCTGCTTGTCGACGCCCTCGGTGCGCTCGTCGTCGGCCTCCAGGATGACGCTGTGCACGCCGGCGGTGGCCGCCTTGGCCTGGAGCTTGACGGTGACCGGCTTGTTCAGCGGCAGGTAGATCCGGTCCTCACCGACGATGCGGAAGGTGCCGTCGTTGTACTTGAGGTCCAGGTCGTGCCGGACCGGGCGGTCCGGGCCGCTGGTGCGCGTGACGACGACGTCGTAAACCCGCTTCTGGCCGACCTTGAGGCCGCCCTCGCGGTCGTACACGCCGGTGCCGGTGTGCGGGGCCGGGAAGATCGCGGTGTCGACCGGGGCCTGCACCTTGTAGTCGTGGGCGGTCGCGCCGTCCTTGATCGACTCCCAGGCCTCCTCGATGTCGATGAGGCCGGCGCCCTGCTCGTGCGCGGCGACACCGGGGATGCGCTTGGCGGTGGAGGTCAGCGCGGTGCGCAGGGTGAGCGGGGAGAGCGCGACGCCCTTCTGCTTCGCGGCCGAGATCAGCAGCGCGCTCGCGCCCGCCGCCTGCGGCGAGGACATCGAGGTGCCGTTGAGCATGCCGTAGCCGGCGGGCAGGGCGTACCCGGCCTCGGCGACGCCGGCGCCCGGCAGCCAGGTCGGGATGGTGTTCACGGCCGAGCCGGGGGCGGTGATCGTCGGGGTGAAGCCGCCGTCCTCGCGCGGGCCGCGCGAGGAGAAGGGGAACATGGCGTACTTCTTGTCGACGGCCGAGCCGTAGTTGGCGGCCCAGGTGTCCCTGGAGACGGCCGCGCCGACCGAGAGGACCTTGTCGGCCAGGCCGGGGTCGCCGATCGTGTTGATGCCGGGGCCCTCGTTGCCGGCCGAGATGACCAGCTGGACGCCGTACTGGTCGATCAGGCGCGTGTAGAGGCGGGCGCGGACGTTGTCGCCGTCGTTCTGCTGCGGCAGGCCGCCGATCGACATGTTGACGATGTCGACGCCGCGGTTGACGACGAGGTCCGTCATGCCCTCGGTGAGAGCGGTGTTGGTGCAGCCGCCGGTCCAGGTGCACGCGCGCGAGGAGACGATCTTCGCGCCGGGGGCCGCGCCGTTCATCCGGCCGCCGAAGAGACCGCGGGCGGCGGTGATGCCGGCGACGTGGGTGCCGTGCGAGGACTCGACGAGACCGATGTTGACGAAGTCGGCCTTCTTGCCGACCCAGTCGCCGCCGGCCGGGTCCATCGGGACGTCCTTGCGGATCTCCACGACGAACGGGGTCTTCTCGACGACCTCGGTGGCCGGGTTGTCGGCGCCGAAGTACCCGATCTGGTAGCCGTCCTTGTACGGCTTCATCGGCGCGTTGTCCGTGAAGTCGTTGTTCTGGTCGGTGTCCACGCGGACGGTCCCGGCGGCCGGGTCGTACAGCAGGCCGAAGACGTCGGTGGTGTCGCCGTCCCGGTTGATGTCGCCCTTCGGGTCGCCGCCCGCGGTGACCGACTCGCTGAAGCGGCTGAACTGGTACGCGCCCGCCGGGGCCTTCCAGCTCTGCGCGGAGGCGGTGAAGACGGGACCGGCGACCGGGGTGATCTGGGCGCGCCAGGTGGCGTCGCCCTCGGTCAGCGGGTCCGTGGCGGTGACCCAGTCGACGATCTTGCGCTCGCCGGTGGTGGTCTTCTGCAGGGCCGGGTGACCGAGGTCGACGCCGGAGTCCAGGATGCCGATGGTCACGCCGCGGCCGTCGGCCCGGGGGTGGCTCTCGACGAAGTCGACCGCGCCCGTCTCGTGGGAGGGGTTGTACGGGTTCTTCGCCGGGGTCTTCGCACCGGGGGCCGGGTACGTCTGCGCGACGGTGGTGCCCTCGACGGGGCCGGTCGCGGCGCCCGCGTCCGGACGCGGGTCGTCCAGCGGGATCTCGGCCTGGAGGTCGACGGCCTGGACCGAGGAGAGCCCGGTGGCGGCGCGGATGGCCGCCTCGGCCTTGGCGGTCGGCAGGGTGGCGCGGACGTAGCCGAGCGCGTCCTGCCGCTTGCCGACGGAGGCGCCGGCGACGGCGTCCAGCTGGGCGGCGACCTGCTCGGTGGCGCCGGGGGCGGTGGCGACGAGGACGGTGACGTTCTTCTCGCCGCTCGCCTGGGCCTCGGCGAGGCGCTGGGCGTCGACGGCGCCGAGCTTGTCGGCGGAGTCCGACGACTTGACCGGGGGAGTGGTCCCCTGGTCGCCGGAGGCGAGGGCGGGCACGGTGCCGGTCGCGACGAGCGCGGCGACGAGACCGGCGGCGGCCGCGACGCGCGCCGCTCGTCTCCGTCCGGGCACCGAGGACCGGGCTATGGGGCCCTGGGTCTGGGGGGTGGCCATGTGCATCCCTGTCTGTGAAGGAGAGGGTCCGGATATCGGTTCCGGATGACCGCTCACCCTTTCGTAAATGACACGGTTTTGGGGAGAGTTGACGGGCGGCGGATGTGCCCGGTGGCGTAAACCCGCCAGCGGCCCCGATGCGCCAGGGGGAAGGAAAGGGCCCCAACCGGGGCGTCACGCCCCGGGGAAACGGCCCCGGCCCGGGTCGGGCGGGGTCCCGGTCGGATGCGATACGGGGCGGGGCGGGGCGAACACGGGTGGCGGGGCGGGACGACCACGGGCGGCGGCCCGGCCGGGCGGCCCGGCTCTTTTCGGCCGTTCCCCGGCCTCCGTGCCCCCGCCCGCCGCCTCCTGCGGCCTCCGTCTCGCGACGGGACGTACGGACCCTGCGTACGGGTCCTAACCTCGTTGCATGAAAAAGGAGTTGAGGGTGGCGGCCTACGCCGTGTGCGTCCGGGGCGACGAGATGCTCCTCGCCCGCTGGGTGGCGGGCGACGGCAGCAGGCTGTGGACCCTGCCGGGCGGCGGCATGGACCACGGCGAGGAGCCCGCCCGGACCATGGTGCGGGAGGTCGAGGAGGAGACCGGGTACACCGCCGCACCCGTCGCCCTCCTCGGCATCGACTCCGTCCGCCGCTCCTGGCCGCGCCGCTTCGCCGCACCCGGCGACCTCCAGGGCCTCCGCATCGTCTACGAGGCCCGGATCGCCGGCGGCGAGCTGCGCCACGAGACCGGCGGCTCCACCGATCTGGCCGCCTGGCACCCGCTCTCCGCCGTCCCCGGCCTGCCCCGCGTCGAACTCGTCGACATCGGCCTCGACCTGTGGCGGGAGCGGCCTCCGACCGGCCGTTCCCGGCTGAGCGTGCCGCGCGACCCCACCCTCCCGCCGAACGGCTGAAAACGGCTCAACCGTCCCCGGGCCGCTCAACCCTGCCGACACCCCGCCGGGTCCTGCCCGCCGACCGCGGCACATCCCGTACGTGCCGCGCAGAGTCCGGGAGAGCCCGCATGTCAGCCGTACGCACCCTCCGCACCGCCGTCGCCGCCACCCTCGTGGCGGGCCTCACCGCCACCGCCCTCGCCACCCCCGCCCTCGCCGCCCCCGAGCCCCGGCAGCGCGACCACGCGGCCACGCAGCGGGCGCTCCAGGCGCAGGTCGACGCGGGCGTGCCCGGCGTCGTGGCCCAGGCCCGCGACGGGCGGAAGAACTGGACCGGCACCGCCGGCGAGCGCGGCGGCGACGACCACTACCGGATCGGCTCCCTCACCAAGACCTTCGTCGCCACCGTCCTCCTCCAGCTCCAGGCCGAGGGCCGGATCGACCTCGACGACCCGGTCGAGAAGTGGCTGCCCGGCGTCGTCCGGGGCAACGGCCACGACGGCCGGAGGATCACCGTCCGCCAGCTGCTCAACCACACCAGCGGCGTCCACGACGTCACGTCCGACCCCGCCTTCCAGGAGAAGGTCTTCGGCCCCGGCTTCCTGGAGCACCGCTACGACACCTGGACCCCCCGGCAGCTCGTCGCCATCGCCCTGGCCCACCCCGCCGACTTCCCGCCCGGCACGAGCTGGAGCTACTCCAACACCAACTACGTCCTGGCCGGCATGATCGTCGAGAAGGTCACCGGCCGCCCCTACGGCAAGGCCGTGGAGAACCGGATCGTCAAGCCCCTGAAGCTGCGCGGAACCAGCGTCCCCGGCACCCGCCCGTCGATGCCGGAGCCCAGCAGCCCGGCCTGGTCCAAGCTCTCCCAGGACCCGGACGCGCCCGTCCACGACGTCTCCCGGCTCAACCCGTCCGTGGCCGGGGCGGCGGGCGAGATGATCTCCGACTCGAACGACCTCCAGACCTTCTACCGGGCCCTCCTCAAGGGCCGGCTGCTGCCGAGGGCGGAGATGCGGGAACTGACCGCCACCGTCCCGGTCTCCCCGGAGGTCCCGCAGATCCGGTACGGGCTCGGGATCATGTCGGAGAAGCTGAGCTGCGGCAAGGAGATCTGGGGCCACAGCGGCGGCATCCACGGCTCCGGCACCGAGGGCCGGGTCACCCGCGACGGGGAGCACTCCCTCGCCCTGAACTTCAACGCCGACTGGACGGGCGACAGCGCCGCCGTCCTGGAGGCCGAGTTCTGCGGCACCTCCCCCGAATGACCGGACCGGCCGAGTCCTGCGGCACCTCCGCCAGGAGCCAGGTCACCGGGGCAGGACGACGACGTACGCGGCCGGGTGCCGGTCCGACGCGGCCATCAGGGCCGTACGGACCACGGTGGCCTGCTGTTCCCCCGCCTCGCGCAGCTTGCGCGGGGTGAGGTGGACGACGGTGATGCCGAGCCGCTCCAGGTGCTCGCGCTTGCGGGCGTGCTCGGACCACAGCTCGTCGTCGTCCTGCCGGGGCGCCCGGGTGTCCAGCTCGACGGCCACCGCCTGGTCGGGCCAGTAGGCGTCCACCCCGCCCAGGTGCGGGCCGCCCGGCAGCCGCAGGTCCACGTTCCACAGCGGGTCCGGGAGCCCGAACTCCCGCACCAGTCCGTACAGCCGCTCCTCGGAGAGCGAGCGCCCCTCGGTGAGCAGCGCGTCCACCGCGTCCACCACGTGCGGCCGGGAGAGCAGCCGGGCCCGGCTCAGCTCCCGTACGACCGTGCCCGGTTCGCAGTGCCCGCCGCGCACCGCCTCGGTGAGCAGCGCGCGGACCTCCTCCGGCCCGGAGAGGTCCGACACCGCGTCGGCGACGGCGCGGGCGACCGGGGCGACGGGGACGCCCGTGAGCCGGACGGGCTCCGGCGCCTCCGGGGCGCGCACCACCCGCACCCAGCCGGTCGAGCGCGGCCGCCGGGTGCGCGGCACCAGGACGTCGATCCGCTCCAGGGCGGTGAGCGGGGGAGCGGAGGAGAAGCCGTGCAGGGTCAGGGCGGCGAGCCCGGTGATCATCGCCTCCGGCTCCTGCCGCGGCAGCGTCCCGGGCCTGCGGGCGTAGAGCAGCGCGGCGTGCAGCCGGTCCTCGCTGGTGGGCGGCCCCGGCTGGAGCAGGAAGACGCCGGGCAGCACCTGCTGCCAGCCGCCGGGCCGGCACCGCGCGGCGGCCTCGGCGGCGGAGACGCCCCGCGCCCTCAACTGGTCGGCGGCGGCGAGCCGCGGGGCGCGCCCGGTGCGGGAGGAGAGGGGGAGGGGGCGGGGGGTGATGGGGGTGTTGTGGTTCATGCCGGGGGTCTTCCGCCGCCGAAGGCTCCCCTAACCCCTGTTACACGTTCGTCGACAATTGGGGACAAGGCCGCCCTAAAGTACGCGCGTTCGAATGCCGATGGGGCGCGGCCCCGTTCCGCGGACGCGACGACGGGGGCCGCGGGCCGGAGCCCGCGACCCCCGTCGCGTCCGACCGGTCGTCACTCCGCCGCGCGGTCGCACTCCTGCGCGCGCAGGGCCCGCGCCAGGTCGTCGCGGGCCTCCAGGACCAGGCGGCGCAGGGCCGGCGCGGCCGACTCGTGGGAGGAGAGCCAGGCGTCCGTGGCGGCCAGCGTCGCCGGGTCGTCCTGGAGCCCCGGGAACAGGCCCCGGACCACGTCCATGCCGATCTGGATCGACCGCTCGGCCCACAGGCGCTCGATCGCCGCGAAGTACTTCTCCGCGTACGGGGCGATCAGCTCGCGCTGCGAGGCCTGCGCGAAGCCCGAGATCGTCGCCTCGACCAGCGCGTTCGACAGGGTGTCCGACTCGACGACCTGCGCCCAGGCCTGTGCCTTGACCGCCGCCGAGGGGCGCGAGGCGAGCAGCCGCACCTGGTGGCGCTTGCCCGTCGCCGTGTCGTCCCGGGCCAGTTCCTCGCCGATCCGGGCCTCGTCCGCGCGCCCGTGCGCGGCGAGCGGCGAGAGCAGCGCCCAGCGCAGCTCCTGGTCGACGTCCAGGCCGTCGATCCGCGCCGTACCGTCCAGCAGCCCCTCCAGGAGCCGGAGGTCGTCCTCCGAGGAGGCCGTCGCCGCGAAGAACCGCGCCCAGGTCAGCTGGTGTTCGCTGCCCGGCTCCGCCGCCCGCAGCTCGCGCAGCCCGCCCTCGGCGAGCAGCCGCCCGCCCTCCTCGCGCCACTCGGGGGCCGCGTACAGGGTGACGGCCGACTTCGTCCAGGCGTGCACCATCTGGAGGACGCCGATCTCGGTCTCGCGGCCCGCGAAGGCCAGCACCACGGAGACGAAGTCCCGGGCCGGCGTCAGCCCGTCGCGGGTCAGGTTCCACAGCGCCGACCAGCACAGCGCGCGGGCCAGCGGATCGGTGACGTCCCCGAGGTGCTCCCGCAGGGTGGCGAGCGAGCCCTCGTCGAAGCGCATCTTGCAGTAGGTGAGGTCGTCGTCGTTGACGAGCACCAGGTCCGGCCGCTCCTCGCCCGCGAGCCCGGCCACGACCGTACGGGCGCCGGTGACGTCCGCCTCGGCCCGCGCGTACCGGGTGAGGGCGCCGTCCGCCCCCAGCCGGTACAGGCCCACGGCCGTCCGGTGCGGACGGAGTTCGTCGCCCTCCTGGAGGACGGCGAGCTCGGTGATCCGGCCCTCGGCGTCGTAGGTGACGTCCGGCGCCAGGACGTTCACGCCGGAGGTCTGGAGCCAGGACTTCGCCCACGTCTTCATGTCGCGCCCGGAGGTCTCCTCCAGGATCGCGAGCAGGTCGCCCAGGCGCGTGTTCCCGTACGCGTGGCGCTTGAAGTAGCGGCGCGCGCCCTCCAGGAACGCCTCCCGCCCCGCGTACGCCACGAGCTGCTTCAGGACGGAGGCGCCCTTGGCGTACGTGATGCCGTCGAAGTTCAGCTTGGCGTCCTCCAGGTCACGGATGTCGGCCGTGATCGGGTGGGTGGACGGCAGCTGGTCGGCGCGGTACGCCCAGGACTTGCGGTTGTTGGCGAAGGTCACCCAGCTGTTCGTGAAGCGGGTCGCCTCGGCGTTCACGAAGGAGCCCATGAAGTCCGCGAAGGACTCCTTCAGCCACAGGTCGTCCCACCACACCATGGTGACCAGGTCGCCGAACCACATGTGCGCCATCTCGTGCAGGATGACGTTGGCCCGCGCCTCGTACGAGGCCTGCGTGACCTTGCCCCGGAAGACGTACTCCTCGCGGAAGGTCACCATGCCCGGGTTCTCCATCGCGCCGAGGTTGTACTCGGGGACGAAGGCCTGGTCGTACTTCCCGAAGGGGTACGGGAAGTCGAAGTTGTCGTGGAAGAAGTCGAAGCCCTGCTTGGTGACCAGGAAGACGTCGTCCGCGTCGAAGTGCTTCGCGAGGCCCTTGCGGCACATCGCCCCGAGCGGGATCTCCAGGTCCCCGCGCCGGTAGGTGTCGGTCACGTAGTGGTACGGACCGGCGACCACGCAGGTGATGTACGTGGAGATCGGCGCCGTCTCGGCGAACCGCCACACGCCGTCGGCGTCCCGCTCCCCGGCGCCGTTCGACCAGACCGTCCACTCCTCCGGCGCGGTCACCGAGAAGCGGTACGGCGCCTTGAGGTCGGGCTGCTCGAAGTTGGCGTACACCCGGCGGGCGTCGGCCGGCTCGTACTGCGTGTAGAGGTAGACCTCGCCGTCCTCCGGGTCGACGAAGCGGTGCATGCCCTCGCCGGTCCGGCTGTAGGCGCACCGCGCGTCCACGACGAGCGTGTTCTCGTCCTCCAGGCCGTCGAGCGCGATCCGCGAACCGTCGAAGACCTCCGCCGGGTCCAGGGAGCGCCCGTTGAGCGTCACCGCGGTCACGGAGGGGGCGACCAGGTCCGCGAAGGTGCTCGTGCCCGACCCCGTGCGGCGGAAGCGGATCGTCGTCACCGAGCGGAAGGTGCGCACCGCCTCGTCGGACTCGCCGACCGCCGAGCGCAGGTCGAGGTCGACCTCGTACCCGTCGACGGACAGCAGCGCCGCCCGCTCGTGGGCCTCGTCGCGGGACAGATTCTCACCGGGCACGGTCACTCCTTCGTGGCGCGTTCGAAACAGCACCGATCCTCCCATGTGCCCCTGTCGCCCGGTGCACGGGAATGCCCTTCCGGGTCCGTGACGTTCTCCCCTTTCGGCGCACCGCCTTCCGTTCCGCGGCCGTACCGAGGAGTGACATGTCCGAGAGCAGGACCACCGCAGACTTCTACTTCGACCCGCTGTGCCCCTGGGCCTGGATGACCTCCCGCTGGATGCTGGAGGTGGAGAAGGTGCGCCCGGTCGACGTGCGCTGGAAGGTGATGAGCCTGGCGGTGCTCAACGAGGACCGGCTCGACGAGCTTCCGGAGGAGTACCGGGAGATGCTGGAGACCAAGGCCTGGGGCCCGGTACGCGTCGTCGTCGCCGCCCGGCAGCTCCACGGCGACGAGGTCGTCGGAAAGCTCTACACCGCGCTCGGCACCCGCTTCCACGACAACGGCGAGGGCCCGACCCGCGAGGCGGTCGCCGCCGCCCTCAGGGACGTCGGCCTGCCGGAGGACCTGGTGGAGTACGCCGACAAGGACACGTACGACGCCGAGCTGCGCGCCTCCCACAAGGAGGGCATCGAGAAGGTCGGCCAGGACGTCGGCACCCCGGTGATCGCGGTGCCCGGCCCGGACGGCGAGGAGGTCGCCTTCTTCGGCCCCGTGGTCACCCCGGCCCCGCGCGGCGAGGCCGCGGCCCGGCTGTGGGACGGCACGCTGCTCGTGGCGTCGACGCCGGGCTTCTACGAGATCAAGCGCACCCGGACGGCGGCGCCGAACTTCGAGTAGCCACCGGCCCCGTACGGACGGAAGAACCCCCGCGATTCACGTCATCGCGGGGGTTCTTCCTCATTCCGCCCGCACGTGAAGGTTGAGAAGACGATCACGAGTGGGACGACGGGGGGCGCCGGTCAGAACGAGATCAGCGGCACCGACGCCTTGGCGGCGTGGTAGCGCTTGTTCACGTCCTGCCAGTCGACGACCTGCCACATGGCCTCGATGAAGTCGACCTTCTGGTTCTTGTACTGGAGGTAGAAGGCGTGCTCCCAGGCGTCGAAGACCAGGATCGGGACCGAGCCCTGGCCGACGTTGCCCTGGTGGTCGTAGACCTGCTCGACGATCAGGCGGCCGCTGACCGGCTCGTACGCGAGGACGCCCCAGCCGGAGCCCTGGGTGGTCGCGGAGGCCTTGGTGAGCTGGGCCCTGAACTTCGCGAAGGAGCCGAAGGACTCGGTGATCGCGTCCGCGAGGTCACCGACGCCGTCGGCGGCCAGCGGCTCGCCGCCGCCCCCGTCCTTCGGGCTGTTCATGTTGTTCCAGTAGATGGAGTGGAGGATGTGGCCGGAGAGGTGGAACGCGAGGTTCTTCTCCAGTCCGTTGACCGCGCCCCACTGGTCCTTGTCGCGGGCCTCCTCCAGCTGCTCCAGGGTGTCGTTCGCGCCCTTGACGTAGGCCGCGTGGTGCTTGTCGTGGTGCAGCTCGATGATCTGCGGATTGATCACCGGCTCCAGCGCCGCGTAGTCGTACGGCAGCTCGGGAAGTGTGTAGATCGGCATGTGCCCGGCCCTTCGACTGCTCCTGCTTATTGCAACCTGTGTGCAGGTGCAGGCTAACAGCAGGTGCGGCCGGAGTTGATCAGTCCTTCGTCCTAGGTCCCGTGTCCGGGCATGGAGAAACCCCCGGACCGGGTGCGGTCCGGGGGTTTCCCGTCGGTGCGGGGCGCGCTCAGGAAGCGCGGTTCCGTGCCGCCCTCTGGCGTACGAGGCCGACGACGGCGAGCAGCAGGGTCAGGCCGCCCGTCGAGTACAGCTGCACGCGGGTGCCCTCCTCACGGGCCATCAGGACGAAGACCACCGCCATGCCGGCCAGCGCCACCCACGTCAGGTACGGGAAGGCCCACATCCGCACGACCAGCTTCCCGGGCGCCTCGCGCTCGGTGCGGCGGCGCAGCACCAGCTGGGAGGCGGCGATGAAGAACCAGACGACCAGGATGACCGCGCCGATGGTGTTGAGCAGCCAGACGAAGACGTCGTCGGGCCGCCAGTAGCTCAGCAGCACGCAGCCGAAGCCGAAGACGGAGGAGGCGAGCACGGCCGGGCGGGGGACGCCGCCGGAGGTGCGGCCGAGCGCCTTCGGACCCTGGCCGCGCGCGACGAGCGAGCCGGCCATGCGGGAGGCGCCGTAGACGTTGGCGTTCATCGCGGAGAGCAGGGCGACGAGCACGACCACGTTCATGATCTGGCCGGCGGCCGGGATGCCCAGGTGGTCGAGGGTGGCGACGTACGGGCCCTTCTCGACGACCGCCGGGTCGTCCCACGGCACCAGGGTGACGATGACCGCCATGGAGCCGATGTAGAAGAGCGCGATCCGCCACATCGCCGTACGGACCGCCTTGGCGACGCCCTGCACCGGGTGCTCCGACTCGGCCGCCGCGATGGTGACCGTCTCCAGACCGCCGTACGCGAAGACCGAGGCGAGCAGGCCCACGATCAGGCCCTCGGAGCCGTGCGGGAAGAAGCCGCCGTCGCCGGTGAGGTTGGCGGCGCCGGGAGCGTCCGCGCCGGGCAGCAGGCCGGTGATCGCCAGGACGCCGATGCCCAGGAAGAGGACGATCGCGCCGACCTTGAGGGCGGCGAACCAGAACTCGAACTCGCCGAAGTTCTTCACGGCCGCCAGGTTGGTGACGCAGAAGACCAGCATGAAGAGCGCGACCCAGGCCCACTCGGGGCTGCCGGGGAACCAGCCGGTCATGATCTTCGCCGCGCCGATGCCCTCCAGGCCGACGGCGACGCAGAGCAGGAACCAGAAGGCCCAGCCCGAGGTGAAGCCCGCCCAGGAGCCGAAGGCGCGTTCGGCGTGGACGGAGAAGGAACCCGAGGCCGGGTTCGCGGCCGACATCTCGCCGAGCATCCGCATCACCAGCATCACGAGGACGCCGGAGAGGGCGTAGGCGATGACGATGGAGGGACCGGCGGCGGCGATGCCGGCGCCGGAGCCGACGAAGAGGCCGGCGCCGATGACGCCGCCGAGGGCGATCATCGAGAGGTGGCGCTGCTTGAGGCCGTGGGAGAGCCCCTCGGCGGGGGCCGCGCCGTCGTCCTCGCGGTCGACGGGCGCGGGCGCGGTGGTCCGGGACATGGGCCGCCCTGTTCACTGGCTGAGACGGGGGAACGGGCCTCAGTCTGGGCGGGCGCACCGCTCAGGGGGAACAGATGTCCGCTATACGGGCACGGTCTTCACACAAGGTGAAGGTCTGGTTCCGTTTCGTGCGGGGCGCCGCACGGAACCCGCGCGCTCAGCCCCGCCGCGCCCGCAGTTCACGCGCCCACGCCACCATGAGTACCGCCCCGGTCGCCGCCGCCGACCACAGCACCTGCGGCCGCGCCCCCGCGTCGCACAGCATCAGCACGAGCACCGCGCCCATCGCCGCGAGCGCCACCCACGTCAGCCAGGGAAAGCCCCACATGCGCAGCGTCAGCGTCTCCGGCGCCTCCCGCTCGATCCGGCGCCGCAGCCGCAGCTCCGAGACCGCGATCAGGCCCCACACGAAGAGCAGCACCGCGCCGACCGCGTTGAGCAGGTAGAGGAAGACGGAATCCGGCCACTTCAGATTGAGCAGCACGGAGACGAAGCCGAAGGCCACCGAGGCGAGCACCGCCCGGCGCGGCACCCCTCCGCCCGAGACCTTCAGGAGCCCCTTCGGCGCCTCCCCGCGCTCGGCGAGCGAGAAGACCATCCGGGAGGAGCCGTACAGGTTCGCGTTGAGCGCCGACAGCAGCGCCACGAAGACCACCACGTTCATGATCTGGCCCGCCGCCGGCACCCCGATCGCGTCCAGGACCGCCACGTACGGCGACTCGCCCGGCTCCATCGACGTCCACGGCAGCAGGGTCACGATCACCAGCATCGAGCCCACGTAGAAGAGCAGGATCCGCCATACGGCGCTGCGCACCGCCCGCGCCACGTTCCGCGCCGGGTCGTCCGACTCGGCCGCCGCGATCGTGACGACCTCCAGGCCGCCGAAGGCGAAGACGACGGCGAGCACCCCCGACACCACTCCGGACCAGCCGTTCGGCAGGAAGCCGCCCTGCCCGGTCAGGTTGGCGAGCCCCACCGGGTCGGTGTCCGGGAGCCACCCCGCGATCGCGAGGACGCCCAGGACCAGGAAGAGGACGATCGCGCCGACCTTGAGCGCGGCGAACCAGAACTCGAACTCGCCGAAGTTCCTCACCGCCGCGAGGTTGGCGGCGGTGAAGACGGCCATGAAGACGAGCACCCAGCCCCACTGCGGGACCCCCGGCAGCCAGCCGTGCGCGATCCGGGCCGCGCCCGTCGCCTCCACGGCGAGGACCACGACGAGCAGGAACCAGTACAGCCAGCCCACCGAGAAGCCCGCCCACCGGCCGAGCGCCCGCTCCGCGTGCACCGAGAAGGCGCCCGACGCCGGCATGGCCGCCGACATCTCGCCCAGCATCCGCATCACCAGCATCGCGAGCGCGCCCGCGATCAGGTACGAGAGCACGATGGCCGGCCCGGCGACGGCGATGCCGGCTCCCGAGCCCACGAAGAGCCCCGCGCCGATCACCCCGCCGAGCCCCAGCATCGTCAGGTGACGCTGCTTCAGACCGTGGGACAGGGGCTCCGGTTCGGCGAGCGGGGATGGCGGCGGGGCGTCGGGCATGGTGAGGGGCTCGTGCTCTCGGGAGATGGCGCTTTATGGAGACTCCACAGTCTCTCCGTTGACCTCCCCTTGACGCAAAAGGGACGTCTCCCAGTGAGTTGCCAGTGACAAGGGTCACGTGGCGCGCGGCGCGAGAACCGTTCTTTGTCGGAACCGCATGAAGCGGTCGGCTTCCGCTTTGTCGGCCGCTGACGGTGATCGAACGTTCACTCCTGGCATAGCGTCAACCTGTCCGTCCACCCTCACCCCCGCGGAGTACCGATGAGCATCGCCGCCCCCGCCCGCTCCCTCCGGCCGGGTCTCGTCCTCGCCGACCTGATCCCGGCGAGTCGCGCCCGCGACCTCGCCCTCGTCGCCGGCGGAGCCGCCCTCACCGGCCTCGCCGCGCAGATCTCGGTCCCGGTCCCCGGCTCCCCGGTCCCGGTCTCCGGCCAGACCTTCGCCGCCCTGCTCGTCGGCACCGCCCTGGGCGCCCGCCGCGGCTTCCTCGCCCTCGCGCTGTACGCGGTGGCCGGCGCGGCGGGCGTGCCCTGGTTCGCGCAGGCCACCTCCGGCTACGGGATGCCGTCCTTCGGCTACATCCTCGGCATGCTCCTGGCCGCCACCGTCGTCGGCGCCCTCGCCCGCCGCGGCGCCGACCGCTCGGTGCTCCGCACGGCCGGCGCGATGGCCCTCGGCTCCGTGATCGTCTACGCGGTCGGCGTGCCCTACCTGGCCCTCGCCACCGGCATGACCCTCGGCCAGGCCGTCGCCGCCGGCCTCGTCCCGTTCCTGATCGGCGACGCCCTCAAGGCCGCCCTCGCCATGGGCGCCCTCCCGGCCGCCTGGAAGCTCGCCGGCCGCAGGGGCTGAGCCCCGTACGGCACGCGAGAGGGCCCCGGCGCACTCCGCGCCGGGGCCCTCTCGCGTACCCGCCGTCAGAGCTTCGCGGAGGACTTCCCGATCCGCTCGCGGACCACCGCGACCGCGACCACGAGCGCGGCCACGAGCAGCGAGAGCACGACCTGCTCCCGGGCGCTGCCGCCGTCGTAGAGCATGTAGCCGAGGACGAAGACGATCATGCCGATCGTCGCCCAGGTCAGGTACGGGAAGAGCCACATCCGCACGACCAGCTTCTCCGGCGACTCGCGCAGGATGATGCCGCGCATCCGCAGCTGGGTCACGCAGATGACCAGCCAGACGAAGAGCGCCACCGCGCCGGAGGAGTTCAGCAGGAAGGCGAAGACGGTGTCCGGCCACTCGTAGTTGAAGAAGACCGCGACGAAGCCGAAGACGACCGAGCCGAGGATCGCCGCCCGCGGCACGCCCCGCGCGTTGGTGCGGGCGAAGGCCTTCGGGGCGTCACCGCGCTGCCCGAGCGAGAAGGCCATCCGGGAGGCGGTGTAGAGGCCCGAGTTCAGGCAGGACAGGACGGCCGTCAGGACGATCACGTTCATGACCTGGCCGGCGTGCGGGATGCCGATGGAGTCGAGGGCGGCGACGTACGAGCCCTTCTCGACGATCGACTTGTCGTTCCACGGCAGCAGGGTCAGGACCACGAAGATCGAGCCCAGGTAGAAGACGCCGATCCGCCAGATCACGCTGTTGGTGGCCTTGGTGACCGCGCGCTGCGGGTCCTCCGACTCGCCGGCGGCCAGGGTGACGATCTCGCTGCCCATGAAGGAGAAGACGACCATCAGCACACCGGTGAGGATCGCGCCCGCGCCCATCGGGAGGAAGCCCCCGGCGTCGGTGAGGTGCGCGAACCCGGCGCCCGGGTTGTCCGAGCCGGGCAGCACGCCGAAGACCGCGAGCAGGCCGACGACGACGAAGGCGCCGATGGCGACGACCTTGATGCCGGCGAACCAGAACTCGAACTCGCCGTAGGAGGAGACCGAGGCGAGGTTGGTGGCGGTGAGCACCACCATCACGATCAGCGCCCAGGCCCACTGCGGCACGGCCGGGACCCAGCCCTCCAGGATCACCGCGCCCGCGGTCGCCTCGACGGCGAGCACGACGACCCAGAAGAACCAGTACAGCCACCCGATGCTGAAGCCTGCCCAGCGGCCGAGGGCCTGGTCCGCGTAGGCGGAGAAGGAGCCGGAGGAGGGCCGCGCGGCGGCCATCTCGCCCAGCATCCGCATGACGAAGACGACCATGGCGCCGACGAGGGCGTAGGAGAGGAGGATCGCGGGGCCGGCCGCGGCGATGCCGGAGCCGGAGCCGACGAAGAGGCCGGCGCCGATGACGCCGCCGATGGCGATCATCGAGAGGTGGCGGTTCTTGAGACCGGCCTTGAGGCCGTCGGAGGTCTCGGGCGTGCCGGTGGTGCCGGCCGTGCCGTCGTCCTTCGTCAGGATCGGTTGCGTGTTCATGGACGCTTCCTCGTGTGTGGGGGTCGCTCGGGTCGCGAGCCCGGGCATTCAACCCCGGGGGAGGGGCTGATCGGAAGCCCCTATTCCGGATCGTTGTACGGACGGACGCGCGAGGGCCGAAGGTCCGTACCGGGACGGACGAAGGTCCCGACCCCGCTGCCCACTACCCCGGCCCGGACGTGCCACACTCGGCACCATGCGCGTCTACATCGGTTCCGACCACGCCGGCTACGAACTCAAGAACCACCTCGTCGAGTGGCTGAAGGCCCACGGCCACGAGCCCGTCGACTGCGGTCCCCACGTCTACGACGCCCTCGACGACTACCCGCCGTTCTGCCTGCGCGCCGCCGAGCGGACGGCCGCGGACCCGGAGAGCCTCGGCATCGTCATCGGCGGCTCCGGCAACGGCGAGCAGATCGCCGCGAACAAGGTGAAGGGGGTGCGCGCCGCCCTCGCCTGGAGCGAGCAGACCGCCGCCCTCGGCCGCGAGCACAACAACGCCAACGTGATCTCCGTCGGCGGCCGGATGCACACCGAGGAAGAGGCGACCAAGTTCGTCGAGATCTTCCTCAGCACCCCGTACTCCGGTGACGAGCGCCACACCCGCCGGATCGACATGCTCACCGCCTACGAGAACACCGGCGAGCTCCCCCCGATCCCGGCCCACCACCCGCAGGAGCCGACCGCCTGATGCCCGAGGGGCACACCATCCACCGGCTGGCCGCCGACCACCGCGAGCGGTTCGGCGGCCGGCCCGTGCGGGTCTCCAGTCCGCAGGGCAAGTTCGCCGACTCGGCCGCCCTGCTCGACGGCGCCGTCCTGGAGACCACCGAGGCCCACGGCAAGCACCTCTTCCTGGGCTTCGCCGGCCGGGGCTGGGTCCACATCCACCTCGGCCTCTTCGGCAAGGTGACCTTCGGCGACGCCCCCGCCCCGCCGCCCACCGACACGGTCCGGCTGCGGCTCGCGAACCCCGACGCGTACGTCGACCTGCGCGGCCCCACCACCTGCGCCCTGATCACCGACCCCGAGAAGCGGGCGGTGCACGACCGGCTCGGCCCCGACCCGCTCCGCGACGGCGACGACCCGGACCGCGCCTGGCGCCGCATCTCGAAGTCCCGCACCACCGTCGCCGCCCTCCTCATGGACCAGAAGGTCGTCGCAGGCGTCGGCAACGTCTACCGCGCCGAGGTCCTCTTCCGGCACGGCATCGACCCGTACCGCGCCGGCAAGGACCTCACCAAGGCGGAGTGGGACGCGATCTGGGCCGACCTGGTGCTGCTCATGCGCGAGGGCGTACGGCTCAACCGCATCGACACCGTACGGCCCGAGCACACCCCCGAGGCCATGGGCCGCCCGCCGCGCGTCGACGACCACGGCGGCGAGGTGTACGTCTACCGGCGCGCCCGGCTGCCCTGCCACATCTGCGGCACCGGCGTCCGCACGGCGGACCTGGCGGCCCGCAACCTCTTCTGGTGCCCGGCCTGCCAGACCCGCTGAAGGCCTCCCCAGGGGGTGTCCGGCACATGCCCGCGGCGTCCGGCACGCACGCTCGCCGCGTTGCCGAATCGCCCACGCGGCTCCGCCACGAGGGCGCTCCGGCGCCTTGCGATCGCACGCACCGGACGCCGCTCCTTCTCCCGCGCTCATTCGTCGGACACCCCCTAGAACCGGTGCGGCAGCCACGGCGCGACCGGTGACCCGAACGCCAGCGACGCCTCCACCAGCGCGCCCTCCCGCAGCTCCCGCACCCGCCCGGCCGCCGCCAGGGACGTCAGCGGGATCCCGCCCAGGTACGCCGCCCCCAGCTCCCGCACCGAGAGCGACAGGTCCGCCGGGTCCGAGGTCCGGACGCACGTCGCGCCCTCCGCGTCCCCGGTCAGCCGCCAACGCCCCTCGTTCCACGGGCAGAACGCGTCCTCGACCTCCAGCACCACGTCCACCGGCGTCCGGTACGTCCGCGCCTCCAGGGCCGGACCCACCTCCACCAGGCGCGCGTGCAGCGCGTCCCGCAGGGTCGGCGCGCACCGCCGCACGTCGCTCACCAGGTGCTGCCAGCCGTCGTCCACCGGCCGGTCGCCTATCCGCACCGACGACGTCAGGTCCACCGACCACAGGAACCGCCACAGCGCCGCCCCGGCCACCGGGTCGAGCGCCATCAGCCCGTGCACGTCCACCGCCCCGTCGGACCCCGTGGCCGACCACTCCGGTCTGATCGCGTAGTGGGTGAACCCCACGACCTCCCCGTCCCGCTCCGCGAGCACGCACAGCCGGGGCGACGCCCCGCCCCGCTCGGCCGGGGGGTCGATCAGCGGCAGCCGCTCCCAGCCCGGCCGCCGGGCGAGCATCCCCGGCCGCGAGGACACCAGACGCGCGTAGACCGCCTCGCACGCCGCCGAGGACTCCACGAGGTCCGCCTGCCGCAGCACCACCCCGTCCACGCCCTCCGGCACGGCGAGCCGCACCCGGGTCGTGTCGACCGTCGCCCGCAGCGCGTACGCCGCGATCCCGTAGCCGAACCGCCCGTAGATCTCCGGCTCCGACGCCGTGAGCACCGCGAGGAACTCGCCCGCCGCCCGCAGGTCGTCCAGCTGCCGCCGCATCATCGAGGTCAGGATCCCGCGCCGCCGGTGCGTCCCCGCCACGCTCACCATCGTCACCCCGGCCGCCGGTACCGACGCCCCGCCCGGAACCGTCATCCGGAAGGAGAACGCCCCCGCCGTCCCCACGCACAGATCACCGTCCCAGGCGCCCAGGGAACGGTCGAACTCGGTCAGGTTCCGCCACAGCCGTCGTTCCTCGGGGGACTCGGCCACCCCTCCGAAGGCGAGTTCGAGGACCCCGTACCAGCGATCCCATTCGAGCGGGTCGAGAACCCGCAGCTCAGTAGTCATATGCCAAGTCATATGCCATCGATGTCAGCGGCCCGCGCCCGGGGCGACCCGCTTTCGCGCACATTGTCACCGGGGTACCCCTGCACGGCGCCGGGCGGGATGGATAGGGTCCAGGCCAATGGGACACCGCGACGGAGCGAGCGCGTACACGGCCCGGACACGCAGGCGCGTGCGCCGGGCCCGCGTCGCGCTGCGCAGATCCGCCGTCGACCACTTCCGCGGGGACGGCGCCGACTGGCTCGCCCTCGCCGCCCTCCTCCTCACGGTCCCGGCCATCGCCGCCGGCACCCTGATCGACCCCGTCTGGTGCGCGCCCACCGCGCTCGCCCTGCCCATCGTGGCCGGCGGCCTGCTGCTGCGCCCCGCCAGCCTGCTCGGTCTGTACGCCGCCGCCGCGGGCGCCCTCATCGTCGAGTCCGTCGTCCTCGGCCCGTACACCCAGGGCCCCGCCCGGGTCACCCCCGGCACCGTCCTCGTCGTCGCCGCCTGCGGCCTCTTCGGCCTCCTCATCGCCCAGTTCCGGGCCCGCGTCGGCGTGCCCTGGCGGCGCGGCGGCACCATGCTCTTCGACCTGCGCGAACGCATCCGCGTCCAGAGCGCCCTGCCCCGCCTCCCGGGGGGCTGGCACCGCGAGATGGCGCTGCGCCCGGCCGGCGGCCAGTCCTTCTCCGGCGACTTCGTCGTCGCCGCCCGCACCCACGGCGGACGCACCCTGGAGGTCGTCCTCACCGACGTCTCCGGCAAGGGCATGGACGCGGCCTCCCGCTCCCTGCTGCTCTCCGGCGCCTTCGGCGGCCTCCTCGGCTCGCTCCCGCCGCACGGCTTCCTGCCCGCCGCCAACGGCTACCTGCTGCGCCAGAACTGGGACGAGGGCTTCGCCACCTCGATCCACCTCGTCCTCGACCTGGAGTCCGGGGACTACGAGCTCTACTCGGCCGGCCACCTGCCCGCCCTCCAGCTCCACGCGGGCAGCGGGCGCTGGGAGGAGAAGGAGGCCGAGGGGCCCCTCCTCGGCGTCTACGACGGCGCCGAGTTCCACCCGGTCAAGGGCTCCCTGCGCCCCGGCGACGTCCTGATGCTCTTCACCGACGGCCTGGTCGAGGCCGCCGACCGGGACATCGCCGAGGGCATCGACCGCCTCACCGGCGAGGCCGACCGCTGCGTCACCGACGGCTTCGACGGCGTCGCCTGGGACCTCATCGAGGCCGTCGCCAAGGACGTCAACGACGACCGGGCCCTGCTCCTGATCAGCCGCCGGACGTGATCTCCCGCACGACGGTTCGTCACCGGGCAGCGAGGGCATGGGGGTTGGTGGCACGATGGTGACAGCGGGGGGCGGCCGGACACGAGCTCCCTGGTGGGCAAGGCGGGACCGACCGAGGGTGTGATCAGTTGTGGCCATTTCGCTGTCTGTGGTGTTGCTCCTGGCGATCATCATGGTGGTGCTGATCCGCGGGGGGAACCTCAAGGCGGGTCCGGCCATCGTGGCGGTCCTCTTCGGCTTCTTCCTCGCCTCCACCGGCATGGCCGACGACATCCAGCGCTTCCTGGACTCGATAACGCAGACCGTGGCGTCCATCAAGTTCTGAGAAAGCCCCTCGGGGGTGAACGCCCCCGGGGAACGACACGGGGCCCGGACCGCTTCTCGCGGTCCGGGCCCCGGGCCATGTGGAGCGGGTGACGGGAATCGAACCCGCGTAGCTAGTTTGGAAGACTAGTGCTCTACCATTGAGCTACACCCGCACAGCATCGCGCCGCAGGTCACGAGGACCGCGGCACGAAGAGCATGTTACCGGGTCCACGGCCGTCCTCGCACACCCCGCGAAACGGGGGCGCCGCACAGTCCTCGTGCATGTACCCTACGTGTCGCACCGACGGGGTGTGGCGCAGCTTGGTAGCGCGTCCGCTTTGGGAGCGGAAGGCCGTGGGTTCAAATCCCGCCACCCCGACCATGACGATCACGCGCCCGCCCCGGGCGTTCTTGATCATGTTGTGGGCGTCCTCCCGCTTGCGGTTACTATGCAGGCTGCGTGCCCGTGCGTCTCTCTGACCGGGCCGATCGGCCGGACCCGCCCCGCGCGGACCGGCGGATTCCAGGAATCAGCCACAAGGAGACCGAACCGTGAAGAGCGCCGTGGAGACCCTGAACCCGACCCGGGTTCGGCTCACTGTCGAGGTGCCCTTCGAGGAGCTCAAGGACAGCCTCGACGCGGCGTACAAGAAGATCAACCAGCAGGTCACGGTCAAGGGCTTCCGCAAGGGCAAGATCCCGGCTCGCGTGATCGACCAGCGGTTCGGCCGCGGCGCCGTGCTGGAGGAGGCCGTCAACGACGCGCTCCCGAAGTTCTACACCGAGGCCGTCACCGAGGCCGAGGTCAACCCGCTCGGCCAGCCCGAGGTCGACATCACCGAGCTGAAGGACGGCGAGCTGCTGGCCTTCACCGCCGAGGTCGACATCCGCCCGGCGATCGAGATCCCGGACTACTCCGGCATCGAGGTCACCGTCGACGCGGTCGAGGTCACCGACGAGGACGTCGAGAAGTCCGTGGAGCAGCTCCGCGAGCGCTTCGCCTCGACCTCCCCGGTCGAGCGCGCCGCCCAGGACGGCGACGTCGTCACCATCGACCTGGAGGCCAAGGTCGACGGCGAGGTCCTGCCCGACGGCGTCGCCAGCGACGTCTCGTACACCATCGGCTCCGGCGAGCTGCTCGACGGCATCGACGAGGCCGTCAAGGGCCTGGAGGCCGGCGGCGAGGCCACCTTCACCTCGCAGCTGAAGGGCGGCTCCGCCGAGGGCAAGGACGCGGAGGTCACCGTCAAGGTCACCGCCGTCGCCGCCCGCGAGCTCCCCGAGCTGGACGACGACTTCGCCCAGCTCGCCTCGGAGTTCGACACCCTCGACGAGCTCAAGGCCGACAGCCGCAAGCGCCTCGAGAACATGAAGCAGTTCGACCAGGCCACCCAGGCCCAGGAGCGCGTCCTCGACGAGCTCCTCAAGCTGGTCGAGGTCCCGATGCCCGAGAAGCTCCTCGAGGACGAGATCAACACCCGCAAGCACAACCTGGAGCACCACCAGCTCGGCCAGATGGGCCTCGACCTCGACAAGTACCTGGAGATCCAGGGCAAGACCGAGGAGGAGTTCCTGGCCGAGACCAAGGAGCAGGCCGAGAAGGGCATCAAGACCCAGTTCATCCTCGACGAGCTGGTCAACCGGGAGAAGCTCGACGTCTCCCGCGAGGAGCTCACCGAGCACCTGTTCCGCCGTGCCGCCTCCTCCGGCATGAGCCCCGACCAGTTCGCCCAGGCCGTGGCCCAGGGCGGCCAGGTGCCGATGCTCGTCGGCGAGGTCGCCCGCGGCAAGGCCCTCGCGGTCGTCGTCGAGGCCGCCAAGGTCGTCGACACCGACGGCGAGGTCGTCGACCTCTCCGACGACGAGGACGAGGTCACCGAGGCCGCCGCCGAGGCGGCCGAGGGCACCGACGCCGAGGCCTCCGAGGACAAGTAAGGCCCGGAGCGGCGCGGAGGCCCAGGCCCCCGCTCCGCACCACTCCGCGGGCCCGTGCGCACAGCTGTGCGCACGGGCCCGCGGACGTACCGGGACCCCGCCGCGCCCGCCCAACTACCTTGCGCTCCCAGCGAACAGTTCGGGAACCGGGATGGCGTTGTCCCACCTGCGCGTTAGGGTCCATGGATACGAGGGCAGTGCCTTCTGGACAAGACGCAGTGCCTTCCGAACGAGACGCGGAGACGGCCCGGGGCCGTCGGAGACGAGCAGGTGGATACGTGACGAATCTGAAGCCTTACGCCGCGGGTGAGCCGTCCATCGGTGGCGGCCTCGGCGACCATGTCTACAACCGGCTGCTCGGCGAGCGCATCGTCTTCCTCGGCCAGCAGGTCGACGACGAGATCGCCAACAAGATCACCGCCCAGATGCTCCTGCTGGCCGCCGAGCCGGACAAGGACATCTACCTCTACATCAACAGCCCCGGTGGCTCGGTGACGGCCGGCATGGCCGTCTACGACACCATGCAGTACATCCCGAACGACGTCGTCACCATCGGCATGGGCATGGCGGCCTCCATGGGCCAGTTCCTGCTGACCGGCGGCGCCCCCGGCAAGCGCTTCGCGCTGCCGAACACCGACATCCTGATGCACCAGGGCTCCGCCGGCATCGGCGGCACCGCCTCGGACATCAAGATCCAGGCCGAGTACCTCCTGCGCACCAAGAAGCGCATGGCCGAGATCACCGCGCACCACTCCGGGCAGACCGTCGAGGCGATCATCCGCGACGGCGACCGCGACCGCTGGTTCACCGCGGAGGAGGCCAAGGAGTACGGCCTCATCGACGAGATCATCTCCGCCGCCTCGGGCGTTCCGGGCGGTGGCGGCACGGGCGCCTGAGCCCCGCCGGACCGCTCAAGAGCCCCAGCCCACCGAACGCCACCAGGACGGTGAACACCCAGATGCAGAACAACCTCTCCGCGAGCGGCCTCTACACCGGCGCGCCGATGGACAACCGCTACATCGTGCCGCGCTTCGTGGAGCGCACCTCGCAGGGCGTGCGCGAGTACGACCCGTACGCGAAGCTCTTCGAGGAGCGCGTGATCTTCCTCGGCGTGCAGATCGACGACGCCTCCGCCAACGACGTCATGGCGCAGCTCCTGTGCCTGGAGTCGATGGACCCGGACCGCGACATCTCGATCTACATCAACAGCCCCGGCGGCTCCTTCACCGCGCTGACGGCGATCTACGACACGATGCAGTTCGTGAAGCCCGACATCCAGACGGTCTGCATGGGCCAGGCGGCCTCCGCCGCGGCCGTGCTGCTCGCCGCCGGCACCCCCGGCAAGCGGATGGCCCTGCCGAACGCCCGCGTGCTGATCCACCAGCCCTCCGGCGGCACCGGCCGCGAGCAGCTCTCCGACCTGGAGATCGCGGCCAACGAGATCCTGCGGATGCGCAGCCAGCTGGAGGAGATGCTGGCCAAGCACTCCTCGACCCCGATCGAGAAGATCCGCGACGACATCGAGCGCGACAAGATCCTGACCGCCGAGGACGCCCTGGCGTACGGTCTGGTCGACCAGATCGTCTCGACCCGCAAGAGCGCGGCCGCCGCCGAGCGCTGACGCCCGACCTTCCCCTGACACGGTTCGTGTGGCCGAATCGCGACCATGTGAACCGTGCCAAGGGGGGCCCGAACGGGGGGCCCGGCAAGGTACCGTCGAATATGAGGCACCAGGAGTCGCTGAACCACGCGACTCCCAGGCGAAGGGGAAGCACCTCGTGGCACGCATCGGTGATGGCGGCGACCTGCTCAAGTGCTCGTTCTGCGGAAAGAGCCAGAAGCAGGTGAAGAAGCTCATCGCGGGACCCGGTGTGTACATCTGCGACGAGTGCATCGACCTCTGCAACGAGATCATCGAGGAAGAACTCGCGGAGACGAGCGAGGTGCGCTGGGAGGAACTCCCCAAGCCCCGCGAGATCTACGAGTTCCTCGAGGGGTACGTCGTCGGGCAGGAGCCCGCGAAGAAGGCCCTCTCGGTCGCGGTGTACAACCACTACAAGCGCGTCCAGGCCGGCGAGAACGGCGGCGCGCAGGGCCGTGACGACGCCATCGAACTGGCGAAGTCCAACATTCTGCTGCTCGGCCCCACGGGCTCCGGGAAGACGCTGCTCGCGCAGACCCTGGCCCGCATGCTCAACGTCCCGTTCGCCATCGCCGACGCGACGGCGCTCACGGAGGCCGGCTACGTCGGCGAGGACGTCGAGAACATCCTCCTGAAGCTGATCCAGGCGGCCGACTACGACGTCAAGAAGGCCGAGACCGGGATCATCTACATCGACGAGATCGACAAGGTCGCCCGCAAGAGCGAGAACCCGTCGATCACGCGCGACGTCTCCGGCGAGGGCGTGCAGCAGGCCCTCCTGAAGATCCTGGAGGGCACCACCGCCTCCGTGCCGCCGCAGGGCGGACGGAAGCACCCCCACCAGGAGTTCATCCAGATCGACACGACGAACGTGCTCTTCATCGTGGGCGGCGCCTTCGCCGGCCTGGAGAAGATCATCGAGTCGCGGGCGGGCGCCAAGGGCATCGGCTTCGGGGCGACCATCCGCTCCAAGCGTGAGATCGAGGCGAGCGACCAGTTCCAGGAGGTCATGCCGGAGGACCTGGTGAAGTTCGGGATGATCCCCGAGTTCATCGGCCGTCTCCCCGTCCTCACCTCCGTCCACAACCTGGACCGCGAGGCGCTCCTCCAGATCCTGGTCGAGCCGCGCAACGCGCTGGTGAAGCAGTACCAGCGCCTCTTCGAACTCGACGGCGTGGAACTGGACTTCGACCGCCCGGCCCTGGAGGCCATCGCCGACCAGGCGATCCTGCGCGGCACCGGCGCGCGCGGCCTGCGCGCCATCATGGAGGAGGTCCTCCAGTCGGTGATGTACGAGGTCCCGTCCCGCAAGGACGTGGCCCGGGTCGTCATCACCGCCGACGTGGTCCGCGACAACGTCAACCCGACGCTGGTCCCGAGGATCGTGAAGAACGACGGCAGGCACGAGAAGTCGGCCTGACGACGACACGGAAGGGGCGCCCCACCGGTTCGGTGGGGCGCCCCTTCCGTGTGTGCGCGCCGGGTGCGCGTCGCGTCAGAGCTTGACGCGGATCTCCTTGCGGAGCTTGGCGGCGATCTCGGCGGTCCCGTCCACGGTGCCGGCCTTGCCCGCCATCAACTCGGCGAGGTTGAAGTGCATCACGTAGCCGACCGTGCTGTGGTCGCCCCAGACGCACACGGGCATGGTCACTTCCTTGGGGCCGACGCCCCCGGACTCGGCGCCCGGCGCGTAGTGCATCTCCTGGCACTTCATCACGGCGCCGTCGAGGCCCGCGGGCGTGACCGTCCTGGGGCTGCCGATGAGCCCGCCCTTGTCCTTGTCCTTGCTCTCCTCGGACTTGGCCTTCATGGCGGCGAAGACGTTGTCGACCGTCTTCCCGGGATCGTCGATCTCGCCGTACGTGCCGCCGAACGCCATCATCTTGCCGGCGAGCGGGTTGGTCTTGTCCTCGACCTGCCATGTGCCGTCGACCTCCTGGGGGTTCTTGACCCCCAGCGCCGCGGAGTCCTCGACGAGGTCGTTGTCGTCCGACTTCTTGCCGTTGTCGGGCGCCTTCTTGTACTCGCCGAGCACCGTCTCCGGGGTGATCAGCTTGTGCGGGCCGTCGTCCGCCACGGAGGAACCGCCGCCGCCGACCACGAAGTACGCGCCCACGGCGATCGCCGCGACCACGGCCACCGCGCCGACGATCCAGCCCGCCTTGGACTTCCCGGGGGCCGGCGGGGGCGGCGGGAAGCCGCCGGGGCCCTGGGGCGCGCCGTACGCGGGCTGTTGTCCGTACGGGCCGGGCTGCTGCGGGTAGCCGTACGGCTGCTGCGGCGGAACGCCCTGCGGGGCCTGCTGGGGATAGCCGTAGCCGGGCTGGGCGCCGTACGGCCCCGGCTGCTGCGGCTGGCCGTAGGGGCCCGGCTGACCGTAGGGCCCGGGCTGCTGGGGCGGCTGACCGCCGTACGGGCCCGGCTGGTTGTAGCTCATCGACAGGTTCCCCTCACAGGATGTTTGTGCCTGCCGAACATCCTGGCGGAACCGTCGGACACCCGGTGCGGCGGGGGCCACACCGTTACCGAACCAAAGCGTTTCAGGACAGGGGCGCAACACCCCTAAACTGGCCCCGTGACCGAGAACACTCAGCAGCAGACAGCGCCCACCACCGAACTGCCGACCCAGTACGCGCCGGCCGAGGTAGAGGGGCCGCTGTACGAGCGCTGGGTGGAGCGGGGCTACTTCGAGGCGGACGCGAAGAGCGAGAAGCCTCCGTACACGATCGTCATCCCGCCGCCGAACGTCACCGGATCGCTCCACCTGGGCCACGCCTTCGAGCACACGCTGATCGACGCCCTCACCCGCCGCAAGCGGATGCAGGGCTTCGAGACGCTGTGGCAGCCGGGCATGGACCACGCCGGCATCGCCACCCAGAACGTCGTCGAGCGCGAGCTCGCCAAGGAGGGCAAGTCCCGCCACGACCTGGGCCGGGAGGCGTTCGTCGAGCGCGTCTGGCAGTGGAAGGCCGAGTCCGGCGGCCAGATCTCCGGCCAGATGAAGCGCCTGGGCGACGGCGTCGCCTGGTCCCGCGAGCGCTTCACCATGGACGAGGGCCTGTCCCAGGCCGTCCAGACCATCTTCAAGAAGCTCTACGACGACGAGCTGATCTACCGGGCCGAGCGCATCATCAACTGGTGCCCGCGCTGTCTGACGGCCATCTCGGACATCGAGGTCGAGTACCAGGACGACGACGGCGAGCTGGTCTCCATCCGGTACGGCGAGGGCGAGGACTCGCTGGTCGTCGCCACCACCCGGGCCGAGACGATGCTCGGCGACACGGCCGTCGCCGTCCACCCCGACGACGAGCGGTACAAGCACCTGATCGGCAGGCGGATCAAGCTGCCGCTGACCGACCGTACGATCCCGGTCGTCGCCGACACCCACGTCGACCCCGAGTTCGGCACCGGCGCCGTCAAGGTGACCCCGGCGCACGACCCGAACGACTTCGAGATCGGCCAGCGGCACGACCTGCCGAACCTCGCCGTCATGGACGAGCGCGCGGTCATCACCGCCCACGGTCCCTTCCAGGGCCTGGACCGCCTGGAGGCCCGCTCCGCGATCGTCGCCGCGCTGCGCGCCGAGGGCCGGATCGTCGCCGAGAAGCGTCCGTACGTCCACTCCGTCGGCCACTGCTCGCGCTGCAAGACCACCATCGAGCCGCGTCTGTCGATGCAGTGGTGGGTCAAGGTCGGCCCGCTGGCGAAGGCCGCCGGTGACGCGGTCCGCGACGGCAAGGTCAAGATCCACCCGCAGGAGATGGAGAAGCGGTACTTCGACTGGGTCGACAACCTGCACGACTGGTGCATCTCGCGCCAGCTGTGGTGGGGCCACCGCATCCCCGTCTGGTACGGCCCGAACGGCGAGGTCGTCTGCGTCGGACCCGACGAGCAGCCGCCGGCCGGCGAGGGCTGGCACCAGGACACCGACGTCCTGGACACCTGGTTCTCCTCCGGCCTGTGGCCGTTCTCCACGCTCGGCTGGCCGGAACGGACCGAGAGCCTCGAGAAGTTCTATCCGAACTCCGTCCTGGTCACCGGCTACGACATCCTCTTCTTCTGGGTCGCCCGGATGATGATGTTCGGCCTGTACGCGATGGACGGCACCCCGCCGTTCCACACCATCGCCCTGCACGGCATGGTCCGTGACCAGAACGGCAAGAAGATGTCGAAGTCCTTCGGCAACGTGGTCAACCCGCTGGACTGGATGGACACCTACGGCTCCGACGCCGTCCGCTTCACCCTGGCCCGCGGCGCGAACCCGGGCGTCGACGTCCCGATCGGCGAGGACTGGGTCCAGGCCTCCAGCAAGTTCGCCAACAAGATCTGGAACGCCACGCGCTTCGCGCTGATGAACGGCGCCACGGTCGAGGGCGAGCTGCCCGACCCGTCGGAGATGTCCGCCACGGACCGCTGGATCCTGTCGCGGCTCAACAAGACGGTCGCCGAGGTCGACGCGTTCTACGACGACTACCAGTTCTCGAAGCTGTCGGACGCCCTGTACCACTTCGCGTGGGACGAGGTCTTCGACTGGTACGTCGAGCTGTCGAAGACGACCTTCTTCGCCGGCGGCGAGGGCGCCCGGGTCTCCGGCCGGGTCCTCGGCGAGGTCCTCGACGTCATGCTGCGCCTGCTGCACCCGGTGGTCCCGTTCGTCACCGAGGCGCTGTGGACCACGCTGACCGGCGGCGAGTCCGTCGTGATCGCCGACTGGCCGAAGGACAGCGGCTTCCGCGACACCGCCGCCGAGCAGGAGATCGCGCTGGTCCAGCGGGTCATCACCGAGGTCCGCCGGTTCCGCAAGGACCAGGGCCTCCAGGACGCCCAGAAGGTCCCCGCCCGCCTGGAGCTCGGCGGCACCGCGCTCGCCCCGCACGAGCCCGCCATCCGGCAGATCCTGCGCCTCCAGCCGGAGGGCGAGGGCTTCTCCGCCACCGCCTCCCTGCCGGTCGCCGGGGCCACCGTCGCGCTCGACCTGTCGGGCACGATCGACGTGGAGGCGGAGCGCAAGCGCCTCACGAAGGACCTCGCGGCGGCCGAGAAGGAGAAGGCCCAGGCGAACGGCAAGCTCGGCAACGAGGCGTTCCTGGCCAAGGCGCCGGACAACGTGGTCGAGAAGATCCGCACCCGCCTCGCCAAGGCGGACGAGGACATCGCCCGCATCCAGGCCCAGCTGGCGAACCTGCCGCAGGCCTAGTTCCGTAAGTCACTTACGGAGGGCCCGGAATCGAGCGATCGGTTCCGGGCCCTTCCCGTACGGGTGCGCCGGGCGCCCGGCACGCGGCCCGCGACCCTGGATGATGGAAGGCATGCTCCGTCTTCCCGCCGTCCCCGCGCTGCGCCGTCGCGCGGAACGGTGGGCGGGCTCGCCCCGCGCGCTCGACGTCGTCGCCGCGCTCAGCGCCTTCGGCCTCATGGTCCTGGACGTGCCGGGCCTCGCCCGCGAGGACAACTCCCTCACCGGCGTCACCGCCACCCTGGTCCTGGCGGCCGGCGCGGCCACGCTCGTCCTCCGGCGCCGGCTGCCGTGGTTCCCGTACCTGGTGGCGCTCGGCCTGATGGGCTGGCTGCACGAGCTGACCATGGTCCAGTTCGCGCTGTACTCGCTCGGCCGGTTCCGGGGCCGGCGGGCCGCCGTTACCGCGACCGCGCTGTACGTCGCCGTCGCGTACGCCTTCTTCCAGACCCCCGGCCGGCCCCTCCACGGCTACACCCTGAGCGACTTCCTGAGCGTCGTCGTCCCGATCGGGGTCCTCGCGGCGGGCGTCGGCATCGCCGCGTACCGCCAGGACCTCGTCCGCGCCCTGGAGACCGAGCGCCGCGAGGCCGCCGCCCGGCAGGCCGTCCAGGAGGAGCGGATCTCCGTCGGCCGGGACGTCCACGACCTGGTGGGCCGCGAGCTGACCGTCCTCGCGGTCCGGGCCGAGGTCCTCGCCGTACGGGCCCGGGACGGGGCCCACCGACGGGACTTCGAGGAGCTGGCGGACACCGCCCGGCGCGCCCACCGGATGCTCAACGAGACGATTGTGCGGCGCGCCGGCCGGGACCCGGCCACCTCCGGACTCGACGGGCTCGCCGCCCTCGCCCGGGAGAGCGGGCGGATGGGCACCCCCGTGCGGCTGACGGTCGCCGAGGAGGCGAAGGCGCTGTCGCCGCTCCGGCAGACGGCCGTCCACCGGGTCGTCCAGGAGTGCCTGACGAACGCGGCCAAGCACGCGCCCGGCCTGCCCGTGACGGCCGTGATCGCGGTGGCGGGGGCCGACCTGCGGATCGAGGTGCGCAACCCGCTGCCGTCCGCGCCGCCGGACCGGGCCCCCGTCTCGACCGGCACCGGCCTGCTCTCCATGGCGGAACGGGTCACCAGCATGGGCGGCACGCTGGCGGCGGGACCGGAGGACGGGGAGTACGTGGTGAGGGCGACGCTTCCGACGGGCCTCGACCGCTGAGCGCACCGACCGTCCGGCGCCCCGGTCACCGGGCGATGAGCGGGCCGTCCGCGCCGCGCCCGGGCCGCTCCGTAGACTGGCCCCGTGAGTGAGCCCCGCGATCCGTCCGACACGCCCGACACGCCCGACGCCTTCGACGAGATCGTCGACAACGAGACCACGCGCGATCCCGACCTGGCGGTGATCGAGGCCGGCAGCCGCACCCTGCGCGCCCAGGCCGGACCGCCCCAGGGCGACCCCGTGCCGAGCCGCCCCGAGGACCCGGAGCTCGACGAGGCGCTGCGCGAGGTCGAGACCGAGCTGTCCACCCGCTGGGGCGAGACCAAGCTGGAGCCCTCGGTCACCCGGATCGCGGCCCTGATGGACGTCCTCGGCGAGCCGCAGCGCGCGTACCCCACCATCCACATCACCGGCACCAACGGCAAGACGTCGACGGCCCGCATGATCGAGGCCCTGCTCGGCGCCTTCGAGCTGCGCACCGGGCGGTACACCTCGCCGCACGTGCAGACCATCACCGAGCGGATCAGCCTCGACGGCGCCCCGATCCCCGCCGAGCGGTTCGTCGAGACGTACCGGGACGTCGCGCCGTACGTGGAGCTGGTCGACGCCCGCGAGGAGTACCGGCTCTCCTTCTTCGAGGTCCTCACCGGCATGGCGTACGCGGCCTTCGCCGACGCCCCGGTCGACGTGGGCGTGATCGAGGTCGGCATGGGCGGCACCTGGGACGCCACGAACGTCATCGACGCCTCCGTCGCCGTCGTCACCCCCATCGACCTCGACCACACCGACCGGCTCGGGGAGACGCCCGCCGAGATCGCGGCCGAGAAGTCCGGGATCATCAAGCCGGGCGCGACCGTCGTCCTGGCCCAGCAGCCGGTCGACGCGGCCCAGGTCCTCCTGAAGAAGGCCGTCGAGGCGGACGCCACCGTGGCCCGGGAGGGCATGGAGTTCGGCGTCACCTCCCGCGAGGTCGCGGTCGGCGGCCAGCTCCTCACCCTGCGCGGCCTCGGCGGCGAGTACGACGAGGTCTTCCTGCCGCTGCACGGCGCCTACCAGGCGCACAACGCCGCCGTGGCCCTCGCGGCCGTCGAGGCCTTCTTCGGGATCGGCGCGCAGCACTCCCGCACCCTCGACGTGGACACGGTCCGCCGGGCGTTCGCACGGGTGGCCTCGCCCGGCCGTCTGGAGATCGTCCGTTCCTCCCCGACGGTGATCCTGGACGCCGCGCACAACCCGCACGGCGCGCGGGCGACCGCCGAGGGCGTCAGCGAGGCCTTCGGCTTCTCCCGGCTCGTCGGCGTGCTCTCCACGAGCGCCGACAAGGACGCCAGGGGAGTCCTGGAGGCCTTCGAGCCGATCCTCGCGGAGGTCGTGATCACCACGAACTCCAACCCGCGGGCCACCGACGTGGACGCGCTCGCCGCCCTGGCGGTCGAGGTCTTCGGCGAGGACCGGGTCGTCGTCGAGCCCCGGCTGCCCGACGCCATCGAGGCGGCCATCACCCTCGCGGAGGAAGAGGCCGAGTACGGCGGCGCGGGTGTCCTCGTGACCGGTTCGATCTTCACGGTCGGCGACGCCCGGCTGCTGCTCAAGAGGGGCTGAATCCCATGCGCACGCTCTGTTCCTCGACGCTGATCGGCGAGTTCTTCGTGATCGGCTTCGCCGGGCTCGTCGCCATGAAGGACGACACGCTGGCGACGTCCACCGTCTGGTGGGTCTGCGGGGTCGCCATGGTCTTCTCGGTGCTGCTGTGCGGGATGGTCACCCGGCCCGGCGGCGTCCAGCTCGGCTGGGCGCTCCAGATCGGCCTGATCGCCAGCGGCTTCTTCGTCCCGGTCATATTCTTCCTCGGAGCGGCCTTCGCCGCCCTGTGGTGGGCCTCCGTGCACTACGGCCGGAAGGTCGACGAGGTCAAGGCCCGCTGGGCCGCGTCGCAGGCCGCCCAGGGTCCGGCAGAGCCTGACGCTGCGTAATCGGGGCTCGTGCGGGCCCTGTAGCCTCGGAGGCCCGCACACCGCTTTTCCCGAAGGAGTTCCCCCGTGAGCCAGCGCACGCTCGTCCTGCTCAAGCCCGACGCCGTCCGCCGCGGCCTGGTCGGCGAGATCATCGGCCGCATCGAGCGCAAGGCCGGCTGGACGCTCGCGGCCCTGGAGCTGCGCGAGCTGGACCAGGAGACGCTGGAGCAGCACTACGGCGAGCACAAGGGCAAGCCCTTCTACGAGCCGCTGATGGGCTTCATGTCCTCCGGCCCCGTCGTCGCGCTGGTCGTCGAGGGCGAGCGGGTCATCGAGGGCGTCCGGCAGCTCGCCGGCCCGACCGACCCGATCGCCGCCGCGCCGGGCTCCGTCCGGGGCGACTTCGGCACCATCGTCCGCGAGAACCTGATCCACGCCTCGGACTCCGAGGAGTCGGCCCTCCGCGAGCTGAAGATCTTCTTCCCGGGTCTGGTCTGATCCGTACTCCGCTCGCTCCGGGTCCCGTCTGATCCGGCGTCAGCCGAACGCACCATCGCGATGGGGCGACCGAAGGAATTTCGGTCGCCCCCAGGCATATGAACGACAATCCCGGGAACGGATCGCCGCATCCTGCCGTCACCTGTACAGAGGTGGACCACCGCGCGGCATCCGGGCGGGCAGCACTACGATGGAAAACTCCACGCCGCACCACTCTCAGCCATGGGAAATCAAGGGGAACTCAATGTCGTTCATCGGCCGTGACATGGCTGTCGACCTCGGGACCGCCAACACGCTGGTGTACGTCAGGGGGCGAGGCATCGTTCTGAACGAGCCGTCCGTCGTCGCGATCAACACCAACACCGGCGGCATCCTGGCGGTCGGCGCAGAGGCGAAGAAGATGATCGGCCGGACCCCCGGCAACATCGTCGCCGTGCGCCCCCTCAAGGACGGCGTGATCGCCGACTTCGAGATCACCGAGCGGATGCTCCGCTACTTCATCCTCAAGATCCACAAGCGCCGCTACCTGGCCCGCCCCCGGGTCGTCGTCTGCGTGCCCTCCGGCATCACCGGAGTGGAGCGCCGCGCCGTCATCGAGGCCTCGACCCAGGCCGGCGCCCGCCAGGTGCACATCATCGAGGAGCCCATGGCGGCGGCCATCGGCTCGGGCCTCCCCGTCCACGAGGCCACCGGCAACATGGTCGTGGACATCGGCGGCGGCACCACCGAGGTCGCCGTCATCTCCCTTGGCGGAATCGTCACGGCACAGTCCATCCGGGTGGCCGGCGACGAGCTGGACAACGCGATCATCCAGCACGTCAAGAAGGAGTACTCGCTCCTCCTCGGCGAGCGCACGGCCGAGCAGATCAAGATCACCATCGGCTCCGCCTACGACCTGGAGCAGGACGAGCACACCGAGATCCGCGGCCGCGACCTCGTCTCGGGACTCCCCAAGACCGTGGTCATCTCCGCCGCCGAGGTCCGCAAGGCCATCGAGGAGCCGGTCAACGCGATCGTCGACGCGGTGAAGACCACCCTCGACAAGTGCCCGCCGGAGCTCTCCGGCGACGTCATGGACCGCGGCATCGTCCTCACCGGTGGCGGCGCCCTGCTGCGCGGCCTCGACGAGCGCCTCCGCCGCGAGACCGGCATGCCGATCCACATCGCCGAGGACCCGCTGGACTCGGTGGCGCTCGGCTCCGGCAAGTGCGTGGAGGAGTTCGAGGCCCTCCAGCAGGTCCTCGACGCGCAGCCGCGCCGCTGACACCGCGGGACGGCCCGGTGCGGTACAACTACCGCACCGGGCCCCCGCACACCCGCTCGTACTCGCACGACCACGCGCACCACCGCGCGCACCACGGAACAACGGAACAGACGGACCACGAGGAAAGGCACGGCCGCCGCACGTGAGGGACACACGAGAGAGCCGGCTGCTCCTGGTACTGCTGATCGCCATCGCGTTCGCACTGATCACGGTGGACATCCGCGGCGGCCGGGAATCACCCGTCGACGGTGCCCGGCAGGCCGCGGCGGCGGTCTTCGGACCGGTCGAGAACGGTGTGGCCGCCGCCGTCGACCCCGTCGGCAACGCCATAGGGGCGGTACGGGACTCCGGCGAGCGGCACACCCGGATCGCCGCCCTGGAGAAGGAGAACGCCGAGCTGAAGGCGAAGCTCGGCAGCGACGACCGCAACCGCAGCCGCCTGAACGAGCTCGACACCCTGCTCAGGACCGCCGGAGCCGGCCAGTACGGCATCAAGGGCGCCCAGGTCGTCGCCATAGGAGCGGCCCAGGGCTTCTCCTGGACCGTCACCATCGACGTCGGCGCCCGTGACGGCATCCAGCGGGACATGACCGTGCTCAACGGCGCCGGGCTCGTCGGCCGCGTCACCACCGTCGGCCCCTCCACCTCCACCGTCCTCCTCGCCAACGACCCCGACTTCACCGTCGGCACCCGCATGGAGAAGAGCGACGAACTCGGCTTCGCCACCGGCCAGGGCAACAGCCCGCTGCGCGTCCAGCTCCTCAACGGCAAGGCCGAGGTGAAGCCCGGCGACCGCCTCGTCACCTTCGGCTCGCGCGCCGACCGGCCCTTCGTGCCCGGCGTCCCGGTCGGCGAGATCGTCCGCGTCGACCCGGGGGGCGGCGGCCTGACCCGCAACGTCTACGTCCGCCCGTACGTCGGCTTCACCAAGCTCGACATCGTCGGCGTCGTCGTCCAGGCCCCGCGCTCCAACCCGCGCGACGCGGTCCTGCCGCGCAAGCCCGGGCCCGCGCCGACCGTCACGGTCACGGCCACGCCGAAACCGACGGGCAGCCAACAGCCGGGACAGGAACAGGCCCAGAACCAAGCCGGCCCGGATCAGGGCGGGGACCAGGGGGACGCGACACCGTGAAGTTCAACCGCATCCTCCTCTCCGCCGCCCTGATCGCGGTCGCCCTGGTCGTCCAGGTCTCCGTCCTCGCCCGCCTCCAGCTCCCCGGTGCCGTCCCCGACCTCGTCCTCCTCACCGTCGTCGGCCTCGCCCTCGTCTACGGACACGTCAGCGGCGCCCTCATCGGCTTCACCGCCGGCCTCCTCGCCGACCTCGCCCCGCCCGCCGACCACGCCGCCGGCCGCTACGCCCTCGTGCTCTGCCTCGTCGGCTACCTCGTCGGCCTGGCCCGCCCCGAGAACGGCCGGCTGACCTCGGCGCTCGGCCCCATGGCCGTCGTCGTCGCCGCGGCCGTCGGCTCCACGCTCCTCTACGCGGGCGTCGGCGCCCTCGTCGGCGACACCGCCGCCCGCCACGTCGGCCTGACCTCCCTGCTGTTCACCGCGGCCCTGTACGACCTGCTCCTCGCGCCCTTCACGGTGCCGCTCGTCATGGCGCTGGCCCGGCGCGCCGAGAACGATCCGCTCGCCGACACCGGCGGGGGAGCGGGCACCGACGTCGCCTCCGGCTGGCTCTCCTCCGGCACCGGCCTGAGCATCGGGACCCAGCGCGGCGGCCTGCGCGTGAAGGCCGCACGGAACCGGGCCTCACGGGCCGGACGCATCAAGGGAGTCAAGCGACTGTGACCGAGGGGGCCAAGGCAGCATGAGCAACATCCCCGAGACCGGCCGGACCCCCCGGGTCCGGATCCGGCTCGTCGTCATCCAGATCCTCGTCTTCTCCCTGCTCCTCACCCTGGGGGGACGGCTCTGGTACCTCCAGATCCGCAACGGCAAGGAGTACACGGACGAGGCCAGGAACAACCACGTCCAGCAGGTCGTCCAGCCCGCCGTCCGCGGCTCGATCCTGGACGCGCGCGGCGTCCCGCTCGCCGACAACGAGACCCGGCTCGTGGTCTCCGCGTCCCGCACCGAGCTGATGAAGATGAAGGACGACGGCAAGGCGGTCCTCACCCGGCTCGCCGGCGTCCTCGGCATGAAGCCGCAGGACGTCATCAACAGGATCCGGCTCTGCGACTCCCAGACGCCCAAGCCCTGCTGGAACGGTTCTCCCTACCAGCCGATCCCCGTCACGGACGAGGCCACCACCCAGCAGGCGCTGACGATCCGTGAGAGCTCGGAGAACTTCCCCGGCATCACCGCCGAGCCCACCGCCGTCCGCCGCTACCCGGCCCCGGGCAAGGCCCGCACCGCGCAGGTGCTCGGCTACCTCTCGCCCGTCACCGACTCCGAGATCGAGAAGGCCAAGGACACCGACTCGCCGTTCCTCCGCTCCGACCAGGTCGGCCGCTCCGGCATCGAGCGGACGTACGACAAGGAGCTGCGGGGCAAGGCCGGCGTGACCCGCTACGAGGTCGACAACCTCGGCCGCGTCATGGGCCAGGCCGAGTCCGATCCGGGAGTGGCCGGCTCCACCCTCGTCACCAGCATCGACGCCCGGGTCCAGGCCGCCGCCGAGTACGAGCTCCACGCGGCGATGAAGGCCGTCCGGAACGAGACCGACAACATCACCGGCCGCAAGTACGAGGCCGACGCGGGCGCCGTCGTCGTCATGGAGACCAGGACCGGCCGCATCGTCGCGATGGCCTCCCAGCCCGACTACGACCCCAACGCCTGGGTCGGCGGCATCTCCGCCAAGGACTACTCCACCCTGACCAGCAAGGCCTCCAACTACCCGCTGCTCAACCGCGCCATCCAGGGCCAGGCCCCCGCCGGCTCCATCTTCAAGGTGATCTCGGCGAGCGCCGCCGTGCGGGCCGGCCACGACTTCAACGACAAGTACAACTGCAGCAGCTCCTACAGCCTCGGCAGCCGCAGCTTCGCCAACTTCGAGTCCCAGGGACACGGCCCCATCACCCTCGGCGAGGCCCTCAAGTACTCCTGCAACACCGTCTTCTACGCCCTCGGGCACCAGGAGTGGCAGCGTGACGGCGGAATAAAGCCCAAGAAGGACGCCAAGGACTGGTTCTACCGTACCGCCCGTGACTTCGGGCTCGGCGCCGAGACCGGCGTCGACCTGCCGAACGAGGTCACGGGCCGCGTCCCCGACCGCCAGTGGAAGCAGAGCTTCTGGGCGGCCAACAAGGACGTCTGGTGCAAGCAGGGCAAGAAGGGCGGCAGCTACGTCCAGCAGATCGCCTACGAGAGCTGCCTCGAAGGCAACCAGCTGAAGGCCTACGACAGCATCAACTTCGCCATCGGCCAGGGCGACGTCCTCGTCACCCCCATCCAGATGGCCACCATCTACGCCGCCATCTCCAACGGGGGCACCCTCTACGACCCCACCGTCGGCAAGGCCGTGATCGGCCCCGACGGCAAGAGCGTCCGGGAGATCGCCCCCAAGGCCCACGGCAGGCTCCCGATCAACGCCCAGACCGTCCGGGACCTCGACAAGGGACTGCGCTCCGTCGTCGAGCCCGGCGGCACCGCCGCCTGGCGCTTCGGAGGCTGGCCCCAGGACAAGATCCCGATGCGGGCCAAGACCGGCACCGCCCAGGTGTACGGCAAGCAGACCACCTCCTGGCTGGCCACCTACACCGACGACTTCACCATCGTCATGACGATCTCCCAGGGCGGCACCGGCTCCGGCGCCTCCGGCCCCGCCGTGCGCAACATCTACGACGCCCTCTACGGACTCGACGACGAGGGCAACCAGGACCTCAAGAGGGCCCTGCTGCCCGGACCGCAGAAGACCCTGCCGAAAATCAACCGCTACGGCACCATCGACGCCCCCGCGGTCCGGCCGTACGATCCCGCCGCGCAGAAACCCGACCCCGCGAAGAGCGACGGCCCCACCCAGGAGGACGACGGGCAGCCGCCGCTCGCCGGACCGCCGCCCGGCCGGAGGGACTGACCCGATGACGACCCGCACCAGCTTCTCCGTCTCCCGCTACGCCCCCCAGCGCGGTCCGCTCGTGAAGCTCACCGCCCGCGACTCGGTGCTGCGCCGCCTCGACTGGCCGATGCTGCTCTCGGCGCTCGCCCTCTCCCTCCTGGGCGCCCTGCTCGTCTGGTCCGCCACCCGGGGCCGCACCCAGCTCAACCAGGGCGACCCGTACTACTTCCTCTTCCGGCACCTCCTCAACACCGGCATCGGCCTCGCCCTGATGGCCGGCACGGTCTGGCTCGGCCACCGCACCCTGCGCGGAGCCGTGCCCGTCCTCTACGGCATCTCGATCCTGCTGATCCTCGCCGTCCTCACCCCCCTCGGCGCCACCATCAACGGCGCGCACGCGTGGATCGTGATCGGCGGCGGCTTCTCCCTCCAGCCCAGCGAGTTCGTCAAGATCACGATCATCCTGATCATGGCGATGCTGCTCGCGGCCAAGGTCGACGCGGGGGACCAGCTCCACCCCGACCACGGAACCGTCGCCAAGGCCCTCGTCCTCGCCGCCCTCCCCATGGGCATCGTCATGCTGATGCCCGACCTCGGCTCGGTCATGGTGATGGCGGTCATCGTCCTCGGCGTGCTGCTCGCCTCCGGGGCGTCCAACCGCTGGGTCCTCGGCCTGATCGGCGCGGGCGTCCTCGGCGCGGTCCTCGTCACCACCCTCGGAATGCTCGACGAGTACCAGATCAACCGCTTCGCGGCCTTCGCCAACCCCGACCTCGACCCGGCCGGCGTCGGCTACAACACCAACCAGGCCCGCATCGCGATCGGCTCCGGAGGCCTGTACGGCACGGGCCTCTTCCAGGGCCACCAGACCAGCGGCCAGTTCGTGCCCGAGCAGCAGACCGACTTCATCTTCACCGTCGCGGGCGAGGAACTGGGCTTCGTCGGCGCCGGCCTCATCCTCGTCCTCCTCGGGATCGTCCTCTGGCGCGCCTGCCGGATCGCCCGCGAGACCACCGAGCTGTACGGCACGGTCGTCGCGGCCGGCATCATCGCCTGGTTCGGCTTCCAGTCCTTCGAGAACATCGGCATGACCCTCGGCATCATGCCGGTCGCGGGCCTGCCGCTGCCGTTCGTCTCGTACGGCGGCTCGTCGATGTTCGCGGTCTGGGTGGCCATCGGACTCCTCCAGTCGATCCGCGTCCAGCGCCCGATGACCGCCTGAGACCGGACGGGTCGGGAACCGGTCTTTCCGCCCGTCCGGCCGAGTAAGCGGGCCCACGGACGGTTAGACGCGGGGTATGGCCGAGACGAAGCGCGAGATCGAGCGGAAGTACGAAGCCACGGCGGGAAGCCACGTCCCGGACCTCACCCGGGTCCGGGACGTCGCGACCGTCGTCGACGAGGGCGTCACGGAACTCGACGCCACCTACCACGACACCCCCGACCTGCGCCTGGCCGCCGACTCGATCACCCTGCGCCGCCGCACCGGCGGCCCGGACGAGGGCTGGCACCTGAAGTTCCCCGTCTCCGCCGGCGTCCGCGACGAGATCAGGGCCCCGCTCTCCGACACCCTCCCGCCCGACCTGGCGGCCCTGCTGCGCTCCCGCGTCCGCGGCGGCGAGGTCGTGCCCGTCGTCCGCCTCCGCTCCGCCCGCGACGTCCGCCGCCTCCTCGACGCCGACGGCGACCTCCTCGCCGAACTCTCCGTCGACACCGTCCACGCCCGGCGCCTGCCCGGAGGACCCCGGGCCTCCTGGACCGAGATCGAGGTCGAGGCCGCCGACGACGCCGACCCCCGCATCCTCGACGCCGTCGGGAAACGCCTGCGCAAGGTCGGCATCCGCCCCTCCCACGCCCCCTCCAAGCTGGCCAAGGCCCTCGCGGAGACGACCCCCGAGGGCGAGCGCCCCGACGGGCGCCCCGCCGCCCCGTCCGGCGAACCCGGCACCGCCGGAGCCGCCGTCCTCGCCTACGTACGGGAACAGGCCGGGGCGATCGTCGCGCTCGACCCCGCCGTCCGCCGCGACCTGCCCGACGCCGTCCACCAGCTCCGCGTCGCCTGCCGCCGCCTGCGCAGCGCCCTCAAGACGTACCGCTCCGTCCTCGACCGCGACGCCACCGACCCCCTCGGCGAGGAGCTCAAGTGGCTCGCGGGCGAGCTGGGCGTCGCCCGCGACCAGGAGGTCCTCGCCGCACGGCTGCGCGCCCACCTCGCCGACGTGCCCCGGACCCTGCGCCTCGGCCCGGTCAAGGCCCGCCTGCGGATCTGGGACACCGCCCGCACCAAGGACGCCCGCCGCCGGGCCCTCGCCGCCCTCGACTCCGACCGGTACCTCGCCCTCCTCGACCGCCTCGACGCCCTGCTCGCCGACCCGCCCCTGCGGAAGGCCGCCTCCCGCGACGCCGCGAAGGTCCTCGCCCGCGCCGTCCGCAAGGACCACGCCCGGCTCGCCGCCCGCGTCGGCCACGCCCTCTCCCTCGCTCCCGGCCACGAGCGCGACCTCGCCCTCCACGAGGCCCGCAAGGCCGCCAAACGCGCCCGCTACGCCGCCGACGCGGCCCGCCCCACCCTCGGCGAACCCGCGAAGAAGTTCGCCGCACGCGTGAAGAAGGTCCAGTCCCTGCTCGGCGAACACCAGGACGGCGTCGTCGCCCGCACCACCCTCCGCGAACTCGCCGTCCAGGCCCACACGGCCGGCGAGACCACCTTCACCTGGGGACTTCTCCACGGCAGGGAGGAGGCGGCGGCGGACGCGGCCGAGCGCGCCCTCCCCGGGGTCTGGGCACGGGCCGCGTCCCTCTGAGCCCGGGGATTCCGGGGCGGCTCGGGGCCGCCGGGCACCGGGGTACGCTTGAGAGTCGCCCCCTGCCCGCTCACGAAGGTTCGAGATGTCTGCTGCCGAGTCTGTCTTCCCGCAGCTCGAAGCCCTGCTCCCGCACGTGCAGAAGCCGATCCAGTACGTCGGCGGAGAGCTGAACTCCACGGTCAAGCCCTGGGACGAGTGCGACGTCCGCTGGGCGCTGATGTACCCGGACGCGTACGAGGTCGGCCTGCCCAACCAGGGCGTCATGATCCTCTACGAGGTGCTCAACGAGCGCGAGGGCGTCCTCGCCGAGCGCACCTACAGCGTGTGGCCGGACCTCGAAGAGCTGATGCGCGAGCACGGGGTCCCGCAGTTCACCGTCGACAGCCACCGCCCGGTGGGCGCCTTCGACGTGTTCGGCCTGTCCTTCTCCACGGAGCTGGGCTACACCAACATGCTCACCGCGCTCGACCTCGCCGGCATCCCGCTGGAGGCCGAGGACCGCACCGTCGACCACCCCATCGTGCTCGCCGGCGGCCACGCCGCCTTCAACCCCGAGCCGATCGCGGACTTCATCGACGCGGCGGTCATCGGCGACGGCGAGCAGGCCGTCCTCGACATGACCGCGATCATCCGCGCGTGGAAGGCGGAGGGCAGGCCGGGCGGCCGCGAAGAGGTCCTCTTCCGCCTCGCGAGGACCGGGAACGTCTACATCCCGCGCTTCTACGACGTCGAGTACCTCCCGGACGGCCGCATCGGCCGCGTCGTGCCCAACCGGTCCGGCGTGCCGTGGCGCGTCTCCAAGCACACCGTCATGGACCTCGACGAGTGGCCCTACCCCAAGCAGCCCCTCGTCCCGCTCGCGGAGACCGTCCACGAGCGCATGTCCGTCGAGATCTTCCGCGGCTGCACCCGCGGCTGCCGCTTCTGCCAGGCCGGCATGATCACGCGCCCCGTGCGGGAGCGAAGCATCACCGGCATCGGCGAGATGGTCGAGAAGGGCCTCAAGGCGACGGGCTTCGAGGAGGTCGGCCTCCTCTCGCTCTCCTCGGCGGACCACACCGAGATCGGCGAGATCGCCAAGGGCCTCGCGGACCGCTACACCGAGGACAAGGTGGGCCTGTCCCTCCCCTCGACCCGCGTGGACGCCTTCAACGTCGACCTGGCCAACGAACTGACCAGGAACGGACGCCGCTCCGGCCTCACCTTCGCCCCCGAGGGCGGCTCCGAGCGCATGCGCAAGGTCATCAACAAGATGGTCTCGGAGGAGGACCTGATCCGGACCGTCTCCACCGCGTACGGCAACGGCTGGCGCCAGGTGAAGCTGTACTTCATGTGCGGCCTGCCGACGGAGACCGACGAGGACGTCCTCCAGATCGCCGACATGGCGATGAACGTGATCGCCGAGGGCCGCAAGGTCTCCGGCCAGAACGACATCCGCTGCACCGTCTCCATCGGCGGCTTCGTGCCCAAGCCGCACACCCCCTTCCAGTGGGCCCCGCAGCTCTCGGCCGAGGAGACGGACGAGCGCCTGCGCAAGCTCCGCGACAAGATCCGCGGCGACAAGAAGTACGGGCGCTCGATCGGCTTCCGCTATCACGACGGCAAGCCCGGCATCGTCGAGGGCCTCCTCTCGCGCGGCGACCGGCGCCTCGGCGCCGTCATCCGCGCCGTCTACGAGGACGGCGGCCGCTTCGACGGCTGGCGCGAGCACTTCTCGTACGACCGCTGGATGGCCTGCGCCGGGAAGACGCTGCCCGAGTACGGCGTGGACGTCGCCTGGTACACCACCCGCGAGCGCACCTACGAGGAGGTCCTGCCCTGGGACCACCTGGACTCCGGTCTCGACAAGGACTGGCTCTGGGAGGACTGGCAGGACGCCCTCGACGAGACCGAGGTCGAGGACTGCCGCTGGACGCCGTGCTTCGACTGCGGCGTGTGCCCGCAGATGGACACGCACATCCAGATCGGCCCCACCGGCAAGAAGCTGCTGCCGCTGACGGTCAAGAAGTAGGACGCCCGGACGACGGCCCGGCGGAGGGATGAACCCTCCGCCGGGCCGTCGCGTCATGTTCGGCATGAGCATGGAACACCCGCCGCCCGCGCTGATCCGCGTCCCCGTCCGGATCGTCGTGCTCGTCGCCGTCCTGCCGGTCCGCATGGCCTGGGACGCCCTCACCGCCGCGGGCCGCCTCCTCGACCGCGCCCTGCTCCGCCCCGCGGGCCGCGCCCTGGCGTGGCTCTTCGAACGCGCGGTGGCCCTTCCGGCCCGGTGGCTGTACCGGTCGGTCCTCACACCGGCGGGCCGGGGCCTGGCGTGGCTGCTCGAGGCGGTGCTCGTGTGGCCGTGGGTGGGGCTGTGGCGGTACGTGGTGGTGCCGGTCGCCCGGTACGGGATCGCGGTCCCGGCCGCGTGGCTGTACCGCACGCTCCTGCGCCCGGCCGGACACGGTCTGCTCCGGGCCCTCGCGGCGGCGGGGGAGGGGATCGAACGGCTCCTGCCCCGGCTGGGCCGGGGGCTGGCGTGGCTGTTCAGGGCGGTGTTCGTGTGGCCGTGGGTCGGGCTGTGGCGGTACGTGGTGGTGCCGGTCGCCCGGTACGGCATCGCCGTCCCCGCCGCGTGGCTGTACCGCCGGGCCCTCGCCCCGCTCGGCACCGGCTCCCTCTTCCTCCTGGAGAAGCTGCTCCTCATCCCCCTGGCCGCGCTCTTCCGGTACGTCCTGCTCCCGCTGCTCCGGTACGGGGTCGCCGTCCCCGCCGTCTGGCTCGGCCGGCACGTGCTCGTCCCGCTGGGGCGGGGCCTGGGGTGGTCCTTCCGGCAGGCCGGACGGGGCCTCGGGTGGTTCCTCCCCCGGCTGGGCCTGGCCCTGTTCGTGTGGCCGTGGGTCGGGCTGTGGCGGTACACGGTCGTGCCCGTCGCCCGGTACGGGGTCGCCGTCCCCGTCCTCTGGCTCTGGAACCGGGTCCTCGTCCCCGTCGGCCGGGAGGTGCGGGACGCGCTCGCCCTGTGCTGGCGAGCCGCCGGCTTCGTGTCGCGGGCCGTCGGCCGGGGGCTCAAGTGGCTCGCGTGGAACCTGGTCGGACGGCCTCTGGTCCGGGTGTGGCGGGTGCTCCGGTGGTGCGGGCGGAACCTGGTCGCGCGGCCCCTCGCCCAGATCTGGCACGGGCTCCGGTGGTGCGCCCGGAACCTCGTCGCGCGCCCCCTCGCCCGGGTCTGGGCGTCCGTCGTCCGGCCGGCCGGGCGCTGGGTCCGGGACGACGTCTGGGTCCCGGCCCGCAGGATCACCGCCGAGGCGGGACGCGCCGCGCGGGAGGCGCTCGCCTCGGCCCGCGCCACCGTCCGGGAGGCCCGCGCGGACGCCTGGCGCGCCTTCGTCGGCGCGGCCCGCCCGGCCGGGCCCCGGGAGCCGGTGGCCGCCCCGGTGCGTACCCCGCTCGGTACGACGAGCACCCCCGAGGTCTCCCTGCGGAAGCGGGGGTGAAACGGGGGGACGGACGCGGAGAGGCGCCCGGTGGTCGTCCACCGGGCACCTCTCCTGGTCCGTGCGGGGGGGGTCCTAGCGGTCCGAGGGGACCGGGGCCGGGCCGTCCTGGTCCGTGCGCGGTGCGCGCAGGAGGCCCTGCGCCTCGGCCGAAGCGGGCGTCGGGGCCGGGGTGCGCTCGGCCAGGGGGACGACCGGGGGACGCGGGGGCTCCTCGCCGAGGAAGACCCGGCGGACGACCCGCTCCGCCGCGGAGCCGTCGTCCCACGAGCAGAAGCGCTCCCGGAAGGCGCGCCGCAGGACGGCGGCCCGCTCGCCCTCCCAGGCGCCGCCGCGGAACGCCTCGATCAGCTCGTCCTCGGTGGTCGCGATCACGCCGGGGGTGTCGCCGGGCTCGCCGGAGAGCAGGTCGAAGGTCACGCCCCGGCAGGTCCGGTAGGACTCCCAGTCGTCGGCGTACGTCACGATCGGCCGGTCGAGGTTGGCGTAGTCGAACATGATCGACGAGTAGTCGGTGATCAGCGCGTCCGCCGCGAGGCAGAGGTCCTCCACCGACGGGTGCCGCGACACGTCGACCAGCGCGCCCCGCTCGGCGAGGGCGCTCAGCTCCGGGTCGCCGCCGTAGAAGTAGTGGGCGCGGACGAGGAGGACGAAGTCCGGGCCGAGCTCGCGGGCGAAACGGGCGAGGTCCAGGCGCGCGACGAACGCGTCCTTCTGGTGGTCGCGCACGGTGGGGGCGTACAGGATCGCCTTCCTGCCCCGCTCGATGCCGAGCTCCTCGCGGACCCGGCGCACGTCCGCCGCGGTGGCGCGGTAGTGGACGTCGTTGCGGGGATAGCCGGTGTCCAGGGTCCGGAAGGCGGCCGGGTAGACCCGCTCCCAGTGCTCGGTGGAGTGCTGGTTGGACGAGACGCTGTAGTCCCAGCGGTCGACGCGCTCCAGGAGCTTGCCGAAGTCCATGCTGCGGGCGACGGCCGGGTACTTCTGCTGGTCGAGGCCCATCCGCTTGAGCGGGGTGCCGTGGTGGGTCTGGAGGTGGATCTGGCCGGGGCGCTTGATCACGGTGTCGGGGAAGTTGACGTTGTTGACCAGGTACTTGGCCCGGGCGAGCGCCTTCCAGTAGCCGAAGGTGGCGGGGGCGATCCGCTCCAGACCGGGCTGCACGGTGCCGGCGTACTCCTGGTTCACGACCCACACGCCGCGCACGCCGGGCGCGAGCTTCCTGGCGGCCTCGTGGACGGCGAGCGGGTTGCAGCCGGGGGTGCGGCCCCAGTACGCCGAGTAGACGGCGAGGTTCTCGTCGACGGGCAGGCGGCGCTGCACGGCGTAGTAGGCGCGCAGGGTCCTGCGGCCGCCCCAGCGCTTGGTGCGACCGAGGGCGCGGAAGGCGTTCTCGCGGGTGCCGTTGGCCGCCTTGAGGGCCTCGAAGGCGGTGTACGAGCCGGTCCGCACCACCTTGAACTTCAGGCCCACCATGCCGGGCGGCGGGGTGAAGCCCGCGGGCTCGTTGCGGCGGTAGACCTGGCCGGCCCGCTTGAGGTAGGCGCGGCGGTGGCTGCGGGGTATTCGGAAGCCCCGGGCGAAGGTGTAGAGGAAGTGGGAGACCATCCGCTCGAAGACGAGCGCGCGGTACGCGTCGAGGCCGGGGCGGCCGTCGAGGTAGTCGAAGACCCGCTGGTACTGGTCGAAGATCACGAAGTGCTTGCGCGGGGAGCTGCTGCGCATGGAGCTGCCCTGCCGGCGCTGCCGGTACTCGACGACGACGTGCTCCAGGCCCGCGACGCGCTCGGCGGCGGCCATGGTCGTGTAGACCACGAGCGCGTCCTCGTACAGGCCGTCGGTGAAGGAGAAGCCCTTTCCGTCGAAGCCGCCGGCGGTGAAGAAGTCGCGGCGGTAGAGGCGGTTCCAGACCACGGCGAAGATCCGCAGGAGTTCGAGCTCGTCCACCGGGTTGACCACCCGGTCGCGGATGCCGGCCAGGTACGGGCCGGTCTTGCTGGCCTCGACGGAGCCGTCGACGTGGGTGCGGACGTGGTCGAAGAGCAGGATCTCCGGGTCCCCGGCCGCGTCCAGCCGCTTCGCCATGGCCTCCAGGGAGCCGGGGCGGATGGAGTCGTCGCCGTCGAGGAAGAGGAGGTAGTCGCCGCGGGCGTGCTCGATGCCGGTGTTGCGGGCCGCGCCGATGCCGCCGTTCTCGGCGCGGTGGACGGCGCGCACCCGGGGGTCGCGCGCGGCGAACTCGTCGACGATCGCGCCGCTGCCGTCGAGGGAGCAGTCGTCGACCGCGACGATCTCGAAGTCCGGCCAACTCTGTGACGTCACCGATTCGAGGCACTCGCGGATGTAGCCCTCGACCCCGTACACAGGGATGATCACGCTGAAACGGGGGGTAGCTGCAGCCGGCATGGCTTGTGTCTCCTCAGTCGAACCGCTCGAACGCAGTATGCAGGAGCGCCTCTGTGAGCTGGAAACCCCCGGGGCTGTGATGTTCGAGGGCCCGGGGGGCGCGGTTTCCGCGGCTGCCGGCGTGCCGTGCGGCGCCCCCGTCGGCGGCGGCGGGCCCGCTCCCGGTGAACGGCCCCTTTCCCCGTGGTGAGCGGGGGCCCAACGGCGCAAGGACGCCGGGCGGGGGCCATCGTCTATCGTGGAGGGCTGCGGCGGCCGGGGGCCGCCGCAGCGTCATGTAGGCCGACGGGCTGGTGAGGAATGTCCCGAGCGACCCTGTGGGTCCCCGCACGCACCGCGTTCTTCCGCGTGCGGCCGCGCGCGGAGCCGGTCCCGCGCGGAGACGTCCGTCACACCGGGACTCCCGGCCCCCGACCGGGCCCGCCGGGGCCCGCTTCTCCGGCGCCGGGGCGGACGGGCCGGCGGCTAAGCTGCGGACCGGGTACCGGGAGGAGCACTGCGGTTCGACGGCGGGCGTGCGGCCCGGCACGTCGTCGGGCGGATCCTTCCCGGAGGGCGGCGGCGCCCCCCGTCGTCGGTCCGCCGGAAAACCGGAAGCACGCCCCGTCATCCCCTCAGGCGCTCGAGCTCGTCGAGCGGGTCTGAAAAGGAAAGGAACGCAGAACTCCATGGCACCCCGGCTCAGCGTCATCGTCCCGATCTACAACGTGGCGCAGTACCTACCCGCCTGCCTCAACTCGCTGGCCGTGCAGACCTTCCAGGACCTGGAAGTGATCATGGTCGACGACGGGTCCACCGACGAGTCCCACGAGATAGCGGCGGAGTTCGCGGCCAGGGACGCCAGGTTCCGGCTGATACGCAAGGAGAACGCCGGTCTGGGCGCCGCCCGCAACACGGGCCTCGAAAGCCTGGCGCCGGAGAGCGAGTTCCTGGCCTTCGTCGACAGCGACGACATGATCCCGCCGGACGCCTACCGGCTGATGATCAGCAGCCTGGACGAGACCGGTTCCTCCTTCGCCACCGGCAACGTGGAGCACATCAACTCCACCAGGATCTGGCAGTCCCCGATGCACCGGTTCCTCTCCCGGGGCGCGGTCAAGGCCACCCACGTCAGCAGGAAGCGCGCCCTCCTGACGGACCGGATCGCCTGCAACAAGGTCTTCCGCCGGGACTTCTGGGAGACGCACTCCCTGCGCTTCCCCGAGGGCGTGCTGTACGAGGACACGCCGGTCATCGTGCCGGCCCAGTACCTCGCCGAGTCCGTCGACATCATCAGCCAGGCCACGTACTACTGGCGGCTGCGCGAGGGCGAGGCGAGCCCCTCGATCACCCAGCGCCGCACCGAGCCGAAGGCCGCCCGGGACCGCGCCTCCGCCGTGGAGAGCGTCAGCCGCTTCCTGGCCGAGCGGAAGGACCCCGTCGCCGACTCGCTCAAGCGCGAGTACGACCGGACCGTGCTCACCGGCGACCTGCGCATCTTCCTCAACGTGCTGCCCGACGGCGACGAGGAGTACCGCACCGAGTTCCTGCGCGTGGCCAACAAGTACCTCGACCAGGTCGACCTGAAGTCGGTCCGCGAGCTGCCCACCAACCTGCGCGTCAAGTGGCTGCTCGTCCGCAAGCACGCCATGGCCGAGCTGCTCGACTTCATCGAGGCGGAGCGGCTGGGCGAGCCGGTCGAGCTCGACGGCGTCGTCCGCAAGTACGCGAAGTTCCCCTCGCTGGAGTCGGACTCCCCGCTGCTCCCCAAGAAGGTCCTGCGCATCGACAAGGACCTCCAGCTGCGCTCCCCGCTGAAGGAGCTGGAGTGGCGGGACGGCAAGCTGCACCTGGCCGGCCACGCCTGGATCGACCGCGTCGACCAGAACAGCAGGCGGAGCGTCGTCAAGCTGCTCCAGCTGAAGAAGGAAGGCACCCAGCGCCGCGTCCTGATCCCGCTGGCCAACGTCTTCGACCCCGAGGCCACCACCGAGTCGGGCTACAAGGGCCGGGGCCACACCTTCGACTGGGGCGGCTGGGACACGGTCGTCGACCCCGCCCGCTTCCGCAAGGGCGGCCAGTGGCAGGAGGGCCTCTGGCACGTCGGCATGCGCGTCATGTCCGGCGGCCTGGTGCGCTCCCGCTCCGTGCACTCGTACGGCTCGGACCGCCTGGCCTACCCGCCCTACCAGTGGCTCGACGAGACCCACCGGATGGTCCCCGAGGTCCGGCGGGCGGCGCTCAAGCTGCGCATCGAGAAGGTGCCGTTCCTGGTCACCGGCTTCGAGCCGTCCGGCGACGACCTCCTCGTCGAGGGCGTGCTGCGCGAGCCGGTCGCGCCGGGCACCGAGGTCTCGCTGTGCGTCGCCAACCAGAGCAGCGGCGAGGAGCTCTTCTACCCGGCGGAGCTCTCGGCGGCCGCCGACGGGAAGACGCCGCTGCGCGTCCGGATCCCGCTGCGCGACATCGCCCTGCTGCCCGAGCACCTGGACACCGCGGAGGCCGTGGCCGGCACCGGCGCCGACCCCGCGAAGCTGATGCGCCGCAACTGGAGCACGCGTCTCCGGTTCGACGAGCCGGGCCGCGAGGAGCCCCGCCAGGTCCGCGTCGTCGTCCAGGACGGCCTGGCCGACCGCCAGATCCGGCTGCCCGAGTCCTTCGGCGAGGAGGCCTCGCGCAACGAGGTGGCCGTCCTCTCCGGCTCCAACGGCTACCTGAAGTTCTCCGGGCGCCCGCTGCGCGCCAAGATCACCGGGATCGGCGTCGAGGACGGCACGTTCACCGTGCGCGGCACCGCGCCCTTCGAGGTCTCGGACCGCTACCACCTGGTCATCAGCGCCAAGGACCGCTTCGACGAGCGCCGCGTCCCGCTGACCGTGGCCTCCGGCGACTCCTTCGAGGCGTCCTTCCGCCCCTCCACGATGTCCGGGGCCAACGGCACGCTGCCGCTCAAGGCCGGCCGCTGGGTGTTCCGCCTGGAGACGTCGGACGACGAGCCGGACGTCCCGCTCGTCGTGGACCGCCTCGCCGCGGACCGGTTCCCGCTGGAGGGGTCGCACAACGGCCGCGACTACCGCCTGGAGGTCCACTGGCAGGACCAGCCGCAGCTCAACTGCCTGTCGGACCTCTCGCGCACGGAGTGGGGCGCGAACCGCCAGTACCAGCTGCGCCAGGAGGTCTACGAGGGCGGCCGCGAGCTGCCGCTGCTCGACCAGGTCCTCTACATCAGCTACAACGGCAAGCAGTACTCGGACAGCCCCCGCGCGGTCCACGAGGAGCTGCTGCGCCGAGGCTCGGACCTGAAGCACCTGTGGCTGGTCAGGGACGGCCAGGTCGAGCTGCCGGACACCGCGCAGGCGGTCAAGTTCCAGGGCAGGGACTGGTACGAGGCCCTGGCGCGCTCGCGCTACATCGTCACCAACGCCCACCTCCCGCACTGGATCAAGCGGCGGGCGGGCCAGGTGATCGTGCAGGCCTGGCACGGCACGATGCTCAAGAAGATCGGCCTGGACATCGACGCGCCCAAGTTCGACCCGAACTACCACGAGCGCCTCGTCCAGGAGGCGGCGAACTGGAACGTCCTGGTCTCGTCCAACCGCTTCAGCACCCCCATCCTGAAGCGGGCCATGGGCTACGACGGCCTGATCGCCGAGACGGGCTACCCGCGCAACGACTACCTCTACGCCGAGGACCGCGACGAGCGGGCCCGCGAGGTGCGCGAGCGGCTCGGCCTGCCCGAGGGCAAGAAGGTCGTGCTGTACGCGCCGACCTGGCGCGACGACCTCTCCCACAGCCGCGGCCAGTTCAAGTTCGACCTCCGGGTCGACCTGGAGGACGCCCGCCGCCGCCTCGGCGACGACCACGTCTTCCTGATCCGCCGCCACTCCAACATCGTGGACAGCATCCCCGGCGCGGGCAACGGCTTCGTCTTCGACGTCTCCGAGTACCCCGACATCGCGGACCTCTACCTGGCCGCCGACGTCATGATCACGGACTACTCGTCGGTCATGTTCGACTACGCGCACCTGCGGCGCCCGATGCTGTTCTTCACGTACGACCTGGAGCACTACCGGGACAAGCTGCGCGGCTTCTACTTCGACTTCGAGAACGACGCCCCCGGCCCGCTCATCGGCACGTCCGACGAGTTGGTCGAGGCCATCCGGGGCATCGACGAGGTCGAGGTCGAGTACCGGGAGAAGTACGAGAAGTTCCACCACCTCTTCTGCGACCTGGACGACGGCCACGCGTCGGCGCGCCTGGCCGACCTGATGTTCAGGATCGCCGAGGAGGGCGCGCCGCTGTAGCAGGCGCTCCCGGCGAACGGAAGGGCCCGGACGCACGGAAGAGCCCCGGCCCGCAGGTCTCCCTGCGGGCCGGGGCTCTTCCCGTGGGCCGGTGGCGGGTCGACCGGGCCGGGGCCCGGCCACCGCCCGCCGGTCACTTCTTGTCGATGATCTTCAGCGAGAGCTGGCCGTTGCTGGAGAAGTACGGGCGCAGCTCGTGCCGGGGACCGGCGACGGCGGCGGGCACGGCGGAGAGCCGGTTGCGCCAGCGGCTCTTCGACGGGGCGGCCTCGGCGGCCGGGGCCGGCGCGCCGGAGGTCTTCACCACCGGGTACGGGTAGGTGAAGACGTCCATCGGGACGAGCACGTCGGTGGCCAGTCGGCAGACGCGGATGCGGGCGGAGCCCTGGTCCGGCAGCAGCCAGAAGTCCCAGACGTCCTCGGTGCCGGGCTGGTGGAGGCGGGCCGCGGCGGCGTTGTCCAGGGCGGCCGTGAAGCGGCCGTCGGCGCCGGCCCGCACCGGGACGGTGAAGTTCTTGTCGGCCTCCTTGCGGTGGACGGCCTCGATCACGCTGTCGGCACCGGGCTCGACGCCCCAGGCCGCGGCGTCGATGACGATCGAGGCGGCGCCGGCGTCCAGGCCCGCGACCTCGACGTGCTGGGCGCGCACCCGGCTCTGCACCCGCAGGGTGCCGTCCGTGTGGGCGTGCGGCAGCAGCAGGGACAGGGCGGGGCCCTCGGCGCGGGGCAGCTCCAGCGACAGGAGCTGGAGGGTGTCGCAGCCGGCCGACCGCAGCGGCAGGTCGAAGCCGGCGGAGCGGATCGTCAGCTCCCAGTCGCCCTCGACGAGCGTGCCGACCCCGGGGACCAGCGCCTCGCCGCCGACGAAGGGGAGCACGACCTCCTCGGCCTTCTTGCGGACGTCCTTGCAGACCAGTTCGGCGTCGCCGTCGGAGGGCAGCCCCTCGACCCGGACCCGGACGTCGCCCCGCGGGGTGACCGTGGCGGTGGCCGTGCGGGGGATCGCCCGGCGGGCCCGCATGGTCTCCACGAGCCGCTCGAAGCGGGCGACGGTCTCGGCCTCCTGGAAGCGGACCACGTTGGCCACCGCGGCGGCCGCCATCTTCCGGCGCAGGTCCTCGTCGGCGATCAGCTTCTCGATGTGCTCGGCGAGCGCCGCCTTGTCGCCGAGCGGCACGACGTAGCCGTCCTCGCCCTGCGTGATGATGTTGCGCGGGCCGTGCGGGGCGTCGTAGCAGACCGCCGGCAGGCCGGCCGCCATCGCCTCGACGGTCACGTTGCCGAAGGCCTCCAGGTGGGAGGGGAGGACGAAGATGGAGCCCTTGGCGAACTCCGGGGTGACCGGGGTGGCCGGGCCCATCAGGAAGACCTGGTTGTTGCTGCCCGTCTCGTTGATCTTCTTGCGCAGGTTGCCGCGCTCGGGGCCGGAGCCGTAGATCCGCAGGCTCCAGTCCGGGTGGCGCGGGGCCACGGTGGAGAAGGCCTCGATGAGGTCGGCGAAGCCCTTGTGCGGCTTGAGCAGGCCGGCGGTGACGACGATCTTGTTGTCGCCGGTGGACATCTGGCCCTCGTGGGCCGGGATGCAGTTGGGCATCGGGGAGAGCAGGTGGCTCACGGCGGGGACGACCCCGGCGATGGTCCGGCACTCGTCCGGCGTCGGCGCCGTGATCGCGTCCATCTTCGGGTAGGCGTCCCTGAAGAGGGCGTCGCGGATGTGCGCGCCGTACCGCGCGGGCCGCGAGTGCTCCATGGCGACCTTGAGGAAGTCGCGGTCCGCGTAGGCCAGCATGATGGTGATCTTGGGGTTGTTGCTGACCACGACGTCGGCGTCGGTCGTGGCCAGGTACTCCATCAGCCGGCGCTCGGCCAGGCGGCTGATCCACGGCTTCTTGTCGGTCGGTTCGTTCGGGTAGATGTGCGGGAAGGCGTCCATCGCCGGGTCGTCGCCGTCGTACGTGTGGGAGTGCTTCCGCGTGTCGGTGAGGGGGAGGGTCTTCACCCGCGGGTCGAGCGGGAAGAACGGGTGGTCGCGGTTGCGGCGCAGGGCGACCAGCTCGACCTCGTGGTGGTCCGCGAGCGCCCCGGCCAGGTTGTGGATGGCGCTGACCACGCCTCCGATGTGGCAGCGGTCGACCAGCAGGAAGGATATTTTCATACCAAGCCTCAACGTGTGCGGAAGTGGAACAGCGAGCGGAGGGGGCGTACGGGACGGACGTCGGGTCTCAGGCTACGGGTCGACCCGCGCCCACGGGGCCCCACCGCCCGTACTCGCCCCGCGCCGACGGGCCCCGCCGCGCGAGCTCGTCCCGCCCCGACGGCCCTCGCCCTCCGTGCTGGCACCCCCACCGTGCGCGCCCGTCCCGCCGGAGAACCACCGGGGCGTCCTCTCCGACCCGGCCGGATCGGCCGAGCCACGGGAACCCCGAACGGCCCGGGCGCGTACTCTGGGTAGTACAAGGAACGTCTCCGGCGCGGTGCCCGCCCCCGAGATCTCCCCGCGGAAGCGGGGGTGAACCGGGCGGACCCCCCGAGGCGACCCGCACAGCTCGTGGACGGCGCGCGCCCGCGCCGCCCCGCAACGAGGAGAAGAACCACTGGGCAAGCGACAGCCCGAAGGCCCGCCGCCCGCACCGGCGGTGCAGCGCATCCGACTGCGCTACACCAAGCGCGGCCGCCTCCGGTTCACCAGCCACCGCGACTTCCAGCGCGCCTTCGAGCGCGCCCTGCGCCGTGCCGAGGTGCCCATGGCGTACTCGGCCGGCTTCACCCCCCACCCCAAGGTGTCGTACGCCAACGCCGCCCCGACGGGCACGGGCTCCGAGGCCGAATACCTGGAGATCGCCCTCACCGAGGCGCGCGACCCGGAGACCCTGCGGGCCCTGCTCGACGAGTCCCTCCCGGTCGGCCTCGACATCACCGATGCCGTCGAGGCCCGCACCCCGGGCCTCGCCGACCGGCTCACCGCCTCCGTCTGGGAGCTGCGCCTCGAAGGCGTCGCCCCCGAGACGGCGGAGAAGGCCGTCGAGGCGTTTCTCGCGGCCGAGACCGTGGAAGTACAGCGCAAGACGAAGAACGGCGTCCGCACCTTCGACACCCGTTCCGCGGTCACCGAGCTGACGGCCGTCCGTCCCCAGGGCGAACCCCGGGAAGATGGGCCGCTGGACAGCGCCTGTGCGATACTGCGGCTGGTTGTTCGGCACGTGACACCTGCCGTACGACCCGACGACGTCCTGTCCGGTCTCCGAGCCGTGGCCGACCTGGCGCCGCCGGTCCCCGCCGCGGTGACCAGGCTGGCGCAGGGGCTCTTCGACGAGGAGTCCGGCACGGTGACCGACCCGCTCGCGCCCGACCGCGAGGCAGTCACGGCCGCTTCACCCACGGCCGCCGCGACCGCCCCGGCGACGGCGCCGGGTACGGACACCGCGTAGGGAGCGGTCGTCACAGCGCAGCCCTGGTACTCGGGAGCCACCTGGGTCGGGCCGCGCACTGACCAGGAGACTTTCGCCAGGCCGTCCGCACAGGGCGTACGGAACCGGCGAGCCAGACATACAGCTCCCGTGCGGCGCCCGCGCCCCGGACGGCGGCACCTCGCCACAGGCGTGACCGTGCCGCCGGACCGGAACCAGGTGCGGCGCCCGGGAGCGTGACGGGAGAACCCCGCATGCCCGAGTCCAACGAAGACACCAACGCCCCCGGTGACAAGCTGCCCCCGCGCCGCAGGCGCCGCGCCGCTTCCCGCCCGGCCGGCCCGCCGGTGACGGGCGAGACCACCGGAACCACCGAGACCCCGGCCGCCGACACGCCCGAGCCCACCGCGCCGGTCGCCGAGGCCGCGCCCGAGGCCGCCCCGGTCGAGACCGAGGCCGTCCCCGCGCCGCGCACCCGTCGCCGCGCCACCCGCAAGGCGACCGCGCCGGCCGCAGAGACGGCGGAGACCGCCGTGGAGCCCGCGCCGGCCCCGGAGCCGGTCACGGAGACCGCGCCCGAGGCCGCCGAGGAGGCCCCCGAGGCAGCTCCGGCGCGCCCGACCCGCCGCCGCGCCACCCGCAAGGCCACCTCGCCGGTGACCTCCCCGGCCCCGGCCGACGAGACCGTGGCGCCCGAGGCCGTCGCGCCGGCGACCGACACGCCCGAGCCCGCCGCCCCGGTCGCCGAGGCCGCGCCCGAGGCCGCCCCCGCGCCGCGCACCCGTCGCCGCGCCACCCGCAAGGCCACCGCCCCGGCCGGCGCGCCCGCCGCCGAGGAGGCCGCCGCGCCCGCCGCCGAGCCGGTCGCCGCGCCCGCGCCCGAGGTGGCCCCGGTCGAGACCGAGGCCGCGCCCGCGCCGCGCACCCGCCGCCGCGCCACCCGCAAGGCCACCTCTCCCGAGGTGGGCACCGCGTCCGAGCCCGCCGCCGCGGCTCCGGCCGCCGAGACGCCCGCCGCCGGTGAGTCGCTGCCCGAGACCGCCGTCGCGCAGATCGCCGCCGACGAGACCGAGGTCGCCGCCGCCGAGACCGCCGCCACGCGCGGCCGGGGCCGCCGCCGCGTCTCCTCGCCGCAGTTCACCTCCGAGCCGGCCCCGGCCCGCGAGCCGCGCCGCGCCGCGCGCCCCGCCGTCGCCGTCTTCCAGGCCCCGGTGTTCGCCGAGCCGATGTTCCAGACCCCGGAGACGGCCGCCGCCGCTGCCGCCGCCGAACCCGTGGAGCCGGAGGCCGACGAGACGGAGGAGACGGTCGAGACGGTCGAGGCCGTGGAGACCGCCGAGCCCGCGGAGAGCGCCGAGCGGACCGAGACCGGTTCCCGTCGCCGTCGCCGCCGTCGCGGCGAGCCCGTCGCCGTCGAGCCCGTCCCGGCCACCGTCGCCGACGAGCCCGAGGTCGAGGCCGCCGCCGACTCGCTCGAGGAGGCCGAGGAGGCCGAGGAGACGGACGAGTACGAGGACCGTCCCTCCCGTCGCCGTCGCCGTGGCGGCCGTCGCCGCCGTCGCGGTGAGCTCGCCGAGGTCGAGGAGACCGAGGACGGCGAGGAGCCGCACGCCGAGGACGAGTCCGAGGAGACCGAGGACGGCCAGGACGACTCCGAGGAGGCCGAGGGCCTCGCCGGCGGCTCCAGCAGCTCCCGTCGCCGCCGCCGTCGCCGCCGTCGCAGCGGGGACGCCTCCGCCGACGCCGAGACGGGCGACGAGGACGGCGTCCGCACGGTCGTCAAGGTCCGCGAGCCCCGTCCGGCCCGCGAGCGGACCGAGCCCGGCACCGGTGCCGACGAGGTCCAGTCCATCAAGGGCTCGACCCGTCTGGAGGCCAAGAAGCAGCGCCGCCGCGAAGGCCGCGAGCAGGGCCGCCGCCGCGTCCCGATCATCACCGAGGCCGAGTTCCTCGCCCGCCGCGAGGCCGTCGAGCGCGTCATGGTCGTCCGCCAGAACGGCGAGCGCACCCAGATCGGCGTCCTGGAAGACAACGTGCTCGTCGAGCACTACGTCAACAAGGAGCAGGCCACCTCGTACGTCGGCAACGTCTACCTGGGCAAGGTCCAGAACGTCCTGCCGTCCATGGAGGCCGCCTTCGTCGACATCGGCAAGGGTCGCAACGCCGTCCTGTACGCCGGCGAGGTCAACTTCGAGGCACTCGGCATGGGCCACGGCCCGCGCCGCATCGAGACCGCCCTCAAGTCCGGCCAGTCGGTCCTCGTCCAGGTCACCAAGGACCCGATCGGCCACAAGGGCGCCCGTCTGACCAGCCAGGTCTCCCTCCCGGGCCGCTACCTCGTGTACGTGCCCGAGGGCTCGATGACCGGCATCAGCCGCAAGCTCCCCGACACCGAGCGCGCGCGTCTGAAGACCATCCTCAAGAAGATCGTCCCCGAGGACGCGGGCGTCATCGTGCGCACCGCCGCCGAGGGCGCGAGCGAGGACGAGCTGCGCCGCGACGTCGAGCGCCTCCAGGCGCAGTGGGAGGAGATCCAGAGCAAGGCGAAGGGCGGCAACGCGCCGACGCTGCTCTACGGCGAGCCGGACATGACCGTCCGGGTCGTCCGCGACATTTTCAACGAGGACTTCTCCAAGGTCGTCGTCAGCGGCGACGACGCGTGGGAGACCATCCACGGGTACGTGAGCCACGTCGCCCCGGACCTGACCGACCGCCTGTCCCGGTGGACGAGCGAGGTCGACGTCTTCGCCACGTACCGGATCGACGAGCAGCTCATGAAGGCGCTCGACCGCAAGGTCTGGCTGCCGTCCGGCGGCTCGCTGGTGATCGACAAGACCGAGGCGATGATCGTCGTCGACGTCAACACCGGCAAGTTCACCGGCCAGGGCGGCAACCTGGAGGAGACCGTCACCAGGAACAACCTGGAGGCGGCCGAGGAGATCGTGCGGCAGCTGCGCCTGCGCGACCTGGGCGGCATCGTCGTCATCGACTTCATCGACATGGTCCTGGAGTCCAACCGCGACCTGGTGCTGCGCCGCCTCCTGGAGTGCCTGGGCCGGGACCGGACCAAGCACCAGGTGGCCGAGGTCACCTCGCTCGGCCTGGTCCAGATGACCCGCAAGCGGGTCGGCCAGGGCCTCCTGGAGTCCTTCTCCGAGACCTGCGTCCACTGCAACGGGCGCGGCGTCATCGTCCACATGGAGCAGCCGACCACCTCCGGCGGCGGTGGCGGCGGCAAGCGCGCGAAGAAGCGCGGCCGCGGCGGGGACGGGCACGCCCACGAGCACGAGCACACCGGGACCGTGGAGACCGGCGCCGAGGACGCGGCCCACGAGACCGAGACCGAGGCCGAGGTCGCGGCGGAGCTGGCCGCCCCGGTGGCCGTGCCGGTGCCGATCGCCCCGGACGAGGAGCTGTACGGCTCCGTCGCCGAGGCGGAGGCGGCCGCCACGCGCGGCCGTGGCCGCCGCCGCGCGACCCGCAGGGTGACCGCCCCGGTCGCCCCGACGCCGGTCGCTCCTGCCCCGGTCGTGGAGACCGAGGCCGAGGCCGTCGTGGTCGAGCCGGTGACCGAGCCGGCCGCCGGTCCCGAGGCCGTCGAGCCCGCGCCCGTGACGGAGACCGCTCCGGAGACCGGGACCGCTTCCGAGACCGTGGCCGAGGCCGTGGTCGAGGAGCCCGCCGCCCCGGCCCCGCGCGGCCGTCGTCGCGCCACCCGCCGGGCGACCTCCCCGGTCGTCTCGACCACGGAGCCGGCCGAGACGGTCACCGTCGTGGAGACCACGACCGAGACCGTGGCGCCCGCCGAGGAGACGGAGCCGGAGCCCGTCGCGGCCCGGGAGCCCGTCGAGGAGCCCGCCCCGGAGCCGGCCGCCGGGCCCGTCGCCGAGGAGGCCCCCGCGGCCGCCCCGCCGCGTGCGCGCCGCCGGGTGGTCCGCAAGGCCACCGCCCCCGCCGGTTCGCCCGCGGGCGCCGAGGAGGCCGCCGTCGTCGTGGTCGCCGCGGCCCCGGCCGCGGAGACCGAGGCCGCCGAGGACGAGCCCGCCCCCGCCAGGAAGACGGCGGCGCGCAAGACCACGGCGAAGAAGGCCACGGCCAAGAAGGCCGCCACCAAGAAGACGGCGGCGACCAAGAAGACCGCGGCGAAGAAGACGACGACCGCCAAGAAGACCACGGCCAAGAAGGCGGCCGAGAAGACCGCCTCCCCGGCCCAGGACTGACCGGCGGGCGCGGGCCGCCCCCCTCCGTACGCGACGTGCGGGGAGGGGCGGCCCGCGCCGTCCCGGGCGAATTTGACCCCCCGCGTCGGCCGCCCGTAACCTAGACCGTCGGTGCGTCTTTCGGCGCGCCGCGCCTCTGAGCACCTCCCTCCCGCTCGTCGGGAGAGGCCGCTCGTCCGATTCCGGAACGCCGCGGACCCCCGGGTCCGTGTGAGCGGCTGGCTTCAGAGGTTTCGATCCCGAGTGAGAGAGAGATCCGCGTGTACGCCATCGTGCGCAGCGGTGGTCGCCAGCACAAGGTTGCTGTCGGCGACATCGTTGAGGTTGACAAGATTTCCACTGCCAAGGTTGGCGACACGGTCGAGCTCTCGACCCTGCTCGTTGTCGACGGCGACGCCGTGACCAGCGACCCGTGGGTCCTGGCCGGCATCAAGGTCACGGCCGAGGTCGTGGACCACCACAAGGGCGCCAAGATCGACATCCTGCGCTACAAGAACAAGACCGGCTACCGCCGTCGCCAGGGTCACCGCCAGCAGTACACGGCGATCAAGGTCACCGGTATCCCCGCGGCTGCGAAGTAAGAGGGACTGAGACATGGCACACAAGAAGGGCGCATCGTCCACCCGGAACGGGCGCGACTCCAATGCCCAGCGGCTCGGCGTGAAGCGCTTCGGCGGTCAGGTCGTCAACGCGGGTGAGATCCTGGTCCGCCAGCGTGGCACCCACTTCCACCCCGGCGCGGGCGTCGGCCGTGGCGGCGACGACACGCTGTTCGCCCTGCAGGCCGGTTCGGTGCAGTTCGGCACCCACCGTGGCCGCAAGGTCGTGAACATCGTTCCGGTCGCCTGATCGGATCTTTCGCGGAGGCGGACCTCACTTCCCGGCAGGGGAAGCGGGTCCGCCTTTCGCGTGTTACCCGATAGACATTCCATACGTAACACCCTGGAGGCACCACCATGACCACCTTCGTGGACCGCGTCGAGCTGCACGTCGCCGCGGGTAACGGAGGCCACGGCTGCGCCTCCGTCCACCGGGAGAAGTTCAAGCCGCTCGGCGGGCCCGACGGCGGCAACGGCGGCCGCGGCGGCGACGTGATCCTGGTCGTCGACCAGTCGGTCACCACCCTCCTCGACTACCACCACTCCCCGCACCGCAAGGCCACCAACGGCCAGCCCGGCGCCGGCGACAACCGCTCCGGCAAGGACGGCCAGGACCTGGTCCTGACCGTGCCCGACGGCACCGTCGTCCTCGACAAGCAGGGCGACGTCCTCGCGGACCTGGTCGGCCAGGGCACCACCTTCGTCGCGGGCCAGGGCGGTCGCGGCGGCCTCGGCAACGCGGCGCTGTCCTCCGCGCGCCGCAAGGCCCCCGGCTTCGCGCTCCTCGGCGAGCCCGGCGAGGCGCGGGACATCGTCCTGGAGCTCAAGACCGTCGCCGACGTGGCCCTCGTCGGCTACCCGAGCGCCGGCAAGTCCTCGCTGATCTCGGTCCTCTCGGCCGCCAAGCCGAAGATCGCGGACTACCCCTTCACCACCCTCGTCCCGAACCTGGGCGTCGTCACGGCCGGCTCGACCGTCTACACCATCGCCGACGTCCCGGGCCTGATCCCGGGCGCCAGCCAGGGCCGCGGCCTGGGCCTGGAGTTCCTCCGCCACGTGGAGCGCTGCTCGGTCCTCGTCCACGTCCTGGACACGGCGACCCTGGAGTCCGACCGCGACCCGGTCTCCGACCTCGACGTCATCGAGGAGGAGCTGAGGCAGTACGGCGGCCTCGACGACCGGCCCCGGATCGTCGTCCTCAACAAGATCGACATCCCGGACGGCCAGGACCTCGCGGACATGATCCGCCCGGACCTGGAGCAGCGCGGCTACCAGGTGTTCGAGGCCTCCGCCGTGGCACGCACGGGCCTGAAGGAGCTCTCCTTCGCCCTCGCCGGCATCGTCGCCGAGGCGCGCGCCGCCAAGCCGAAGGAGGAGGCGACCCGGATCGTCATCCGCCCGAAGGCCGTCGACGACACGGGCTTCACGGTCACGTACGACGAGACCGAGGAGGTCTACCGGGTGCGCGGCGAGAAGCCGGAGCGCTGGGTCCGCCAGACCGACTTCAACAACGACGAGGCCGTGGGCTACCTGGCCGACCGCCTCAACCGCCTCGGCGTCGAGGACGCGCTGATGAAGGCGGGCGCCCGCGCGGGCGACGGCGTCGCGATCGGCGCCGAGGACAACGCGGTCGTCTTCGACTGGGAGCCCAGCATGATGGCCGGCGCCGAGATGCTCGGCCGCCGCGGCGAGGACCACCGCCTGGAGGCCCCGCGCCCGGCCGCGCAGCGCCGCCGGGACCGGGAGGCCGAGCGCGGCGACGACGCCCAGCGCGAGTTCGACGAGTTCGACCCCTTCTAGCCCCGATCCGTCGCAGGCCGTCCGCGCCCGTGAGGTCCCCGAGGACCGAGCGGCGCGCGGGCGGCCTTCGCCGTTCCCGGCGCGGGGGAGCGGGGTTCTCGAACAGCCGGACGGGAGGGTCGGTGGGACGGGTGAGACGGGGCCGTTCGGGTGGGGGGGACCCGTATCATCGCCCGTGTGAGCATCATCACCTCCACCCCCGTAGCGGGGAAGCTCGCCGTTGTGGTAATCGCACACAATGACGAGGGGCTGGTCGGCGAGGCCGTCCGTTCCGTACTGGACCAGGGCCCCGTGATCGCGGAGGTCGTGGCCGTCGACGACGGCTCGACCGACGGCACCGGCCGCGTCCTGGACGAACTGGCCGCCGTCCACCCCCGCCTGCGCGTCGTCCACCGCACGCGGAACAGCGGCGGCTGCGGCACCCCCCGCAACGACGGCTTCCGAGCGGTCACCGCCCCCCTGGTGATATTCCTCGACAGCGACGACGTCCTGCCCGGCGGCGCCGCCGAAGCCCTGGTGGCGGCCGCCGAGCGCCACGGCGCCCCCGTCGCGGTCGGCGCCTGCGTGCGGCGGGAGCTGCCCGAGGGCCGCGACGTGCGCTGGCAGCCCGCGCTCTACCACGAGCCCGCCCTCCTGGAGACCGCGGCGGACCTCGCCCCGCTCGTCCACGACACCCTCTGCGTCAACAAGGTCTACGACCGCGCCTTCCTCGCCGAGCACGGCATCCGCTTCCCCGACGGCCGCTGCGTCTACGAGGACTTCCTCTTCACCGCCCGCGTCCTGGCCGCCGCCCCGCGCGTCGCGGTCGTCCCCGACACCGTCTACATCTGGCACGTGCGCCGGGCCGCCGCCCGCCCGTCCCTCTCCCTCGACCGGGACGGCATCGCCAACTGGCGGGCGCGGGTCGCCGCCCACCGCCTCGCCGTGGAGACCTTCGAGCAGGCCGGCCGCACGGGGCTCGCCGCCGCCTGCCGCACCAAGTTCCTCGCGCACGACCTGCGCATGTACGCCCGCGACCTGCGGTCCCACGACGCCGAGTACCGCCGTGCCTGGTGGGCGCTGGCCCGCGAGCACCTCGGGACCTTCGGCGAGGACGCGATCGCCGCCGCACCCCCCGCCGCCCGCTGGGCGGCCCGGCTCGTCCTGGCCGCCGAGGAGCCCCGCGACCTGGAACGGCTGTCCCGGCTCGCCGCCGATCCGCCCCGCCTGCTCCCGCCGTACGCCCGTAAGGGTGATGTCGCCGTCTGGTCCGACGACCTCCCGGTGGAACTCGACGGCGCGGACGCCCTGCCCCTCGACGCGCTCCCGCCGCTCGTCGACGGCGAACCGCGCACCGGAGCGTTCGGCGGCGATCTGCGGTTCACGGTCCGCGACCAGTACGGACGGCTGCGCGCGAACCCGCCGCGTACCGTCCGGATCTGCTTCCTGCCCCGGGGTGCCGACACGCCCGCCCGCACGGCGGAGACCGCGCTCACGGAGACGGCGGGCGGCTGGTCCGGGAAGGTCCCCGCCGGACTCACCGGCCTGGCCCGGGAGGGCCGCCGCCGGGGGAGCCGAGGGGTCCAGCTCTGGGACCTGCGGGCCGAGGTGACCTGCGCGGACGGCACGTCCTTCACGACGGCGCTCCGGCTCCCGGAGGACCGGCAGCGACGGTCGGCCGTGCCCAGCAGCCGGTACGGTGTACTGCTGGTGCGGCAGTACACCACGGCGAACGGCTCGCTGGCGGTGCGGCTCGCACCCGGGGTCCGTGACGGGCTCCGGGCGGTCGGATCGAAGCTCCGCAGGGTCCGCCGCGGTTCTCAGCGAAAGGGGTTTGGGGCATGACTTACCTGATCACCGGCGGTGCCGGTTACATCGGCTCCCACGTCGTCCGCGCCATGACGAACGCGGGCGAGCGGGTCGTCGTCCTCGACGACCTGTCCACGGGGTACGAAGAACGGATCCCCGAAGGCGTCCCCCTGGTGGTCGGCTCCACCCTCGACCGCGAGGTCCTGGACCGCACGATCGCCGAGCACGGCGTGACGGGCGTCGTCCACCTCGCCGCCAAGAAGCAGGTCGGCGAGTCCGTCGAGCTGCCGCTGCACTACTACCGCGAGAACGTCATCGGCCTCACGGTCCTCCTGGAGGCCGTCGCCGCCGCGGGCGTGCGCAACTTCCTCTTCTCCTCCTCCGCCTCCGTCTACGGTATGCCGGACGTCGACCTCGTCACCGAGGAGACCCCGTGCCTGCCGCTGAGCCCGTACGGCGAGACGAAGCTGGCGGGCGAGTGGCTGGTCCGCGCCGCCGGCGCCGCCCACGGCATCTCCACGGCCTGCCTGCGCTACTTCAACGTGGCCGGCGCCGCGACCCCCGAGCTGGCCGACACCGGGGTCTTCAACCTGGTCCCGATGGTCTTCGAGCGCCTGGACGCGGGCGAGGCCCCGCGGATCTTCGGCGACGACTACGACACCCCCGACGGCACCTGCGTCCGCGACTACATCCACGTCGAGGACCTGGCCGACGCGCACCTGGTCGCCGCGCGCAAGCTCGCGGAGTGGGCCGAGGCGGGCGAGCCGCGCGACCTGACGGTCAACATCGGCCGAGGCGAGGGCGTCTCCGTCACCGAGATGGTCGCGCTGATCAACGAGATCACCGGGCACACCACCGAGCCCCTCGTCACCCCGCGCCGCCCCGGCGACCCCGCCCGGGTCGTGGCCTCCGCCGACCGCATCGCCGCCGAGCTGGGCTGGAAGGCCCGCCACGACGTGCGCGAGATGATCTCCTCGGCCTGGACCGGCTGGGTCGCGCGCCGCGGCGCCACGGTCTGACCGGAGCACGACGGGAACGACGGCGAGGGGCCGGGGAGACGCACTCCCCGGCCCCTCGGTCGTCCCGGTCGTTCCGGGGTGCTCAGCGCTCCAGGAACGCGAACAACTCCTCCCAGCGGTCGGTGATCAGGTCCGGGGCGTAGCGCCGCACATTGGCGAAGGCCGCGTCCCCCATGCGGTTCCGCAGCTCCTCGTCCGCGATCAGGGCGTCGATGTGGCCGCCCAGCTCCACCGTGTTGCCGAGCCGGGCCAGCAGCCCGTCCTCGCCGTCCCGGATGATCTCGCGGACCCCCGGCGCGCAGTCGAACGCGGCGCAGGGCACCCCGGCGGCCATGGCCTCCAGAAGGGTGATCGGGAAGCCCTCGGCGCGCGAGGCCTGGGCGAAGACCGAGGCCTCCGAGAGCGCCCCGAGGACGTCGTCCGTGCGCCCCCTCCACTCCACCGAGCCGTCGAGCCCCAGGTCGGCCGTGCGCCGCAGCAGCCGTAGCTCCTCGTCCCCGGTGCCGTAGATCCGCAGCTTCCAGTCGGGACGGCGGGGCGCGACCTCGGCCCAGCTGTCGAGCAGCATGTCCATGCCCTTCTCGTGCGAGAGGCGCCCGACGGAGACCACGACCTTCCCGGTGCGCGGCACCGGCGCCGGGGGCACGAAGGGCAGGGCGTTGGGCATGTGGCCGACGTTGTCCATGCCGGCCCGGATCCACCGGTCGGCGTCGCCCGGGGTGAGCAGGAGCAGCCGGTCGACGTCCCGGTAGTGCCGCTTCATCCGGGAGAGCCGGGAGGTGGCGGCGCTGGCGGCGTACGACTCGTGCCCCATGCCGATGACCACCAGCCCCCCGGTGTCGGCGAGCGTCACCCACTCCATCGCCCACACCTGGGTCACGATCACCACGGCGCCGGGCCGGGCGGCGGCGAACAGGGCCGTCATCCGGTCGGCGCGCTCCCGCATCCCGGCCGCCCGGACGGCGTGCCGCCGCCGCTCGACGGCGTTGAGCCGGCCCCTGACCCCGCGCAGCGGGCGGACCTGCGGCGGGTGCTCGTCGTACAGCGTGGTGGTGGCGTACGGCAGCGGGCCGGGGAAGTGGTGGCGGCGCCCGGCGGGGGCCGGGGTGATCCCGACGACGTGGACCCGGTGTCCCCGGCCGGCGAACTGCCGGGCCATCTGGTGCGTCCAGGTCGTCACGCCGCCCGTCTCGTCCACGCTGTTGGAGACGATGAAGACGTCGCGCCCGCCGGAGACGGCGGTCCGGCGGGTGGCCCCCCGCTCCTGGTGGCGCGCTTCCGGCGCCTCGTGGGCCTGCTGGGTCACTTCCCGCTCCCGGTGAAGAACGTGTCGACGATCCGGCGCGCCGCGTCGCCCCGGTCGTACTCGCTGAATGCGGCGTTGAACCGGCGCCGCGCCGTCGCGTACTTGGTGCCGGCCTCGTCCCGCAGGCCGGCGATCACCTCGAAGAGGCCGTCCTGGTCGGCCACGACGGGGCCGGGGGCGTGCTCCTTCAGGTCGAAGTAGGTGCCGCGGTTCTCCCGGGCGTACTCGTCGTGGTCGTAGGCGAAGAAGACCATCGGGCGGTCGAGCAGGCCGTAGTCGAACATCACGGACGAGTAGTCGGTGATCAGCCCGTCCGCGAGGGCCAGGAGGGGGGTGACGTCGTGGAGGCCGGAGACGTCGAGGATCCGTCCGCGGACCGACGGCGGGAGCGTGACGCTGTTCAGGTAGTGCGTCCTGATCAGCAGGGTGTGGGTGTCGCCGAAGCGCTCGGCGAACTCCTCGACGTCGAAGGGGAACCGGAAGGGGCGCACCTTGCCGCCCGGCTGGGCGCGGAAGGTCGGCGCGTACAGCAGCACCGGCCGGTCCGGGTCGAGGCCGAGCTCGGCCGCGAGCGGTCCCCGCTCCCTGACGCCCGTCTCCTCCTCCCGCTCGCGGGCCCGGACGAGCTCGTCGTTGCGCGGGTAGCCCACGGGCAGCAGGACCTCGTCGCGCAGCCGGAACGCCCGGCCGAGGGTGCGCCGGTCGTGCTCGCCCCGGATCAGGAAGTGGTCGAAGCGGTCCAGTGCCTTCTGGAAGGTCTCCTGGGCGACCGGGCCGCTCGCCTTGGTGTGCGGCTCGTCGAAGCCCATCCGCTTGAGCGCGGTGCCGTGCCAGGTCTGGAGGTACGTGGTGCCGGGGCGCTTGGTCAGGCGCAGCGGGAAGCCCTGGTTGTCGATCCAGAACTCGGCCTGGGCCAGCGCCCGCAGGTACGGCATGCTCCAGCGCCTCACCAGGACGGCGTCCTCGGGGAAGCCGTCGGGGCGGGCGCCGGCGTAGGACCAGACGGCCTCGAAGGGGACGCCCCGCCGGCGCATCTCCTCGTAGATCGCCCGGGGGCTGTCGCTGTACTGCTTCCCGAGGTGGCTCTCGAAGACCACGAGGCCCTTGCGGATCGGCAGCCTGCTGTACAGCTCGTGGTAGACGCGGAGCTTGTTCTCGCCCGACTTCAGGTCCCGCTTGGCCTTGAGCAGACGGCGCAGCCCGGTCTTCGCCGCTCCGGCGGCGCGCCCGTGCATGGCGCCCTCGATCACCGCCGAGGTGCGCACGGCGGCCCTGCCCTGGGCGGTCAGGACGTACGACAGGTTGCCCTTCCTGGTGATCTGCGGGACGAAGCGGTCGGAGACCAGCTGGGTCAGCCGGGGGCGGACCCGCAGGGGGCGGGCCTCGTCGAGGGGGACGCTGCCCGCGGACACCCGGGTCCTGAGCCGCCGGCCGTCCACGGTGAGGATCAGGCGCACGTCCCAGACGGCGTCGATGACGCCGAGGGGGCGGACCGTGCGGGCGACGTCCGCCCGCCCCTCCCACTCGATCCGGTCGCCGGCGTGGCGGACCGTGGTGACCGGGACGCGGACGGTCCTGCCGCCGACGCTGCGGCGGGCCGAGAACTCCAGCTCGGCGCCGAGCTCCGCGTCCGGGGCGATCCGGCCCAGCGGGTTGACGACCTCCCCGGCGAGGCTGACGACCCCGTCGGTGCCGGAGTACGAGGTCAGCCGGTTGCCCAGGGCGAACGACGTCAGCGGCCGGGTGTCGTGGCCGGCCGCGGTCACGTCCAGGATCCGGCGCCCCTGCTCGGTCTCCAGGTGCTCGGCGCACCAGTAGACCCGTCCGTCCCGCTCGGCCAGCGGGGTGGTGAGCCGGCCGGGGTTGGTGAGCGCGTCGGTGGCCCGGAGCAGGTTCGGCCAGTCCTCCTTGCTCAGCAGATAGGCGCAGACGGCGTGCAGGGGCTGGACCTCCTCGTACGCCCGCGGGTCGATCTCGGCGAGGTAGCCGTTGGCGAGCGCGGCGAACTCGCGCCGGTAGTCCTCGCCGAGCAGCGGCAGGTCGCGCAGGTGGAGGACGAGGTCGTGCTTGAGGAACTTGATGTCCTTGCGGTACTTGAGCTCCTCGTGCCCCTCCGCCTCCAGGAGGGCGTCCACCCGGCGGTGGATCTCCATGCGGTGCGCGAAGTTGGCGATCTCGTGGCGCCGGTTGCTGATCGACTTCGCCGCGGCGCCCTCCTGCACGTTCCAGTGGTAGACCCGGTTGGGGATCAGGGTGATCCGGCGGGCGGCGACATAGGCCCGGGCCGAGAAGAGCAGGTCCTCGTAGTGGATGCCGACCGGGAACTCCAGCTCCCGTTCGAGGAGGAACGCGCGCCGGTAGCACTTGTTCGTCGACAGGGTGTCGAAGACCAGCAGGTCGGGCAGCTCGGTGATCGATTCGAGCGTCCGGGTGCCCGGATAGAGCCAGGGGTACCACTCGGTGGTCCTGCGGGTGCGGCTGTCCAGATGCACGCGCACGCACAGGCCGGAGACCAGGTCGGCACCGGTTTCCTCGGCGGCGGCCAGCATGTTGCGGCAGGCGTTGCGCTCCAGCACGTCGTCACTGTCGAGGAACATGACGTACGTGCCGGTGGCGTGCCGGATGCCGTGGTTGCGGGGCGCTCCGCAACCACCGCTGTTCCGGGGCAGCTGGAACGCCCTGACACGGTCCGGGTGTTCGGCGGCGAGCGACCGTGCGACCGCGAAGGTGTCGTCCTTGCTGCAGTCGTCGACGATGACGACCTCGACGCCGTGCAGCGTCTGCTCCAGCACCGACCGTACGGCCGTCGGCAGACGCTCTGCGTCGTTGTAGGCGATGACGACCACGGAGACGTCAGGCACTTGTATCTCGATTCACTTGTCTTTCCTCCACACGCCTCCAAACTACCTGGTGTTCATGGTTCGTCACGGTGTGTCACCCTCGCGGTTGTGTTCGACCGGGAGCGGGCGGGCCGCCGCTCAGGGCCGGTTCAGCCGGTCCACGCCGTAGTGGGCGGCCGCGCACTGGGCAGCCCAGTCCCGCTCGTACACCGGGGTGAAGAAGGGCTCCGCGAGCCCGCCGATGAACAGGGGGCGGTAGGTCGCCTCCCGGGCGCCCGCCGCCGCCTCCGCGCGGATCCGTGCGTCCTGCCGGTCCCACGCGAGGCTGCGCGCCACCGTCCGGGTGGTCATCGTCTGCACCGGCGCCACCAGGGCCGCCGTACACGCCACGGCGACCGCCCCCGCCACGACGACGGCCGCGAGGCGTGCGATCCGGAGGCCGTCGGGCACGGCGGGTCCGGCAGTCGCGGCGGGTCCGGGCGCGGTGGCGCCGCCCGGCGCGGGGCGGGCCGCGAGCCGCCGTCCCGCCCGGTGGCCGAGCCAGGTCCCGTAACCGCAGAGGGCGATCAGGAACGGCACCAGGAAGCTGGTCCACGTGCGCGCGTACGTCCAGCCGCTCTCCCCGTAACCGCCGCGCAGGCCGTACGCGGCCACGAGGCTCCCGAGCGCGATCAGGGGGACCGGCAGGACGGCGAGGGCCGGGACCGCTCCCTTCGGGAGCCGGCCGCCCGCCGCCGGGCGCGGAGGGGAGGCGAACGCCAGCGCGAGGCCGAGGAGCACTCCGGCGGCGAGGGCGCCCGCGTACGCCCACTGCCCGAGGATCGTCTCCCACATCCGGGCCCAGTCCCGGAGCGTCTCCCCGAACTCCTCCGGGGTCAGGGGCCGCTCCGGCTGCTGGGCGCGCCGCCAGCGGGCCCCGGGGGAGGTGGAGAGCAGCACCAGGCCGATCAGGAGGCCCGCGCACCAGGCGGCGCACCAGGCCGACGCGAACCGGTCGCGGGCGAGACCGAGCCGGGGCAGGCAGAGGACGCCCGCCGCCGCGGCGATCAGCCCGGACATCGCGACGAAGGGCTCGCTGAGGGTTCCGGCCGCCGCGCCGAGCACGACCGCCGAGCCGGCGGCGGCGCCCCGGGCCCACCGGCGGCGGGCACGGGACGCCCACACCGCGCCGAGGGCCGCCCAGGCACCCAGGACGCAGGGGAACGTGTGCGAGATGGTCGCCGGCGCCCAGAGCAGCACCTGGTACGACCGGGTCCCCGCGAAGAACAGCAGCGCCTCCAGGACCAGGACCGCCGCCACGACCACCGGCGCGGGGAACGGCAGGCGCAGCGCCCGCAGCGCCGCACGGGCCAGCAGGAAGAGCCCCGCGCCCAGGGCCACCACCAGGAAGGCGGGCAGCAGCTTCGGCCCCCGCATGCCGTCGGAGTAGACCAGGCCGGTGAGGAAGGCGTTGGTGACGCGCCCGTTCTGCGTGAGGTAGAAGTCCGAGGTGATCCCCAGGACGCCCATGTCCCTGGCCTTCCAGAGGGCGCACCAGTCGTCGGACGTCGGGCGCACGTAGAGACCGAGGAAGGCGCCCACCGAGAGCAGCGCCGCCGCTCCGGCGGCGACGACGAGCGCGACCCCACCAGGCGCCCGGAGCGGTCCCCCCGCCCCCGCCCCGCCGCCCGCCGCCGCCCGCTCCTCCGGCTCTCCCGCCCCGTCGCCCTCGCCGCGTTCCGAGATGGTGGTCCTGCTCACCGGTGTCTACTCCCCCCGGCCCGAGGTCGCCCCTACGGGTGACCAGCGAGTGAAAATGCCACGTACCGCAACATCCTCCCCCCATGCTTTGCTGCATGGACGACATGCCGACCCGGGGCGGCCACGCGGAGGACGCCGGTCGGCCACCCCCACCTCGTACCTTGGCCGCGCTGTTCGAAGACGAGTTCGGTGGTGGTCCTTCAGGACGTACGCTTGCCCATCCCACTGGAGTGACCTTCCCATGACCAGGCTTTCCGTCGTCGTCCCCTGCTTCAACGAGGAGGACGTCGTCGAGCGGTTCGACGCGCGGATGCGCCAGGTGCTCGACGCCCTCCCGGTCGGCTACGAGATCTGCTACGTGGACGACGGAAGCTCCGACGGAACGCTGGGCAGGCTGCGCGAGATCGCCGCCCGGCACCCGCAGCGCACCCAGTACGCCTCCTTCAGTCGCAACTTCGGCAAGGAGGCCGCCATGCTCGCGGGTCTGCGCAAGGCCACCGGCGACGCCGTGGTCATCATGGACGCCGACCTCCAGCACCCCCCCGAGCTGCTCGGGCGCATGCTGGACCTCCATCACCAGGGCCACGACCAGGTGATGGCGCGGCGCACCCGCGAGGGCGACAAGAAGGTCCGCAGCGCCCTCAGCCGCGTCTACTACCGGGCCGTCAACCGCTGGGTGGACGTCGAACTCACCGACGGGGTCGGCGACTTCCGGCTGCTCTCCCGCCCCGCCGTCGACGCCCTGCTCTCGCTGCCCGAGTACAACCGCTTCTCCAAGGGGCTGTTCTCCTGGATCGGCTTCGACACCGTCACCTTCGACTACCGGAACGCCGCGCGCGAGGGCGGCGAGACCAAGTGGAGGTTCGGCTCCCTGGTCAACTACGGCATGGACGGGCTGATCTCCTTCAACAACCGCCCGCTGCGCATCGCCCTCTGGCTCGGCATGATGCTGACCGGGCTCGCCGCCCTGTACGCGGTCTGGGTGACCGCCGCCGCCCTCTCCCAGGGCGTCACCGCCCCCGGCTACGTCACCCTGGTCGCGATCATCGTGGGCCTCGGGGGCGTGCAGATGGTGATGCTGGGGCTGATCGGCGAGTACATCGGCCGCATCTACTACGAGACCAAGCGCCGCCCGCACTTCCTCGTGAAGGAGACCCACCGCTCCTTCGGCCGCGCGGCCGCCGAACGCGCCGCCGCCGAACGCGTCCGCGTCGCCACCACCGAGCGGGAGCGCTGATGGGGGCGGGGGGCGACGGGGGGAGCGGCCCCGCCGAGCAGGGGCACGAGCAGAGGCACGAGCGTGGGCAGGGGCAGGGGCAGGGGCAGGGGCAGGGGCCGGGGCCGGGGCACGAGCAGGGGCGTGCGCGCGGGCGGCGGGCGCGGCTCGCGGAGATCTTCCGCTTCGCCCTCGTCGGCGGGGTCAACACCGGCACGTTCTTCGGCTGTTACCTGCTCCTGCACCCGTGGATGCCGTACTTCGCCGCGTACTCCCTCGCCTTCCTCCTCAGCATGGTCGGCTCCTTCTTCCTCAACACCTACTTCACCTACCGCACCCGCCCCACCTGGAAGAAGTTCGCCCTCTTCCCCCTCACCAACGTCACCAACTACCTGGTGCAGAGCGTCGGCCTGTACGCGCTCGTCACCTGGGCCGGAATGGACGACCGGATCGCGCCACTCGTGGCGGCCGTCGTCGCGATCCCCTTCACCTATCTGATCTCCCAGCGGATCCTGGTGCCCCGCAGCACCGGCCGGGGTCCGGGCGCGGCCGGTCCAGGGAGCGAAACCGACGAGCGGCAGCCCTCCCGGCTCGCGTAGATTGCCTGGCAGCCGCGGCGCCGAGCGCGCGGCGGGCAGGAACGGCCGAGTGAGGACGACGCAGGTGACGACGCAGGTGACGGGTCAGACGGACGGGTCGAGGCAGTACGTGTCGAGGCAGTACGTGACGGAGGCCCGCAGGATCGTCGTCAAGGTCGGCTCCTCCTCCCTCACCACCGCCTCCGGAGGTCTCGACGCCGACCGCGTCGACGCCCTGGTCGACGTGCTCGCCAAGGTCCGCAGCGGCGGCGAGAAGGAGATCGTCCTCGTCTCCTCCGGCGCCATCGCCGCCGGCCTCGCCCCGCTCGGCCTCACCCGACGCCCCAAGGACCTCGCCCGCCAGCAGGCCGCCGCCAGCGTCGGACAGGGCCTGCTCGTGGCCCGCTACACCGCCTCCTTCGCCCGTTACGGCGTCCGCGTCGGCCAGGTCCTCCTCACCACCGACGACACCAGCCGGCGCGCCCACTACCGCAACGCGTACCGGACCCTCGACCAGCTCCTCACCATGGGCGCGCTGCCCGTCGTCAACGAGAACGACACCGTCGCCACCGACGAGATCCGCTTCGGCGACAACGACCGGCTCGCCGCCCTCGTCGCCCACCTCGTCCGCGCCGACCTGCTCGTGCTGCTCTCCGACGTCGACGGGCTCTACGACGGCGACCCGTCCAAGCCCGGCACGTCGAGGATCGCCGAGGTCACAGGCCCCGAGTCCATCGCCCACGTCGAGATCGGCTCGGCCGGAAAGGCGGGCGTCGGCACCGGTGGCATGGTCACCAAGGTCGAGGCGGCCCGGATCGCCGCCGCCGCTGGCATCCCCGTCGTCCTCACCTCCGCGAGCCGCGCCGCCGACGCCCTCGCCGGCCGGGACACCGGCACGTACTTCCACCGCACCGGCCGCCGCTCCGCCGACCGGCTCCTCTGGCTCGCCCACGCCTCCACCCCGCAGGGCTCCCTCACCCTCGACGACGGAGCCGTCCGGGCCGTCGTCGAGGGCAAGAAGTCCCTGCTCGCGGCCGGCCTCGCGGGCGTCGAGGGCGACTTCGTGGCCGGTGACCCGGTCGAGCTGCGCGACACCGGGGGCCGGGCCGTCGCCCGCGGCCTCGTCAACTTCGACGCCAAGGAGATCCCCCGGATGCTCGGCCGCTCCACCCACGAACTCGCCAGGGAGCTGGGCCCGGAGTACGAGCGCGAGATCGTCCACCGCGACGACCTCGTCGTCATCGGCTGAACGCGGCCCGCGGCCGGACGTCTCGTCGACCGTGGGCCGCGCACCGTACGCCATTCGTCGAACGCCATCCGCCGAAACGGCCGAAACTGCGGCCATCCGGAAGGGACGTTCCCCAAAACCGCCCCAAGCGCCGCCTCGGACTGGTCAACTTTGTCCCGGGGGTAAGAGCAAGGCGGGGTACAGCACCACACGCATCACACAGGAGGCCGCCGGTGAGACGAGCGCGCCCAGGGGCACCGCCCCGTGGGACTGCCGAACGCGCCCTGACCAGTGTCGAGGCCGGAGCCGACTTCGACGAGGCACGGGACAGGTCCACGGACAGGAAGACCGAGACCACCACCGACACACGTGAGGCACGCGAGACACGCGCCGAGGAACGGCCCGTGTCCAAGCTCTGGCACATCACCCTCAGCGTGTCGGGCGTGGAGTCGCCGCTGAAGGAGGTGCGACGGGGGCTCGAACAGCTGGCCCACGACCACCCCTTCCTGCTGACCAGCCGCTACGCCAACGATCACGCCGAGATCCGGTACTGGGAGGAGGCCCGGGACCTGCACGACGCGGCGGCCGTCGCCCTGCGCCTGTGGGGCGAACACCGGCAGACCGCCAAGCTGCCGCCCTGGGAGATCGTGGGTCTGGAGGTCATCGACCGCGAGACCTACCACCAGCGGATCGCGGAGGGCTACGGCCCGCCGCCCGCCGCCCCGGTCGGCGTCCACCCCTACTGAGGGACGGGACCCCGGCCGGGGGCGCCCGGAACACGTCCGGGAACGCGACCCGGCCACACCTCCCTGGGCGGATCCGGGATGCGTCCCGGGACGGGTCCAGGGGTACGCCCCGATCCGGGTCCGGGGATGCGTCCCGGGGTCCGTCCAGGGATACGTCTCGGAGTGCGGGATACGTGAGGGATGTCCGCAGGGGTGCCAGTACCCTGCGGACATGACCTCGCTCACGCCCCTCGACAACCTCTCCCCGGTCGCCCGGGCCGCCCACCGGGCCCGTGGTGCCGCCGCCGAAATCGCGCCACTCCCGCGCGCGGCCAAGGACGAGGCCCTCCTCGCCGTCGCGGGCGCCCTCGAAGCGCGCACCGCCGAGATCGTCGAGGCCAACGCCGTGGACATCGCCAAGGCCCGGGAAGCCGGGACCAGCGAGGCCATCGTCGACCGGCTCACCCTCACCCCGGAGCGCGTCCGGGCCATCGCCGCCGACGTCCGCGACGTCGCCGCGCTGCCCGACCCCGTCGGCGAGGTCGTCCGCGGCTCGACCCTCCCCAACGGCATCGACCTGCGCCAGGTCCGCGTCCCCCTCGGCGTCGTCGGCATCATCTACGAGGCCCGCCCGAACGTCACCGTCGACGCCGCCGCCCTCTGCCTCAAGTCCGGCAACGCCGTCCTCCTCCGCGGCTCCTCCTCCGCGTACGCCTCCAACAACGCCCTGGTGACCGTCCTGCGCGACGCCGTCACGGGCGCCGGGCTGCCCGCCGACGCGATCCAGCTCGTCCCCGGCGAGTCCCGCGAGTCGGTCCGCGAGCTGATGCGCGCCCGCGGCCTCGTCGACGTCCTCATCCCGCGCGGCGGCGCCTCCCTCATCAAGACCGTCGTCGAGGAGTCCACCGTCCCCGTCATCGAGACCGGCACCGGCAACTGCCACGTCTACGTCGACGCCGAGACCGACCTCGACATGGCCGTGGACGTCCTGATCAACTCCAAGGCCCACCGGGTCAGCGTCTGCAACGCCGCCGAGACCCTCCTCGTCCACCAGGACGTCGCCGAGGCCTTCCTGCCCCGGGCCCTCGACGCCCTCGCCGAGGCCGGCGTCACCGTCCACGCCGACGAGCGGACCCTCGCCCTCGCCGAGGGCTCCAAGGCCACCGTCGTCCCGGCCACCACGGAGGACTGGGAGACCGAGTACCTCTCGTACGACATCGCCGCCGCCGTCGTCGACTCCCTCGACCAGGCCGTGGAGCACATCCGGACGTGGTCCTCCGGCCACACCGAGGCGATCGTCACCACCTCGCAGGCGGCGGCCCGCCGCTTCACCCAGCTGGTCGACTCCACCACGGTCGCCGTGAACGCCTCCACCCGGTTCACCGACGGCGGCCAGTTCGGCTTCGGCGCCGAGGTCGGCATCTCCACCCAGAAACTGCACGCCAGGGGCCCCATGGGCCTCCCCGAGCTGACCTCGACCAAGTACATCGTCACCGGCGACGGTCACGTGCGGTAACACCTCCTTCCGGTCCGGACGGGCTTTCGGTACGGGCGGGGAGGGTTCGCACTCTCCCTGCCCAAAACCCCCTTCCGGGTCTACTCTGAATCCGTGCCGGACGACGTGGGGGGCAGGCCGTTCCAGAACGGCGGAGACCCCGAGGACTCTGTCGACCGCGGAGGCGCTGACGAGGTCCACGCCGCCGTGGTCTTCGACGAGGACTTCGTGCGGGCCGCCACCGTGCACGAGCCGACCGCGGTCGAGCGGCTCCTCGCCGCCGCCCAGGCCCGTGCCGAGGCCGAGGCGGCCCGCGCCCGCGCGGGCGGCGGACCGGCCGACGACGACCCCTACGGGGACGGCCGCGACCCGCTGGGCCTCACCTACGAGCCCGACGACATCGGCGACGACGACAGCCCCTACGGCCCCCACGGCGGCGCCCTGCGCCCCTACCGGGGCAGCGCCCGCTGGCACCGGCCCGTCGCCTGGGTCCTCGCCCTCGTCATGGGGGTCGGTATGGTCGCCCTCGCCTTCAGCGCCGTCTACCGGGGCGCCTCCGCCAACCGCCAGGACCAGATCCCGCCGCCGGCCACCACCGGGGTCGACGCGCCGACCCCGAACCCGGCCCCGCCCGCGGCCCACGCCCCCGTCGTGGGCTCCGCGTCCCCCGGATAGCCCCCACCGGCCCCTCGGACCTGCTCCTGGCCCGCACGGGGCCCGGGCCGCGACCTCGCCGAGCCCTCGCCCGGCGACCACCGGCCCTCCGCCGCCTCCCTGCCGCACCCCCGTCGGGCCCCGCCCACTCCGATGGCGGAATTCTTCGGAACTTGTCGTGTACCTGGGCGTTTACCGAAGCCCCCGCCGACCTACCCTGAAGGTATGGCAGGGCGTGGCGACCCGCCTGAGGGGACGCCCGAGGGGTTCCCCGGCGGTGAGGACGAGTACCGATCCGTCGTCTTCGACGAGGCGTTCGTCCGTGCTGCCCGCCTCCAGGAGTTCTCCGCCCGGGAACGGATGGGCGAACACGCCCAGGCCGTCCGCAGCCTCTCCTCCGGAACGGCCCGGAGCGGCTCCCACCAGGCCGTCCTGCTCGTCCTGCTCGTCCTCCTCGCCTTCGGCACCGCCGTCTACCTGGGCGTCCGCAACCCGTACCAGCCCCCCGTCGACCAGCGCGCCGAGCCCCTGCGGACCACCGTGGTCCGGCTCGCCCCCAGGGCCCCCGTGCCCGGCGGCGAACCCGCGCGGCTCTTCGCCCACAGCCCGGCCGCCGAGTACCGCGTCGGGGCCGCCGGCATCAACCTGCCGGTCGCCGGACGCACCGTCCACTTCGCCGAGAGCCAGGTCGTCGCCGCCCTCGGCATCGCCGAGGAGTACCTGGTGGCCTCCTCCCTGAACCCCGACGTCCTCACCGGGGCCACCGTGCGGCCCGCGCGCCTGCTGCTCGACCCCGACCAGCAGGCGCAGTTCGACCGGAGCATGGAATCGCCCGCCGACGACGGCCGGCACGCCCCCGCCGCCTGGCTCGTCCGCTTCGACCCCCGGGAGGTCGCCCTCGCGGACCCCGCCGTCCGGGTGCGGGGCACCCTCCGCTTCGAGGAGACCGGCCCCGACGCTTTGGACGTCACGGCGGACCACACGTACACCTACGCCCTCCGCCCGGCTGCGCGGGGCGCCGGTCCGGTCACCGCGGCGTCCCTCTTCGCCGTCCACCGCGTGGTGCACTTCCGCTTCGACCGCGAGGACCTGCGGGCGCATCGCACCGAGCTCCTGAGCAGCACCTCGGAGGCCGGCCCGCAGGCCTGCGACACGGACACCACGGGCTCCCTGAAGCCGCTCCTGGCGGGAGCGCGGGCCCCCGGGGTGGATGACGGCCCGGCGGTCACCGACCCGTACGCCACCGGCCGTCCCGCCGCCCCCTCGCTGTGCGGAGCCCTGTCGCCGAAGGCTCAGCCCTCGTTCTGACCGCCCTCCGCGTCGTCCCGGGCGTCGTCACCGGCCGACGCCTTGCCGCCGTCCGCCTTCGGGGCACCCTGGCCGCCGAACCGGTTGCGCAGCCGGCCGCCCAGGTCGCCCGCCAGGTCACCGGCGCCACCGGCTATGTCCCCGACCAGCTTGAACAGCGGATCCTTGCTGTTCCGCACGGTCTCCGCGTAGTGCCCGGCCGACTCGCGGAAGGAGTCCGAGACCGAGGCGTCCTTGTCCTCCGAGCGCTTCGGGTAGTGCCCGTCCATGATCCGCTGGAAGTCGCGGCTCTCCGACCACTTCTTCAGCTCCGCCGCGCGGACGGCGGTGAAGGGGTGCGACCGCGGCAGCACGTTGAGGATCTTCAGGACCGAGTCCCGCAGGTCCCCGGCCTTCTCGTACTCGTCGGCCTGCGCGAGGAACGCGTCCACGTTCATCTCGTGCAGGTGGTTGCCGCCGGCGATCTTCATCAGACCCCGCATCGAGACCCGCACGTCCTGCCCGACGAGCAGCCCGGCCCGGTCGGCGGAGAGCTCCGACTTGCGGAACCACTCGCGCAGCGCCGTCACGACGGCCGTGATCGCGACCGTACCCAGCGGGATCCAGGCGATCTTGAGCGCCAGGTTCGTCAGGAACAGCAGGACCGTGCGGTACACGGCGTGCCCGGAGAGGGCGTGCCCGACCTCGTGGCCGACGACCGCCCGCATCTCCTCCTCGTCCAGGAGCTCCACCAGACCGGTGGTGAGCACGATGATCGGCTCGTCCAGGCCGATGCACATCGCGTTGGGCTTCGGGTCCTGCGTCACGTACATCGGCGGGACCTTCTCCAGGTCCAGGATGTAACAGGCGTCCCGCAGCATGTCGTTGAGGTGGCTGAACTGCGCGTCGCTCACCCGGACGGAGTCCGAGAGGTAGAGGAGCCGCAGACTGCGCTCCGGCAGCAGTCCGCTGAGCGCCTTGAAGGCCGTGTCGAAACCGCTGAGCTTGCGCAGCGCCACCAGCGCCGAGCGGTCGGCCGGGTGCTCGTAGGCCCGCGAGGAGATGCCGGGGAACCGCCTCCGCTGCCTGCTCGGCGCGCCCCCGTGGTCGTTCTCGGTCATGGATGCCCCCTGTTCGTACGAGTCGGTGCTCGTCCCCCTGACTGCCCCCAGACTAGGCGGTGGCGCTACCGTGTGGCGGGGCCTGTGGATAACTCGGGCACCGAGGACGATCGAAGGGCACGACCGACATGCCGGACACCGCCGCCACCGCCGAAGCCGCTGTCGCGCTGCTCGCCGCACCCGCGGGCCAGGGGCTCGGCGACACGCTCCGGATCGTGCTGCTCGCCTCGCTCGTGGGCGGCGTCCTGCTCGCCTGGTTCCTGCTGCGCGGATACCGCGCGGACGACACCGGCGGCACGGACGACACCGGCGGGGCGGACGGCGGCGCGGACCGCAACACGGAGCGCGACGCGAACGCCTGAGTCGGCGTGAGCGCCTCCGGACGGCCCGCATACGATGTGCGCGAAGTCTCCGCTCCCATCCCCGATCGATAGGTCTGCCGAAGATGAGCCTCCACAGCGCCGCCGCCAACCTGGTCACCCTCGCCGAGGGTGGTGCCGAGCACGGCGGCAACCACGAAAGCCTCAGCCCCTACCTCACCGGCTTCGGCGCCTTCGGCGTCCTGCTCCTGCTGCTGTGGATCACCACCCGCTTCAACCGCGACCGCTGAACCGACACCGCTGATCCGGCGGCCGCCGCCGTGCCAGTAGGCTCTGCACGCATGGGAGAGCAGGAAGTGCCTACTGGCGGGCGCGGCAAGCGCCGACTCGGCGTGATGGGCGGAACCTTCGACCCGATCCACCACGGACACCTGGTGGCGGCCAGCGAGGTCGCCGCCCTGTTCCACCTCGACGAGGTGGTGTTCGTGCCGACCGGGCAGCCGTGGCAGAAGAGCCACAAGGTCGTGTCCGCGCCCGAGGACCGCTATCTGATGACGGTCATCGCCACGGCGTCCAACCCGCAGTTCTCGGTCAGCCGGATCGACATCGACCGCGGCGGCGCGACGTACACCATCGACACCCTGCGGGACCTGAGCTCCCTCAACAGCGACTCGGACCTCTTCTTCATCACCGGGGCCGACGCGCTGTCGCAGATCCTCACCTGGCGCGACGCGGAGGAACTCTTCTCGCTCGCCCACTTCATCGGCGTCACCCGTCCGGGCCACGACCTCACCGACGACGGCCTGCCCAAGGGCGGGGTCTCGCTCGTCGAGATCCCCGCGCTCGCCATCTCCTCCACCGACTGCCGGGCGAGGGTCGCGCAGGGCGATCCCGTCTGGTATCTGGTCCCGGACGGTGTGGTGCGCTACATCGACAAGCGCCAGTTGTACCGCGGCCAGTGAGCTTCGGGGAGGGGCACCGGTGAACGACCAGCAGCATCCGTACGATCCGTACCAGTCGCAGCCGCAGATCATCGGCTACGACGAGTACGGGCAGCCGGTGTACCAGCAGCCGCAGGCGCAGCAGCAGGCGCCCGCGCAGTACTACGACCCGTACGGCGGGCAGCAGCAGGCACCCGCCCAGTACTACGACCCGTACGGGCAGCAGGCGCAACAGTCGCAGCAGCAGCCCGCGTACGACCCGTACGGGCAGCAGGGCTACGCCTACCCCTCCTACGACACCGGGCAGCAGTGGGCCGCCCGGCCCCAGGCCCAGCCGCAAACAGACTCCCAGGCCCAGCCGCAGTCGCGGACCGAGCCCGTCCGGCCGGCCCCCGAGGCGCCGGCCGCGCCCGTCGCCGCCCCGCCCGGCGTCCCCGGGCAGCGGCCCGCCTCCGAGCGGGGCGCCCCCGGGCGCCCCGCCCCGTCCCGGGCGGACGACGACGACCGCGAGTACCGCACCGAGCAGTTCTCGTTCATCGAGGAGCCCGACGAGGACTCCGAGGACGTCATCGACTGGCTCAAGTTCACCGAGAGCCGTTCGGAGCGGCGCGAGGAGGCCAGGCGCCGGGGACGCAACCGGATCGTCGCGCTCGTCGTCGTCCTCGTGCTCGCCGCCGTCGGAGGCGTCGGCTACCTGTGGTCCGCCGGTCTGCTCCCCGGCACCTCGGCCCCGGAGCAGAAGGGGACCGCCGCCACCGGCCCCCAGAAGCGCGACACCATCGTGGTCCACCTCCACGACACCACGAACGGCGGAACCTCCACCGCCCTGCTCGTCGAGAACGAGACCACCCGCCAGGGCACCACGGTCCTGCTCCCCAACTCCGTCGTCGTCGCCGACGCCGAGGGCTCCGCGACCACCCTCGGCAAGTCGGTCGAGGACGACGGCTCCAGCGGCACCCGGGAGGCGATCGGCAACCTCCTCGGCGCCGGGATCACCGGCACCTGGCGCCTGGACACCCCGTACCTGGAGAACCTCGTCGAGGTCGTCAGCGGCATCGAGACCGACACCGACACCGACGTGCCCGCCCCCAAGGACGGCGCCGAGCCGCTCGTCAGGAAGGGCGAGAAGCAGACGCTGAACGGCCGCGCCGCCGTCGCCTACGCCACCTACCGGGCCCCCGGCGAGGCCGACGCCAAGCAGCTCCAGCGCTTCGGCCAGGTCCTGTACGGGGTGCTGCGGAAGATCTCCGACGACCCCGCCGCCGCCACGGTCACCATCGAGACCCTCCAGCAGATCCTCGACCCCTCGCTCCCGGAGAAGGACCTCGGCGCCTCCCTGGCCAAGCTCGCCGAGCACGCCAAGCTCGGCGCCTACAAGACGGCCCTGCTCCCCGTGGAGGAGGACGGCGCGCTGGCCGACGGCGCGAGCGACAGCGTCGTGAAGGACATCCTCGGCGGCAAGGTCACCGCCCCCGAGGCGGACGGGATCGTCCGCGTCTCGCTGCGGGACGGCTCCGGCAAGAACGCGACCGAGGCGGCCCGGATCGTGCTGGCCAACGGCGGCTACGCCATCGTGGGCTCCACCGGTGCGCCGGACCGGGAGAAGTCGCAGGTCCTCTACGGTGACGACGCCCGGAAGGCGGCCGCCGCCGAGGTGGCCAAGACGCTGGGCCTGCCGGCCGGCTCGGTCCGCAAGGGCGAGACCGAGGGAGCGGCCGCGGTCACCGTCGTCCTGGGCCGGGACTACAAGGTCCTTGGGGCCCCCTGACGGCGCTCCGGAAAAGAGGGTCCCCGGGGCCCGCCGACGGCGCTCCGGAAAAGCCAGACGGCGTCGTCGGCGGTCCGTGAGACCCTGGAGGGGTACTGGACCGCCGACGAAAGCCTGCCTGTGACCGCCACGGACCGTTCCATCGAGCTCGTCAAGACCGCCGCCCAGGCGGCCGCCGACCGGCTCGCGCACGACATCATCGCGTACGACGTCAGCGACGTGCTGTCGATCACCGACGCCTTCCTGCTCGCCTCCGCGCCCAACGACCGCCAGGTCAAGTCGATCGTCGACGAGATCGAGGAGCGGCTGCTCAAGGAGCTCGGCGCCAAGCCGGTCCGCCGCGAGGGCGACCGCGACGCGCGCTGGATCCTGCTGGACTACGTCGACATCGTCGTCCACGTCCAGCACAGCGAGGAGCGGGTCTTCTACGCCCTGGAGCGGCTGTGGAAGGACTGCCCCGAGCTGGAGCTGCCCGAGGACGCCACGAAGACCCGCGGCAAGGCCGCCGAGCACGCCGCCCTGACCGGCGTCGACACCACCGGCCACGCCTCCGGCCTCCCCGACGGACCGGACGGTGAGCTGAGCTGAGCGCCACCAGGGGCGGCACCGGCCGCCGCATCGTCCTCTGGCGCCACGGCCAGACCTCCTGGAACCTGGAGCGCCGCTTCCAGGGCTCGACCGACATCGGGCTGACGGAGACCGGCGTCGCCCAGGCGCGCCGGGCCGCACGGCTGCTCGCCGCGCTCAAGCCGGACGCCATCGTGGCCTCCGACCTGAAGCGGGCGGCGGCCACAGCCGCCGAGCTCGCCGCGCTCACCGGCCACGACGTCGCCCACGACTCCGCGCTGCGCGAGACGTACGCGGGGGAGTGGCAGGGGCTGACCCACGACGAGATCGTGGCACGGTACGGCGAGCAGTACGCCGCGTGGAAGCGCGGCGAGCCCGTGCGCCGGGGCGGCGGCGAGCTGGAGACCGAGGTGGCCGACCGGGCCGCCCCCGTGGTCCTGGAGCACGCCGACAAGCTCCCCGACGGCGGCACGCTCGTCGTGGTCAGCCACGGCGGCACCATCCGCACCACCATCGGCCGCCTCCTGGACCTGGAGTCACGGCACTGGGAGAGCCTGGGCGGCCTCTCGAACTGCTGCTGGTCCGTCCTGGGCGAGGGCGCGCGCGGCTGGCGCCTGATGGAGCACAACGCCGGCACGCTGCCCGAGCCGGTCCTCGGCGACGACGACTGAGCCCGCGGGTCCGCCGCCCCCGGATTTCACTTTCCGGCAGGTCGCAGGCTAGAGTTCTTCTTGTTCGCAGCGCGGAGCGCGAAGAACACGAGGGGCTATAGCTCAGTTGGTAGAGCGCCTGCATGGCATGCAGGAGGTCAGGAGTTCAATTCTCCTTAGCTCCACAGTCACCGAATCCCGTCCCCACCAGGGGGCGGGATTCGTCGTTTCGTCACGTTGTGCCGAGTACGCCGGCCCCCTTGCGGGGCCATGGCAGAATCGGACGGCCGGAGGGGGACAGGATCCGGACGGGAGGGCGGCCCAAGTGCTCGGCGACAACGGCAGGGTGTCCTGTCGGCACACGACCAGGTGCACGACGGGGCGCGCGACCCGCGGCCACGGCTGGAGCTGACTGATGGGTGCACACAGGCGGAAGTGCGACTGGTGCGGCAGCGGCACGCCCATCGTGCGCGACATGGACCCCGTCAACCCCGAGTTCCAGTACTGGTGCGAGGAGTGCGCGCGGGCGCTGATCATAAAAGGCGACCCGATCGAGACCTACCGCGAGCTGGAGGGGGAGCCGATCTACGGCCGGCTCCTCGACGAGCACTGCACCCTCAAGCGGTTCTACTCCTTCGCCACGGCCTGACGCTCCCGCTCCGGGGCGGTCTCCACGAGGGCGCCCACCGCCGCGGAAACACCGCGTACCCCGTGATCGGCGTTCTTACCGCGTGGCTTCCGCCGCGTCAGCACGTACCCCACGAGCAGCGCCGTCGCCGTCAGCGGATAGACGGCGGAGAGCAGCATCTGACCCGCGTTCTGGTCCAGTTCGGGGCGGCCCGGGTCGTGCGGGACCCACCACAGCGCGAACGACGCGAACACCAGGGCCACCACCCCCGTCACCCGCCACGCGCGCGTGGCGCGGTCCGCGAGCAGGATCAGCAGCGGCACGCACCAGACCCAGTGGTGGGACCACGAGATCGGACTGATCATCAGCGCCGTGAACGCGCAGACGACCACCGCCACCGCCCTGTCGCCGCGCAGCGCGGCCCGTACCGCCACCACCATCGCCGCGCCGCCCAGGACGGCCGCCGTCACCGCCCACCACGCGCCCGGGTCGTCGGTGTGCATCAGCCGGGCCAGGACGCCGCGGATCGACTGGTTGGCGGTCTCCTCGGCGAAGCCGACCCGGCCCGTCTCGAACAGCGTCTCCGTCCAGAACCTCTTCGAGTCCGCGGGCAGCGCGACCAGCACGGCCAGCGTCGTCCCGAGGAACACCCCGGTCGCCGTCGCCGCCGTGCGCAGCCACTGGTTCCAGGACCGGTCCCGGCGCCACAGCAGCACGCCCGCGACGAGCAGCAGGACCACGAAGAGCCCCGGTGTGAGTTTCACCGCGGTCGCCAGGCCGATGCCGAGACCGGCCCAGCGGCTGCCCTCGCGGCGCGTGAGGTCCCAGAGCACCGCCACCGCTATGAGCAGGTTGATCTGGCCGTACCGCAGGGTCGTCCACACCGGCTCGCACCAGACCACCACCGCGGCGATCCAGAGCGTCGTGCGCCACAGGTCCGCGCGGGACAGCGACGGACGGACCAGCCTGACCGACAGCAGGACCAGGGTGACCACCAGGAGCAGGTTCCCGCCGGTGGCGAGCGTCCGCATCAGCGGGACGCCCACCAGGGTCAGCGGGACGAACAGCAGGGCCGCGAAGGGCGGGTACGTCATGCCGAGGTTCGCCGAGGTGGCGCGCATCGCGTACAGGTCGCCGCCGGCCCGGACCGTCTCGCCCTCCGCCCGGTAGACCATGACGTCGAGCATGTTCACGTGGGCGAGGCGTTGCGCCACCCAGAAGGCCGCGAACGAGAGCAGACAGACCGCCGCGGCGGTGGCCAGGGGCCAGGGCCGGGCACGGGTTTTCGAGAGCACGGAGACGGACACAGTCGGCGACCCTACCCGGCGGTCCCGAAGGGGGCCGGGAATCGATTTGGAGATCTGCCGGGGAGCCGGTTAATGTTCTGTCTGTCGCCGCGAGGGAAACCGGAGCGGAGGCGGAAAGCAAGGGGCTATAGCTCAGTTGGTAGAGCGCCTGCATGGCATGCAGGAGGTCAGGAGTTCAATTCTCCTTAGCTCCACAGAAACTCCACGGAAGCAGTGGAGGGGAAAGCGGGTCACCCGGATCGGGTGGCCCGCTTTCTCGTGTCCCGGCCCCCGGAACGCCGGTGCGGCCCGTGCGGCCGCTGCGGTACCCTGGCGCCATGCGTGCCGTACGCCTCCTGCTTACCGAGCCGCGCTGACCAGTCCCGACGGGTGACAGACATTCCGTCGGAGTCGGCGCGGCATCCCCTCCTGTGCGAGGGGATTTTTCATTTCGGGCAGTCAGTGGCCGTGGGCAGAGACGATCGATGGAGCTTCAAGGACCATGACCGAGATCAATACGGCCGCCGAGACGGCGGCCCCGCATCGCTACACGGCGGCCATGGCCGCCGACATCGAGGCACGCTGGCAGGACTTCTGGGACGCCGAGGGCACGTACGAGGCCCCGAACCCCACCGGTGACCTGGCGGGCGACCCCGCGGTCGCCGCCCGGCCCAAGAAGTTCATCATGGATATGTTCCCGTACCCCTCGGGCGCGGGACTGCACGTCGGCCACCCGCTGGGCTACATCGCGACGGACGTCTTCGCCCGCCACGCGCGCATGACCGGCCACAACGTGCTGCACACCCTGGGCTTCGACGCCTTCGGCCTGCCGGCCGAGCAGTACGCCGTGCAGACGGGCACGCACCCGCGCGTGTCCACCGAGGCCAACATGGAGAACATGAAGGTCCAGCTGCGCCGGCTGGGCCTGGGCCACGACAAGCGCCGGTCGTTCGCCACGATCGACCCGGAGTACTACAAGTGGACCCAGTGGATCTTCCTGCAGATCTTCAACTCCTGGTACGACGACGAGGCGAAGAAGGCCCGCCCGATCGCCGAGCTGGTCGAGCGGTTCGAGAACGGCACGCGTGAGATCCCCGGCACCACGCGCGCGTGGAGCGAGCTGAGCGCCACCGAGCGCGCCGACGTCCTGGGCGAGTACCGCCTGGCGTACGCCTCCGACGCGCCCGTCAACTGGTGCCCCGGCCTGGGCACCGTCCTGGCCAACGAGGAGGTCACCGCCGACGGGCGCTCCGAGCGCGGCAACTTCCCCGTCTTCAAGTCCAAGCTGCGCCAGTGGAACATGCGGATCACCGCCTACGCGGACCGCCTGCTGGACGACCTGGACGCGCTGGACTGGCCCGAGGCCATCAAGCTGCAGCAGCGGAACTGGATCGGCCGCTCCGAGGGCGCCCGCGTCGACTTCCGGGTCGGCGAGGCCGGTGCCATCACCGTCTTCACCACTCGCCAGGACACCCTGTTCGGCGCCACCTACATGGTCCTGGCCCCCGAGCACGACCTGGTCGAGAAGATCGTCCCGGCCGCCTGGCCCGAGGGCACCCACGACGTGTGGACCGGCGGCCACGCCACCCCCGCCGAAGCCGTCGACGCCTACCGCAAGCAGGCCGCCTCCAAGTCCGACGTGGAGCGCCAGGCCGAGGCCAAGGACAAGACCGGCGTCTTCACCGGCGCGTACGCGACCAACCCGGTCAGCGGTGAGCGGGTCCCGGTCTTCATCGCCGACTACGTCCTGATGGGCTACGGCACCGGCGCCATCATGGCCGTCCCCGCGCACGACACCCGCGACTTCGCCTTCGCGCGCGCCTTCGAGCTGCCGATGCGCTGCGTCGTCGAGCCCTCGGACGACCGCGGCACCGACCCCTCCACCTGGGACGACGCCTTCGCCTCCTACGAGGCGAAGCTGGTCAACTCGGCCAACGGCGAGATCTCCCTGGACGGCCTGGGCGTCGTCGACGCCAAGGCCCGGATCACCGCCTGGCTGGCCGACCGCGGCATCGGCGAGGGAACCGTCAACTTCCGGCTGCGCGACTGGCTGTTCAGCCGCCAGCGGTACTGGGGCGAGCCCTTCCCGATCGTCTACGACGAGGACGGCGTCGCCCACTCGCTGCCCGAGTCGATGCTGCCGCTGGAGCTGCCCGAGGTCGAGGACTACTCGCCGCGCACCTTCGACCCGGACGACGCGGACACCCGCCCGGAGACCCCGCTGTCCCGCAACGAGGACTGGGTGAACGTCACCCTGGACCTGGGCGACGGCCCCAAGAAGTACCGCCGCGAGACCAACACCATGCCCAACTGGGCCGGTTCCTGCTGGTACGAGCTGCGCTACCTGGACCCGCACAACTCCGAGAAGCTGGTCGACCCGGCCGTCGAGCAGTACTGGATGGGCCCCCGCGAGGGCATGCCCACCGGCGGCGTCGACCTGTACGTCGGCGGCGCCGAGCACGCCGTGCTGCACCTGCTGTACGCGCGCTTCTGGTCCAAGGTCCTGTTCGACCTGGGCCACGTCTCCTCGGCCGAGCCCTTCCACAAGCTGTACAACCAGGGCATGATCCAGGCCTTCGTCTACCGGGACGCGCGCGGGATCGCCGTACCGGCGGCCGAGGTCGAGGAGCGCGACGGCGGCTTCTGGTACCAGGGCGAGAAGGTCTCCCGCGTCCTGGGCAAGATGGGCAAGTCCCTGAAGAACGCCGTGACGCCGGACGAGATCTGCGCCGAGTACGGCGCCGACACCCTGCGCCTGTACGAGATGGCGATGGGCCCGCTGGACGTGTCGCGCCCCTGGGACACGCGCGCGGTGGTCGGCCAGTACCGGCTGCTGCAGCGGCTGTGGCGCAACATCGTCGACGAGTCGACCGGCGAGGTCACCGTCGTCGACGCGGCGCCCGACGAGGACACGCTGCGCGCCCTGCACAAGGCGATCGACGGCGTCGCGCAGGACATGGCCGCGATGCGCTTCAACACCGCCATCGCCAAGATCACCGAGCTGAACAACCACCTGACCAAGTCCGGTGGCGCGGTCTCCCGCACGGTCGCCGAGCAGCTGGTGCTGCTGGTCGCCCCGCTGGCACCGCACATCGCCGAGGAGCTGTGGCGCAGGCTGGGCCACAGCGGGTCGGTCGTCCACCGGGACTTCCCGGTCGCCGACCCGGCGTACGTCGTCGACGAGACCGTGACCTGCGTCGTGCAGATCAAGGGCAAGGTCAAGGCCCGCCTGGAGGTCTCCCCGTCGATCACGGACGCGGACCTGGAGACGCTGGCCCTGGCCGACCCGCACGTGGTCGCCGCGCTGGGCGGTGCGGAGATCCGCAAGGTGATCGTGCGGGCGCCGAAGCTGGTCAACATCGTCGCGGGCTGACGGGCTGGGGCGACGGGGTGCTCTGACGGGCCGGGCTGACGGATTGCTCTGACGGGCTGGGCTAGCGGGCCGGGCCGACGGGTCGGTGGTGTGTGGTCGGTGACCGGTCGGACACAGGGGTTTCCCCTACGGGCAGGTTGGGGGTTCCGATGGAACCCTCGGCCTGCCCGTTCCGTTTACCGTGGAGGAACCACAACCGTGTGGTGAGTCGACCGATGCCGGAGGGGCACCCATGGAAGCCGCGATTCTCACGATCCTGGCGCTGCTCTTCTTCGCCTTCGTGGCGCTCGGGGTGTACGCCACCGTGAAGGTGACCAAGGCCGCCAAGCGCGGTGTCGACCGCACCATGAACCAGGCCCGGCGCACGGTCGAGGACACCACGCTGCGGGCCAAGAGCTTCGGCCAGGCCGGAGCCGCCGGCGAGCTGGCCCGGCTGCGGCTGTCGCTGCGGACCTCGATGCGCGCCACGCAGGAGGCACTGCAGGCGGGCGTCGGCCAGGACGCCTCGCTGAAGGAGTCGCTCGACCTGTTCAACCGGCTCAGCGCGCACGGCCTCGAACTCGACGCCGACCTCAAGAGCCTGGAGCGGGAGCCCGACCGGGCATGGGTGGCCGGACAGCTCCCCGAACTCGCCGCGCGGACCGAGCGGATCACCGGCTCGGCCGACGCACTGCGCCGCGCCGCCCGGGACCGGGCCCTGCGGTTCGCCGAGGACGACCTGTCGACGCTCAGCGCCCAGATCGACGTCGAGGCCGGGGCCCTGCGCCACTGGACCGACCCGGAGCCCGCTCCGGGCGCCACCACCGCCGCCGGCACGGAGGAGCGGGGACGCCCAGCCGGGAGCACCGGCCGGACGGCGGACACCGAGGGGGCCGGGAGCGAGCCGTCCGCCATCACGGGGCCCGACCCCCGGCTGACCGCGTACCCCTGGGAGAAGTCGGCCCGCCCGGAGACCACCACCTGACAGCACGGCCGGCCACTGGCGAGGGCGGCCGGGGCGGCCGGGGGCGCGGGAACGCTCGCCGGCGTCCGGTGATCGGTGGGGGTGGGCTGCCGTGCGGCGGTCCCGGCGGGTAACCTCCCGCTCATGTCCCGGCATGTCGCGATCGTCACCGATTCCACGGCCTACCTGCCACGCCAGACGAGGGAGCGGCACGCCATCACCACGGTCCCGCTGACCGTCGTCATCGGCGACCGCGCCCTCCAGGAGGGCACGGAGATCTCGGCCGAGGCCCTCGCCCAGGCCCTCCAGAAGCGGCGGTCCGTCACCACCTCCCGCCCCAGTCCCGAGGTCTTCGCCGAGACCTACCGCGAGGCCGCCGAGGCCGGTGCGCGGGGGATCGTCTCGCTCCACCTGTCCGCCGAGGTCTCCGGGACCTACGACGCGGCCGTGCTCGCCGCGAAGGACGCCCCCGTGCCCGTACGCGTGGTGGACACCCGCATGGTCGGCATGGCACTGGGCTTCTGCGCCCTGGCGGCGGCGCAGACCGTGGAGGCCGGGGGATCGCTCGACGAGGCGGTCGCGGCGGCCGAGAAGCGCGCCGCCGGGATCTCCGCCTTCTTCTACGTCGACACCCTGGACTACCTGCGCCGGGGAGGGCGCATCGGCGCCGCGCAGGCACTGCTGGGCTCCGCGTTCGCGGTGAAGCCCCTCCTCGAACTCGACAACGGCCGGATCGAGCTCCGGGAGAAGGTGCGGACGGCCTCGAAGGCCATCGCGCGCCTGGAGGAGATCGCGGTGGAGCGGGCCGGCTCCGGGGCCGTCGACATCGCCGTGCACCACCTGTCCGCGCCCGAGCGTGCGGCCACACTCGCGGACCGACTCCGGGCACGTGTTCCGGGAATCGGGGAGTTCCACGTCAGTGAGGTGGGCGCGGTGATCGGCGCGCACACGGGCCCCGGGCTCCTCGCGGTCGTCGTCTCACCGCGCTGAGGCCGCCGGGCACCTGTCGGTCGCCCGTGAGGGTGAGGGAGTTCTCCACAGCGGGGCCGCTGTCCACGGACCGTGAGTGAGTCCGGCACGAGGTGTCCGCGATCTCTACCGTCACGGTCATGACGCTTCGCACACGCATCGCATCGAGCACCGCCGACGCATCGACCACCGCCGTCGCCGGGACCATGGACGTCGCTGCCCCAGGAGCCGCGGGGACGGCCTACGGCCCGACGAGCGGGCCCGGGCGGGCGGGCGGTTCGGACGGGCGCAGTCGCCCCGGAGGGCGCGGTTCGCCTCCGGGGCGGGGGCGGCGGCGCGTCCGGGCCGGTGGGCGGGCGGCCGAGGTGGCCGAAGGGGTCGTACGGCGGCGGGGGGACGCGCTGTTCCCGACGGTCCCTTCGCCGGAGCCGTACGGTGAGCCGGAGACGTCCGAGGCACCGGAGCGGGTTTCTTCGCCGGTCCCTCCGCCCGGAGTGCGGGAGCGGCTGGTGGCGGGGATCCGCGACCGGACCCCGCTGTGGGTGCAGACCCGGTGCGGGCTGGAGCCGAGGACGCTGGCCGCGCTGACGGTGGTCCTGCTCGTGGCCGCAGGGCTCGCGGGCGGTTACTTCTGGATGGGTCGGCCGGAACCGGTGCGTGCTCCCGAACTCGTTCGCGCCGCGCCCGCGACGGTCGCACCGGAGGGCCGGGCCGGGTCGGAACCGGAGCCGGAGGCCCGGCAGGAGGTGGGGTCGCCGGCCACACCGCCCGTGCCGCCGCCCGCACCGCCCGTACCACTCGCCTCCTCCGGCACGAAGGTCGTCGTCGACGTCGGCGGGAAGGTACGCAGGCCGGGAGTGCTGACCCTGCCCGCGGGCTCACGGGTGGAGGATGCCCTGCGGGCGGCGGGTGGGGTGCGGTCCGGCGCCGATCTCACCGGAGTCAACCGGGCCCGTGTCCTGTCCGACGGCGAACAGGTCCTGGTCGGCGTGCCGGGGGCGCAGACCGGTGGGCCCGGCCCCGGGAGTGGAGGAAGCGCGGGAGGAGCAGGGGGAGGTGGGGCGCCGGGGGCGCCGGTGAGCCTCAACACCGCCACGGTGGAACAGCTCGACACCCTCCCGGGCGTCGGACCGGTCCTCGCCCAGCACATCGTCGACCACCGCACGGAGCACGGGGGCTTCCGTTCGGTGAGCGAGCTGCGGGAGGTCAGCGGCATCGGCGAGCGGCGGTTCGCCGACCTCGAACCACTGGTCCGGCCGTGAGGCGGAATGGGGGAGTGGCCGCGGAGACGGGGACGGAGGCAGAGACGGACACGGAGGTGGACGCGGAGGCGCGGGAGTCGGCTCGGCCGGAAGAGTCGACCGATCTGCGGCTCGTTCCCCTCACGGCGGCGGCCTGGGCGGCTGCGGCCTGCGCGGTCGGCGTCACCGGGTGGTGGACGGTGGCCGGGGTCGCGGTCTGCCTGACGGGGGCGGCGGTCCTGTTGGTGCGGGGCGCGGTCCGGTGGCGTGGGGACCCCGAGGACAGCCGTGGGACGGCCTGGCAACGAGGGAGAAACGAAGGCAGCCGTGAGACGGCCCGACGATGGGGAAGGCCCGAGGACAGCCGTGGTGCAGTCGCGTCGGGTGCCGCCGCCGGGCGGCGGCTGCGGGCCACCGTGTGGGCCGGGGTCCTGCTGTGCGCCGCGGCCGGGGCCACCTCGGCCGGACTGCACGCGGCGGACCTGCGGCGCGGGCCCGTGCCGGTCCTGGCCGAGGAGTACGCGCGGGCGCGCTTCGAGGTGAAGGTGACCTCCGATCCACGGCTCACCCGGCCCAAGGTGCGAGGCAGCACCATGGCCCCGGCCTCGGTCGTCCTGGACGGCGAGGTGACCCGGGTCGAGCGGTCGGACGGTGCGGCCCACCGGACCCGGACGCCGGTCCTGCTGATCGTGCCGCCGGGGGAGGGGCACGGGGAGTGGTTGCGGCTCCTGCCCTCCACCCGGCTGCGGATCGATGGTCGGCTCGCACCGCCGTCGCACCCGGGCGAACCGTTCGCGGCGGTGCTCAAGGCCGGTGGCTCGGGCCCGCCCCGGATCGTGGGCCGGCCGAACGCGCTGCAACGGACGGCGGGTGAGTTGCGTGCGGGGCTGCGGAGGGCGACCGAGGGGCTCGACCCCGACGCGCGGGCCCTGCTGCCCGGTCTGGTCGTCGGAGACACCTCCCGGGTCGGCCCCGAGCTGAGAGATGCCTTCGAAGCCACGGACCTCACACACTTGTTGGCTGTTTCCGGGAGTAATCTCACGATTGTCCTACTCCTATTGATCGGGCGTCCCGGGCGGGCGCACCGGGTGGAGCGGGGTGGGCTCGCGCCCCGGCTCGGGCTGTCGCTGCGGGTCACCGCAGTGACCGGGGGAGGCCTGACGCTCGCCTTCGTGATCGTCTGCCGGCCCGACCCGAGCGTGTTGCGGGCCGCCGCCTGCGGTCTCGTCGCGCTTCTCGCGATCGGCACGGGACGCAGGAGATCGCTGATCCCCGCACTGGCTACCGCCGTCCTTGTCCTGGTGCTCTACGACCCCTGGCTCGCGCGGAGTTACGGGTTCCTGCTCTCGGTCCTGGCCACCGGGGCGCTGCTGACGATCGCTCCCCGGTGGAGCGACGCGCTGCGCAGGTGCGGGGTGCCCGGCCGGTTGGCGGAGGCGCTGGGCGTGGCCCTGGCGGCGCAGGCGGTGTGCGCTCCGGTCGTGGTGGTCTTCGCGGCCCGGGTGAGTCTGGTCGCGATCCCGGCGAACCTCTTCGCCGAGTTCGCCGTGGCGCCCGCGACGGTGTGCGGATTCGGCGCGCTGGCCCTGGCGGCGTTCTGGATGCCGGCGGCGGAGGGTCTCGCGTGGGTGGCGGGGTGGCCGGTCGGATGGATCGCGTGGGTGGCCCGTACCGGAAGCGCGTTGCCGGGGGCGGAGCTGGCCTGGCCCGGTGGGTGGTGGGGCGGACTGGCCCTCGCGCTGCTCACCGCGACCGTGGTCCTCGGGGTACGCAGGCTGCCGTACCGGGGTGCGGTCGGCGTCCTCGTGGCCGGGCTGGTCCTGCTCGCTGTGGTGCGACCGGTGCCGCTGTCCCGGTGGGCCACCGGATGGCCGCCGCCGGACTGGGTGTTCGCGATGTGCCAGGTGGGCCAGGGGGACGCGACCGTGCTTGCGGCGGGAGGGGACTCCGCCGTCGTGGTGGACGCGGGGCCCGACCCCGTACCGGTGGACCGCTGCCTGCGCGAACTCGGTGTGAGACGGGTTCCTTTGCTGGTTCTGACCCATTTCCACGCGGACCACGTGGCAGGACTTCCGGGAGTGTTGCGGGGACGTTCGGTGGGGGCGATCCAGACGACGGGGCTCGAAGAGCCTCCCGCCCAGGCCGCGTTCGTACGGCGGACGGCGGCTGTGGCCCGGGTGCCGGTGATCCGTGCCGGGCCGGGGGAGCTGCGGAGGGTCGGGGCCCTGGAGTGGCGGGTGCTCTGGCCGTGGCCGGCGGCCGGGCGGACCGGGGGAGCCGGGGGTTCCTTCGAGGGGCCCAACGACGCCAGCGTCACGCTGCTCGTCCGCGCCGCCGGAGGGCTGAGTCTGCTGCTCCTCGGGGACCTGGAGCCACCGGCGCAGCGGGCGCTGTTGCGGGTTCATCCGGGGCTCGCGCCGGTGGACGTCCTCAAGGTCGCCCACCACGGGTCGGCGCACCAGGACCCGGCGTTGATACGGGTCGTGCGGCCGAGGCTCGCGCTGGTCTCGACGGGCCGGGACAACCCGTACGGGCACCCTTCGCCCCGGACACTGGAGGCCCTGCGGGACGGCGGAGCGCGGGTGCTGCGGACCGATCGGGACGGGGCGATCGCGGTGGTGGGGGCGGGGAGGGGGCTCGTGGCCGTACCGGAGGGAGGATGAGCCGCGCCGGAGGGGAGGGTGAACGGCCTCCCCCGGGGAGGGGTCGGACTGGTCCGGATCCACGGCCGGTTCAACGGCCTCGCGGGCGCGGTAAGGATCGCCGACCGCAGGGAGCGCTCCGCGATGCACGTCGTCATCGACGCGGCCTCCATCGACACCGGGGTGCGGATGCGCGACGACCACCTGCGCTCGGGCGACTTCCTCGATGTCGGGAAGTATCCGACGCCGGAGTTCTACAGCGAGCGCTTCACCCGCCGGGGCGGCAGCCGCCGGGCCGTCACCGAGCTCCACCGCGAGGACCTCATCCTCACGGGGAGCCGAAGGAGGACCGGGGAGGTCAGGGGGCCTCCAGCCAGCCCTCGTACTCGGCGGCGAGTCCGTCGAGGGCCGCCGGGTCGAGCCGGCCGTCCGGGTCCTCCACCACCACCAGCCACTGGGCGTCCTCGGCGTCGTCCTCCCCGGCCAGGGCGTCCCGTACGAGCTGCGGTTCCTCGGCGACGCCGAAGCGGTCGGGAAGCTCCTCGGCGACCCCTTCGGCGGCGTCGCGGTCGGGGAGCACCAGTACGTGTCGTTCACTCACCCCGTCATTCTCGGGCATGGGCAGGACTGTCGGTGGCCCGTGGGATGCTGGACCGCGATGGCCACCAGAAAGACTTCCCCCGACGACCTCCTCGGCCCCGTGACGCTCGCCGTGGGACAGGAGGACCTGCTCCTCGACCGCGCCGTCCAGGAGGTGGTGGCGGCCGCCCGTGCCGCCGACGCCGACACGGACGTGCGCGACCTCACCCCCGAACAGCTCCAGCCCGGGACGCTCGCCGAGCTCACCAGCCCCTCGCTCTTCGCCGAGCGCAAGGTCCTGGTCGTGCGGAACGCGCAGGACCTCTCCGCCGACACGGTCAAGGACGTCAAGGCCTACCTCGGCGACCCGATCGAGGACATCTCCCTCGTCCTCCTCCACGCGGGCGGCGCCAAGGGCAAGGGACTGCTCGACGCCGCGCGCAAGGCGGGGGCGCGGGAGGTGGCCTGTCCGAAGACGACCAAGCCGGCGGAGCGTCTGACGTTCGTGCGGCAGGAGTTCCGGGCGCTCGGGCGCTCGGCCACGCCGGAAGCCTGCCAGGCCCTGGTCGACGCGATCGGCAGCGACCTGCGGGAACTCGCGTCCGCCGTCGCGCAGCTCACCTCCGACGTGGACGGGACGATCGACGAGGCCGTCGTCGGGCGGTACTACACGGGCCGCGCCGAGGCCTCCTCCTTCAACGTCGCCGACCGCGCCGTCGAGGGGCGGGCGGCCGAGGCCCTGGAGGCCCTGCGCTGGTCGCTCTCGACCGGGGTCGCGCCCGTACTGATCACCAGCGCGCTCGCCCAGGGTGTCCGGGCCATCGGCAAGCTCTCCTCGGCCCGGGGCGGCCGCCCCGCCGACCTCGCGCGGGAGCTGGGCATGCCGCCCTGGAAGATCGACCGCGTACGGCAGCAGATGCGCGGCTGGACCCCGGACGGGGTCTCGCTGGCCCTGCTCGCGGTCGCCGAGGCGGACGCGGGCGTGAAGGGCGGGGGCGACGATCCCGAGTACGCCCTGGAGAAGGCGGTCGTCGCGGTGGCCCGGGCGGCGAGAATGCGCCGGGGCGACTGACCGGCAGACCCGTACGGCCGGCATGCCCGTCCAACCAGCACGCCCGACCGACGCCCGCACCCCGTGCACGTCGAAGGCCCCACCGCCTCCCGGGGAAGGAGGCGGCGGGGCCTTCGTCGTTCAAGCAAGTGGGCTCGCACCCGCGTGGCGAACGCGTCCGCGTGCGAGTCCGGGGTGGCCGGGCGGGAGCGGGAGAGAGGGCCCGCTGGGTCCCGTACGGCCGGTCACATCAGAGCTCAGCCCTGGAGGGAGGCAACCTTGGTGGCCAGCGCCGACTTCTTGTTGGCGGCGGCGTTCTTGTGGATGACACCCTTCGAGACAGCCTTGTCGAGCTGACGCGAGGCGGCACGAGCGGCGACGGTGGCCTTCTCGAGGTCACCGGCGGTGACGGCCTCGCGGGCCTTGCGGATCGCGGTCTTGAGCGAGGACTTGACGGCCTTGTTGCGCAGGCGCGCCTTCTCGTTCGTCTTGTTCCGCTTGATCTGGGACTTGATGTTCGCCACGAAAAGAGCCTTTACAGGTTCGATGTTCCTTCTGGAAGCGCCTCGTGAGCTGAGAGGGCAGACGAGGCACAGCTGTCCACGGTATCAGCCGCCCTCGCGGCCGCCCAAACCGGGCGTCGGCCGCCGGGCATGGGACCATGGAGCCTACGTATCCGTTCAGAACATCGCCCGAGACGAGAAGCCTGCGTGCCCGCGACTCCTACCAACGTGCCCGAGCCGAGCCGTACCGACCCGGCTCTGATCCGCAACTTCTGCATCATCGCGCACATCGACCACGGCAAGTCCACGCTCGCCGACCGGATGCTCCAGCTCACCGGTGTGGTCGACCAGCGGCAGATGCGCGCCCAGTACCTCGACCGGATGGACATCGAGCGTGAGCGCGGTATCACGATCAAGTCCCAGGCCGTCCGTCTGCCGTGGGCTCCGACCGAGGGGCCGGAGCAGGGGCGCACGCACATCCTGAACATGATCGACACCCCCGGGCACGTCGACTTCACCTACGAGGTCTCGCGGTCCCTCGCGGCGTGCGAGGGCACGGTCCTCCTGGTGGACGCGGCGCAGGGCATCGAGGCGCAGACCCTCGCCAACCTGTACCTGGCGATGGAGAACGACCTCACGATCGTTCCGGTTCTCAACAAGATCGACCTGCCGGCCGCGCAGCCGGAGAAGTTCGCCGAGGAGCTGGCGAACCTCATCGGCTGCCAGCCGGAGGACGTGCTCAAGGTCTCCGCGAAGACCGGTCTGGGCGTCGAGGCGCTGCTCGACCGCGTCGTCCGGGACGTCCCGGCGCCGGTCGGCGTCGCCGACGCCCCCGCGCGCGCGATGATCTTCGACTCGGTCTACGACTCGTACCGGGGCGTCGTGACGTACGTGCGTGTCGTCGACGGGCAGCTCAACAAGCGCGAGCGCATCAGGATGATGTCGACCGGCGCCACCCACGAGCTCCTGGAGATCGGCGTCTCCTCGCCGGAGATGACGCCGTCCGACGGCCTGGGCGTCGGCGAGGTGGGCTACCTCATCACCGGTGTGAAGGACGTCCGCCAGTCCAAGGTCGGTGACACGATCACCTCGCAGTCCAAGGGCGCCACCGAGGCGCTCGGCGGCTACAAGGACCCGAAGCCGATGGTCTTCTCGGGTCTCTACCCGCTGGACGGCTCGGAGTACCCCGACCTGCGCGAGGCCCTCGACAAGCTCCAGCTCAACGACGCCGCGCTCGTGTACGAGCCGGAGACCTCCGCCGCGCTCGGCTTCGGCTTCCGCGTCGGCTTCCTCGGCCTGCTCCACCTGGACGTGATCCGCGAGCGCCTGGAGCGCGAGTTCGGCCTCGACCTGATCGCCACCGCCCCCAACGTGGTCTACCGCGTGGTCATGGAGGACGGCAGCGAGCACACGGTCACGAACCCGAGCGAGTTCCCCGAGGGCAAGATCGACGAGGTGCACGAGCCCGTCGTGCGGGCCACGATCCTCGCGCCCAGCGAGTTCATCGGCGCGATCATGGAGCTCTGCCAGAACCGGCGCGGCACCCTGATCGGCATGGACTACCTCTCCGAGGACCGGGTCGAGATCCGCTACACCCTGCCCCTCGCCGAGATCGTCTTCGACTTCTTCGACCAGCTGAAGTCCAAGACGCGCGGGTACGCCTCCCTCGACTACGAGCCCACGGGCGAGCAGGCCTCCAGCCTGGTCAAGGTCGACATCCTGCTGCACGGCGACAAGGTGGACGCCTTCTCCGCCGTCACCCACAAGGACGCGGCGTACGCCTACGGCGTGCGGCTCGTCGCCAAGCTGCGCGAGCTCATCCCCCGGCAGGCCTTCGAGGTGCCGATCCAGGCCGCGATCGGTTCCCGGGTCATCGCCCGCGAGACCATCCGCGCCATCCGCAAGGACGTCCTCGCGAAGTGCTACGGCGGTGACATCTCCCGCAAGCGGAAGCTGCTCGAGAAGCAGAAGGAGGGCAAGAAGCGCATGAAGATGGTCGGTTCGGTGGAGGTGCCGCAGGAGGCCTTCATCGCGGTCCTGTCGAGCGACGAGTCCTCCGGCAAGGGCAAGAAGTAGTCACGGGGGAGCGGGCGGGAGCCGGGCCGGTGACCCCGGCGAAGTAGCTGCCCCATACAGCGAACGGGTCCACGCGCGGGGTGCGCGTGGACCCGTTCGTTATGAAGCGACGCACTGTAAGGCCTTACGCGCCGGTCCCCGGGCCTTTAGTCTGATCCCGGCTCGAAGGTTACTCGCCAGTTAGTTACGAACCGCCAGAAGGCACCGCCGCCGCCCGGAGGACGTCGTGAGCGACACACAGACCCAGATCGAGAACCGGCCGCCCTCCGTGGCGACCCTCTTCCTTGAGCGAGTCGAGCGGACTCCCGACGCGGAGGCCTACCGCTACCCGGTCCCCGCCGCGTCCGGGACCGGTCCGGACGACTGGAAGTCGCTCAGCTGGGGTCAGGCCGCCGAGCGGGTCTACGCGATCGCCGCCGGCCTGGTCGACCTCGGCGTGCGGGCGGAGGAGCGGGTCGCCCTCGCCTCCTCCACCCGGGTCGAGTGGATCCTCGCGGACCTCGGCGTGATGTGCGCGGGCGCCGCGACCACCACGGTCTACCCGCAGACCAACGCCGAGGAGTCGGCGTTCATCCTTTCGGACTCCGAGTCGAAGGTCCTCATCGCGGAGGACGCGGCCCAGCTCGCCAAGGCCGTGGAGTGCCGCGCCGACCTGCCGAACCTCCGCCACGTGGTCGTCGTCGACCCCGCCGGCGTCGAGAGCGACGGCGACTGGGTCCTCACCCTCGCCGAGCTGGAGGAGCGCGGCCGGGCGTACCTGGAGACGCACCCCGAGGCGGTCAAGGAGCGGGTCTCCGCGATCACCCCCACGCAGCTCGCCACCCTCATCTACACCTCGGGCACCACCGGCCGCCCCAAGGGCGTCCGCCTCCCGCACGACAACTGGTCGTACATGGCCAAGGCCATCGCCGCCACCGGCCTCGTCACCCGCGACGACGTGCAGTACCTGTGGCTGCCGCTCGCCCACGTCTTCGGCAAGGTCCTCACCTCGGGCCAGATCGAGGTCGGCCACGTCACCGCCGTCGACGGCCGCGTCGACAAGATCATCGAGAACCTGCCGGTGGTCCAGCCGACCTACATGGCGGCCGTGCCCCGCATCTTCGAGAAGGTCTACAACGGGGTCGCCGCCAAGGCCCGCGCCGCCGGCGGCGCCAAGTACAAGATCTTCCAGTGGGCGGCCGACGTCGCCCGGGAGTACGCGAAGACCACCCAGGACAACTTCCGCCGCACCGGCACCGCCTCCGCGCCCTTCGGCCTGGGCGCCAAGCACAAGGTCGCCGACGCCCTCGTCTACGGCAAGATCCGCGAGGCCTTCGGCGGCAACCTGCGCGCGTGCGTCTCCGGCTCCGCCGCCCTCGCCCCCGAGATCGGCTACTTCTTCGCCGGCGCGGGCATCCACGTCCTGGAGGGCTACGGCCTCACCGAGTCCTCCGCCGCCTCCTTCGTCAACCCGGGCGAGGCCTACCGCACCGGCACCGTCGGCAAGCCGCTCCCCGGCACCGAGGTCCGCATCGCCGACGACGGCGAGATCCTGCTGCGCGGCCCCGGCATCATGGAGGGCTACCACGGCCTGCCGGAGAAGACGGCCGAGGTCCTGGAGTCCGACGGCTGGTTCCACACCGGCGACATCGGCGAACTGTCCGCCGACGGCTACCTGCGGATCACCGACCGCAAGAAGGACCTGATCAAGACGTCCGGCGGCAAGTACATCGCGCCGGCCGAGGTCGAGGGCCAGTTCAAGGCCGTCTGCCCGTTCGTCTCGAACATCCTCGTCCACGGCGCCGACCGGAACTTCTGCACCGCCCTGATCGCCCTCGACGAGCCCTCCCTCCTCGGCTGGGCCGCCGAGCACGACCTCGCCGGCAAGTCGTACGCCGAGGTCGTCGCCGCCCCGCAGACCGAGAAGCTGATCCAGGGGTACGTGGACCGCCTCAACGAGGGCCTCCAGCGCTGGCAGACGATCAAGAAGTTCCGCCTGCTGCCGCGCGACCTCGACATCGAGCACGGCGAGCTGACCCCGTCCCTGAAGCTGAAGCGGCCGGTCGTGGAGCGCGAGTACAAGCACCTCATCGAGGAGATGTACGCGGGCTCGCGCGAGGCCTGACCCGCGCGGGGACCGGTTGTCCACAGGCAGCCGGCCCACCCCGGGCGGTACGGGACAATGGGACCCATGCCTTCCGTACTGCCCGATGGTGAGACCGTTCCCGAGGACGGGGCGCTGCCCCCGCACGCCCTGGAAGGGGCCGGGGAGCGCCCGCTCGGGTTCTACCTGCACGTGCCGTACTGCGCGACGCGCTGCGGGTACTGCGACTTCAACACCTACACGGCGAGCGAGCTGCGCGGCACGGGGGGCGTGCTCGCCTCCCGGGACAACTACGCCGGGCAGGTCGCCGAGGAGGTCCGGCTCGCCCGGAAGGTCCTCGGCGACGACCCCCGGCCGGTCCGGACCGTCTTCGTCGGCGGCGGCACGCCCACGCTGCTCGCCGCCGGCGACCTCGTACGGATGCTGGGGGCGATCCGCGACGAGTTCGGGCTCGCGGACGACGCCGAGGTCACCACCGAGGCGAACCCGGAGTCGGTGGACCCGGCGTACCTGGCGGAGCTGCGCGCGGGCGGCTTCAACCGGATCTCCTTCGGCATGCAGAGCGCCCGGCAGCACGTCCTCAAGGTCCTCGACCGCACCCACACGCCCGGACGGCCCGAGGCGTGCGTCGCCGAGGCGCGGGCCGCCGGGTTCGACCACGTCAACCTCGACCTGATCTACGGCACGCCCGGCGAGTCCGACGACGACTGGCGGGCCTCGCTCGACGCGGCGATCGGCGCCGGGCCCGACCACGTCAGCGCCTACGCCCTGATCGTCGAGGAGGGCACCCAGCTGGCCCGCCGCATCCGGCGCGGCGAGGTGCCGATGACCGACGACGACGTGCACGCCGACCGGTACCTGATCACCGAGGAGGTGCTGTCCGGGGCCGGTTTCGAGTGGTACGAGGTGTCCAACTGGGCCACCTCGGAGGCCGGGCGCTGTCTCCACAACGAGCTGTACTGGCGCGGCGCCGACTGGTGGGGCGCCGGGCCCGGCGCGCACAGCCACGTGGGTGGGGTCCGCTGGTGGAACGTGAAGCACCCCGGTACGTACGCGGCGGCCCTCGCGGCCGGGAGGTCGCCCGGCGCCGGGCGGGAGCTCCTCTCCGGGGAGGACCGGCGGGTGGAGCGGATCCTGCTGGAGCTGCGCCTCCGGGAGGGCGTCGAGCTGGCCCTGCTCAGGCCCGCGGGGCTCGCCGCCTCCCGCAAGGCCCTGGAGGACGGCCTCCTCGACCCCGCCCCGTACGAGGCCGGGCGGGCCGTCCTGACCCTGCGGGGGCGGCTGCTCGCGGACGCGGTGGTGCGGGACCTGGTGGACTGAGGCCCGCCCGACGGCCCTCTACGGCGCCGTCACGAAATCGATCAGTTCCTCGACCCGGCCCAGCAGCTCCGGCTCCAGGTCCTTGTACGACGTCACCCGCGACAGGATGTGCTGCCAGGCCGCGCCCGTGTTCTCCGGCCAGCCCAGGGCGCGGCAGACGCCCGTCTTCCAGTCCTGGCCGCGCGGGACCCTCGGCCAGGCCGGGATGCCGAGCGAGGACGGCTTCACGGCCTCCCAGACGTCGATGTACGGGTGGCCGACGACCAGGACGTCCGGGGAGGTCGCCTGCGCCGCGATCCGGGACTCCTTCGAGCCCGGGACCAGGTGGTCCACCAGGACGCCGAGGCGCGCGTCGGGCGCCGGGCCGAACTCCGCGACGATCGACGGCAGGTCGTCGACGCCCTCCAGGTACTCCACGACCACGCCCTCGATCCGCAGGTCGTCGCCCCAGACCCGCTCGACCAGCTCCGCGTCGTGGCGGCCCTCGACGTAGATCCGGCCCGCCCGCGCCACGCGCGCGCGTGCGCCGGGCACCGCGACCGAGCCGGAGGCCGTACGGGTCGGGCGGGCCGGGGCCGCCGAGGGGCGGACCAGGGTCACGACCTTCCCCTCCAGGAGGAAGCCGCGCGGTTCCAGCGGGAAGACCCGGTGCTTGCCGAAACGGTCCTCCAGGGTCACCGTGCCCGCCTCGCAGCGGATCACCGCCCCGCAGAAGCCCGTCGCCACCTCCTCCACGACGAGGTCCCGGTCGGCCGGGACCTCCGGGACGGGCGCCGACTTCTTCCAAGGGGGTGTCAGATCCGGGTGGTAGCTGCGCATTCCGGCGACGTTATGCGACGGAGAAGCGCGTCGCCAGTTCCTCGCGCTGGCGTCGTACGAACGCGGCGTCCACCACCGCCCCGTGCCCCGGCACGTACACCGCGTCCCCGCCGCCGAGCGACAGGAGCCGGTCCAGGGCGTCCGGCCAGCGGGACGGGATCGCGTCCGGGCCCGCCTGCGGCTCGCCCGACTCCTCCACCAGGTCGCCGCAGAAGACCACCTCCGGCGGGCCGGGCACCAGGAGCACCAGGTCGTGGCCGGTGTGCCCGGGGCCGACGTTCGCCAGGAGCACCTGCCGGCCGCCCAGGTCGAGCGTCCACTCGCCGGAGACCACGTGCCGGGGGGCCACGAGGACGTCCGCCGCCTCCGCGGCCGCCGCCGGGTCGAGGCCGTGCCGCACCGCGTCCGCCCGCAGCGCCTCCCGGTCCCGCTCCCGGGCGAGCAGCTCCTCCGTGCCGACCGCGCCGAAGACCTCCGCGCCCGCGAAGGCCGCCGCGCCGAACACGTGGTCGAAGTGTGGATGGCCCAGTGCGATGTGCGTCACCCTCCGGCCGCCCGTGAGTTCCGCCACCTCCGCCCGCAGCTCCGCACCCTCCGCGAGGGACGACCCCGCGTCGTACAGCAGCACCGCCCGTTCCCCCACGACGAGCCCCACCGTGGCGTCCCAGCCGGGCAGCCGGCGCCGGCCCACCCCGTCCGCGAGCCGCTCCCATCCCCGTGCTTCCCAGTCGACATCCATACGGTGACGCTAACCGGTGGGGCGCCGCCTCCTTGCCAGGAGCGACGTGTGCCGCCGTACACTGGCCCGGGATCTCTGGCACTCGGGCAGGGCGAGTGCCAAAAGCGGAGCAACCGGATCGACCGACGACAGCTGGAGGTGCGCACGATGCTCAGCGAACGCAGACTCGAAGTGCTGCGCGCCATCGTCCAGGACTATGTCGGGACGGAGGAGCCCGTCGGCTCCAAGGCGCTCACGGAGCGCCACAAGCTCGGCGTGTCGCCCGCCACCGTGCGCAACGACATGGCCGTGCTCGAGGAGGAGGGCTACATCGCGCAGCCCCACACCAGCGCCGGCCGCATTCCGACGGACAAGGGCTACCGGCTGTTCGTCGACCGGCTCGCGGGGGTCAAGCCGCTGTCGACGCCCGAGCGGCGGGCCATCCACAACTTCCTCGACGGCGCGGTCGACCTGGACGACGTCGTCGGCCGCACGGTCCGGCTGCTCGCGCAGCTGACCCGGCAGGTCGCCGTCGTCCAGTACCCCTCGCTGACCCGCTCCACCGTCCGGCACGTGGAACTGCTCTCGCTGGCCCAGGCCCGCCTGATGCTCGTCCTGATCACGGACACGGGACGGGTCGAGCAGCGGGTGATCGACTGCCCCGCGCCCTTCGGCGAGACCTCGCTCGCCGACCTGCGGGCCCGGCTCAACAGCCGGGTCGTCGGCCGCCGGTTCGCCGACGTGCCGCAGCTGGTGCAGGACCTCCCCGAGTCCTTCGAGGAGGCCGAGGACCGCGCCACGGTCTCGACCGTGCTCGCGACCCTCCTCGAAACCCTCGTGGAGGAGCACGAGGAGCGGCTGATGATCGGCGGCACCGCCAATCTCACCCGCTTCGGACACGACTTCCCCCTGATGATCAGGCCCGTCCTGGAGGCTCTGGAGGAGCAGGTCGTGCTCCTCAAGCTGCTCGGCGAGGCCAAGGAATCGGGCATGACCGTACGGATCGGGCACGAGAACGCCCACGAGGGGCTGAGCTCCACGTCCGTCGTCTCGGTCGGCTACGGTTCGGGCGGCGAGGCAGTCGCCAAACTCGGCGTGGTCGGACCGACCCGCATGGACTACCCCGGAACGATGGGAGCGGTACGCGCAGTGGCACGTTACGTCGGACAGATCCTGGCGGAGTCGTAAGTGGCCACGGACTACTACGCCGTACTCGGCGTGCGCCGCGACGCGTCCCAGGACGAGATCAAGAAGGCGTTCCGGAGGCTCGCGCGCGAGCTGCACCCGGACGTCAATCCCGATCCGAAGACGCAGGAACGCTTCAAGGAGATCAACGCCGCCTACGAGGTCCTCTCGGACCCGCAGAAGAAGCAGGTCTACGACCTCGGCGGCGACCCGCTCTCGGCCTCCGGCGGAGGCGGCGCGGGCGGCTTCGGGGCGGGCGGCTTCGGCAACTTCTCCGACATCATGGACGCCTTCTTCGGCAACGCAGCGCAGCGCGGGCCCCGTTCGCGCACCCGCCGCGGCCAGGACGCCATGATCCGTCTGGAGATCACCCTCGACGAGGCGGCCTTCGGCACCACCAAGGACATCCAGGTCGACACGGCGGTCGTCTGCACGACCTGCTCCGGCGAGGGCGCCGCGCCCGGCACCTCCGCGCAGACCTGCGACATGTGCCGCGGCCGCGGCGAGGTCTCCCAGGTCACCCGGTCCTTCCTGGGCCAGGTCATGACCTCCCGGCCCTGCCCGCAGTGCCAGGGCTTCGGCACCGTCGTCCCGACCCCGTGCCCCGAGTGCGCGGGCGACGGGCGGGTCCGCTCCCGCCGCACCCTCACGGTCAAGATCCCGGCCGGTGTCGACAACGGCACCCGCATCCAGCTCGCGGGCGAGGGCGAGGTCGGCCCCGGCGGCGGTCCCGCCGGCGACCTGTACGTCGAGATCCACGAGACCCCGCACGAGATGTTCCAGCGGCGCGGCGACGACCTGCACTGCACGGTGACGATCCCGATGACGGCGGGCGCGCTCGGCACCAAGGTGCCGCTGCAGACCCTCGACGGCGTCGAGGAGATCGACATCCGGCCCGGCACCCAGTCCGGCCAGTCGATCCCGCTCCACGGGCGCGGCGTCACCCACCTGCGCGGCAACGGGCGCGGCGACCTCATCGTGCACGTCGAGGTCCAGACCCCGGGCAAGCTCGACGCGGAGCAGGAGCGCCTCCTGCGCGAGCTGGCCAAGCTGCGCGGCGAGGAGCGGCCGACCGGCCAGTTCCAGCCCGGTCAGCAGGGACTGTTCTCACGGCTGAAGGACGCGTTCAACGGGCGGTAGGCGCTCTGCCGGGGGTCCGGGGGGCGCCCCCGGGGTCAGCCCGGTCGGCAGGGGCTGTTCTCGCGGCTGAAGGACGCGTTCAACGGGCGGTGGGCCCGGCTCGCGCGTACGGGAAGGGGCGGTGTCCGCGGACGGACACCGCCCCTTTCCCCGCCCCTCCCCACGGCATGACACGATGCCCATATGTCCACCACCGCACTGAACGATCTCTCCCGGATCCCGATCGTGCAGGCCCCCATGGCGGGTGGCGCCTCCTGTCCCGAGCTCGCCGGAGCCGTCTGCGAGGCCGGGGCGCTCGGCTTCCTGGCCGGCGGCTACAAGACGGCCGGAGGGCTGTACCAGGAGGTCAAGCGGGTACGCGGGCTCACCGCCCGCCCCTTCGGCGTCAACCTCTTCATGCCGCAGACCGGACGGCCCGCCGACCCGGCCGCCGTCGAGGTCTACCGCCACCAGCTCGCCGGGGAGGCCGACTGGTACCGGACCCCGCTCGGCGAGACCGACGACTCCCGCGACGACGCCTACGACGCCAAGCTGGCCATCCTCCTGGAGGACCCGGTCCCCGTCGTCTCCTTCACCTTCGGCTGCCCCGCGCCCGAGGTCCTCGCCGCCTTCGCCCGCGCCGGCACGTACACGATCGTCACCGTCACCTCCGCCGAGGAGGCCCTCGCCGCCGAGCGCGCCGGGGCCGGCGCCGTCTGCGTCCAGGGCGTCGAGGCCGGCGGGCACCAGGGGACCCACCGCGACGACCCGGACGAGGACGGCACGCCCGGCACCGGCCTCCTCACCCTCGTCACCCAGGTCTGCGAGAGCGTCCGCCTCCCGCTCGTCGCCGCCGGCGGGATCATGCGCGGCGCCCAGATCGCCGCCGTCCTCGCCGCCGGGGCCGACGCCGCCCAGCTCGGCACCGCCTTCCTCGCCTGCCCCGAGTCGGGCGCCCACCCGCTGCACAAGCGGGCCCTGACCGACCCGCTCTTCACCCGCACCGTCCTCACCCGGGCCTTCTCCGGGCGCCCGGCGCGCGGCCTCGTCAACCGCTTCACGCACGAGCACGGCCCGTACGCCCCCGCCGCCTACCCCGAGGTCCACCACCTCACCGCCCCGCTGCGCAAGGCCGCCGCCACCGCCGGCGACGCCCAGGGCATGGCCCTCTGGGCCGGCCAGGGCCACCGCCTCGCCCGCGAACTCCCCGCCGGGGAACTGGTCGGGGTCCTCGCCGCCGAACTCGACACCGCCCTCTCGGAACTGGCCCCCAGGAGCACCCCGTGACCGCACCCGTCTTCGTCGTCGACGTCGTCCCCGGCGCCGGGAACTTCCTCCTGGACGGTCCCGAGGGGCGGCACGCCGTCTCCGTGAAGCGGCTGCGGGAGGGCGAGGAGCTGGTCCTCGCCGACGGCCGGGGCCGCTGGGCCGCCTGCGAGGTGCTCGCCGCCGAGGGCAAGGACCGGCTGACCGTACGGGTCGCCGAGGTCCACGAGGACCCGGAGGAGGAGCCCCGGATCACCGTCGTCCAGGCGCTCCCCAAGGGCGACCGGGGCGAGCTGGCCGTCGAGACCATGACGGAGACCGGCGTGGACGCGATCGTCCCGTGGGCCGCCTCCCGCTGCATCACCCAGTGGAAGGGCGACCGGGGCCTCAAGGCGCTCGCCAAGTGGCGGTCCACCGCGCGCGAGGCCGGCAAGCAGTCGCGCCGCGCCCGCTTCCCCGAGGTCGCGGACCTCATGACGACCAAGCAGGTCGCCGCCCTCCTCGCCGACGCCGACTTCGCGGCCGTCCTGCACGAGGACCGCGACCACCCCAGCGGCGCGCTCGCCACCGCCGACCTCCCCGCGAAGGGGTCGGTCGTCCTGGTCGTCGGACCCGAGGGCGGGGTCTCCCCGGAGGAGCTGACCGCCTTCGGGGCGGCCGGGGCGAAGCCGTACCGGCTGGGCCGCAGCGTGCTGCGCACCTCCACGGCGGGCACGGCGGCGACGGCCCTGGTCCTGGGGCGGACGGGCCGCTGGAGCTAGGACTTCGAGAGGCTGGACGCGTCGGCCGTCAGCGCGTCGAGGAGCGGCCGGCCGTCCTCCTCCCGCGTCCCGTTCGCGGTGGGGACGAGGCCGCGGGCGACCGCCGTGTCGAGGAACCGGCGGACGACCCCGGGCTCGTCGAGGTTGAGCCAACCGCCCCCGGCGGCGAGCACCTCGTGCCGGCCCGTCGTGAAGCCGGCCACCGCGCGGCCCGGCGCCTCCCGGAAGACCAGCCGGAGCAGGGCGTGCGGGCGCTCGGCGCGGCGCAGGGTCAGCACGGTCCGGCAGTCGGGGTGCCGGTGCCGGACGTTCCAGAGCCAGACCGTGCCGTCGTCCACCGTCAGCCTGCGCAGCGCCCCGTCCCGTCTCATGCGGCGCAGTGTACGGAGGGCGTCCGCGGGGAGGTCCGGGGCGAACCCGGTGGACGACACCCCCGGGAGGCTCCTTAGGGTGGCCGCATGGCCGACGAGTCCCCCCTGATCCGCAGTCTCCGCGCCGCCGTGGCCGCCGCCCCCGGTGACGTACCCCTGCGCCTCCACTTCGCCGAACTCCTCCTCGCGGAGGGACGCAACGACGAGGCCGTCGCCGAGGCGGCCGTCGCCCTCCAGCACGCGCCCGGGGACGCGGCCGCCCGCGCCCTGATGGTCCGCGCGATGGGGCTGCCCGCGGCTCCCGCACCGACCGTCGCGGAGCGCCCCGCCCCGGCCCCGGAACCGGCCCCGGCTCCGGAACCGGCGGAGGCCCCGGCCGTCACGGAAACCCCCGCCCCGGACGAGCCCGCCCCGAGCGGTTCCGCCCCCTCCTTCGACTGGGACGCCGCCGAGCAGCAGGTCCAGGACCTCGTCGGGCCCCGCTTCCTGGAGGACCCGCAGGCCGCCGACGGCGACGGGACCGCCGGGGACGCGGCCGCCTGGGACGTCGACGCCCCCGGCTCCGTCCGCCTCGCCGACGTCGGCGGCATGGACGAGGTCAAGGACCGCCTGGAGGCCGCCTTCCTCGCCCCCATGCGCAACCCCGAACTGCGCAGGCTGTACGGCAAGTCGCTGCGCGGCGGCCTGCTCCTCTACGGCCCGCCCGGCTGCGGCAAGACCTTCATCGCGCGGGCCGTCGCGGGCGAACTCGGCGCGAGCTTCCTCACCGTCTCGCTCTCCGACGTCCTCGACATGTGGATCGGCGCCTCCGAGAAGAACATCCACGACATCTTCGAGACCGCCCGCCGCCAGGCCCCCTGCGTCGTCTTCCTCGACGAGCTGGACGCCCTCGGCGCCAAACGCTCCCGCACCCACCACAGCGGGCTGCGCAACGTCGTCAACCAGCTCCTCACCGAACTCGACGGCATCGCGAGCGGCGCCGGGAACGAGGGCGTCTTCGTCCTCGCCGCCACCAACGTCCCCTGGGACGTGGACATCGCCCTGCGCCGCCCCGGCCGCCTCGACCGCACCCTGCTCGTGCTGCCGCCCGACGCCGCCGCGCGCGAGGCGATCCTCCGCTACCACCTGCGCGAGCGGCCCATCGAGGCCGTCGACCTCGGCAAGCTCGTCAAGGCCACCGAGGACTTCTCCGGCGCCGACCTCGCCCACGTCTGCGAGACGGCCGCCGAGGCCGCGCTCCTCGACTCCGCCCGCAGCGGCTCCGTACGCCTGATCACCACCAAGGACCTGCTCGGCGCGGCCAAGCAGATCAAGCCGTCCACGGAGCCGTGGTTCGCCGCCGCCCGGAACGTCGCCATGTTCGCCAACGAGGGCGGCCTCTACGACGACCTGCTCGCCCACCTCAAGCGGAAGCGCAAGCTGTGAGCGGGGCGGAGGCCCGGGGCGCCCACGGCACCGCGCTGCGGCGCGCCGAGGCGCTGTACGAGGCCGGACGGTACGAGCAGGCCGGGACGCTCGCCGCCCAGCACCTGGCGACCGACCCGGAGGACGCCGAGGCCCTCGTCCTGCTCGCCCGCTGCCACCACCGGGGCGACGCCCACCCCGCCGCCCTGGCCGCCGTGGACCGGGCGCTGCGCGCCGAGCCCGAACTGCTCGGCGCCTGGCTGATGCGGGTCCAGATCCTCCTCTCCCAGAAGCGGTACCAGGAGGCCGAGTCCACCGCCCGGCACGCCGTCGCGCTCGCCCCGCAGTACTGGGGCGCCCACTACGCGCTCGGCACCGCCCTCGCGGAGCACGGCGAACACGCCCGCACGCCCGCGCGTACCGTCGAGGCGTACGAGGCGGCCCGGACCGCCGTGCACCTCGCGCCCGAGGAGGACGCGGCCCACTTCCTGGTCGGCCTCACCGCCCAGCGCCGGGGCGACCACGCCACCGCGCAGCGGGCGTACGAGACGACGCTGCGCCTCAACCCGCAGAGCAGCGAGGCCCACAACAACCTCTCGCTGCTCCGGCTGCGGCGCCGCTGGTTCCGGCGCGGGGCGTGGACGCAGGCCGCCGAGGGGTTCGTCGCCTCCGCCGCGCTCGACCTCCAGGACCGCAAGGCCCGCTACAACCTGGAGGCCATGGCCTGGAACACCGTCGCCGGGGCCCGCTGGGTCGCCCTGATCGGCTTCATCGCCTCCGTGTACGCCACCGCCGCCGTCCGCACCGGCGGGACCGGGACCGGCGCGGTCGTCCAGTTCCTGATCGGCACGGCGATCCTCGTCGGCGCCTGGGGCGGCTGGGTGCTGTGGATGGGCCGCCGGTTGCCGCCCCGGCTGCGCCGCCCGCTGCTGCTCGTGGCGCGCGGCTGCCGGCCGGTGATCGCCATGGCGACGGCCGTGGGGCTGCTCGGGCTCCACTCGGTGGCGACGACGGCCCTGTGGTCCCTCGACGCGGGCGTGGTCGGCGGGCTCGGGGCGCCGCTGTTCTGGGGCGTGGTCATCACGTACTGGGTGAGCCGCTCGTTCCTGAACCGGCGCGCGCCGAAGGACTGACCGGGCCGGAGGAGAAGCACCGGCCGGGCCGGAGGAAAGGGACCGTCGTCGGTGGCCGATAGCATGCGCCTGTACTGATCTACGGAGGCGAGGAGGCCCGGAGCATGGCCGGAGAGCCGCAGGGCGACTGTCTGTTCTGCAAGATCGTGTCGGGGGAGGTGCCCGCGACGATCGTGCGCGAGACGGAGACGACCGTCGCGTTCCGCGACATCAACCCGCAGGCGCCCACCCACGTCCTGGTGATCCCCCGCCTCCACTATCCGGACGCCGCCTCCCTCGCGGCCGGCGCGCCGGACGTCGCCGCCGACCTGCTGCGCGAGGCCGGCGAGGTCGCCGCTCAGGAGAAGACCGACGGCACCGGCTACCGGGTCGTCCTCAACACCGGCGCGGGCGCGGGCCAGACCGTCTTCCACGTCCACGCGCACGTGCTGGGCGGCCGCGGCCTCAACTGGCCCCCCGGATAAGCCGTGTCCGTACGCGAACTGGTCGTCCTCGGGACCGCGAGCCAGGTCCCGACCCGGCACCGCAACCACAACGGCTACCTGCTGCGCTGGGACGGCGGGGGCATCATGTTCGACCCAGGCGAGGGCACCCAGCGCCAGATGCTCCGGGCCGGAGTCGCCGCGCACGACCTCGACCGGATCTGCGTCACGCACTTCCACGGCGACCACTCGCTCGGTCTGGCCGGGGTGATCCAGCGGATCAACCTCGACCAGGTCCCGCACCCGGTCACCGCCCACTACCCGGCGAGCGGACAGCGCTTCTTCGAGCGGCTGCGGTACGCCACGGCCTACCGCGAGACCGTGGAACTGGTCGAGGCGCCCGTCACCGCCGACGGACCGCTCGCCGTCACCGACGCCTACACCCTGGAGGCGCACCGGCTCTCGCACCCGGTCGAGTCGTACGGCTACCGGCTCGTCGAGCCCGACGGGCGCCGCATCCTGCCCGAGCGGCTCGCCGCGCACGGCATCCAGGGGCCCGACGTGGGCCGGATCCAGCGCGACGGCGTCCTGAACGGCGTCACCCTCGACGAGGTCAGCGAGGTCCGGCGCGGGCAGCGCTTCGCCTTCGTCATGGACACCCGGCTCTGCGACGGCGTGCACGTCCTCGCCGAGGGCGCCGACATGCTCGTCATCGAGTCGACCTTCCTCGACGAGGACGTCCGCCTCGCCACCGACCACGGCCACCTGACGGCCGGACAGGCCGCCGCGGTCGCCCGGGACGCGGGCGTGCGGCACCTGGTCCTCACCCACTTCTCGCAGCGCTACCACGATCCCGCCGCGTTCGAACGGCAGGCGCGGACGGCCGGGTTCGACGGCGAGCTGAGCATTGCCCAGGACCTCATGCGGGTCCCCGTACCGAAACGAACGTGAACATGCCCGTACCGAAGGCAGAACTGCACCTCCACATCGAAGGCACCCTCGAACCCGAGCTGGCCTTCGCGCTCGCCGCGCGCAACGGCGTCACCCTGCCGTACGCGGACACCGAAGCCCTGCGCGAGGCGTACCGCTTCAGCGACCTCCAGTCCTTCCTGGACCTGTACTACGGCCTGATGGCGGTCCTGCGCACCGCCGGGGACTTCACCGAACTCGCCGACGCCTATCTGGAGCGGGCCGCGGCCCAGGGCGTCCGGCACGCCGAGATCTTCTTCGACCCGCAGGCGCACACCGCCCGCGGCGTCCCGATCGGCACCGTGATCGAGGGCCTGACCGCCTCCCTCGACCGCGCCGAGGAACGGTACGGGATCTCCACCCGGCTCATCATGTGCTTCCTGCGCGACGAGTCCGCCGAGTCGGCCCTCGCCACCCTGGAGGCCGCGAAGCCGTACCTGGACCGCATCACCGGCGTCGGCCTCGACTCGGCCGAGGTCGGCCACCCGCCTGCCAAGTTCCGCGAGGTGTACGAGGAGGCCGCCCGGCTCGGCCTGCGACGCGTCGCCCACGCGGGCGAGGAGGGTCCCGCGGCGTACGTCCGCGAGGCGCTCGACGTCCTCGGCGTCGAGCGGATCGACCACGGCCTGCGCTGCATGGACGACCCCGACCTCGTCGCCCGCCTCGCCCGCGAGCGGGTCCCGCTCACCCTCTGCCCCCTGTCGAACGTCCGCCTCCGCGTCATCGACACCCTCGCCGACCATCCGCTCCGCGCGATGATGTCGGCGGGCCTCCTCGTCACCGTCAACTCCGACGACCCCGCCTACTTCGGGGGCTACGCGGGCGACAACTACGACGGCGTCCGCGACGCGCTCGGCCTCACGGAGGACCAGCTCCGGGAGCTGGCCCGGAACTCCTTCAGGGCGTCGTTCCTCGAGGACGAGGAGGAGCGGAGGGAGCGGTATCTGGCGGAGGTGGAGGCGTACGAGTTCGGGGGTGGCGGGGCGTAGGCGGGGCGGGGTGGGGGAAGAAAGCCCGCCGCAGGCGTTCCTCCCCGTGAGTCCCAGCCACCTCCCACCCCCCATCGGGCACACTGGGCGGATCCGCACCGCGACCGGGGAGTCCGCCGTGACCACAGCCAGGGGAGAGCAGCCGCACCACGACGCCGGGGTCGACCCGCTGGAGCGCCTGCGCGAGCCCACCGACCCCGCCTGCGACGTCTTCCTGACCGGCACGGTCTTCCTGGACATCATCTTCACCGGCCTCGACAGCGCCCCCGTCCGCGGCACCGAGTCCTGGGCCCGCGGCATGGGCTCCAGCCCCGGCGGCGTCGCCAACATGGCCACCGCCCTCGCCCGCCTCGGCCTGCACACCTCCCTCGCCGCCGCCTTCGGCGACGACCACTACGGCGAGTACTGCTGGGACGCCCTGGAGCAGGGCGAGGGCATCGACCTCTCCTTCTCCCGCACGGTCCCCGGCTGGCACTCCCCGGTCACCGTCTCCATGGCCTACGAGGGCGAGCGCACGATGGTCTCCCACGGCCACGAGGCCCCGCCGTCCGACGGCGCCCTGCCCGCCTGCCCGCCGCACGCGCGCGCGGCCGTCGCCTCCCTGGCCCCCGGCCGCCCCGAGGAGTGGGTCGCTCAGGCCGCCCGCGCCGGGGCCAAGGTCTTCGCCGACGTCGGCTGGGACGACACCGGCCGCTGGGACCTGGCGGCCCTCCCCGACCTGGAGCACTGCGAGGCGTTCCTGCCCAACGCCGCCGAGGCGATGCGCTACACCCGCACCGACTGCCCCCGGGCCGCCGCCCGCGCCCTCGCCGACAAGGTCCGCTACGCGGTGGTCACCCTCGGCGCCGAGGGCGCCTACGCCGTCGACGGCGCCACCGGCGAGACCGCCGAGGTCCCGGCCATCCAGGTCTCCGCCCTCGACCCGACCGGCGCCGGGGACGTCTTCGTGGCCGGTTTCGTCACCGGCACCCTCGCCGACTGGCCCCTCGCCGACCGGCTCGCCTTCGCCGGGCTCACCGCCGCCCTCTCCGTCCAGGAGTTCGGCGGCTCCCTCTCCGCCCCCACCTGGGACGAGATCGCCGCCTGGTGGCAGCGGGCCCAGGGCGACGCCCGGCAGGACCCCGAGGCCCTGCGCGGCCGCTACGCCTTCCTGGAGCGCCTCCTGCCCGCCCCCGGCCGCCCCTGGCCGCTGCGCCGGGCGGTCCCGACGATCGGCTTCCGCGCGGCCGCCTCGTAGACCGCGCCCTCGAAGGAAGGCACGCCACTCGAACGACCCTCCGCAAACCCCTTAGGCCTTGTCGGTACCAGGTCGTAGGCTTGGGGGCCGAGAGGTTGTCGAGCAGCGAGAACCCTGCGACGGGAGGTATGTGCAGGCCACAGTGCCGGCCCATGACTCACACACCCACAGCCCACGACGGAGCGCCCCACGACGGGGCGCACGGACAGGCCCGCGCCCACTTCACCGTCCCCGCCAAGCATCCGATGGTGAGCCTCCTCGGCTCCGGGGACGCCCTGCTCCGTGTGATCGAGCGCTCCTTCCCGGACACCGACATCCACGTCCGGGGCAACCAGGTCAGCGTGGTCGGCGACGCGGCGGAAGTCGCCCTGATCCAGCGCCTGTTCGACGAGATGATGCTGGTGCTCCGCACCGGTCAGCCGATGACGGAGGACGCAGTGGAACGCTCGATCGCCATGCTCAGGGCGAGCGGGGACGGATCGGCGGAGGGCGGCGAGGAGACCCCCGCCGAGGTGCTCACGCAGAACATCCTCTCCAGCCGGGGACGCACGATCCGCCCCAAGACGCTCAACCAGAAGCGGTACGTCGACGCCATCGACAAGCACACGATCGTCTTCGGCATCGGCCCCGCGGGCACCGGCAAGACCTACCTCGCCATGGCCAAGGCGGTCCAGGCCCTGCAGTCCAAGCAGGTCAACCGGATCATCCTGACCAGACCCGCCGTCGAGGCGGGCGAGCGGCTCGGCTTCCTGCCGGGCACGCTCTACGAGAAGATCGACCCGTACCTGCGCCCGCTCTACGACGCCCTGCACGACATGCTCGACCCGGACTCGATCCCCAAGCTCATGGCGAGCGGGACGATCGAGGTCGCGCCCCTGGCGTACATGAGGGGTCGCACCCTTAATGACGCGTTCATCATCCTGGACGAGGCGCAGAACACGAACCCCGAGCAGATGAAGATGTTCCTCACCCGCCTCGGCTTCGACTCGAAGATCGTCATCACCGGTGACATCACCCAGGTCGACCTGCCGAACGGGACGAAGAGCGGTCTGCGGCAGGTCCGCGACATCCTCGACGGGGTCCAGGACGTCCACTTCTCCACGCTCACGTCGCAGGATGTCGTCCGGCACAAGCTCGTCGGCCGTATCGTCGACGCGTACGAGCAGTACGACAGCCGCAACGGCCGCAACGGGAAGTAGTCACAGAACCGCCATGTCGATCGACGTCAACAACGAGTCCGGCACCGAGGTCGACGAGCAGTCGATCCTCGACATCGCCCGCTACGCGCTCGCGCGCATGCGCATCCACCCCCTCTCCGAGCTCTCGGTGATCGTCGTGGACGCGGAGGCGATGGAGCAGCTCCACATCCAGTGGATGGACCTGCCCGGCCCCACGGACGTCATGTCCTTCCCGATGGACGAGCTGCGTCCGCCGGCGAAGGACGAAGCGGAGCCCCCGCAGGGACTCCTCGGCGACATCGTGCTCTGCCCCGAGGTGGCCACCCAGCAGGGCAAGGACGCGCCGACGCAGCACTCCATGGACGAGGAGCTCCAGCTCCTCACCGTCCACGGAGTGCTGCACCTCCTCGGGTACGACCACGAGGAGCCCGACGAGAAGGCCGAGATGTTCGGCCTCCAGGCGGCGATCGTCGACGGCTGGCGCGCGGAGAAGGGCCTGACCGGCCCCTCCCCGGCGCCGACCGTCTCCTGACCCCGATGGACGTTTCGCTGATCCTCGGGGCGGTCGCCCTGGTCGTCGTGGCCTGGCTCGCCGCCTGCGCCGAGGCCGGTCTCGCCCGGATCTCCGCCTTCCGCGCCGCCGAGGCCGTGCGGTCCGGGCGGCGCGGGGCCGAGAAGCTCGCCCGGGTCGCCTCCGACCCGACCCGCTACCTCAACGTGGCGCTGCTGGTCCGCGTCGCCTGCGAGATGGCGGCCGGCGTCCTCGTCACGTACGCCTGCCTGGAGGCCTTCCCGGAGACCTGGGAGGCGCTCCTCGTCGCCATCGCCGTCATGGTCCTCGTCTCGTACGTGGCCGTCGGCGTCTCGCCGCGCACCATCGGCCGCCAGCACCCGCTGAACACGGCGACGGCCGCCGCGTACGTCCTGGTGCCGCTGGCCAGGATCATGGGCCCGATCCCGCAGCTCCTGATCCTCATCGGCAACGCGCTCACCCCCGGCAAGGGCTTCCGCAAGGGCCCCTTCGCCTCCGAGGCCGAGCTGCGGGCCCTGGTCGACCTCGCCGAGCAGGAGTCGCTGATCGAGGACGACGAGCGCCGCATGGTGCACTCCGTCTTCGAGCTGGGCGACACCCTGGTGCGCGAGGTGATGGTGCCCCGCACCGACCTGATCTGCATCGAGCGGTACAAGACCGTCCGCCAGGCCCTCACCCTCGCGCTGCGCTCCGGCTTCTCCCGGATCCCGGTCACCGGCGAGAACGAGGACGACATCGTCGGCATCGTGTACCTGAAGGACCTGGCCCGCCGGACCCACGTCAACCGGGAGTCGGAGTCCGACCTGGTGTCGACCGCGATGCGGCCCGCCGCCTTCGTGCCCGACACCAAGAACGCCGGCGACCTGCTGCGCGAGATGCAGCGGGAGCGCAACCACGTGGCCGTCGTCGTCGACGAGTACGGCGGCACGGCCGGCATCGTCACCATCGAGGACATCCTGGAGGAGATCGTCGGCGAGATCACCGACGAGTACGACCGGGAGCTGCCGCCCGTCCGGGAGCTCGGCGAGGACCGGTACCGGGTCACCGCCCGCCTCGACATCGGCGACCTCGGCGAGCTCTACGGCCTGGGCCCCGACGAGTACGACGACGAGGACGTGGAGACCGTCGGCGGCCTGCTCGCCAAGGCCCTCGGCCGCGTCCCCATCCCGGGCGCGAAGTCCGTCGTGGAGCTGCCCGACGGGCGCTCGCTGCGGCTGACCGCCGAGTCCCCGGCCGGCCGCCGGAACAAGATCGTCACGGTGCTCGTGGAGCCGGTGGAGCCGGTCGGGGCGGAGAAGGAGTCCGAGTGACCCCCGACGAGCTGCGCGCCCTCTGTCTGGAGTTCGGCGACGCGACGGAGGAGTTCCCCTTCGGCCCGGAGACCTCCGTCTTCAAGGTGGCCGGGAAGCTGTTCGCGCTCTCGGCGCTCGACTCCGAGCCGCTGAAGGTCAACCTCAAGTGCGACCCGGACGAGGCCGTGCGGCTCCGCGAGGAGCACCCGGCGATCGCCCCCGGGTACCACATGAACAAGCGGCACTGGAACACCGTGACCGTCGGCGAGCTCCCGGCCCCCACGGTCCGGGAGCTGGTCGAGGACTCGTACGACCTCGTCGTCGCCGGCCTGCCGAAGGCGGTACGGCTCCGTCTCGACCGCCCCTGACCCGGGGCCGGGCCGGGGCCCGACCTATGCTCGGTCCATGACACTCAGCAGCGAGCACGGCGACCTCGGCGCCGAGGACCTCAAGATCATCACCCTCGCGCGGAGCGCGCGGGCCCGCAACGGCGTGGCCGAGGGCGCGGCCGTCCGCGACGAGACCGGCCGGACCTACGTGGCCGGGACCGTGGCCCTCGACTCGCTCCGGCTGAGCGCCCTGCGGACCGCCGTCGCGATGGCGGTGGCCAGCGGTGCCGAGTCCCTGGAGGCGGCGGCCGTCGTGACCACCGCCGAGGCGCCCTCGGACGAGGACCGCGCGGCCGTGCGGGACCTGGGCGGCCCGGAGACCCCGGTCCTGCTCGCGGGCCCGGACGGGCGCCTGCGGCAGGCCGTCACGGCCGGCTGAGGCGCGCCGCCGGCCCCTCCGCACCCACTGGGTGCGTGGCGCGGGCGCTCATCGGGGACAATGGCCCCCATGAGCGCTCGCAACCAAGAAACCGAAGCCGTCCACCGGGCCGGCTTCGCCTGCTTCGTCGGCCGCCCCAACGCGGGCAAGTCCACCCTCACGAACGCTCTGGTCGGCCAGAAGGTGGCCATCACCTCGAACCGGCCGCAGACCACCCGGCACACCGTCCGGGGCATCGTGCACCGCCCCGACGCGCAGCTGATCCTGGTCGACACCCCCGGCCTCCACAAGCCGCGCACCCTCCTGGGCGAGCGGCTCAACGACGTCGTGCGCACCACCTGGGCCGAGGTCGACGTGATCGGCTTCTGCCTGCCCGCCGACCAGAAGCTCGGCCCCGGCGACCGCTTCATCGCCAAGGAACTGGCGGAGATCAGGAAGACGCCCAAGGTCGCGATCGTCACCAAGACCGACCTGGTCGACTCCAAGACGCTCGCCGAGCAGCTCATCGCCGTCGACCAGCTCGGCAAGGAGCTGGGCTTCGAGTGGCAGCAGATCGTCCCCGTCTCGGCCGTCGGCGGCAAGCAGGTCCAGCTCGTCGCGGACCTGCTGATCCCGCTGCTCCCCGAGTCCCCGCCGCTCTACCCGGAGGGCGACCTCACGGACGAGCCCGAACAGGTCATGGTCGCGGAGCTGATCCGCGAGGCCGCGCTCGAAGGCGTACGGGACGAGCTGCCGCACTCCATCGCGGTGGTCGTGGAGGAGATGATCCCCCGCGAGAACCGCCCGGCGGACCGGCCGCTGCTCGACATCCACGCCAACGTGTACATCGAGCGTCCCAGCCAGAAGGGCATCATCATCGGCCCCAAGGGCAGCCGCCTGAAGGAGGTCGGCATGAAGTCCCGCAAGCACATCGAGGCCCTCCTCGGCACCCCGGTCTTCCTCGACCTCCACGTGAAGGTCGCGAAGGACTGGCAGCGGGACCCCAAGCAGCTCAGGAAGCTCGGCTTCTGAAGGCCGTGAGCAGTCACGCGCCTTCCTCGAGGACCCTCGTGACGAGGGTCCTCTGTGCTTCCGTCAGGTTCGGGTCGCCGCAGCGGACCGTGCGGCCGTCGACGGTGATCTCGTACGAGAAGCCGTCCGGGACGCGGGAGCCGTCACCGCCCCCGTCGGCCGCGAGGACCGCTTCTGTCAGGACGGCCCACTCCCCGGCGTCGGGGCGGTCCGCCGTGTCCACCTCCGCCGACCGCTCGATGCCCGCGAAACCGCCCGTGCGCCGCACTCGAATCCGCATGAGCGTTCCTCTACCCCGGCTCAGTCCACCGGCACGCCCACGGCGGCCCAGGACTTGAGGACGGCCTGGATCTCCGCCCCGTCGCCGTACCGGTCCTTCGCGGCCTTCGCCGTCGCCGCCGCGAACTCGGCGAAGCGGGTCTCCGGGGTGAGGGCGCCGCCGGTCATCACGTCGTACCAGATCCGCCCGGCCCGCTCCCAGGCGTTGCCGCCCAGCTCGGTCGCCGCCAGGTAGAAGGCGTGGTTGGGGATGCCGGAGTTGATGTGCACCCCGCCGTTGTCGCCGCTCGTGCGGACGTAGTCGTCCATGTGTGCGGGCTGCGGGTCCTTGCCGAGGACGTCGTCGTCGTACGCCGTGCCCGGGGCCTTCATGGAGCGCAGCGCCCTGCCCCGCACGTCCGGGTGGAAGAGGCCCTCGCCGATGAGCCAGTCCGCCTCCTCGGCGCTCTGCCCGAGGGCGTACTGCTTCACGAGGGAGCCGAAGACGTCCGAGACCGACTCGTTGAGGGCGCCGGACTGGCTGAAGTACTCCAGGTTCGCCGTGTACTGGGTGAAGCCGTGGGCCAGTTCGTGGCCGATGACGTCCACGGGCAGGGTGAAGTCGAGGAAGATCTCGTCGTCGCCGTCCCCGAACACCATCTGCTCGCCGTTCCAGAAGGCGTTGGCGTAGTCCCGGTCGTAGTGGACGGAGGCGGTCAGCGGCAGTCCGGAGCCGTCGATCGAGTCGCGCCCGAAGGCGTTCAGGAAGAGGTCGAAGGTGGCGCCGAGGCCCGCGTACGCGCGGTTCACGGAGGCGTCGCCGGTCGCCTCCCCGCCCTCGTCGCGGACCTTCGCGCCCGGCAGGTCGGTGCCGTGCCGGCAGTCGTGGACGGTGCGGTGCGGCATGGCGGCGGCGCGGGAGGCGGCCGTCGGGGGCGGGGCCGGCCGCGACAGCACCCGGGCGGAGCGGGCCGAGGCGTCCGCGGCCAGGGTGCGGCGGGCGGTGGCCGCCACGGCGGCGTCGGAGGACCGCGCCAGGTGCTCCAGGAGGTGCGGCGGGACGATCGAACAGAAGACAGGCGTGTGTGCGCTCATTCCAGCAATGTGACAGGGCGTGATCGTGCTGTCACCGGGAGAGGCGAAGGATTGGCGAAATGGAGTGATCCGTCACTGTTCGAGTTTGATTCCGCGCGTGTCCCGCATACTGGAACGGGACGTCCGCTCGTACCGTCCCTGGGCTAAGCTGCGGCACATCATGCGTTTCGGGCTGCTTCTCCTTAGCTGCCGCGGCGAGGGCCTGTAGTCGTAGGCCGACCCCCTCCCCGCGGGACCTGGTGTTGCGTTCGACAGTCGGCCGTCCTTCTCCCAGCTGGACCCGAGGAGCCCCACGCAATGTCGCAGTCCCCGTTCATCGGCCGCCCCACGCCCGTCACCAACGAGGCCCCGCTGCAGAAGCCGTCCGGGATGCCGATCCACAAGTACGGCCGGTACGAGGCCGTCGGGATCCCCGACCGCACCTGGCCCGACCGGCGCATCACCCAGGCCCCCCGCTGGCTGTCCACCGACCTGCGCGACGGCAACCAGGCCCTGATCGACCCGATGTCCCCGGCCCGCAAGCGCGAGATGTTCGACCTGCTCGTACGCATGGGCTACAAGGAGATCGAGGTCGGCTTCCCGTCCTCCGGCGAGACCGACTTCGCCTTCGTGCGCTCCATCATCGAAGAGGGCGCGATCCCGGACGACGTCACCATCTCCGTCCTGACCCAGGCCCGCGAGGACCTGATCGAGCGGACCGTGGAGTCCCTGGTCGGAGCGAAGCGGGCCACCGTCCACCTGTACAACGCCACCGCGCCCACCTTCCGCCGGGTCGTCTTCCGCGGTTCGAAGGAGGACATCAAGCAGATCGCCGTGGACGGCACGCGCCTGGTGATGGAGTACGCGGAGAAGCTGCTGGGCCCGGAGACGACCTTCGGCTACCAGTACAGCCCCGAGATCTTCACCGACACCGAGCTGGACTTCGCCCTGGAGGTCTGCGAGGCCGTCTGCGACGTCTGGCAGCCGGGCCCGGGCCGCGAGATCATCCTCAACCTGCCCGCCACCGTGGAGCGTTCGACGCCGTCCACGCACGCGGACCGGTTCGAGTGGATGTCCCGGAACCTGACCCGCCGCGCGTACGTCTGCCTGTCCGCCCACCCGCACAACGACCGCGGCACCGCCGTGGCGGCGGCCGAGCTGGCCGTCATGGCCGGCGCCGACCGCGTCGAGGGCTGCCTGTTCGGCCAGGGCGAGCGCACCGGCAACGTCGACCTGGTGACCCTGGGCATGAACCTGTTCAGCCAGGGCGTCGACCCGCAGATCGACTTCTCGCAGATCGACGAGATCCGCCGCACCAGCGAGTACTGCAACCAGATGGAGGTCCACCCGCGCCACCCCTACGCGGGCGACCTGGTCTACACCGCCTTCTCCGGCTCCCACCAGGACGCCATCAAGAAGGGCTTCGACGCCATGGAGGCCGACGCGGCCGCCCGGGGCAAGACCGTGGACGACATCGAGTGGGCCGTCCCGTACCTGCCGATCGACCCCAAGGACGTCGGCCGCTCCTACGAGGCCGTCATCCGGGTCAACTCGCAGTCCGGCAAGGGCGGCATCGCGTACGTCCTGAAGAACGACCACAAGCTGGACCTGCCCCGCCGGATGCAGATCGAGTTCTCGCGGATCATCCAGCAGAAGACCGACAGCGAGGGCGGCGAGGTCACGCCGGCCGCGATCTGGGCCGTCTTCCAGGACGAGTACCTGCCCAACCCGGACAACGCCTGGGGTCGCATCCAGCTGCGCTCCGGCCAGACCACCTCCGACACGGACGGCACGGACACCCTGACCGTCGAGGCGGTCGTGGACGGCGTCGACACCGTCCTGACCGGCTCCGGCAACGGTCCGATCTCGGCCTTCTTCGCCGCGCTGCAGGCCGTCGGCGTCGACGCCCGCCTGCTGGACTACCAGGAGCACACGATGAGCGAGGGCGCCTCCGCGCAGGCCGCCTCGTACATCGAGTGCGCCATCGACGGCAAGGTCCTGTGGGGCATCGGCATCGACGCCAACACGACCCGCGCCTCCCTGAAGGCGGTCATCTCGGCGGTCAACCGCTCCGCCCGCTGACCTGCCCCGACACCGCTGCCCCGCACCCTCCGGAGGGTGCGGGGCAGTGTCGTGTCCGTACTGAAATGTGAGCCGCGTCACGGTTTTATCCTCAGTTAAGGAAGATCGTCCCGCGATGCCGGAAACCAGGTCGTATGAGGTGGGTTGACGGAAGATCGTCGAATGGCGGATGGTCGGCGCATCCCCCCCACGGACACCCCCCACATGCCCCTCCACCCCTCCCCGACCTGGAGTTTCGCATGCGCACGACCTCTGCCGTGGCCACCGTTCTCGCCGTGACCGGCGCCGCCCTCGGCTGGGCCCCCGCCGCTTCCGCCGCCACCGCCGGGGAGTGCGTGACGAACCCGCTCGGCACGGCGGGCCTGTACGCCGAGTTCGTCGAGAAGGACTCCGTGCGCCACTCGGACTCCGAGGGCGCGGTCGCGGTCGGCGGCGACGCGTACTTCGGCGACCCGGCGAAGCCCTCGGGCTTCTCCGTCGGCAGCCGCCTGACCGCCGCCGACCTCGCGAAGCTGCCCGGCGGCCACAGCGTCGTCGTCGGCGGCACCCTGTACGCCAACAACGTCGTCCTCGACAAGGGCACCGGCGTCGCGGGCGAGGTCGTCGACCGCTCCACCCCCGGCCAGGGCTTCGGCGTCGACGGCGACAAGGTGAAGACCGGCGCCTCCCCGGTCGACTTCGGCAAGGAGTTCACGGAGCTGCGCAGGCTCTCCGCCGGCTGGGCGGGCGTCGAGCCCAACGGCGAGGTCTCCGCCGACCCGAGCGGACAGGGCGTCTTCCTCACCGGCACCGACGCGAAGCTGAACGTCTTCGCCGTGAGCGCCTCCGACCTGGAGAAGGCCGGCGCGATATCGCTCAAGGTCCCGGCCGGCTCCTCCACCCTCGTCAACGTGCTCGGCGGCTCGTACGACATGCACGCCAAGCCGACGTACGGCGTGTGGATCTGGGACGAGAAGGCCGACGGCTTCGTGCAGGACGACTACGACTCGGGCAGCGACGCCTTCAAGCAGGTCCGCTCCCGGCTGCTGTGGAACTTCCCGCAGGCCGAGACCGTCAAGAAGAACTACTCCTCCTGGCCCGGCACGATCCTCGCCCCCAACGCCGCCGTCTCCATGGGGGGCGCGGGCTACGGCCCCGGCCACGTCAACGGCTCCGTCGTCGCCGAGTCCCTGACGACCGTCCCCGGCGCCGAGACCCACCGGATGAACTTCACCGGCTGCCTGCCGGGCGGGACCACCCCCGGCCCGGTCGTCACCCCCGAGCCCCCGAAGCCGACCGAGACCCCCGTCCCCACCCCGACGGCCACCACCACCCCCACGGCCCCCGCGACGACCCCGGGCACCCCCGCGGAGACGCCGTCCACCACCGCCCCCGCCACCCCCTCGGGGACGCCGTCCACCACCGCACCTGCCGGCACCCCGGAGGAGACCCCCACCACCCCGGCTCCGTCCGCCACTCCGGAGGGTGATCTCGCGACGACCGGTTCGTCCGTCGGACCCGGCGTCATCGGCGCCGCGGCCGCCGCCGTCCTCGCCGGCGGAGGCCTCCTGGCCTTCGCGAAGCGCCGCCGCCGCGCCTCCTGAGGCCCTCCCCGGGGCCTTCGTGAAGTCTTCGCGAAGTCTTTCGAACGGTGACGTGTCTCGGCCATCTCCACGGTGATCTGACGACGGGGTGCTGACGCCACATCAAGGATGTGGCTAACATCACGCCCACGCCGGCAGTGCTGCCGGGGCGTCGAGGAGGTGCGTATGCGGTCTGCCCGGAATTCACGTGGTGGGAAAGTGGGCATCTGCGGGATCCGCACCTCCTGGAACACCGTGGGGGACGGCGAGTTCTTCTGCGAGGAGTGCGGGGGCGACCGCAACTACCGGCGGCGCACCGGCCGCCGCAGGTTCGCCGTCCTGGGCGTCCCCGTCCTGCCCCGGGGCTGTACGGGCCCCGTCGTCGAGTGCGCGGCCTGTCACACGCACTTCGGTACGGAGGTGCTCGACCGCCCGACGACCAGCCGTTTCTCCGCGATGCTGCGGGACGGCGTGCACACCGTCGCCCTGGCCGTCCTCGCGGCCGGCGGCACCGACTCCCGCGCCGTCCTGGACCGGGCCGTCAGCGCGGTCCGGTCCGCCGGTTTCGCGGAGTGCACGGCCGTCCAGCTCGTCGACCTCGTCGAGGCCCTGGAGGCCGACACGGGGCGCTTCATGCCCGAGGTGAACCCGGAGGGCACGCTCCTCGCGATCGAGCTCCACGAGGCCCTGGAGCCGCTCTCCCCGCACCTGGCTTCCTCCGGCCGGGAGTCGATCCTCGTCCAGGCCGCCCGGATCGCCCTCGCCGACGGCCCGTACAGCCCGGCCGAGATGGAGGTCCTCGGCACCGTCGGCACCGCGCTCTCGCTGCCCCCGGACGACACCGTCCGGCTGCTCACCTCCGCGCGGACCGTCTCCTGAGGCCGGGAGCGGCCGGGGGAAACGACTCCGCGAGGACCCGGATCCCCTCCGGGCCCTCGCGGTCGACGTACCGGAGCGACGACTACTCGATCGCGCCGCTCGCGCGCAGCATGTCCTCGCGCTCCACGATCTTCACGCGCTCGCGGCCCTGCGGCTCGCCGAGCGCCTTCTCTGCGGCGTCGAGGGCGTACCAGCCCTCCCACGTCGTGTACGTGACGCCCCTGCCCTCCAGGAAGGCCACGACCGCGTCCGTCTCCGGGGCGGCCGGGTCGAGCAGGCGCCCGTTCGCGAAGTCGTCCAGGAGGTTCGCCACGGTCTCGTTGGCGTCACCCTTGGTGTGGCCGATGAGGCCGACCGGGCCGCGCCGGATCCAGCCGGTGACGTAGGTCGACGCCAGGTGCTCGCCGTTCTCCTGGACGACCCGTCCGCCCCGGTCCGGGACGGTGCCGCTGACGGCGTCCCACGGGAGCTTGGGCAGCTCGTCCGAGAGGTAGCCGACCGCGCGGTAGACGGCCTGGACGTCCCAGTCGGTGGTCTTCCCGGTGCCCTTGACGTTGCCCGTGCCGTCCAGCTCGGTGCGCTCGGTGCGCAGGCCGACGACCTTGCCGTCCTCGCCGAGGACCTCGACCGGGGACTCGAAGAAGTGCAGGAAGAGCTTGTGCGGGCGCTCGCCGACGTCGCGGATCGCCCAGTTCTCCAGGGTCTTCGCGACCATGTCGGTCTGCTTGTTCTTGCGGCGGTCCGCGATCGAGCCCTCGTCGTAGTCGATGTCCTCGGGGTTGACGATGACCTCGATGGTGGGGGAGTGGTCCAGCTCGCGCAGCTCCATGGGGCTGAACTTCGCCTGCGCCGGGCCGCGACGGCCGAAGACGTGGACTTCCAGGGCCTTGTTGGCCTTCAGGCCCTCGTAGACGTTGGCCGGGATCTCGGTCGGCAGCAGCTCGTCCGCCGTCTTCGCCAGGATGCGGGCGATGTCGAGGGCCACGTTGCCGACGCCGAGGACGGCGACCTTCTCGGCCGACAGGTCCCAGGTGCGCGGGACGTCCGGGTGGCCGTCGTACCAGGAGGCGAAGTCGGCGGCGCCGAGGCAGCCGTCCAGCTCCACGCCGGGGATCCTCAGCTCGCGGTCCGCCATGGCGCCGGTCGAGAAGACCACGGCGTCGTAGAAGGAGCGCAGGTCGTCCAGGTGCACGTCGGTGCCGTAGTCGACGTTGCCGAACAGGCGGACCTGCGGCTTGTCGAGGACCTGGTGGAGCGCGGTGATGATGCCCTTGATGCGCGGGTGGTCGGGGGCGACGCCGTAGCGGATGAGGCCGAAGGGCGCCGGCATCCGCTCGAAGATGTCGATCGACACGCCCGGCTCGGCGGCGGCCTCGGACTTCAGCAGCGCATCGGCGGCGTAGATTCCGGCGGGGCCGGCGCCGACGATCGCGACCCGGAGGGGGCGGGGCATGACTGGGTTCCCTTCGCAGCGACATGGCGGCGGAGCCGCCGACACTTAGGTCACCCTAAATAATGCACGGCCCGGAGCGGTACCCCGCCCCTGTCTATGAGGTCATAAGTCCACCTTATGACTTCCATAAGTGTGACTAGGTGGAGCCGTCGAGCGCCGTGGGGTCGAGGACCGTCAGGACGACGTTCTCGGGGCCCCGGGGGTCGTAGCTGACCTTGACGGCCGTACCGCCCGGCCAGGTGGACACGCTGCGGACCAGGCCCGCCGGGTCCGCGACGCCCCCGGAGACGACCGCGAGCAGGGCGGACGGGTCCCCGAGGACGCAGACGAGCACGCACGCGACGAGGACCACGCCGAGCAGGCCGTACGGCCCCCGCTTGATGATCCGCGTACGGCCGGCTCAGGAGCGGTGCGTCGCCGTCGAGCTGGAGCTAGGTCTTCTTCGCGCCCTGGACGACGGGTATGGACGGGGCCGTCGTCATCTCCGCACGCCCGCGACGAAGGCGGTCCAGGCGGCGGCGGGGACGACGAGGACGGGGCCGGGGTTCTTGCTGTCCCGGACGGGGACGACACCGGGGACGTCGTCCAGGACCTCGACGCAGTCGCCGCCCTCGCCGTTGCTGTAGCTGCTCTTGCGCCAAGAGGCGTCCGTGAAGTCGTACGAGACTTCGACGCAGTCGCCGCCGGACCCGTTGCTGTAGGAGCTCTTGAACCAGTTGGCGTTGGTCAGGTCGTACTCGCGCATCGTCTGTAGTCCTCCGCCGCCGACTCGATCCGTGCGAGGGACGCCTCCGGCGACAGCGTGGCGACCCTGAGCAGATCGTAGGTGTGCTGTGCCTGCTTCACCACCGCCGGATCGTCGAGGAGCGTCCCCGAAAACTCCGTCTCCGTATAGGCCGTTGGCGGCTGGTCCGCGAACTCCATGAGCTTGAGCGTGCCGGTCATGTGCGCGTGTGCGCCGACCTCGCGCGGCAGGACGGTCACCAGCACCCATCGGTTCCGGATCAGGGCTGCGATGTGGTCTAGCTGTTCCGCCATGGTCGCCGGACCGCCTACTGGGGTGAGGATCGCGTTCTCGTGCAGGATCACCCAATACTCGGGCCGTGTAGTGCCCTCCAGGATCTGGGCCCGGTCCAGTCGAGAGGTGACCTTCTCCTCGACGTACGCCTCTGCCGCGAAGGGGTGAACCGCCAGCGTCACCGCCCGCGCGTACGCCCCCGTCTGCATCAGACCCGGCACGACCGTCGGCGCGAACTCGCAGATCTTCGTCGCCACGGCCTCCAGCTCCGCGACCGCGTGGAAATAGGACGCGTACGGCGACTTGTCGATGAGCTTTCGCCATGTTCGTTCGAAAATACCGCCGGTTTGTAGGACCTCGTCGATTCGTTTCGCGACGTCCAGCTGTGGTTTTCGAATTCCCTGCTCGAACAGGCCGATGTAGGCGCCCGAGACGAACACCCGTCCGGCCAGTTCACCCTGGGAGAGCCCCGCCCCCTCCCGGCGCTCCTTCAGGAGTTCCCCGAAGAACTCCCACACGTCCTGTCGCTTGCCTCTGGCCATGGCTTAACTCCCCTGCCCTACCCCGCAGTTGTACGGCGTGCGCAACTGTCGATTCTACGGATCGGGGGCCATCCTGGAGAGGCGAAGCGAGAAATGGATTCAGAAAGGCATACGTTGGTGAAGGAAGACATCACGAAGGCGTCCACGGGGACGGTCGGAGTCGCACAAGAGGCGGTGGCGGAATTGCGCGAGGCGCTCGCGAGGGCGGGAATCACCCTTCCCTCGCTCGGCCTCGACGTCGTCACCCTCGCCGCCGATCCCCCGAGGCCGCTCGTGGAATTGGGATGCTGCACGGTGGAAACGGCCCGGCTCCTCGCCGCCGCCGTACTGCCGAGGGAGGAGAGTCGATCGTGACGCTGCCCATCGGGTCGTACGTCGTCGAGATCCGCACCGGACGGGTCGGAAGGCTCATGGGGCGCGAGGGGCCCTACGTCCAGATCCGCCCGCTGGGCGGCGGGCGCGAGTGGGACGTGGACCCGGAGGGGGTGCGGGAGGCCACCTCGGCCGAGCGGCTGAGCGCCGCCACCGCGCACGTCAACGCCCGCAGCCGGGGCGAGGTGCCTTGAGCGGCGGCGGGGCCCCGTAGCCCTCCCGTACGGCACCGGCGCCCGGCCCCGGGCCCGGCTGTCGGCGCCGTACGGGAGAATGGGCCGCATGAGTCTGTTCCGCGACGACGGCATCGTGCTGCGCACCCAGAAGCTGGGTGAAGCGGACCGCATCATCACGATCCTCACGCGCGGTCACGGGCGCGTACGCGCCGTGGCGCGGGGCGTGCGGCGCACGAAGTCGAAGTTCGGGGCCCGGCTCGAACCCTTCTCCCACGTGGACGTGCAGTTCTTCGCCCGGGGGAGCGAGCTGATCGGGCGCGGCCTGCCGCTCTGCACGCAGAGCGAGACCATCGCCGCGTACGGCGGCGGGATCGTCACCGACTACGCCCGCTACACCGCCGGCACGGCCATGCTGGAGACGGCCGAGCGGTTCACCGACCACGAGGGCGAGCCGGCCGTCCAGCAGTACCTGCTGCTCGTCGGGGGCCTTCGGACCCTCGCCCGGGGCGAGCACGCCCCCCACCTGATCCTGGACGCCTTCCTGCTGCGCTCCCTCGCCGTGAACGGCTACGCGCCGAGCTTCGGGGACTGCGCCAGATGCGGACTCCCGGGGCCGAACCGGTTCTTCTCGGTCGCGGCGGGCGGAGTCATATGCGGCGACTGCCGGGTGCCCGGAAGCGTCGTACCCTCTGCTGAGGCCATCGGCCTGCTCAGCGCGCTGCTCACCGGCGACTGGGCGACGGCGGACGCGTGCGAGCCGCGTCACGTCAGGGAGGGCAGCGGGCTCGTCTCCGCCTACCTGCACTGGCACCTGGAGCGCGGCCTGCGCTCGCTGCGATACGTAGAGAAGACCTAGGTAGGAGACCCATCGCCATGGCCATCGCACGACGCGGAATCCTCGGGCGGCAGCGCCGGGAGTACAAGCTCCCCGAGCCGCACCCGTCCGGCGCCCGCCCGCCGAAGCTTCCGGCCGAGCTGGTGCCGAACCACGTGGCCTGCGTGATGGACGGGAACGGCCGCTGGGCCAAGGAGCGCGGTCTGCCGCGCACCGAGGGCCACAAGGTCGGCGAGGGCGTCGTCCTGGACGTGCTCAAGGGCTGCCTGGAGATGGGCGTCAAGAACCTCTCCCTCTACGCCTTCTCCACCGAGAACTGGAAGCGCTCGCCCGACGAGGTCCGCTTCCTCATGAACTTCAACCGGGACGTCATCCGCCGCCGCCGCGACGAGATGGACGAACTGGGCATCCGCATCCGCTGGGTCGGCCGCATGCCCAAGATGTGGAAGTCGGTCGTCCAGGAGCTCCAGATCGCCCAGGAGCAGACCGTCGGCAACGACGCCATGACCCTGTACTTCTGCGTCAACTACGGCGGTCGCGCCGAGGTCGCGGACGCGGCGCAGGCCATCGCCCGGGACGTGGCGGCCGGGAAGCTGGACCCGTCGAAGGTCAACGAGAAGACCTTCCAGAAGTACCTGTACTACCCGGACATGCCGGACGTGGACCTCTTCCTGCGCCCGAGCGGCGAGCAGCGCACCTCGAACTACCTCATCTGGCAGAGCAGCTACGCCGAGATGATCTTCCAGGATGTGCTGTGGCCGGACTTCGACCGCCGCGACCTGTGGCGCGCCTGCGTCGAGTACGCCTCCCGCGACCGGCGCTTCGGCGGCGTCGACCCGGCCGACATGGCCGTCCTCGACAAGGGCTGAGGCGCGGTGACGGGGGAGGGGGGACGGATGGAGCTGGCCTACTCGGCCGACTTCGGCGAGGTGCACGAGGCGGTACGGGCCCGGCTGCGGGCCACCCGCTGGTGGCCGCTGCTGCGGTGGAGCGCGTACGGGGCCTGCGTGCTCACCGTCCTCGTCTCCGTCCTGGCCCTGCTGCCGCCCGCCCCGGAGCCCGGCACGGCGGTCCTGCTGGTCGCCCTCGGAGCGGTGGCCGTGACGTGTGCCGAGCTGGTCCCGTGGGCGACCGCCCGGAGCCTCTACCGGCTGATCGGCGCCCAGGGCGAGGCGAGGGCCGTCGTGGACGAGGACGGGGGGCGCTGGACCTCCCGGGACACCGAGACCACGATCCGGTGGGCCCTGCTCCCCCGGTACGTGGAGACGCCCCGGCTCTTCGTCCTCTTCACCGACCGCACGTCCGGCACCGGCTTCGCCTACCTGCCCAAGCGGGGCCTCGCCGACGCGGCCGACGCCGACCGGCTGCGGGCGCTCCTGGACCGCCACGCCGCGCGGGCGTGACGTACGGGTACGGCATGCGCGAGGGCCCGCACCGGAACCGTCCGGTGCGGGCCCTCCCGCGTACTCCACGTATGTCAGGTCACTTCTCGGCGCACTCCGCGCACGTGCCGAAGATCTCCACCGTGTGCGCCACGTTCACGAAGCCGTGCTCCGCGGCGACGGCCTCGGCCCACTGCTCCACCATCGGGCCCTCCACCTCCACGGCCTTGCCGCAGAGGCGGCAGACCAGGTGGTGGTGGTGGTCGCCGGTCGAGCAGCGCCGGTAGACCGTCTCGCCGTCGCTGGTGCGCAGCGCGTCGACCTCGCCCGCGTCCGCGAGGGACTGGAGCGTGCGGTAGACGGTGGTGAGGCCGACCGAGTCGCCGCGGTGCTTGAGCATGTCGTGCAGCTCCTGGGCGCTGCGGAACTCGTCCACCTCGTTCAGTGCCGCCGACACGGCGGCCCGCTGCTTGGTCGAGCGGCCGCGTACGGGGGGTCCTGCCGTCACCACGGGGGCCTCCTTGGATGCTTGTCTGCCCCCGCCATTCTGCCAGCCCCCCGCGCCCCCGGAACCGGACGTGGCTCACACCTTCGCGTCGTCGCCCGGCCGCCTCCCGGCCGGAACCCGTACGTCGCAGGCCGCCGGGTCCGCCGCGTCCGGCTCCGCCGCCCGCGCCCGCCGCCGCGCGAGCGGCGTGGCGAGCAGCGTGAGCAGGACGAAGACCCCGATCGCGTACAGCACGATCGTCGCGCCGGGCGGGGCCTCCACGTAGTACGTGGTGATCGTGCCCGACAGGGACACGACGACGCCGATGAGGACGGCGCCGAGGAACGTGGCCCGGAACGAGCGGGTCAGCTGCTGGGCAGCCGCGACCGGGACCACCATGAGCGCGCTGACCAGGAGCAGGCCCACGACCCGCATGGCGACGGTGACGGTGACCGCGGCCGTGACGGCGATCAGCAGGTTCAGGGCGCGCACCGGCAGGCCGGTGACCCGGGCGAACTCCTCGTCCTGGCTGACCGCGAAGAGCCTGCGGCGCAGGCCGACCGTGACCAGGACCACGAAGGCCGCCAGGATCGAGATCGCGGTGATGTCCTCCGGCGAGACGGTGGTGAGCGAGCCGAAGAGGTACGAGGTGAGGTTGGCGTTCGAGCCGGTCGGCGAGAGGTTGATCAGCAGGACGCCGCCCGCCATGCCGCCGTAGAAGAGCAGCGCGAGCGCCAGGTCGCCGCGGGTCTTGCCGTACGCCCGGATCAGCTCCATCGCGACCGAGCCGGCGACGGCGACGAGGGTCGCCATCCAGACCGGGCTGGAGTTCAGCAGGAAGCCCAGGCCGACACCGGTCATGGCGACGTGGCCGATGCCGTCGCCCATCAGCGCCTGGCGGCGCTGGACGAGGTAGACGCCGACGGCGGGGGCGGTGACGCCGACCAGGAGGGCGGCGATCAGCGCCCGCTGCATGAAGGCGGGTTCGAGGAATTCCATGATCAGCTCAGCAGTCCCGTGCGGAGCGGCTCGCCGGCCGCGTGCGGATGTACGTGGTCGTGGCCGGGCAGGGCGTGCTGCCCGACGGCCTCGGGCGGCGGGCCGTCGTGGACGACGCAGCCGTCGCGCAGGACCACGGCCCGGTCGATCAGCGGCTCCAGGGGGCCCAGCTCGTGCAGGACGAGGAGGACGGTGGCGCCGCCCGCGACCTGCTCGCGCAGGGTCGCGGCCAGGATCTCCTGGCTGGCGAGGTCCACGCCCGCCATCGGCTCGTCCATGATCAGGAGCTCGGGCTCGGAGGCCAGCGCGCGGGCGATCAGGACCCGCTGGTGCTGGCCACCGGAGAGGGCGTCCACGGAGTCCCCGGCGCGGTCGGCGAGGCCGACGAGGGAGACGGCCCGCTCGACGGCGGCCCGGTCGGCCTTGGAGAGCCGGCCGAACCGGCGGCGGGAGAGGCGGCCCGAGGTGACGACCTCGCGGACGGTGGCGGGGACGCCGCTCGCGGCGGTGGTGCGCTGCGGCACGTACCCGACGCGGGCCCAGTCGCGGAACCGCTTCTGCCCGGTGCCGAACAGCTCGATCGTGCCGCTGGTCAGCGGCACCTGGCCGATGACGGAGCGGACGGCGGTGGACTTGCCGGAGCCGTTGGCGCCGAGCAGCGCGACGACCTCACCGCGGTGGACGGTGAGGTCGACGCCCCGGAGGACGGGCCGGGCGCCGAGGGCCGCCGTGGCCCCGCGGACGGAGATGACGGGTGCTGCTGCGGGTTCCCGGTCCATGGGCCGTACCTCCTGCTGTGCTGTGGTCACTTGGCGCCGAGGGCCTTCTTCAGCGCGGTGAGGTTGGAACGCATGACCTCGACGTAGTCGCTGCCCCGGGACTTGTCCGTGATGCCCTCCAGCGGGTCGAGCACGTCGGTCTTCAGACCGGTGTCGCCCGCGAGGGTCTTCGCGGTCCTGTCGCTCGCCAGGGTCTCGAAGAAGACCGTGGAGACCTTCTCCTCGGCCGCGATCTCCTGGAGCTCCTTCATGCGGGCGGGGCTCGGCTCGGACTCGGGGTCGATGCCGGAGATGCCCTCCTGGTCCAGGTGGTAGCGCTCGGCGAGGTAGCCGAAGGCGGAGTGGGTGGTGATGAAGGTGCGGGTCGCGGTGTTCTTCAGGCCCGTCTCGAACTCGGCGTTCAGGTCGCCGAGCTTCTTCACCAGGGCGTCGGTGTTCTTCCTGTAGTCGGCCGCGTGGTCCGGGTCGGCCTTCGCGAAGGCGCTGCCGACGCCCTTGGCGACCTCGGCGTACTTCACGGGGTCGAGCCAGACGTGGGGGTCGGCGCCGGCCTCGGAGCCGTGGTCGTGGCCCTCTTCCCCGGCGTGCTCGCCTTCTTCGGCGTGCTCGTCGCCGTGGTCGTGGCCGACCTCGGTGCCGTGCGCCTCCAGCTTCGTGAGCGTGGTGGCGTCGACCGTGTTCTTCACGCCGGCCTGGGCGATGGCCTCGTCGACGGCGGGCTGGACGCCCTTGAGGTAGAGGATGACGTCGGCCTCGCCGAGCGCGCCGATCTGCTTCGGCTTGAGCTCCAGGTCGTGCGGCTCGACGCCGGGCTTCGTGAGCGTCTCGACGGCGACGTGGCCGCCGCCCACCTGCTCGGCCAGGTACTGCATCGGATAGAACGAGGTCACCACGTCCAGCTTGCCGCCCTTCCCCCCGTCGGCGGCGTCGGAGGTCCCGGCGCACGCGGAGAGGGAGACGAGGCCGAGCGCGACGGCTCCGGCGAGGGCGGTGGTGGGTATCGGGCGACGTACGTTCATGACACTCATTTTCAACAAAATTGGAAACGGTTGTCAATTGCCTTGCGTGTGGTCCGGCCCACGTGACGCCCCGGCGGCCCTCGTACCCTCCTCATCCGGAACCGATTTGATGCGGAGGGTGCGGGCGCCGGTAACCTGTGGCATTCGCACTTCGTCGTCGTAATGAAGAGAGCACCGTGGCCGCCGACAAGATCGACACCATCGTCAGCCTGAGCAAGCGCCGTGGCTTCGTTTTTCCCTGCAGTGAGATCTACGGCGGTCAGCGCGCCGCCTGGGACTACGGGCACCTGGGCGTCGAGCTCAAGGAGAACATCAAGCGCCAGTGGTGGCGTTACATGGTCACCTCGCGCGAGGACGTCGTCGGCATCGACTCGTCGGTCATCCTGGCCACCGAGGTCTGGGAGGCCTCCGGTCACGTCGCGACCTTCACCGACCCGCTGACCGAGTGCACCTCCTGTCACAAGCGCTTCCGCGCCGACCACCTGGAGGAGGCGTACGAGGAGAAGCACGGCCGTCTCCCCGAGAACGGCCTCGCCGACCTCAACTGCCCCAACTGCGGCAACAAGGGCACCTTCACCGAGCCGAAGAACTTCTCGGGTCTGCTCTCCACCCACCTCGGCCCGACCCAGGACAGCGGCTCCGTCGCGTACCTGCGCCCCGAGACCGCCCAGGGCATCTTCACCAACTTCGCCCAGGTGCAGACGACCGCGCGCAAGAAGCCCCCGTTCGGCATCGCGCAGATGGGCAAGTCCTTCCGGAACGAGATCACTCCGGGCAACTTCATCTTCCGCACCCGCGAGTTCGAGCAGATGGAGATGGAGTTCTTCGTCAAGCCGGGCGAGGACGAGCAGTGGCAGGAGTACTGGATGCAGCAGCGCTGGAACTGGTACACCGGCCTGGGCCTGCGCGAGGAGAACATGCGCTGGTTCGAGCACCCGCAGGAGAAGCTCTCCCACTACTCCAAGCGCACCGCCGACATCGAGTACCGCTTCTCCTTCGGCGGCAGCGAGTGGGGCGAGCTGGAGGGCGTCGCGAACCGCACGGACTACGACCTGAGCGCCCACTCCAAGGCCTCCGGCGCCAGCCTGACCTACCTGGACCAGGAGTCCAACGAGCGCTACACGCCGTACGTCATCGAGCCGGCGGCCGGTGTCGGCCGCACGATGCTGGCGTTCCTCCTCGACGCGTACACCGAGGACGAGGCCCCCAACGCCAAGGGCGTCATGGAGAAGCGCGTCGTGATGCGCTTCGACCACCGCCTGGCCCCGGTCAAGGCCGCGGTCCTGCCGCTCTCCCGCAACCCGCAGCTCTCCCCGAAGGCCAAGGGGCTGGCGGCGGACCTGCGCCAGAACTGGAACATCGAGTTCGACGACGCCGGCGCCATCGGCCGCCGCTACCGCCGCCAGGACGAGATCGGCACCCCGTACTGCATCACCGTCGACTTCGACACCCTCGAGGACAACGCGGTGACCGTGCGCGAGCGCGACACCATGAAGCAGGAGCGCGTCTCCCTCGACCAGATCCAGGGCTACCTGGGCAGCCGCCTCCTCGGCTGCTGAGCCGTAGCACCGCCGTACGGCGAAGCCCCCGGTTCCGGAACGACGGAGCCGGGGGCTTCGCCGTGTGCGAGCGGCGTCCGCCTCAGCAGGGGGCGGAGGCCTCAGGAGGCCTTCGCCCCCGCCCGGGGCCGATCCTCGGCGTGCTCCTCCGACCCCAGGCGGCGGGCCGTGCGCTCCGCCGTGCGACGGGCCCACGGTCCGCTGGTCAGCGCCCCGACCGCCAGGACGGCGAGGCCGCACCCCGTGATGATCCAGTAGGCGGGGCGGGCCGCCGCCACGAACGCGTCCGGGTCCGGCACCGTCCCGGCCCCCGCCGCCAGGACCGCGCCGATCACCGCCACCCCCAGCGTCTGGCCCACCTGGCGGCTCGTCGAGGCCACCGCCGACGCCACCCCGGCCTGCGCGCGGGGCATCCCGGAGACGGCGGTGTCGGTGATCGGCGCGTTCACCAGGCCGAAGCCGATGCCGAAGACCACGTACCCCGCGAAGAGCAGCGGATCGCTCGTCTCCGCCTCGAAGGCCGCGAAGAGCAGCGGCCCGGCCGCCATCCCCGTCCCCGCGAGCAGCAGCGGGACGCGCGGCCCGCGCGCCCCCGTCAGGCGCCCCGAGAGCGGCGCGCAGACCAGGGTCATGCCGGCCATCGGCAGCATGTACAGGCCGGCGTGGAGGGCGGACAGACCGCGCACGTCCTGGAGGTAGAGCGTGTTCAGGAAGAGGAACCCGCCGAGGGCCGCGAAGGCGCACACCGCGATCACGGTCGCCCCGCCGAACGGCGCGCTGTGGAAGAAGCGCAGGTCGATGAGGGGATCGCGGCGCCTCGGCTCGTACCGCAGCAGTCCGGCGAGCGCCACGGCCGCGATCCCGGCGAAGAGCGGGTCGGACTCGATGATCGCGTACGTGAGGGAGGCGAGGAGCGCCGCCACCAGGAACTGCCCGACGGGGTCGGGGCGCCGGGGCCGGGGCGCGCGGGACTCGGGGACGTACCGCAGGGTCAGGAGCAGGGCCGCGAGGGCGACCGGCAGGTTCACCCAGAAGATCGCCCGCCAGCCCACCGACTCCACGAGCAGGCCGCCGACCAGCGGGCCCGCCGCCATGGAGACGCCGACGACCCCGCCCCAGACCCCGATGGCACGCGCGCGTGCCGCCGGTTCCGTGAAGGTGTTGGTGATGATCGACATGGCGACCGGGTTCAGCATCGACCCGCCGACCGCCTGCACGGCCCGGAAGGCGACCAGGGCCTCCAGGCTCGGCGCGAGGGAGCAGAGCAGCGAGCCGAGCGCGAAGACGACGAGGCCGGTCACGAAGACCTTGCGGCGGCCGATCCGGTCGGCCGTGGAGCCCGCGAGCATCAGCAGGGAGGCGAGGACCAAGGTGTAGGCGTCGATCGTCCACTGCATGCCGGAGACGGAGGCGCCGAGGTCGCGCCGCATGGCGGGCAGGGCGACGTTGAGCGCGGTGTTGTCCAGGCTGACGATCAGCAGGCTCATGCAGCAGATCGCCAGGACGAGGAACTGTCGCCGACGGGGGAGCCGCTCCGGAACGGCCCGCCGGGATGTGAGGTCGGGCATGTTCGGATAGTACGACTAACTAATGACCGTCGTCGTACGCGACAATGGGCGGATGACCGCGTTCACCCCCCTCGCCATCGGGCCGCACCTCGTGCAGCCCCCGGTGGTGCTCGCCCCCATGGCCGGCATCACCAACGCTCCCTTCCGCACCCTCTGCCGCGAGTATTCGGGCGGCAAGGGTCTGTTCGTGAGCGAGATGATCACGACGCGCGCCCTGGTCGAGCGCAACGAGAAGACGATGCAGCTCATCCGGTTCGACGAGACGGAGAAGCCGCGCTCGATCCAGCTCTACGGGGTGGACCCGGTGACGGTCGGCAAGGCCGTGCGGATGATCGTCGACGAGGACCTGGCCGACCACATCGACCTGAACTTCGGCTGCCCGGTCCCCAAGGTGACCCGGAAGGGCGGCGGCTCGGCCCTGCCCTACAAGCGGCCGCTGCTGCGGGCGATCCTGCACGAGGCCGTGACCAACGCGGGCGACCTGCCGGTCACGATGAAGATGCGCAAGGGCATCGACGACGACCACATCACCTTCCTCGACGCGGGCCGGATCGCGGTCGAGGAGGGCGTCACGGCGATCGCCCTGCACGGACGGACGGCGGCCCAGCACTACGGCGGCACGGCCGACTGGGACGCCATCGCGCGCCTCAAGGAGCACGTGCCGGAGATCCCGGTCCTCGGCAACGGCGACATCTGGTCGGCCGACGACGCCCTGCGGATGATGCGCGAGACCGGCTGCGACGGCGTGGTCGTCGGGCGCGGCTGCCTGGGCCGGCCGTGGCTCTTCGGGGACCTCGTGGCGGGCTTCGAGGGCACGGGCTCGTACGCGCAGCCGGGGCTGCGGGAGGTCGCGGACGCGATGGTGCGCCATGCCCGGCTGCTCGGTGAGTGGCTCGGCGACGAGGCACGCGGTGTCATCGACTTCCGCAAGCACGTCGCCTGGTACCTGAAGGGCTTCGCGGTCGGCTCGGAGATGCGCAAGAAGCTGGCGATCACCTCCTCCCTGGACGAGCTGTCCGCTCAGTTGAGCGAGCTCGACCTGGACCAGCCGTGGCCCGTCGGCGCGGACGGTCCTCGGGGCCGTACGTCCGGAAACAACCGAGTCGTCCTGCCGGACGGCTGGTTGAAGGACCCGTACGACTGTTCCGGTGTGAGCGAGGACGCGGAGCTGGACACGTCCGGCGGCTGAGATCCGGCCTTTTCCGGGGAGTGATCCTCACCACCCTTGAGGGGGTGGGTGCTCACATGAGCAGGTTACGAACGACTGCATCGCCTGAAGGGTGGCACGGGGTGCCACCCTTTTTGCGTTCACAGGTTGAACGCAAAAGTCGCGATGATCGCTCATGTGAGCGTCTTGCCTCTGTTTTCGGTCATCGCGTCTTCGGGCCCTGAAAGCGGAAGCTACTGGTCGGTTACTTTCGAAGCGCTGGCGGACGGGTGGTTAAGACCAGCTGACCGCTAGGCGTACCTCCCTAGAAGCCTTCGATCTGGGTATGTTCCTCGCCGTCAGGGCAGCCAACCGAGTCGTCGAGGAGTCGTGGCCCGTGTCGGAAAACAATGATCAGAAGTTCGTCTACGACTTCACCGAGGGCAACAGGGACCTGAAGGACCTGCTCGGTGGCAAGGGCGCGAACCTGGCCGAGATGACCAACCTCGGTCTGCCGGTCCCCCCCGGCTTCACGATCACCACCGAGGCGTGCAAGGTCTACCTCGAGAGCGGCTCGGAGCCGGCCGCGCTCCGCGACGAGGTCAGCGCGCACCTCGACGCCCTGGAGCGGAAGATGGGCAAGAAGCTCGGCCAGGCCGACGACCCGCTGCTCGTCTCCGTCCGCTCCGGCGCCAAGTTCTCCATGCCGGGCATGATGGACACCGTCCTCAACATCGGCCTCTCCGACGAGTCCGTCGTGGGCCTCGCGCGGCAGGCCGACAACGAGCGCTTCGCGTGGGACTCGTACCGCCGCCTCATCCAGATGTTCGGCAAGACCGTCCTGGACGTGGACGGCGAGCTCTTCGAGGACGCCCTCGACGAGGTCAAGGCCGCCAAGAAGGTCGCCAGCGACACCGACCTCGACGCCGCCGACCTCAAGAAGGTCGTCAAGCAGTTCAAGAAGATCGTGAAGGCCCAGACCGGCCGCGACTTCCCGCAGGACCCGCGCGAGCAGATGGACCTCGCCATCGAGGCCGTCTTCAACTCCTGGAACACGGACCGCGCCAAGCTCTACCGCCGCCAGGAGCGCATCCCGGGCGACCTCGGCACCGCCGTCAACGTCTGCTCGATGGTCTTCGGCAACCTCGGCCCGGACTCCGGCACCGGCGTCGCCTTCACCCGCGACCCCGCCTCCGGCCACCAGGGCGTCTACGGCGACTACCTCCAGAACGCGCAGGGCGAGGACGTCGTCGCCGGCATCCGCAACACGGTGCCGCTGGCCGACCTGGAGTCGATCGACAAGACGTCGTACGACCAGCTCATGCAGATCATGGAGACCCTGGAGACCCACTACAAGGATCTCTGCGACATCGAGTTCACCATCGAGCGCGGCCAGCTCTGGATGCTCCAGACCCGGGTCGGCAAGCGCACCGCCGGTGCCGCCTTCCGCATCGCCACCCAGCTCGTGGACCAGGGCCTGATCGACGAGGCCGAGGCGCTCCAGCGCGTCAACGGCGCCCAGCTCGCCCAGCTGATGTTCCCCAAGTTCGACGAGAACGCCAAGGTCGAGCAGATCGGGCGCGGCATCGCCGCCTCCCCGGGCGCCGCCGTCGGCAAGGCCGTCTTCGACTCGTACACGGCCGTCAAGTGGTCCCGCTCCGGCGAGAAGGTCATCCTGATCCGCCGCGAGACCAACCCCGACGACCTGGACGGCATGATCGCCGCCGAGGGCATCCTCACCTCCCGCGGCGGCAAGACCTCGCACGCCGCCGTCGTCGCCCGCGGCATGGGCAAGACCTGTGTCTGCGGCGCCGAGGAGCTGGAGGTCGACACCAAGCGCCGCCGGATGACCACCTCCGACGGCCAGGTCGTCGAGGAGGGCGACGTCGTCTCCATCGACGGCTCCACCGGCAAGGTCTACCTCGGCGAGGTGCCCGTCGTGCCGTCCCCGGTCGTCGAGTACTTCGAGGGCCGGATGCACGCCGGCGCCGACGACGCCGACGAGCTGGTCGCCGCCGTGCACCGGATCATGGCCTACGCCGACCGCGTCCGCCGCCTGCGGGTCCGCGCCAACGCCGACAACGCCGAGGACGCCTCGCGCGCCCGCCGCTTCGGCGCCCAGGGCATCGGCCTGTGCCGCACCGAGCACATGTTCCTCGGCGAGCGCCGCCAGTACGTCGAGCGCCTGATCCTCGCGGACACGGACGCCGAGCGCGAGGACGCCCTCAAGGCCCTCCTGCCGCTCCAGAAGCAGGACTTCGTGGAGCTCTTCGAGGCCATGGACGGGCTGCCCGTCACGGTCCGGCTGCTCGACCCGCCGCTGCACGAGTTCCTGCCCGACATCACCGAGCTGTCGGTCCGCGTCGCCCTCGCCGAGTCCCGCAAGGAGCCGCACGAGAACGACCTGCGCCTGCTCCAGGCCGTGCACCGGCTGCACGAGCAGAACCCGATGCTGGGCCTGCGCGGCGTCCGCCTCGGCCTGGTCATCCCCGGCCTGTTCACCATGCAGGTCCGGGCCATCGCGGAGGCCGCGGCCCAGCGGATCGACGCCAAGGGCGACCCGCGCGCCGAGATCATGATCCCGCTCGTCGGCACCGTCCAGGAGCTGGAGATCGTCCGCGAGGAGGCCGAGCAGGTCATCGAGGAGGTCCGGGCGCAGACCGGCGTCGACCTGAGGCTCGCGCTCGGCACCATGATCGAGCTGCCGCGCGCCGCCGTCACCGCCGGACAGATCGCCGAGGCCGCCGAGTTCTTCTCCTTCGGCACCAACGACCTGACGCAGACGGTGTGGGGCTTCTCCCGCGACGACGTGGAGGCGAGCTTCTTCACGGCGTACCTGGAGAAGGGCATCTTCGGCGTCAGCCCCTTCGAGACCATCGACAAGGACGGCGTGGGCGCCCTGGTCCGCAGCGCCGTCGAGGCCGGCCGCGCCACCCGTCCCGACATCAAGCTGGGCGTCTGCGGCGAGCACGGCGGCGACCCGGAGTCGGTGCACTTCTTCCACGAGGTGGGCCTCGACTACGTCTCCTGCTCGCCCTTCCGGATCCCGGTGGCGCGTCTGGAGGCGGGCCGCGCGGCGGCCGGGTCCAAGGGCAGCGACAGCCGCTGAGGCGGTACGGCCCGCTCCTGAACCCCGGTTCAGGAGCCGGCCCGGATCCCTGCTGAACCCCCGTTCAGCAGGGATCCACCGAACCCCCGGGGCCGCCGCCGGTCCACTTCAGCACCCTCACCGGCGGGCGGCGGCCCCGGATTCACAGGGACGGGACGGACACCTTTGTGCGGAGGTGTCCGTCCCGTCGTGTTTCTCCCGGGGGTCCGGCCGCTCATTTCGCCCGGCCGTCGATCAGATGTGGATTCATGTTCAATTAAGGCCGTTTGAATTATTGGCCGTTGAACTTTTCCGTTTCCGCGCCGCAAAGAACGGGACGGGCGCGACCTCCGGATCCCCACCCGGAGGCCGCGCCCTTTACCGATGCCGGGCAGGTGAGCCGCAACCCTCGCCGACCGCCGCCGGACGGGCAAAGCCCCCCACGGTCTCCACCACGTCACCTCGGTCCAGAAGGTTTCCTGCCCGACCCGTACAGCTTTTCGGTTCCGCCCCGTTCGCCGCGATGCTTTTCAACTGTGGCTGAAACACCCTGGTAACGTGCAGTGATGCTGTGCATACTCGTCGTCGGGGGTGGTTGCGAGTGCACAGGTGGGGACCTCATGCTGCGGATTCATTTCACCGGAAACGACTTGGCGGGGGTGCGGACGGCGGCCCGGCCGGATGTTCTGTGGGAAACGATTCTGAGCTTTCACCGGTTAAGGGACCGACGCGGCCCCGTCGTCTACGGGGAATGGCGCGCGGAAGCGCGGGCGCGGCTCGGCGGTGAGACCCGCCTCCTCGCCGCCCTCGTGCCCAGCAGGGGCTATTTCCCCGACTTCCTGACGCCCGCCGAGGGCGTCAACGGCCTCGACGAGGGCCTCCAGGCGATCCGCGCGACCGACCTCGGCCGGCTGCGCGGGGAGCTCTCGCTGCTCGCCGCCGACCGCTCCGGCGGCCGGACCGTGCCCCACTCGCTGCGCGCCCTCGCCGACGGGGGAGCGGAGCCCTTCGACCGGCTCGTGGGGGCGCTGCGCGGCTACCACCGGGCCGTCGTCGAGCCGTACTGGCCGCACATCCGGGCCCGCGTCGAGGCCGACCGGGCCCGCCGCGGCCGGGCCCTCCTCGACGGCGGCGCCGAGGAACTCCTCGCCTCGCTGCCGCCGATGCTGCGCTGGCGCGCGCCCGTCCTGGAGGCCGACTACCCGGTGGACCGGGACGTGCACCTCGACGGGCGCGGACTGCTGCTCCAGCCCTCGTACTTCTGCCGGGGGACCCCCGTCGTGCTGCGCGACCCCGCGCTGCCGCCGGTCCTCGTCTACCCCGTCACCCACGGCGAGGCGCCGACCGTCCGCGCGCCCGGCGGCACCTCGCTCGCCAAGCTCGTCGGCCAGACCCGCTCGGCGGTGCTGCACGCCATCGGGGACGGCGGCACGACCAGCGAACTCGCGCGCCGCGCCGGGGTGTCGCTCGCCTCGGCCAGCCAGCACGCGGGCGTCCTGCGCGAGGCCGGGCTCATCGCGACCCTGCGCCACGGCAACGCGGTCCTCCACACCCTGACGCCACTGGGCGCCGCACTCCTCGGCGGCGCCCGGCAGAAGACGGTGGACCTGCACTGCTACGCGCGGAACGGGCCGGTCAGCCCGTGACGCGCGTCACGCGCGGAACGGGCCCGTCACCTCGTAGGTGATGCCGCCCGAGGAGCTGCCGCTCGTGCCCCGCTGGCTGGAGAAGTACAGCCGCTTCCCGTCGGGGGAGAAGGCCGGCCCGGTGATCTCCGAGCCGGACTGGCCGCCGATCCGCAGGAACGGGGCCACGACGTCGTCCGGGGTGATGACGCAGATCTCCATGTTGCCGCCGTCCTCGGCGACGTACAGGTCGCCGGAGGAGGTGCCGGTGACGTTGTCGACGCCCGTCAGCGGGGCGCCGCCGGAGACCAGCGAGTCGTCGTAGGCCAGCTCGTACGTGCCGGCGGCGAGGTTGACCTGCCAGACCCGGTTGTCGCCCTTGGTGGTGAACCAGACGGTGTCGTTCGCGTAGTAGCAGCCCTCGCCGCCGTTGAAGCGCTTGGCACCGGAGACCTGGTTGCGGGTGACGGTCGGGGAGCCGTCCGGGTCCGGCACGTTCTGCCAGGTGAAGGTGCCGGAGGTGGCCGTGGACGCCTTGAAGACCTGGAGGGTGCCGGAGGAGAGGTTGCCCCAGGTGGTGGGCAGGAAGCGGTAGAAGCAGCCGTCCGTCTCGTCCTCGGTCAGGTAGATCGCCCTGCGCACCGGGTCGGCCGCCGCCGCCTCGTGCTTGAAGCGGCCCATCGCGTCCCGGCGGTAGGCCGTGCCGCCCCACGGGTTCGACTCGTAGACGTAGCCGAGGGACACCTCCTCGCAGGACAGCCAGGTGTTCCACGGGGTGGCGCCGCCCGCGCAGTTCTGCCGGGTGCCGGAGAGGATGCGGTACGCGCCGGTGATCGTGCCCGACGCGTTGAACTTCACCGCGCTCGCGCCGCCGCTCGGGTTGATCTCCGAGTTCGAGACGTAGATCCAGCCGGTGCCGTCGACGAAGCAGGCGCCGCCGTCGGGGGCGCTGTGCCAGGTGTACGAGGTGCCGGCGACCGTCTGGCCGGACCGGGCGATCACCCGGCTGGTGAACCCGGCCGGCAGCTGGATGCCGTTCGCGTCCGCCGGGCCGAGCGCCCCGTAGGGGCCCGCGCCGGGCTGGGCCGGGGCCGCGAAGGCCGCCCCGTGCCACAGGCTGCCGCCGAAGGCGGCGGCCGAGGTACCGATGACCGCTCCGCGCAGGAAACCGCGTCGCTCCACGTCTCACTCCCGAGAAGGATGGTGAACCGCCCCGCCGCACCGGTCGGCGGCGGGGTCGCGCGTCTCCGGAACCTAGGAGCGGGGAATTGACGGGGCGACAACGAGCGGTGAAGAGGAGACGGCGGGTTGGCGGGGGGCGGGGGTGTGGGGGTGTGGAGGCACGGAGGTGCGGGGCGGGGACACGGGGGCGTGGAGGTACGGAGGTGCGGGCCCGGCCCCGTTCGGGCCCGGGACCTTCGGCACTGGGGAGGCGGCCGGGGGCGGGGGAGACTGGGGGCATGCGTGCCACCCGGGACATCAGCGACCGCGCCGACCTCGACGCGCTGCTGCGCCGCTTCTACACCGAGGCCTTCGCCGACCCGCTCATCGGGCCCTTCTTCACCGAGGTCGCCGGCACCGACCTGGAGGCCCACCTGCCGGGCATCACCGACTTCTGGGAGCGGGCCCTGTTCCGCACCGCCGCCTACGGGCGGGACCCCCTCGCCCCGCACGCCGCCCTCCATGCCGTACGGCCGCTCACCGCGGCCCACTTCGGGCGCTGGGTACAGCTCTGGCGCGCCTCCGTCGACGGACTCCACGCGGGGCCCCGCGCCGAGCGGGCCAAGGCGCAGGGGGAGCGGATCGCCCTGGCCATGCTGCGGCGGCTCGCCGGGCCCGACGCGCCCACCGGGGGCGGCGGCGGGTTCGTCCCCCTCGCGGCGCTCCGGCTGCGCACCGCCGCGGCCTGAGCGGAGCCCGTACCGCGGTGGGCCGCTCCGGGCCGGGGAGGAAATCCCTCCGGGAGCGATGAGTTCCGGGCGCCGCCCCCGTCCTACCTCTCGAAAGCGCCGGAACGCACCGAGCGGGCCGGCCGACCGAGGGAGAGAGCGTCATGGCCCAGCAGATGATCTTCGTGAACCTGCCCGTGAAGGACCTCGACGTCAGCAGGGCCTTCTTCGAGAAGCTCGGCTACTCCTTCAACCCGCAGTTCAGCGACGACACCGCCGCCTGTCTCGTCATCAGCGACACCATCTTCGCGATGCTGCTCACCGAGGAGAAGTTCAAGGAGTTCACCGCCCCGGGCAAGGAGATCTCCGACGCCACGAAGGCCACCGAGGTCCTGATCACGCTGAGCGCCGAGAGCCGCGAGAAGGCCGACGAGCTGGCCGACGCGGCCCTCGCCGCCGGTGGTACGCCGGCGAAGGAGCCGATGGACATGGGCTTCATGTACGGGCGCTCCTTCACCGACCCGGACGGCCACCACTGGGAGGTCTTCTGGATGGACCCGGCCGCCGCCCGGGGCTGAGCCGTCGAGGGCTCAGGCCGACACCCCGCCGTCGATCACCAGGTCGGTGCCGACGGCGGAGCCGGCCGCGTCCGAGGCGAGGTACAGGACCGCCGCCGCGACCTCCGCGGCGGACGAGATCCGGCCGAGCGGCGACTCGCCCTTCATCCGGACCTCCCGCTCGGCCTCGGTCTCGCCGGGCCGCAGCGACATCGTGGACTCCGCCGCCCCCGGGCTGACCGCGTTGATGCGGATCCCGTCGCCTATGTGGTCCAGGGCCGCGGCCCGGGTGAGCGCCGACACGGCCGCCTTGGAGACCTGGTAGCCGAAGAGGCCGGGGAACCGGACGTGCGCGCCCAGGTTGGACGACACGTTCACGATCGCCCCGCCGCCGTGCGCCCGCATGTGCGCCACCTCGGCCTGGAGGGCGTGCAGGACCCCCGTGACGTTGACGTCGAGCAGTTCCTTCCAGTCCTCCGGGGGGAGGTCGGCGGCGCTGTGGCCGCCGCCCCGGAAGATCCCCGCGTTGTTCACGGCGACGTCCAGGCCGCCGAAGAGCTCGACCGCGCGCCGGACCAGCTCCCGGGTGGACGCGGCGTCGGTCACGTCGGCGGTGACCGCCGCGGCGGTGCCCCCGGCGTTCCCGACCAGGGCGACCGTCTCCTCCAGGGTCTCCGGCGTGCGGCCGGCGACGACGACCTTCGCTCCCTCGGCGGCGAAGGCGAGCGCGACGGCCCGGCCGAGACCGGAACCCGCCCCGGTGACGAGGACGACCCGATCGGCGAAGCGTGCGGCGGGCTGTGCGACGGACATGGGGAAGCTCCTTCTTGTTTGACCGTACGTTCCAATATGAGGGTCGAAGAAAGGGCACCCGCGAGGGTGCCCTTTCCCCGGTCCGTTCAGTCCAGCAGGGCCAGCGCCTGTTCCGCCGCGTCCCCGACCCTGGCCGGGTCGCCCGACGCCTTGCCGACCACCCGTATGCCCTGCATCAGGACCAGGAGCATCCGGGCCAGCGCGCGCGGGTCCCGGTCCGCCGGGAGCTCGCCCCCGGCGCGGGCCCGGGCGAGCGCCGCGTGGAGCAGGGTCTCCAACTGCTCCCAGCTCAGCTCGACGCGGCGGGCCACCGCCGGGTCGTGCGGCCCCAGCTCCGCCGCCGAGTTGGTGACGAAACAGCCGTTCAGGCGCTCCCCGTCCGCCGTCGCCTCGGCGGCGAAGCGCCGGACCAGCGCCCGGACGGCCGGCAGGGCGGGGCCGGGCGCGGACAGCTCCTCGACGATCCGGGGGTCCCGGGTCTCCGTGTACCGGTCCATCGCCCTCAGGTACAGCTCGTGCTTGCTGCCGAAGGTCGCGTAGACGCTGGCGCGGCCCACCCCGAGGTGCTCCACGAGCGCCGACATCGTCGTCGCCTCGTAGCCGCGCGCCCAGAACAGTTCGAGGGCTGCCCCCAGCGCGGCGTCCGGATCGAACTCCTTGGTCCTGGCCACGACAGGACCCTAGATCTTTCTGGAACGTACGGTCAAGCTAGACGGCCCGTACCGGATACACCGCCACCGCGACCTCCTCGTCGTCCAGGCAGCGGCCCGTCTCCAGGTCGAACCGCTGCTTCAGGAGCGGCGAGGCCACGAACGGGCGTCCGTCCGCCGAGCCGATCAGCCCCCGGGAGAGCACCTGCGCCCCCGTGAACGGATCGCGGTTGTCGATCGCGTACGTCCGGCCCGACCGGTCCCGGAAGACCGCCGCCTGCCGGCCGTCCGGCAGCAGCGCCGCCACGCCCCGGCCCGGGATCAGCCGGGCCTCCTCGCAGACCGTCGTCCAGGATCCGTGGGCCGGGGAGAGTTCGAGCGTCTTCATCGGGAGGAGACTCCTTCCAGGGTGAGGAACGTGAGGTCCGGCTTGATCTGGTCGCGCTCCGGGACGAACCGGACCGTGGGGTCCGGCGCCTCCGGGGCGTTCACGAAGGAGACGAAGCGCCGCAGCCGCTCCGGGTCGTCGAGGGTCTGCGCCCACTCGTCCTGGTAGTTCTCGACGTGCGCCGCCATCAGCGCCTCCAGCTCGTCGCAGAGCCCGAGCGAGTCGTGCACCACCACGTCCTTGAGGTGGTCGAGCCCGCCCTCCAGGCGCTCCAGCCAGGTCGACGTCCGCTCCAGGCGGTCCGCCGTCCGGATGTAGAACATCAGGAACCGGTCGATCAGCCGGATCAGTTCGGCGTCCGACAGGTCCTGGGCGAGCAGGTCCGCGTGGCGCGGGGTCGCGCCGCCGTTCCCGCCGACGTACAGGTTCCAGCCGTTCGCCGTGGCGATGACCCCGAAGTCCTTCGCCTGCGCCTCGGCGCACTCGCGGGCGCAGCCCGAGACCCCCGACTTGAACTTGTGCGGGGCGCGCAGGCCCCGGTAGCGCAGTTCGAGCTGGATCGCCATCTTCACCGAGTCCTGCACGCCGTACCGGCACCAGGTCTGCCCCACGCAGGACTTCACCGTGCGCAGCGCCTTGCCGTACGCGTGCCCCGACTCGAAGCCCGCGTCGACGAGCCGCGTCCAGATCGCCGGGAGCTGGTCCACCCGGGCGCCGAACAGGTCGATCCGCTGACCGCCGGTGATCTTCGTGTAGAGGCCGAAGTCCCGGGCCACCTCGCCGATCACGATCAGCTTCTCCGGGGTGATCTCGCCGCCCGGGATGCGCGGCACCACCGAATAGGAGCCGTTGCGCTGCATGTTGGCGAGGAAGTGGTCGTTGGTGTCCTGGAGGGAGGCCTGCTCGCCGTCCAGGATGTAGCCGTTGTTCAGCGACGCCAGGATCGAGCCCACGGTCGGCTTGCAGACCTCGCAGCCCTCGCCGCCCCGCGCCTCCGGCCGCCCGTGCGAGTCGAGCAGTGCGGCGAACGAGGTCACGCGCAGGGTGCGGGCGATCTCGTACAGCTCGCTCCTGCCGTACGGGAAGCAGCCGCAGAGGCCCTTGTCGGCGGCGGCCGGCAGCAGCTTCTCGATCACCTTCACGCAACTGCCGCAGCCCGTACCGGCCTTGGTGCACTTCTTCACCTCGGCGAGCGAGGAGCACTGGCCGATTGCGTGCTTCGTGACGTTGTGGCAGGAGCAGATCACCGCGTCGTCCGGCAGCGCCGAGGGGCCGAGCGCCACCGGCGCGCCCGCGCCCGCCGGGAGCACCAGCTGCTCGGGGGAGACCGGCGGCACCGTGCCGGTCAGCGGCCTCAGCAGCCCGTACGCGTCGGCGTCGCCGACCAGGACGCCGCCGAGCAGCACGCCCTCGCCGTCCACCACCAGCTTCTTGTAGACGCCCGAGCGGGAGTCGGAGTACACGACGTCGAGGCAGCCCTCGGCCGTGCCGTGCGCGTCGCCGAACGAGGCCACGTCCACGCCGAGCAGCTTCAGCTTGGTCGAGGTGTCGGCGCCCGTGAAGCCGTCTCCGGCCTCCTCCTTCGCGAGGACCGCCGCCACCGTCTGCGCCATCTCGTAGCCCGGCGCCACCAGGCCGTAGACCCGCCCGTCGGCCGCGAGCGCGCACTCCCCGATCGCGAAGACCGCCGGGTCCGAGGTCCGGCACCGCTCGTCCACGGCGATGCCGCCGCGCTCGCCCACGGCGAGGCCGCAGTCCCGGGCCAGCTGGTCCCGGGGCCGCACGCCCGCCGAGAAGACCACCAGGTCGGTGGCCAGCTCGGAGCCGTCCGACAGCCGCATGCCCGTCACGGCGCCGTCCGCCGTCACGACCTCCTGCGTGCCCGTCCCCGTGTGGACGGTCAGGCCCATCCGCTCGATCGTGCGCAGCAGGGCCGCGCCGCCGCCCTCGTCCACCTGCACCGGCATCAGGCGCGGCGCGAACTCCACCACGTGCGTGTCCAGGCCGAGGCCCTTGAGCGCGCCCGCCGCCTCCAGGCCGAGCAGACCGCCGCCGACCACCGCGCCGGTCGTCGCCGTCTTCGCGTACTCCTCGATCGCCAGCAGGTCCTCGATCGTGCGGTAGACGAAACAGCCCCGGGCGTCCCTGCCGGGCACCGGCGGGACGAAGGGGTACGAGCCGGTGGCCAGGACGAGGGCGTCGTACGCGAAGACCCGCCCCGAGCGGGCGGTGACCGTCCGGGCCTCCCGGTCCACCGACTCGGCCGCGTCGCCCACGTACAGCTCGATGCCGTGCTCCGCCATGAAACCCGCCCCGACCATCGACAGGTCGTCGGGGGTGTTCCCGGAGAAGTACGAGGTGAGCCGGACGCGGTCGTAGGCCGGGCGCGGCTCCTCGCAGAGGACCACGATCCGGGCCCGCCGGGTCACGCCCCGGTCGGCGAGCGCCTCCAGGAAGCGCTGGCCGACCATTCCGTGGCCGACCAGGACGATCGTCGGGGTGTGCGCGGCCGTACCGGCGCTCGTGCGGGCACGCGTGTCAGCGTCAGCGCTCATGTCGGGAGCCTCCGTCGTGGGTGAGCAGATGGAGCAGGGGAGCCTCGGGGAGGGCCTCGTCGCCCTCCCAGGCACGGGCGAGCGCGCCGACCGCGGCCAGGTCGCCGAGGAGGACGCCCCCGACGAGCCGGTCGCCCCGGACGACGACCTTGCGGTACGCGCCGCGGGTGGGGTCGGTGAGCTGCACGGTGTCGTCGCCCGGCCGCGCGGTGACCTCGCCGAAGGCGGCCAGGTCGAGCGGGCGCGGGCCGGCGAGGGTGAGCCGGGTGAGGGCGCGGGTGCCGGTGTAGGCCGCCGGGACGGCGGGTTCGGACGCGTCGGAGACCTCGGCCCCGGTCTCCCCCGCCAGCACCTCCGCCAGCGCGTCCGCCTGTTCGAGCGCCGGGCCCGCGAGTCCGTAGACCCGGCCCGCGTGCTCCGCGCAGTCGCCCACCGCGTGGATCAGCGGGTCGGAGGTCCGCAGCTCGTCGTCGACCACGATCCCGGTGCCGACGTCGAGCCCGGCCTCCCGGGCCAGGGCCACCCGGGGCCGCACCCCGCAGGCCAGGACCACCACCCGGGCGTCGAGCACGAAGCCGTCGGCGAGTTCGACCGCCGTGACCGCCCCGTCCCGCTGCCGCAGGCCGGCGACCCGGCACTCGGTGTGCACCTCGACCCCGAGGGACTCGACGTGCTCCTGGAGCAGTGCCGACGCGTGGGCGTCGAGCTGGCGCTCCATCAGGCGCTCGCCCTGCTGCGCCAGGACCACGTCCGCGCCGAGCGCCGCGAGGGCCCGCGCCGCCGACACCCCGAGGAGCCCGCCGCCGACGACCACGGCCCGCACCCCGGGCCGTACCGCCGCGCGCAGCGCCAGGCAGTCGTCGAGCGTGCGGAAGGGGTGGACGCCCTCCGGGAGCGCCGCCCCGCGCAGTCCGCGCAGCGGCGGCAGCACCGGGTTGGAGCCCGTCGCCAGGACGAGCCGGTCGTAGCCGACGCGCGAGCCGTCCGCGCACTCCACCGTCCGCGCCGCCCGGTCGATCCGCACCGCCCGCGCCCCGAGCCGGGCCGGCTCGCGGGTCCCGGGCAGGGCGATCACCTCGGGGGCGTACCGCCCGGCGAGGACGTCGGCGAGCAGCACCCTGTTGTACGGTGCGTGCGGCTCCTCGCCGAGGAGGGTGACGGGCAGGCGCCGGGCGAGCCGGGCGCCCGCCGTCCCGCCCCCGACCACCACGATCCGTGTACTCATGACCGGAAGCGTGCGCGGCCGGTGTTACCCGGCGGCATCCCGGCTGTTTCCCGTACGGAACGCTGATCTCCGCCCGCGGCCCCGGCCGCTGTGAGGGCCCCGGCTCCGGCCGCTGTGAGGGCCCGCGGGACCGGCCCCGGGGTTAACCCGCGGTCAGCCTCGCCTCAAGCCCGTCTTAAGGATCGGGCGTGCGCGGCTGAGCTGGGGATTCCCGTATACGGGCGCCCCTAGGGTGCCGGATGTGACCACCGAGGCCAGCCACCCCCTCTACGTACCCCTCGCGCCCCTCGCCGCGCTGCGGGCGCCTGTCCCGCCCCTCACCGCGCCGCAGACCTTCGCCGCGTTTCCCGCCGCACCGAAAGCCCCCGCCGCGCCCCGCCGTCCCCCGGCGGCCCCGCCCCGCACCGCGCCGCAGTCCTCCGCCGTGTTTCCCGACGGGCCGAACGGTCCCGCGCCCCGCCGTCCCCCGGCCGCCCCGCCCGTCCCCGTCCCCGCCCTGCGGCTCGCTCCCGAGCGGCTGCGGGGCGGGATCGTCGCCGGTGCCGGGGCCGTCGGGCTCCTCTGGGGGCTCCAGGCCCGGCCCTCCGCCCGGCTCGACGTCCTCTTCGCGTCCGGCGCCCACCTCACCGGACTCCTCGGCGGGTACGGCGTCCTCGTCCTGCTGCTGCTCATGGCCCGGGTCCCGGCCGTCGAGCACGGCGTCGGCGCCGACCGGCTCGCCCGCTGGCACGCCCTCGGCGGCCGGTACGCCCTCGGCCTGGTCGCCGCCCACGCCGTCCTCGCCCTCTGCGGCCACGCTGTGCACACCCGCGCCGACCTGGTCGCCGCCACCGGGGACCTCCTCTCGTACGGGGCGATCGCCGCCGCCACCGCCGGCACCGCCCTGTTCGCCGCCGTCGGGATCACCTCCGCCCGTTCCGTACGGCGCCGGCTCCGGCACGAGACCTGGCGGGCCGTCCACCTCGGCGCCCTGCTCGCCGCCGCGCTCGGCTTCGTCCACCAGCTCGCCGGTCCCGACGTCGCCGGCGGCCCGCTCACCCGCTGGTTCTGGTCCCTGGCGCACGCCGTCGTCGCCGTCCTCCTCGTCTGGTACCGGCTCGTCGTCCCCGCCCGCGCCGCCCTCCGCCACGACCTGCGGGTCGCCGAGGTCCGCGACGAGGGCCCCGGGGTCGTCTCGGTCCTCGTCCGGGGCAGGGGAGTGGACCGACTGGGCGCCGAACCGGGCCAGTTCTTCCGCTGGCGCTTCCTGCGGCGCGGCCTGTGGGCCACCGCCCTGCCCTTCTCGCTCTCCGCGCCCGTCCGCGACGACACCCTGCGGATCACCGTCAAGGCGCTCGGCGACCACACCCGCCGCGTCCGGCGGCTGCGCCCCGGCACCCGGGTCCTCGCCTCCGGGCCCTTCGGGGCGCTCACCGCCCACCGCCGCACCCGCCGCAAGGTCCTGCTGCTCGCGGGCGGGGTCGGCATCACGCCGCTGCGGGCCCTCTTCGAGACCCTGCCCGGCGGCCCCGGCGACGTGACCCTCCTCTACCGCGCCCCGGACGCCTCCGCCGTCGTCCTGCGCGGGGAGCTGGAGGCCATCGCCCGCGAACGGCGGGCCGCCCTCCACTTCCTCCTCGGTCCCTCCGACGGCTCCTTCGACCCCCTCGCCCCGCGCGCCCTGCGCCACCTCGTGCCCGACCTCGCCGCCCACGACGTGTACCTGTGCGGCCCGCCCGCGATGGCCCGGGCCGCGACCGCCTCCCTGCGCCGGGCCGGGGTCCCGGCCTCCCGCATCCACAGCGAGGACTTCGCCCATGCCTAGACACGGAGCACCGCACCCTCCCCCGGAGCGGGCCCGGCGCCGCCTCGCCGCCGGGCTCCTCGGCGCCGGGGCGCTCGCCGCGACCCTGCTCACCGCCCTCGTCACCCCCGCCGGCCCGCCCGCGCCCGACCGGGGGCCGGGCGCGGCAAGCTCAGACGTAGCTCAACTCTCCCGGGACTGATGGACGGGCCGACGATCACGTCCCTAGGCTCACGGCCATGCCCGAGATATCGCTGACCACCCTCGTCCTGCTCTGCCTCGCCGCGCTCGTGGCGGGCTGGATCGACGCCGTGGTGGGCGGTGGCGGGCTGCTCCTGCTGCCCGCCCTGCTGCTCGGGCTCCCGCACGCCCCGGCCGCGCAGATCCTCGGCACGAACAAGGCCGTCGCCATCGTCGGCACCACCGGCGCCGCCGTCACCTACGTCCGCAAGGCGCCCGTCCGGGTCGGGACGGCGGTGCGGATCGGGCTCGCGGCCCTCGCCGGCTCCATGGCCGGCGCCTTCTTCGCCGCCGGGATCAGCAGCGACGTCCTGCGCCCGGTGATCATGGTGGTGCTGCTCGGGGTGGCGGCCTTCGTGATGCTCCGGCCCTCCTTCGGCGCGCGGGCCGAGGGGGAGGAGCGGGCGCCGCTGACGCGGGCCCGGATCGTGACCGCGATCGTGGTCGTCGGCGGCGGGATCGGCTTCTACGACGGCCTGTTCGGGCCGGGCACCGGCACCTTCCTGGTCCTGGCCCTGACCGCCGTCCTCCACCTCGACCTGGTGACCGCCTCCGCCACCGCCAAGATCGTCAACGTCTGCACCAACGCGGGCGCCCTCGCGATGTTCGCGTACCAGGGCACCGTGTACGGGCAGCTCGCCGCCGTCATGGCGGTCTTCAACCTGGCCGGCGGGACGGCCGGCGCCCGGATGGCGCTGAGCAGGGGGGCCGGGTTCGTCCGGGGGGTGCTGCTCGTGGTCGTCCTCTCGCTGGTCGCGAAGCTCGCCTTCGACCAGTGGGCGTGAGCCGCCGGGGGCGGGCTACCGCACGCCGATGAGGTGCCCGAAGGCGACCACGTTCCCCTGGTAGCCGTTCTTCTTCGAGAAGCCGCCGCCGCAGGTGATGACCCGGATCTCGGCCCGGCCCGCCTCGGCGTACACCTTGTCGTCCGGGAAGGCGTCGTTCTCGTACACCTCGACCGCGTCGACCGTGAACACGGCGGTGCGCCCGTCCTCCCGGTCCACCTCGATCCGGTGGCCCTTCTCCAGCGCGCCGAGGGTGTAGAAGACGGCGGGCCCGTCCGCGTTGTCGACGTGGCCCGCGACGATCGCGGTGCCCTTCGCGCCGGGCGCGGTCCCGCCCCCGTACCAGCCGGCCAGGTTCCGGTCCTCGGCCGGCGGCACGTCGAGCGAGCCGTCCGCCGCCAGGCCGAGCCGTGTCACCGGGGCGTCCACGTCGGTCTCGGGGATGCGCAGCCGTACGGGCGCCGAGGGCGGCAGCGGGTCGGCGGCGGCGTCGGTGTGGACGCTCGGCCCGGCGGCGAAGGCCTGGGCGGCGGACGGCACGGGCGGGGTGACGTCCTCCGAGCCGTTCTGGACGAGCCAGACGCCCACGCAGGCGGCCACCGCCAGGCCCCAGCCCTTGCTCCTGTTGCTCACCTGCGGTCCCTTCCGTCTCTTCGGGGGGCGTCACCGGGATGTGCCGGGACGTGGTCCTGCCCCCGCCGGGCCCGTACGGGCGTGCGGCGGGGGCAGGAGAGGGGCGGTGTCTCAGTGCCCCCGCGCGCCGCTCGCCCGGCGGCGCAGGAGCCAGACACCGCCGACGGCGGCCGCGGCCAGCACCGCCGCGCCCGCCGCGACCCGGGTGGTGTCGGGGCCGACGCTGCCCCCGACACCCGTCTGGACGTGGCCGCTGGGACGCCGGTGCGTGACGGTCAGGTCGCCCCGGGCCGTCTTGCCGTTGTCGCAGGCCACGCTGATGCCGTACGTACCGGCCTTGGCGTGCTCGGGCACGGTGAACTGCCCGACCACGATCTCCTTGTGCGTGCTCGGCTTCAGGTGGAACTCGCCCGCGCCGAGCGCGTTCGCGTCGCCGACGCCGTGCCCGTTCTTGCCGCAGGCGAGGGTGTTGACGGTGACCGTGGTGCCGGGGGCCGCGGACGACGGATAGACCTCGAGGGTCTCGTGCCGCCCCCCGGTCTCGTTCCACTCCTCGCCGGCGTGCGCCGCCGGGGCGGCGAACGCCCCGAGCGCGGCGACCGTCAGCGCGGTACCGGTGAACAGACGGGCAGTGGTGCGCATGGGGGTCCTCCGGGGCGCGCGTACGGTCGTGCGGGGACGGTCCTGCCGGGAGGGACTTCCCGGAGCCGGACCTGCTGTGACCGAGATAAAGCCCGCCGCGCGCCCCCCGCCTCCTGAGGGAGTATCAGGAAGGGGCCGTCCGATACGGCGTGCCGCCTGGATTCCGGACGTTTTCGCAGGTCGGAGGCGTTTTCGACACGCCGGGCCGCGCCCCGCGCCGAACGGGTGACCGAGGCCGGCGGCCGGAGCGCCCGCCCCTCAGGGGCGGATCTCCTCCGCCGGCACCCCGTCGTACGCCGCGCACACCCGCTCCATCAGCTCCCCGTCCACCGCGAACGCCGTCCCGTCGATCGCCGTCACGGGCGCGATCGTCCGCGCGTTGGTCGTGAAGGCGGCCCGGTAGCGGGGCAGGTCGGCCAGGGAGACCGGCCGCCGGACCGAGCCCAGGCGCGGCTCCAGGAGGGCCATGGTGACGCCGTGGAGGCAGGGCGCCGACGGCCAGACCAGCGAAGTCCCGTCCCAGAGGGCGATGTTGGCGACCGCACCCTCGGCGATCTCCCCGGACGGGGAGGTCAGCAGGGCCTCGTCGTACCCCGCGCGCCGGGCCGCCTCGCCGTGGTACCGCTGCCCGAAGCCGCCCAGGTGCTTGAGGTGCGCGGCCGGACGCTCGTACGCCACGCTCGTCAGGCGCTGCGGGGCGCCGGGACCGTCCGGGGCCGGGGCGCGGACGGTCACGACCGTGCGGGCCCCCTCGTACACGTACACCCTGACCGAGGCGTCCCGCCGTCCGGCGGCCTCCAGGGCGCCGGCGACCAGCCCCCGGACCCGTCCGCCGTCCAGGCCCCGGCCGAAGAGCTCGCGGGTCGAGCGGTCGAGCCGTTCGAGGTGCAGTCCGAGCCCCTTCGCGCCCCCGTCCCGCACCTGCATCGCCGTGAAGTGGCCGTAGCCGCTCATGAGGACGCCGAGGAGCGCCGGATCGTCCACCGGGACGCCGTCGGCCTCGACGCGGACGCGGTCGTCGGCGGGGGAGGCGGGAGGGGTCGTCATGCCCCCACCGTAGGGGGGGCGCCGCCGCGCCCCGTCGCGGGGGTCTCCGGCACGCCCTCGTCGCACGTCCTCGTCGCACGGCCGGAAGAACCGCTTGACCTCAACCAAACTTGAGGTACCACGATCACCGACATGGACCTCACGAACTCCACCCCGACCGCCGTTCCCTCCGCCCCCCTCTCCCTCGCCCTCGTCGTCGCCAGCGACCGCGAAGGCCGCTTCGCCCCCGTCCTCGCCGACTGGTTCCTCTCCCGCCTCGCCGAGCGCGAGGACTTCGCCGTCACGGTCGTCGACCTCGCCGGGGTCGAGCTCCCCACCTCCCTCTCGTACGCCCCCTCCCCGGCCGTCCGCGCCGCACTCGCCGGGATCACCCCGGCCCTCGCGGCCGCCGACGCCTTCGTCGTCCTCACCCCCGAGTACAACCACTCCTTCCCCGCCTCCCTCAAGAACCTGATCGACCGGCACTACACCGAATGGCAGGCCAAGCCCGTCGGCTTCGTCTCCTACGGCGGGATCTCCGGCGGTCTGCGGGCCGTCGAGCAGCTCCGCCAGGTCTTCGCCGAGCTGCACTCCGTCACCGTCCGGGACACGGTCTCCTTCCACCACGTCCACGGGCAGTTCGACGAGGACGGGCGGCACAAGGACCCGGCCGGCGCCGAGGGCGCGGCCAAGACCCTCCTCGACCAGCTCGCCTGGTGGGGCCACGCCCTCAAGGACGCCAAGGCCGTCCGCCCGTACGGCGCGTGAAGGGGGCGGCACCGTGTTGTTCCGGATCGTCGTCCCCCGCCTGCGGCCCTACCGGGCCCTCCTCGCCCTCCTCGTCGCCCTCCAGCTCGTCCAGACCCTGTCCTCCCTCGCCCTGCCCGCCCTCAACGCCGGCGTCATCGACCACGGCGTCCTGCGCGGGGACACCGGCCGGGTCCTCTCCGGCGGCGCCACGATGGCCGCCGTCACCCTCCTCCAGGTGGCGGCGGCGGCCGCCGCCACCTGGACCGGCGCCCGCGTCGCCCTGGGCGTCGCCCGCGACCTGCGCTCCGAGGTCTTCCGCCGCGTGCAGGAGTTCTCCGCCCGAGAGCGGGGCCGCTTCGGCGCCGCCTCCCTCATCACCCGCACCACCAACGACGTCCAGCAGATCCAGACGTTCACCGTCCTCGTCCTGACGATGCTGGTCGCCTCCCCGCTCCTGTGCGTCGGCGGCATCGCCATGGCCCTGCGCCAGGACGTGCCGCTCGCCCTCGTCCTGATCCTCTTCGTGCCCGTGATGGCCGGGGCCGTCGGCACCGTCGTCCTGCGCATGCGGCCCCTCTTCCGGGGCATGCAGCTCCGCGTCGACCGGACCAACCGGATCCTGCGGGAACAGATCACCGGCGTCCGGGTCGTCCGCGCCTTCGTCCGCGACCGGCACGAGCGGGAACGGTTCGCCGCCGCCAACGACGAGCTGTTCGCCGTCGGCCTGCGGGCCGGCCGGTTACAGGCCCTCATGTTCCCCACGGTCCTGGTGATCTGGGAGCTGACCACCGTCGCCCTGGTGTACGCCGGCGCCCACCGCATCGACTCCGGCGCGCTCCAGCCCGGCGGCCTCGTCGCCTTCCTCGGCTACCTCCTCCAGACCTCCATGTCCGTGATGATGGTCCTCTTCCTCCTGATGCACATGCCGCGCGCCGAGGCGGGCGCCGAACGCGTCCGCGAGGTCCTCGCCACCCGCTCCTCCGTCCCCCCGCCCGAGCACCCGGTCCGCGCACTCCACGGCTCCGGCCGGCTCGAACTCGACGGCGTCGGCTTCCACTACCCCGGCGCGGAGGAACCCGTCCTGCACGGCGTCGGGCTCGTCGCCCGGCCCGGCGAGACCACCGCGATCGTCGGCTCCACCGGCAGCGGCAAGTCGACCCTCCTCGGACTCGTGCCCCGCCTCTTCGACGCCACCGAGGGCCGGGTCCTCGTCGACGGCGCCGACGTCCGCACCCTCGACCCCGCCCTCCTGGCCGGGACCGTCGGACTCGTCCCCCAGAAGCCGTACCTCTTCGCGGGCACGATCGCCTCCAACCTCCGCTACGGCCGGCCCGGCGCCACCGACGAGGAGCTGTGGCACGCCCTGGGGACCGCCCAGGCCGCCGACTTCGTCCGGGAGCTCGACGGGGGGCTCGACGCGTCCGTCTCCCAGGGCGGCGCCAACTTCTCCGGCGGCCAGCGCCAGCGGCTCGCCATCGCCCGCGTCCTCACCGCCCGCCCCCGCCTCTACCTCTTCGACGAGTCCTTCTCCGCCCTCGATCCCGGGACCGACGCCCGGCTGCGGGCCGCGCTCGCCGAGGAGACGGCCGGCTCCACCGTGGTGGTCGTCGCCCAGCGGATCTCCACCGTCCGCCACGCCGACCGGATCGTCGTCCTCGACCGGGGCCGGGTCGTCGCCACCGGCACCCACACGTCCCTCCTGCGGGACGACCCCACCTACCGGGAGATCGTCCTCTCCCAACTCACCGAGGAGGAAGCCGCGTGAGCACGAGCACGAGCACGGCGCCCCGTGACCGGACCTCCGGCCACGACGGGGCCCCCGCCGCCCCCGCCCGCACCGGCCCACCGCCCCAGCGCGGCCCCGGCCTCGCCGTCCCCTCCCTCGAACGCTCCCTCTCCTTCCGCGCCTCCGGTCTGCGCCTGCTGCGCACCCTCGCCCCCGACCGGGCCCGGCTGCTCGCCCTCCTCGCCGCCGGCGCCGCCGGCGTCGCCCTCTCCGTCCTCGGCCCCCTCCTCCTCGGCCGCGCCACCGACCTCGTCGTCACCGGCGTCACCCGCCCCGCCGGGGTCGACTTCGCGGCCGTCGGCCGGGTCCTCGCCCTCTCCGCCGCCGCCGTCCTCGGCTCGTCCGTCCTCCTCTGGATCCAGCAGCGGATCGCCACCGCCGTCGTCCAGCGCGCCGGACACCGCCTGCGGGAACGGGCCCAGCACAAGCTGGCCCGGCTGCCCCTCTCCCACCTGGACCGGCAGCCGCGCGGCGAGGTCCTCTCCCGCACCACCAACGACATCGACAACATCACCCAGACCCTCCAGCAGGCCTTCAGCCAGATGGTGCGCGCCCTGCTCACCCTGGTCGGCGTCCTCGCGATGATGTTCTGGATCTCCCCGCCGCTCGCCCTCGTCGCCCTGGCCACCGTCCCCGTCTCCCTCGCCGTCGCCGCCCTCGTCGGACGCCGCGCCCAGCCGCAGTTCGTGAAGCAGTGGGCGGTCACGGGCCGGCTCGGCGGCCACGTCGAGGAGATGATCACCGGCCACACCGAGGTCGTCGCCTTCGGACGGCGCGAGGAGGCCGTGGGCCGCTTCGACGAGCTGGGCGAGGAGCTGTACCGGGCGAGCTTCCGCGCCCAGGTCGTGTCCGGCCTCATCCAGCCCGTCCTGACCTTCGTCGGGAACCTGAACTACGTGGCCGTCGCCGTGGTCGGCGGACTGCGGGTGGCGAGCGGCACCCTCACCGTCGGGGACGTGCAGGCCTTCGTCCAGTACTCGTACGAGTTCAACGGCCCCGTCACGCAGATCGCCGCCATGGCCAACCTGCTCCAGTCCGGGGTGGCCTCCGCCGAGCGGGTCTTCGACCTCCTCGACGCCGAGGAGGAGACCCCCGACCCGGCCGAGCCCCTGCGGCCCGAACCGCTGCGCGGCCGGGTCTCCTTCGAGAAGGTCTCCTTCCGCCACGACCCCGCCCGGCCGCTGATCGAGGACCTCTCCCTCACCGTCGAGCCCGGCCGGACCGTCGCCGTCGTCGGCCCCACGGGCGCCGGCAAGACCACCCTGGTCAACCTCCTCATGCGCTTCCACGAGCCGACCGGCGGCCGGATCACCCTCGACGGCGTCGACACGGCCGCGATGACCCGGGAGGAGCTGCGCTCCGGCACCGGCATGGTCCTCCAGGACACCTGGCTCTTCGGCGGCACCATCGCCGAGAACATCGCCTACGGGGTCCCCGGCGAGGTCTCCCGGGAGCGGATCGTCGCGGCGGCGCGGGCCGCCCACGCCGACCGGTTCGTCCGCACCCTGCCCGACGGCTACGACACCGTCCTCGACGAGGACGGCGGCGGCCTCAGCGCCGGCGAGAAGCAGCTCGTCACCCTCGCCCGCGCCTTCCTCTCCGACCCGGTGATCCTCGTCCTCGACGAGGCCACCAGCTCCGTCGACACCCGCACCGAACTCCTCGTGCAGCGGGCCATGTCCTCGCTGCGCGCGGGCCGCACCAGCTTCGTCGTCGCCCACCGGCTCTCCACGATCCGCGACGCCGACACCATCCTGGTGATGGAGCGCGGCGCGATCGCCGAGCAGGGCACCCACGAGGAGCTGCTCGCCGCCGGAGGGGCCTACGCCCGGCTGCACGCGGCCCAGTTCGCCCGTACGGTGGAGACGTGATCGTCACCGTCCGCACCACCACCGACGCGCGCGCCAAGGCCGACGCCCTGGCGCGCGGCGCCGTCGAGGCCCGGCTCGCCGCCTGCGCGCAGGTCTCGGGGCCCCTCACCTCCGTCTACCACTGGAGGGGCGCGATCGAGGCCTCCGAGGAGTGGCAGGTGGAGTTCAAGACCACCGAGGCCCGCCACCCCGCCCTGGAGGCGCACCTCCTCGCCGCCCACGACTACGAGACGCCCGAGATCCTCGCCACCCGGGTCACCCGGGTGAGCGAGGGGTACGCCCGCTGGGTCGAGCGCGAGACCGCGCCGGACCCGGCGATCGAGGGCCCGGTGGCCGACGACGGACTGCCGTTCTTCATGTACGGGACGCTCCGCCCGGGCGCGTACAACCACGACCGGTTCCTCGCCGGCCGGATCGGCGCCGAGGCGGACGCCGTGCTGGAGGGCGCGGTCCTGCACGACGGTCCCGGCTACCCGTACGCCGTCCCGGCGGAGAAGGGCCGGGTGGCCGGCACCCTGCTCACGCCCGCGCCCGGCGCCTACGGCGAGCTGTTCGGCCTGCTCGACCGCCTCGAACTGCCCGCCGGCTACGAGCGGGTGGCGAAGGAGGTCGTCCGGGTGCGGGACGGGGCGCGGGTCCGGGCCTGGGTGTTCCTGGCGGCGCCGGACGCGCCCCTCGGCCCGGTCATCGGGACCGGCGACTGGTTCAACCGCTCGTAGCGGCGTCCCCGGCGCGCTCCAGGCGCACCGCGCACACCTTGAACTCCGGCATCCGGGAGATCGGGTCGAGCGCCGGGTTCACCAGCGTGTTGGCCCGTCCCTCGCCCGCCCAGTGGAACGGCATGAAGACGGTGTCGGGCCGGATCGACGCGGTGATCCGGGCCGGCGCGACGGCCCGGCCGCGCCGCGACACCACCGTGATCCGCTCGCCCTCGGCCACCCCGATCCGCTCGGCCAGCCTCGGGTGCAGCTCCACGAAGGGGCCGGGCGCCGCCGCGTTCAGCTCGTCGACCCGCCGGGTCTGCGCCCCCGACTGGTAGTGGGCCACCACGCGGCCCGTGGTCAGGACGACCGGGTACTCGGCGTCCGTCTCCTCGGCCGCCGCCCGGTGCGTCACCGGCACGAACCTGGCCCGCCCGTCGGCCGTCGCGAACCGGTCCAGGAACAGCCGGGGCGTCCCCGGGTGCGGACCGGCGCCCTCCGGGGCCGCGGGGCAGGGCCAGAAGACGCCCTGCTCCTCCTCGACGCGCCGGTAGTCGATGCCCGAGTAGTCGGCGGGCCCGCCCGCCGAGGCGCGCCGCAGCTCCTCGAAGACCTCCTCGGGGTCGGTGGGGAAGCCCTTCTCGGACCCGTTCCCGTCGCCGAGGAGTTCCGCGAGCCCGTGCAGCACCTCCAGGTCGCTCCGCACTCCGGCGGGCGGGTCGAGGGCCCGGCGGCGCAGCAGCACGCGCCCCTCCAGGTTGGTCATGGTGCCGGTCTCCTCCGCCCACTGGGTCACGGGCAGGACGACGTCGGCGAGCGCGGCGGTCTCGGAGAGCACCACGTCCGCGACGGCGAGGAAGCCGAGCGACCGCAGCCGCTCCTCGACGTGCGCGGCGCGCGGCGCGGAGACCACCGGGTTGGAGGCCATGACGAGCAGGGCCCGCACGTCCCCGCCGAGCGCGTCGAGGAGTTCGTACGCGCTCCGCCCCGGCCCCGGCAGCGATTCGGGCGCGACTCCCCACACCCCGGCCACGTGCGCGCGTGCGGCCGGGTCGTCGAGCTTGCGGTAGCCGGGCAGCTGGTCGGCCTTCTGGCCGTGCTCGCGCCCGCCCTGGCCGTTGCCCTGGCCGGTGAGGCAGCCGTACCCGCTCAGCGGCCGGCCCGCCCGGCCGGTGGCCAGGCACAGGTTGATCCAGGCGCCGACGGTGTCGGTGCCCTTGGACTGCTGCTCGGGGCCGCGCGCGGTGAGCACCATGCCGCTGTCGGCGTCGCAGAACATCGCGACCGCCTCGCGCAGCAGCGGCACGGGGACGCCGGTGATCCGCTCGACCTGCTCGGGCCAGTGGGACATGGCCCCGGCGCGGGCGGCCTCCCAGCCGCCGGTCCGCTCCCGCACGAACTCCTCGTCCACCCGGCCCTCGGCCACCACGAGGTGCAGCAGGCCGAGGGCGAGCGCGAGGTCGGTGCCGGGGCGCGGGGCCAGGTGCAGGTCGGCCTGCTCGGCGGTGCGGGTGCGGCGCGGGTCGACGACGATCAGTCTTCCGCCGTTCTCCTTCAGCTCGGTGAGGTAGCGCAGGGCGGGCGGCATGGTCTCGGCGAGGTTGGAGCCGACGAGGATCACGCACCCGGTCCGGGGAACGTCCTCCAGGGGGAAGGGGAGTCCCCGGTCGAGGCCGAAGGCCCGCTGGTGCGCGGCGGCGGCCGAGGACATGCAGAAGCGTCCGTTGTAGTCGATCTGCGAGGTGCCGAGGACGACCCGGGCGAACTTGCCCAGGGAGTACGCCTTCTCGTTGGTGAGGCCGCCGCCGCCGAAGACCCCCACGGCGTCGGGACCGTGGTCGGCGCGGGTCCGGCGCAGCCCGTCGGCGACGGCGGCGAGCGCCTCCTCCCAGGACGCGGGCGCCAGGGCCCCCGTGTCGGGGTTCCGGACCAGGGGCTCGGTGAGCCGGACCCGGGAGGAGAGCACGGCGGGGGCGGTGCGGCCCTTGCCGCACAGGGCACCCCGGTTGACGGGGAAGTCGGTCCGCTCGACCACCTCGGCGGGCAGCCCGGGGGCGCCGGTGGGGCGCAGCGACATCCCGCACTGGAGCGCGCAGTAGGGGCAGTGGGTGGGGACGGCCGTGGTGTCGGACATGCCGCCAGGGTGGGACGGGAGTGTTACGCGGGGCGGCGCGGCGTATTACGGGCGCGGTGCCATGCCCTCCGCCGGGCGGGCGGCGGAGGGTGAGGGGTCCGCCCGGTCTCACCGCGCGCGGGGCGACGCGAGCGCCTCGGTGACGCCCTTCTCCTCCGGGCCGAGGAAGTGGGGATCGGGCCGCAGGCCGGCGTCGAGGGCCGCCTTGCCCGCCGCGAGGACCTCCCGGGTGGTGCCGTAGTACCAGGTGCGGTCGCGGGGTTCGGCGACCCCGACCCCGTACGCGTCGACGCCCGCCCGTCCGCACAGCGCGACGGCCCGCTTGACGTGGAAGTCCTGGGTGACGAGGACGGCCCGGTCGACGCCGAAGACCTTCCGGGCCCGGACGCAGGAGTCCCAGGTGTCGAAGCCCGCGTAGTCGCTGACGATCCGTCCGTCCGGCACCCCGCGCCCGGTGAGGTACGCGCGCATGGCGCTGGGCTCGTCGTACGCGGTCCGGCTGTTGTCGCCGGTGACGAGGAGGACCCGCACCTTGCCCGTGCGGTACAGCTCGGCGGCGGTGTCGAGCCGGTGCGCGAGGTACGGGGTGGGGCGGCCCTTCCACAGGCCCGCGCCGAAGACGACGGCGACGTCCCGGGCGGGCACGTCGGCGGTGGTACGGAGCTTCCCGGCGGCGGCCGTGTGCATCCAGGTGGCGGGCAGGAGCGCGAGGACGGCGCCGGCCATCACGGCCCGGACGGCGCGGCGGCGGGTCCGGACGGTGCGGGGGAGCCACCGGGTGAACCGTGCGGGCATGCGGGAACCTCCGGGGACGGGAACGGGTGTGCTGTCACCCCGTTCGACGCGCCTCGGCCGGGTTCGGTTCACCGGACGCCCCGTCCGTTCCGTACAGCACACCCGCCAGGACCAGGCCGCACAGCATCCCGAGGAGCTGCGCGGCGGCGAAGGCGGGCACCGAGGCGGGGGCGATCCCGGTGAAGGAGTCGGAGAGGGAACGGCCGACGGTGGCCGCCGGGTTGGCGAAGGAGCCGGAGGAGGTGAACCAGATCGCCGCGCCGATGTACCCGGCCACGGCGACCGGGGCGAGGGCCGGGCGGCCGATGTGCCGCAGGCCCTGCACCACCACGACGAGCCCGGCGGTGGCGACGGCCTCGCCGAGCAGCAGATGGAGCGCGGCGCGGGGCTCGGTGGCCCAGGCGCCGGGCGTCCGGCCGAACATCGCCTCGGCGAGCAGGGCGCCCGCGACGGCCCCCGCGAGCTGGGCGCCGATGTAGGCGAGGGCCTCGCGCCCCCCGCGCTCGGGGCGCCGGGACCACCACTCGGAGAGGGTCACCACGGGGTTGAAGTGGGCGCCGGAGAGCGGGCCGATGAGGGCGATGAGCAGCCCGAGGCCGAGCGCGGAGGCGGAGGCGTTGGCGAGCAGCCGGACGCCGGTGTCCTGGCTGAGGGAGTCGGCGCGGATGCCGGAGCCGACGACGACGGCGACGAGGGCGGCGGTGCCGATGAACTCGGCGGCGGCGCGCCGGGGGAGCGACGCGGGGGACATTCTCATGGTGGAAAAGATATTCCGTGATTCGGAAGGAAAAAAGAGGGGAGGGGGAGGGGTGCCGACCCGTAGGATCCGCCGGTGATCATCGACGCCGCCCGCGCGGACCTCCTCGACGCCGCCGCCCGCAACAACGCCGAGTGGTGCCGGACGGTGTGCCGCGCCCACGGCGACCCCGGCACCTTCGGGCCCCGCGCCTGGACCAGCGCCCGCCGCACCCCGCCCTACTACCCGGACGCGGTGACCCTGAGCGGCGACGCGGAGGCGCGGGACGTCCTGCCCGGCATCGACCGCACGTCCCCGGGCGCCTCGGTCAAGGACTCCTTCGCCCGTCTCGACCTGGCCGCCGAGGGCTTCCGGCTCCTCTTCGAGGCGCGCTGGATCCACCGCCCGGCCGGCCGTCCCGCCCCGGCCCCCACCGGCGACTGGCGGCCCGTCCGCACGCCGGAGGAGCTCGGGGAATGGGCCCTGGCGTGGAGCGGCGGCGACCCGGACGAGGCGGGGATCCTCCGCCCCGCTCTCCTCGCCGACCCGGCGACGACGCTGCTCGCGGGGCGCGGGCCCGACGGCCGGATCACCGGCGGCGCTGTCCTCAGCGACAGCGGCACGGTGACGGGCGTCTCCAATCTCTTCAGCACGGGCGGCGCCGACCCCTCCCGCGTCTGGGAGGGCGCCCTCGCCGCGGTCCCCGCCGGCCGCCCGGTCGTCGGCTACGAAGCGGGCGACGACCTGACCGCCGCCCTCGCCGCAGGCTTCGAGGAGCTCGGCCCCCTCCGGGTCTGGCTGGACGCCTGACGGGCGCACCTGACGGCCGCCCGGGGCCGGACGTGAGGCCCCGGCAAACAGCCGTGACCCCGGCGCAACGGGCGGGCAACGTGCCCCCGGCAGGATCGGTCCGTGACGGAGCCGGACAGCACGTTCGACACCACCGCCGAACTGCTCACCGGGATCACCGAGCAGCTCGGGAACCGGCTCGCCGAGGTGCGTCCGTACGGCGCCCCGCAGGGGAAGTCCGACGAGGAGGTACACCCGCCATGCGCCACCGCACCGCTCCCGCGCACCACCGCGCCGCACCGACCGCCACCGCCCGCCGTCCGGCGACCCTCGTCGCCGTCGGCCACGGCAGCCGCGACCCCCGCGCCCGCGCCACCCTGCTCCGGCTCCTCGACCGCGTCCGCGCACTCCGCCCAGGGCTCGACGTCCGCCTCGCCCACATCGAACTGAACGCCCCCCTCCTCGGCGAGACGCTCGCGGACCTCGCCGACGAGGGCCGCGAGGCGGTCCTCGTTCCCCTGCTCTTCGCTCCCGGCCACCACGTCACCCACGACCTGCCCGCCGCCGTCGCCGCCGTGCCCGGCCTCCGGGCCCGCGTCGCCGCGCCCCTCGGCGCCCACCCCCTCCTCGCCGAGGCCCTCGCCGGCCGCCTCGCCGAAGCGGGCTGGCCCTCCGAAGGTCCACCCGACGAGCACCCCGGCGCGCACGACCCGCGCACCACCGGCGTCGTCCTCGCCGCCGCCGGCTCCCGCGACCCCCGGTCCGGCGCCGAGACCCGCCGCATCGCCGCCCTCCTCGGCGAGCGCCTCGGCGGCGTCCCCGTCGTCCCCGCCTACGCCTCCGCCGCCGCGCCCACCGTCCCCGAGGCCGTCGCCGCCCTCGCCGCCCGGGGCCGCCACCGGATCGCGGTCGCCTCCTGCTTCACCGCGCCCGGCCTCTTCGCCACCCGCGCCGCCGCCCACGCCCCCTGGATCGCCGCCGCGCCGCTCGGCGCCCACCCGGCCCTCGCCCGCCTGGTCCTCCACCGCCACGACCGCGCGCTCGCCGCCACCCGCACGCGGGAACCCACCGCCGTCTGAGCGCTTCTGTCGGCCCCTCCGGTTACCTTCGGGGACATGGAAGGCATCGAGGACACCAAGGACAGCCAGGTCACCGCCCACACCCCCGGATACGACCCCGCCGCGACCGAGCGCTGGGACCCCGAGCCCGACAAGCGGCCGGGCCGCACCGCCTTCCAGCGCGACCGCGCCCGCGTGCTGCACTCCGCCGCGCTCCGCCGCCTCGCGGGCAAGACCCAGGTCGTCACCCCCGGCACCAGGAGCCACGCCTGGGACGCCAGCCCCCGCACCCGGCTCACCCACTCCCTGGAGTGCGCCCAGGTCGGCCGCGAGCTCGGCGCCGCCCTCGGCTGCGACCCCGACCTCGTCGAAGCCGCCTGCCTCTCCCACGACATGGGCCACCCGCCCTTCGGGCACAACGGCGAACAGGCCCTCAACGACGTCGCCGAGGACTGCGGCGGCTTCGAGGGCAACGCCCAGTCGCTCCGCCTCCTCACCCGCATCGAGCCCAAGCGCTTCGTCAAGGACGCCGACGGCGAACTCGCCAGCGTCGGCCTCAACCTCACCCGCGCCGCCCTCGACGCCGCCACCAAGTACCCCTGGGAGCGCGGCGGCGACCCCCGCGACCCCGGCTCGCCCAAGTTCGGCGTGTACGAGGACGACCTGCCCGTCTTCGAGTGGATCCGGCGCGGCGCCCCCGCCCACCGCAAGTGCTTCGAGGCCCAGGTCATGGACTGGTCCGACGACGTGGCCTACTCGGTCCACGACTTCGAGGACGGCCTGCACGCCGGGCACATCGACCCCAACCTCCTCCTCGCCGAGCCCGAGCGCGCCGACATCTGGCAGGTCGCCATCGGCCGCTACGTACCCGGGGACACCGACCCGCAGGAGCTGGCCGAGGCCCTCGACCGGCTCGTCGACCAGGAGTGGTGGCCGCACGGCTACGACGGCTCGGCCGTCGCCCAGGCCCGCCTCAAGGACGCCACCAGCCAGCTCATCGGCCGCTTCTGCCTCGCCGCCGAGGGCGCCACCCGCCAGGCGTACGGCTCGGGCCGCCTCACCCGTTACGGCGCCGAGCTGGTCGTCCCGCGCGAGACCCGCAACGAGTGCGCCGTCCTCAAGGCCGTCGCCGTCCGGTACGTGATGCAGCGCGCCGAGCAGGAGGCCCTCCGCGCCGACCAGCGGATCGTCGTCGCCGAGCTCGCCGAGGCCCTCGTCGCCCGCGCCCCCGACGGCCTCGAACCGCAGTTCCGCGCCGCGTACGACAAGGCCCCCGACGACCGGGCCCGCAAGCGCGTGGTCGTCGACCAGATCGCCTCCCTCACCGACGCCTCCGCCCGCGCCCTGCACGCCCGCTTCCACCACCCGCGGGCATAGGCGAGGGACGGCCGGGGCGCGGCGGGGGACCGCACGGCCCTCTTCCGCCGCCCCCCTCCGTGCGGGACGCTCGCATGCGGTCCCGGGGCGGTACGGCCCGAAGAACGCCCGGGGGCGTAGGTTGGAACCGGTCGCAACGAGGAGGAAACGACGTGGTCGACGCAGATCAGACCTTTGTCATCGTCGGCGGGGGCCTGGCAGGGGCCAAGGCGGCGGAGACCCTGCGCGCCGAGGGGTTCAACGGCCGGGTGATCCTCATCGGCGACGAACGCGACCACCCCTACGAGCGCCCACCCCTCTCCAAGGGCTACCTCACCGGGGCGAAGGAGCGCGACAGCACCCTCGTCCACGAGCCCGCCTGGTACGCGGCGAACGACGTCGAGCTGCACCTCGGGCAGGCCGTCACCGCGATCGACCGCGAGGCCCGCACGGTCCGCCTCGGCGACGGCACCGTCATCCGCTACGACAAGCTGCTCCTGGCCACCGGCTCCGAGCCCCGCCGCCTCGACGTCCCCGGCACCGACCTCACCGGCGTCCACCACCTGCGCCGGCTCGCCCACGCCGACCGGCTCCGCCAGGTCCTCGCCGGCCTCGGCCGGGACAACGGACACCTGGTGATCGCCGGCGGCGGCTGGATCGGCCTGGAGGTCGCCGCCGCCGCCCGCGGCTACGGCGCCGAGGTCACCGTCGTCGAGGCCGACCCCACCCCGCTCCACCGGGTCCTCGGTCCCGAGCTCGGCCAGCTCTTCGCCGACCTCCACAGCGACCACGGCGTCCGCTTCCACTTCGGCGCCCGGCTCACCGAGATCGTCGGCCAGGACGGCCTGGTCCTCGCCGTCCGCACCGACGACGGCGAGGAGCACCCGGCGCACGCCGTCCTCGCCGCGGTCGGCGCCGCCCCCCGCACCGCCCTCGCCGAGAACTCCGGACTCGCCCTGGTCGACCGGGCCGACGGCGGCGGCGTCGCCGTCGACGAGTCCCTGCGCACCTCCGACCCCGACATCTTCGCCGCCGGCGACGTGGCCGCCGCCCACCACCCGCTCCTGCGCACCCGGCTGCGCGTCGAGCACTGGGCCAACGCCCTCCACGGCGGCCCCGCCGCCGCCCGCGCCATGCTCGGCAAGCCCGTCTCGTACGACCGCGTGCCGTACTTCTTCACCGACCAGTACGACCTGGGCATGGAGTACTCGGGCTGGGCGCCCCCCGGCTCGTACGACCAGGTCGTGGTCCGCGGCGACACCGGCAAGCGCGAGTTCATCGCCTTCTGGCTCAAGGAGGGGCGCGTCCTCGCCGGGATGAACGTGAACGTGTGGGACGTCACAGAGCCGGTCCAGAACCTCGTCCGCGCCCGGACGCCGGTGGACCCCGAGGCCCTCGCGGACCCCTCCGTCCCCCTGGACGGCCTGCTCTGATCACCGCCGCGTCCCCGTAGACTTCACGCGTGGCAGGCAGGATCAACGACGACGACGTGAAGGCGGTCCGGGACGCGGTCCCGATCGACGCCGTCGTGTCCGAATACCTCCAGCTGCGCAACGCGGGCGGCGGGAACCTCAAGGGGCTCTGCCCCTTCCACGACGAGAAGTCGCCCTCCTTCCAGGTCAGCCCGAGCAAGGGACTCTTCCACTGCTTCGGCTGCCAGGAGGGCGGCGACACCATCGCCTTCGTGATGAAGATCGACCACCTCTCCTTCTCGGAGACGGTCGAGCGCCTCGCCGCCAAGGCGGGCATCACGCTGCGGTACGAGGAGGGCGGCTACAACCCCGGCCACCAGCGCGGGGAGCGCATCCGCCTGATCGAGGCCCACCAGGCCGCCGCCCGCTTCTACGCCGAACAGCTCGGCTCCGCCGAGGCCGAGATCGGCCGGAAGTTCCTCGCCGAGCGCGGCTTCGACCAGGCCGCCGCCGAGCACTTCGGCGTCGGCTACTCCCCGGCCGGCTGGGACCACCTCACCCGCTTCCTGCGCGGCAAGGGCTTCTCCGACAAGGAGCTGATCCTCTCCGGACTCTCCCAGGACGGCCGCCGCGGCCCCATCGACCGCTTCCGCGGCCGGCTCATGTGGCCGATCAGGGACGTCGGCGGCGAGATCGTCGGTTTCGGCGCGCGCAAGCTCCGCGACGACGACAACGGCCCCAAGTACCTCAACACCCCCGAGACCCCGGTCTACAAGAAGTCCCAGGTCCTCTACGGCATCGACCTCGCCAAGAAGGAGATCGCCAAGAGCAGCCGGGCCGTCGTCGTCGAGGGCTACACCGACGTCATGGCCTGCCACCTCGCCGGGGTCACCACCGCCATCGCCACCTGCGGCACCGCCTTCGGCGGCGACCACGTCAAGATCCTCCGCCGCCTCCTCATGGACAACGGCTCGGCCCGTGTCATCTTCACCTTCGACGGCGACGCCGCCGGCCAGAAGGCCGCCCTGCGCGCCTTCGAGGACGACCAGAAGTTCGCCGCCGAGACGTACATCGCCGTCGCCCCCGAGGGCATGGACCCCTGCGACCTGCGGCTCGCCAAGGGCGACGAGGCCGTCGCCGACCTGGTCGAACCCCGCACCCCGCTCTTCGAGTTCGCCCTCCGCCAGATCGTGCGGCGCTACGACCTGGAGACCCCGGCGGGCCGGGCCGCCGCCCTGGACGAGGCCGCCCCGATCGTCGCCAAGCTCAAGAACCTGGCCGTGCGGCACGGCGTCGCCGTCCAACTCGCCGGCATGCTCGGGATCATGGACGAGCGGTTCGTCGTGCACCGGGTCAGCCGGGTCGCCCAGTGGCAGCGCGACCGCGGCGGCCGGGGCCGCGCGGACGACCACCGGCCGCGCCGCGAGACGCCCGCGATCCAGGCCCCCGTGGCGCCCCCCGGCCCCGCGCTCAACCTGCGCAGCCCCGCCCACCGCACCGAGCGCGAACTCCTCAAACTCGCCCTCCAGCGGCCCGAACTGGTCTCCCCGGCCTTCGACGCCTACGGGGTGGACGAGTTCACCGCCCCGCCCTACGCGGCCGTCCGCCAGTGCGTCCAGGACGCGGGCGGCGCCACCGGCGCCCCCGCCGACTACCTCGACGCCGTCCGCGCGGCCGCCCCGAACGACACCGTCCGCGCCCTCGTCACCGAACTCGCCGTCGAGACGATCTTCGCCAAGACCGTGGACGAGGCCTACGCGGGCGACCAGCTCGTCACCGTCCGGCTCCGCGCCGTCGACCGCCGCATCCGCGACGTCCAGGGCGCCTTGGCCCGCCTCGGCCCGAACGGCGACGCGGAGAAGGCCGCGGCCGTGCAGAACGAGCTGTGGGTGCTCACCCAGTACGGGCAGTCCCTGCGGAACAACGGCGCCGCCGCGCTCTGACGCACGGTCACCCGGCGGACTCAAAAAGTCACCGCACGCCCCTCGTGGCGGCGATGTGTCGTACCCCACACTGGACGACGGTGCCGTTCCGCTCCTTCTGGAGGTCGCCCGCCGTGCAGACCCAGACCGTGCCGCAGGACCAGCAGGACCGGGCAGCGTTCGCCGAGGAGGTGGCGGAGCCCGCGGTCCCGGCCCGGCGCCCCCGCCCCGACCCCGGCGGCAACGGACTCTCCTCCGACCTCTTCCGCCAGTACCTGCGCGAGATCGGCCGCATCCCGCTCCTCACCGCCGAGGAGGAGGTCGAACTGGCCCGCCGCGTCGAGGCCGGGCTCTTCGCCGAGGAGAAACTGGCCGGCACCCCGGACCCGGACACCCGCCTCGCGGGCGACCTGGACCGTCTCGTCGTCCTCGGCAGGATCGCGAAGCGCAGGCTCATCGAGGCCAACCTCCGCCTCGTCGTCTCCGTCGCCAAGCGGTACGTCGGCCGCGGCCTGACCATGCTCGACCTCGTCCAGGAGGGCAACCTCGGCCTCATCCGGGCCGTCGAGAAGTTCGACTACGCGCGCGGCTACAAGTTCTCCACGTACGCCACCTGGTGGATCCGCCAGGCCATGTCCCGGGCCCTCGCCGACCAGGCCCGCACCATCCGCGTCCCCGTCCACGTGGTCGAACTCATCAACCGGGTCGTCCGGGTCCAGCGCCGCATGCTCCAGGAACGCGGCTACGAACCCACCCCCGAAGAGGTCGCCGCCCACCTGGACCTGCCCCCCGAGCGCATCGGGGAGGTGCTCCGCCTCGCCCAGGAACCGGTCTCCCTGCACACCCCCGTCGGCGCAGAGGACGACGTCGCCCTCGGCGACCTCATCGAGGACGGCGACGCCGCCTCCCCGGTCGAGTCCGCCGCCTTCCTCCTCCTGCGCCGCCACCTGGAGGACGTCCTCTCCACGCTCAACGAGCGCGAACGCAAGGTCGTCCAGCTCCGCTACGGCCTCGACGACGGCCGCCCCCGCACCCTGGAGGAGATCGGCCGGCTCTTCGGCGTCACCCGCGAACGCATCCGCCAGATCGAGTCCAAGACCCTCGACAAACTCCGCGACCACGCCTACGCGGACCAGCTGCGCGGCTACCTCGACTGAGGACCGGCCCGCGGCCCGTACCACCCGTGGAGCGGTACGGGCCGCCCGGCCGTCAGTCGACCTCGACGACCGCCTGCGCGAACTGCGCCGCGTACAGGCGGGAGTACGCCCCGCCCGACGCCAGCAGCTCCTCGTGGGTGCCCTGCTCCACGATCGAGCCGTTCTCCATCACCAGGATCACGTCCGCGTCCCGGATCGTGGAGAGCCGGTGGGCGATCACGAACGAGGTGCGGCCGTGGGCGAGGCGGGCCATCGCCTTCTGGATCAGCACCTCGGTGCGGGTGTCGACCGAGCTGGTGGCCTCGTCCAGGACGAGGATCACCGGGTCGGACAGGAACGCGCGCGCGATGGTGATCAGCTGCTTCTCGCCCGCGCTCACCCCCGCCCCCTCGTCGTCCAGGACCGTGTCGTACCCGTCGGGCAGGGTCCGGACGAACCGGTCGGCGTGCGCGGCCCGCGCCGCCGCCTCGACCTCCTCCCGGGTCACCGGGCGCGTCGCGCCGTACGCGATGTTGTCCGCGATCGTCCCGCCGAAGAGCCAGGTGTCCTGGAGGACCATCCCGATCCCGCTCCGCAGCCGCTCGCGCGACGTCTTCGCGATGTCCACCCCGTCCAGGGTGATCCGGCCGCCCGTCACCTCGTAGAACCGCATCAGCAGGTTCACCAGGGTCGTCTTGCCCGCGCCCGTCGGTCCGACGATCGCGACCGTCTGCCCCGGCTCCACCGTCAGGGACAGGTCCTCGATGAGCGGCTTGTCCTCCTCGTAACGGAAGGAGACGTGCTCCAGGGCGACCCGGCCGCGCGACTCCAGCGGCTCCTCACTCGTCGGGGCGTCCGGCTCCTGCTCCTCCGCGTCGAGCAGCTCGAAGACCCGCTCGGCCGAGGCCACGCCCGACTGCACCAGGTTCGCCATCGACGCCACCTGCGTCAGCGGCATCGAGAACTGGCGCGAGTACTGGATGAAGGCCTGCACGTCACCGATGGAGAGCGTGCCGCTCGCCACCCGCAGACCGCCGACCACGGCCACCAGGACGTAGTTGATGTTCGAGACGAAGAACATCACCGGCTGCATCACGCCGGAGTTGAACTGCGCCTTGAACCCGGCCCCGTACAGCTCCTCGTTCTGCTCGCGGAAGTCCCGCGCGGACTCCTCCTGCCGCCCGAAGACCTTCACCAGGGCGTGCCCGGTGTACATCTCCTCGATGTGCGCGTTGAGCGTGCCCGTGGACTTCCACTGCTGCACGAAGTGCGGCTGCGAGCGCTTGCCGATCCGCGCCGCGACGAACACCGACACCGGCACCGTCACCAGCGCCACCAGGGCGAGCAGCGGCGAGATCCAGAACATCATCGCGAGGACGCCGACGATCGTGAGCAGCGAGTTGATCAGCTGGCCCATCGACTGCTGGAGCGTCTGCGAGATGTTGTCGATGTCGTTGGTCGCCCGGGACAGCACCTCGCCCCGCTTGGCCTTGTCGAAATACGACAGCGGCAGCCGCGCCAGCTTCGTCTGGACGTCCTCCCGCATCCGGTAGACCGTCCGGTTGATCACCTTGATCGACAGCCTGGTGGAGACCAGCATCAGCAGGCCCGCCGCCACGTACACCGCGAGGACCAGGAGCAGCACCCCGCCCACGGCCGAGAAGTCGATCCCCTGACCCGGGGTGAAGTCGACCCCGGACAGCATGTCCGCCATGCCGTCCTGCCCCCCGGCGCGCAGCCGGTCCAGGGTCTCCGCCTTCGTGGCGCCCGGGTCCGTCTGCCGTCCGACCACCCCGGCGAAGATCAGGTCCGTCGCCCGGCCCAGGATCTTCGGCCCGACCACGGAGGCCGCCACCGAGAGCACGCCGGCGACCAGCATCACCCAGAGCGTCCCGCGCTCCGGTGCGAGCTGCCCCAGCAGCCGCTTTCCGGAGCCCTTGAAGTCCATCGACCGCTGGTCGGGGCCGCCACCGGCCATCATGCGTCCGCCAGGACCGGCCATCAGGCTGCCTCCGCCTCGGTCAGCTGGGAGAGCACGATCTCCCGGTACGTCTCGTTGTCCGCCATCAGCTCGTGGTGCCGTCCGGTGCCCACGACCCGGCCCTTGTCGAGGACCACGATCCGGTCGGCGTCCCGGATGGTCGACACCCGCTGGGCGACGATCACCACGGTCGAGTCGGCCGTCTCCTCGGCGAGCGCGGCCCGCAGCAGGGCGTCCGTCTCGTAGTCGAGCGCGGAGAACGAGTCGTCGAACAGGTAGATCTCCGGCCGCTGCACGAGCGTCCGCGCGATGGCGAGCCGCTGCCGCTGCCCGCCGGAGACGTTGGTGCCGCCCTGCGCGACCGGCGCGTCCAGACCGTGCTCCAGCCTCCGTACGAAGTCGGCGGCCTGGGCGACCTCCAGGGCGTGCCACAGCTCCTCGTCGGTCGCGTCGGGCTTCCCGTACCGCAGGTTCGTCGCCACCGTCCCCGAGAAGAGGTACGGCTTCTGGGGCACGAGCCCGACGGTCCTGGCCATGAGGGCGGGGTCGAGAACGCGCACGTCCACGCCGTCCACGAGGACCTCGCCGCCGGTCGTGTCGAAGAGCCGGGGCACGAGCCCGAGCAGGGTCGACTTGCCGCTGCCCGTCGAACCGATGATCGCGGTGGTCTCGCCGGGCCGGGCGACGAGCCCGACGTCCTTGAGGACCGGCTCCTCCGCGCCCGGGTAGCGGAACTCGGCGCCCCTGACCTCCAGGTGCCCGCGCCGGTCGAGCGCCGTCACCGGCTCGGCCGGCGGCACCACGCTGGAGTCGGTCGCGAGGACCTCCTCGATGCGCTCGGCGCACACCTCGGCGCGCGGCACCATCATGAACATGAAGGTGGCCATCATGACGGCCATCACGATCTGCATCAGATAGGCGAGGAAGGCGGTCAGCGCGCCGATCTCCATCCCGCCGCTGTCGATGCGGTGCGCGCCGAACCAGACCACGGCCACGCTGGACACGTTCACGACCGTCATCACGGTCGGGAACATCAGCGCCATCAGCCGCCCGGTCGCCATCGACACGTCGGTCAGCTCGGCGTTGGCCCCCCGGAAGCGCTCCTCCTCGTACCCGTCCTTCACGAAGGCCCGGATGACCCGGTTGCCGGTGATCTGCTCGCGCAGCACCCGGTTCACCGTGTCGAGGCGCGTCTGCATGGTCCGGAAGAGCGGCCGCATCCGCCGCACGATCAGCGACACGGAGACGCCGAGCACCGGCACCACCGCGAGCAGCACGCCCGAGAGCGGCACGTCCTGGCCGAGCGCCATCACGATGCCGCCGACGCACATGATGGGCGCGGAGACCATCAGCGTGAACGCCATCAGGACCAGCATCTGGACCTGCTGCACGTCGTTGGTCGTACGGGTGATCAGCGAGGGCGCGCCGAAGTGCCCCAGCTCCCGCGCGGAGAAGGACTGCACCCGGTCGAAGACGGCGGCGCGCACGTCCCGGCCGAGGGCGGACGCGGTCCGCGCGCCGTAGTACACGGCCCCGACGTTGCAGACGACCTGCACGACGGAGACGCCGACCATCAGGGCGCCGAACCGGAGGATGTAGCCGGTGTCCCCGTGCACGACACCGTTGTCGATGATGTCGGCGTTCAGGGTCGGCAGGTAGAGGCTCGCGCAGGTCTGCAGGAACTGGAGCAGCACGAGCAGCGCGATGGGTTTTCGATGGGGCCGTAGATGGGTCCGGAGAAGTCTTATGAGCACGGGACTTACTATCGCCCGCACCCCCGGCCCGTTACGAACGGTTTCCGGGGCGGCGGAAACCCTGGGAAAGTCTTTACGAAGAGCCCCCCACGGCCCCGCCCCGCCTTGCCCCCGCTCCCACTACCCGCCGAACGCGCCCGGGTGGATCTGCTCCCGCGTCGCCCGGTACTGCTGCCGCACGGCCTGACCCGCCGCCAGGTCGTCCCCGGGCTCCAGGACCTGCGCGGCGGCGCCCTGCCAGGCCGGGGGAGCGGAGGGCGAAAGGGTGCCGCGCGCCACCCCGAGGGCCCAGGCGGCCTGCCGGGCCGCGCCGAGCGCCGCGTAGTCGGCCGGCTGGGGGACGACGACCTGCGCGCCGAAGAGGGCCGGCGAGAGCGCCTGTACCGCGTGCAGCGCGCCGGCGGCGCCGAGCAGGAAGACCCGCCTCACCTCCACGCCCCGTCCGCGCAGCACGTCCAGGGCGTCGGTGAGCGAGCAGAGCATCCCCTCGAACGCCGCCCGCGCCAGGTGCTCGGGCCTCATCGACTCGCGCCGGAGCCCGCTGAGCGTGCCCGCCGCGTGCGGCAGGCTCGGGGTCCGCTCGCCCTCCAGATAGGGCAGCAGGACGAGCCCGGAGGCGCCCGGCGTCGACTTCAGGGCGAGCGCGGAGAGTTCTTCCAGGGAGTCGAGTCCCAGCATCTCGGCGGTGCCGCGCAGCGCCCGCACCGCGTTGGAGGTGGAGACGACCGGCAGGTGCATGCCGGTGGCGTCGGCGAAGGAGGTGATCATGCCGCCGGGGTCGGCGAGGGCCTCGTGGTGCACGGCCATCACGGAGCCGGAGGCGCCGAGCGAGACCACCGCGTCACCGGGACCGAGCCCGAGGCCGAGGGCGGCGGCCATCGTCTCGCCGGTGCCGGCGGAGATCAGCAGGCCCTCGGGGGTGGTGCCGGCGGCGTCGGAGGGGCCGAGGACCTCGGGCAGCGCGACCCGGTGCCCGAGCGCGAGTTCGACCAGGTCGGGACGGTACGTGCCGGTGCGGGCCGACCAGTAGCCGGTGGCGGAGGCGGCGCCGCGGTCGGTGGTGCGGCGCGCGGGACGGCCGAGGAGCTGCCAGACCAGCCAGTCGTGCGGCTGGAGGACGAGGGCGGTGCGCCGGGCGTGCTCGGGCTCGGTGCGGGCCAGCCAGCGCAGCTTGGCCACCGGCTGCCCGGAGGCGGGCACGCTGCCGACGGCCTCGGCCCAGGCGTGCCGGCCGCCGAACGAGTCGACGAGGTCGGCGGCGGCGACCTGCGCCCGCTTGTCGTTGCGCACGAGCGCGGGCCGCACGAGGCCGCCCTGCGCGTCGATCGGCACGACCCCGTGCTGCTGTGCGGAGACGCCGATGGCCTCCACGCCCTCGAGGAGACCGCCGGTGGCGGCCTCCCCGAGCGAGAGCAGCCAGGTCTGCGGATCGACGTCCACGGCCTTCGGCTCACCGGGGTGCGGGGCGTACCCCTGGCGCAGTACGGCACCCGTGTCGGTGTCACAGACGACGATGCGTGTGAACTCAGCAGAGCTGTCCAGTCCGGCGACTATCCCCATGGGACGATTCTGCCGCACGCGGGGCCTCAGGTGTTGCTGGTGCCCCACTCGTCGTTCTCGACCTTTCCGTTGCCCTGGCTGCGCTCGCGCAGCGCGTGGACCTTGTCGGCCACGGCGGGCGGCAGGCGGTCGCCCACCTTGTCGCCCACGACGTGCGCGGCCTTGCCGGCGACCTGCCGCCCGGTCTGGGCGGCGGACTCGGCGGCGTTCCGCACGGCCGGGTTCTCGGTGAACTCCTTGGCGGACCTCTTCAACTTCTCGTACCGCTCGCGCCCGGCCCGCGTGCCGATGACGTAACCGAGGGCGAGTCCCGTGACGAACGTCAGCTTGTATCGCATGGCCACCACCTTCCCTGGAGAGCTTCCTTGATGCATCGCCGACGCCCCCGGCGGTGCCGCGCGATACCGATTGGCGGAGCACCCCCCTGCTTGCGCTAATGTATGTGTCGCAGCGAGCGCGCGCCGCCCGGGAAGGCCCGAGGTGGATCCGTTCGGTGCAACGCAGCAATCCCCTGTAGCTCAATTGGCAGAGCAGCCGGCTGTTAACCGGCAGGTTACTGGTTCGAGTCCAGTCGGGGGAGCGCGATCCCCTGTAGCTCAATTGGCAGAGCATTCGGCTGTTAACCGGAGGGTTGCTGGTTCGAGTCCAGCCGGGGGAGCGAAACGGAAGAGGACCCTTCGGGGTCCTTTTTCGCGTCCGGGGGAACCGCGCGGGGCGCGGCGGAGTCCTCATGGTCGAGCAGAGCCGATCATCCGGAGCAGGAGATCGTATGAGCGGCTATGCTGCGGCAGACGGCGCGCACACATGTACGCGCCTCACCGAACGGGGCGGTAGCTCAGCCGGTTAGAGCAGCGGACTCATAATCCGTCGGCCGTGGGTTCGAGTCCCACCCGCCCCACCACAGAAAAACGTTCCGACCGGTGACCTTTCCGGTCGGGCGCGCGCCGAAGGGCCCGGGGGGCCCGTCCGGATCAGGAGAGCACACCCGTGCTGGACCGGGAGGGGACGCGGGTCGTGCGACACGTACGATTCCCTCGTCCGGCTCAGCGGGGACGGTGACCCGCTTCACCCGACGGGCGCCGCGCGCCGTTCGGCCAGGTGCCGGCGGTACCAGGGAGCGGCCGCCGTCAGGCGGGCCAGGGGGCCGGGACCCGGGGGGCAGTCGGCCAGCATCCAGATCTCGTCGCTGCGGAACCAGTGCTCGCCCGCCAGCAGCTCGAACTGACGCTCGCTCACGCCCGACGGGGCCCGCCGCAAGAGCTCCAGGCACCTCTCCCAGGACAGGTCGGCCCCGGCCGGGGCGAGCACCCCGAGGTCGCCGAGGGCCGCCATCAGGTCGCCGTTGCGGACCGGACGGGGGTGGGCGGCGTGGAAGATCCCGGCGGGGGGCCGGTCCGGCAGGACGGCCAGGGCCGTGATCAGCCGGGCCAGGTCGTCGGCGTCCACCAGCGACAGCAGTCCCCGGCCGCCGTTCCAGCGGCCGGGAAGCCGCTCGAGGAGGGTGGCGAGGGCCGGCACGACCCACCGGTCGCCGGCGCCGGTGACGAATCCGGGCCGCAGGACGGTGGCCCCCGCGTCGAGCGCGGCGCGTTCCCCGAGCAGCCGGGTGCGGCTGGCCGGGGAGCCGGGGGCGGGGTCCTTCTCGTTCACGCGGATCCCGCGGTGCGGCCCCGGACCGTACACGGCGGCGGTGGACAGGTGGACGATCCGGCGCACTCCGCACCGCCGGGCCTCCTCCAGGAGCGCGGCGGCGCCGCGGACGTTCACCGCCGCGCACTCCTCCTCGGTCCCCGAGATCCGCGAGGCGAGGTGGAGCAGCACGTCCGCGCCCTCGCAGACCCCGCGCAACGACCGCGGCCGGGTCAGGTCCGCGCCCACCCACGACGGGCCGGGCGCTCCGGAGGGGCGGGACGGGCCGGGAGGCGCGGTGCGCGCGAGGGCCCGGACCTCGACCGGGCGGCCCGCCGCGGGATCCAGCACGGCGCGCAGGACCTTGGAGCCGATGAACCCGGTGGCCCCGGTGAGGACGACGCGCAGGGTCATGCGAGGTCCTTCGCGAGGACGGCGGGGAGGGTGATCCCCGAGATGACGTCGACGGGCGCCAGGGCGGGCAGGAAACATCGCCACATGTCGGATATCCGGCCCGGCAGATCGGCCCGGCCGGTGGAGAGCTGAGACATGATCTGGGTGCCGGTGTAGGCGGCCACCAGGAGGGAGGCGAAGGCGCTCTCGTCGACCTCGGGGAGGAGCTGTCCCTTGCGGCGCGCGGCGACCAGCTCCTCCCGGAACTGCCGCGCCCACCACTCGTAGATCGCGTACTCGTGGAGGTCGGCCTCGTTCTGCTCGACGGCGAGCCGGACGCCCGCGCGCAGCAGGGTGTTCTGCTGCATCTCCACGGCGAGGTAGGAGGTCATGTCGATCAGGTGCTGGAGACCGGGCTCCCCCGGGGGGAACTCCAGGTCCTTCGCCTGCTCGTGGATCACCGCGCGGGCCAGCCCCTCCTTGGACTTGAAGTGGAAGTAGACGGACCCGGTCGTCAGGCCGACCCGGTCGATGATCTTCAGGATGCTCGCCCGGGTGTAGCCGACCTCGTCGAACACCTCCGCGGCGGCCCGCAGGAGGACCTCCCGCGTGCGGACGGCGCGCTGCTGCATGGGGCGAGTGCCCTCTTCCACCTGCACCTTGAGCCTCTCGACAAAATAAAATAATGGGGTTTATCATTTCACGGCGCACGCTGGTGCGCCAGGGTGAGCGGGTTCATGAGTCGGTTGGGGGACTGCCTTGTCATCGCTTGACCTCGTCCATGGTGAGGCGGCCTTGCCCGCCGCGTGCGTGCCTCAGGTCCTCACCCACAAGACGAACCCGTCGGAGATCCTGCTCACCGGCTGGCGCCGGACGGGACCCGACTCCTTCACCGTCACGGCCCGGTGGCCGCGGTCCCACGGGTTCTACGTCCACCGGGACGGTCTGCTCGACCCCCTGCTGCTCAGCGAGTCGATACGCCAGGCCCTTCCCCTGCTCTCGCACGCCGCGTACGACGTGCCGCTCGACCACCACCTGCTCTGGCAGGACTTCCGCTGGGAGCTCGACCCCGCCGCGGCGCGCGACGAAGGGCACGGCGCCGACGTCGAGTTGCACGTCACGGCCACCGACGTGAAGTACCGCAGGGCGAGGGCCGCGGCCATGGTCCTCCACGTGCGGGCGTGGCGGGAGGGCGTCCCGCTGGCCGAGGCCCGGACGCACTTCACCGTCCAGGACCGCGCCGTCTACCGGCGATTACGCGGACCGTACGCCGACCTCGCGCACGTCGCGGCCCGTGCGCTCCCCGCCCCGCCGCCCGCTTCCGGGCCCATGGCGGGCGGACGGCGCGCCGAGGACGTCGTGCTCGCGCACACGGAGGGGGAGGACCGCTGGCAGTTGCGCGTGGACACCTCTCATCCGATCCTCTTCGACCACCCGGTCGACCACGTCCCGGGCATGCTGCTGCTCGAAGCCGCGCGCCAGGCCGCGCAGTCCGCCTCGTGGCTCCGGACGACCGCGGTCCTGGGCATGGAGGCCGTCTTCATCCGGTACGCCGAACTCGACGCGCCCTGCTGGATCGACGCCCGTCCGCTCCCCGGCGCCCCGGCCGGCCGGCAGCGGGTCCTGGTCACCGCCCGGCAGCACGACGAGGAGATCTTCACCGACGTCGTCGTGCTGGGCGAAGCCTGAGGGCGTGGACACGTGGACACCGCGCTGACCGGCCGGCCCCGCCCGGACCGCATCCCTTCCCCGCGTGCGGCCGGGGCGAGCGCCCCGCCGCGGTTGCGCGTCCTGGTCGTCGGGGGCGGCATCGGCGGTCTGGCCACCGCGCTCGCCCTGGGGAGACGGGGCCACGACGTGCTCGTCCTGGAGCAGCGGCCCGCCCTCACCGAGAGCGGTGCGGGCATCCGACTGGCCCCCCGGGACTTCCAGCTCCTGCACGGCCTCGGCGTCGGGGACGCCGTACGGAACCGGTCGCTGGCGCTCGACGCGTTCCAGGTCCGGGACGGTTCGACCGGGGACCTGATCGGCTCGGTGACGCTGCCCGCCTCCCCGGCGCACGCGGCGGCCCACCGCCTCGACGTGTACGAGCCCCTCCTCGAGGCGTGCTGGGAGCTGGGCTCCGTCGAACTGCGCACCCACAGCCGCGTCGTCGGTTGCGCCCAGGAGGGAGGGGCGGTGCGCGCGACCCTCTCCGACGGGAGCCACGTGACGGGCGACGCCCTGATACTCACGGACGGCACCTGCGCCGACGCCCGCCGCGACGCGGAAGGGAGCCGCGGCACTCCGGGGGAGCGGCTCGCCGTCTACCGCGCGACCGTCCCCATGGACGCCGTCGCCGACCGGTGGCAGGAGAGCACGGCCGTCTGCTGGGTGGGACGGGACTGGCACCTCTCGCACTATCCGCTGCCCGACCACCGGTACCTGAGCCTCACCGCGACCCTGCACCACCACACCGGTGCCGGCCTCCACGGCGCCCGGGTGGGCCTGGGGGAGGTGCTCGGCGCGTTCCCCGGCATCGGGTCCGCCGCCCGCGACGTCCTCACCACGGGCAGGCACTGGCGGGCGCTGACGCTCCCCGGCGGGCCGGCCGCCGCGGACCGGGTGTCCGGCCGGACCGCGAGGGTCGGCGACACCGGGCACGGGGCGCACCGGTCGGACGCCACCTGCCCGCACCAGGCGCTGGAGGACGCCGTCGCGCTCGGCGACTCCTGCGACGTCTCGGGGGCCGGCGTCCACGGATGGCTCGCCGACTACGACGTCCGGCGCGGCGAGCGGGTGCGGCAGAGCCGCGCGGAGCACGGGTTCCGGTACCGGGAGGACCGCTGGACGGACGACCTGGCCCTCGTCGGCCACGTCCTGTCGAAGGACTCCGCCGGCTCGTGCTGAGCGGTGCCGGACCCGGCCGGTGCGCGCGCCCGGCCGGGGCACCCGTTCCGCACGCACGCTCCGTGCGTCGGGCCGGTCGGGTTCAGGGCCGGGGAGCGACCTCGACCAAGACCTTCCCGGGCGGGTCCGTCCGGCCCGCGGCGATGTCCATGACGACGTCCGGGAACTCGTCGAGGGTGACGCGCCGCGAGGTCAGCCGGTTCAGGGGAAAGGACTCCGGATGCTCCGCGCGCAGCCTGAAGCCCTCCTCGTAGTCCTCCTTGAAGCACCCGTACGCGCCCGACACGCCGAGCCGCTTCCCGGCGTGGTCCACCCACGTCAGGAGTTCACCCCGGCGTACGGTGTCGACGTCCACCGGGGCGCCGGGGAAGCGGTCGCCCTTCCGGGTGCCGCCGTACACGAGCACGACCGCCCCGTCGCGGGCCAGGCGGGCCGCCGTCCCCAGGAGTTCCGCGGTGGCCACCGTCGGCGCGACGACGACCACGTCGAAAGCGTCGGGATGCGCCCCCGCCTCCGACAGCGGGCGGATCTCGTCCGCGGCGAGGATGCCCTGCTCGCGGGCGAAGGAGCGCCGCGCCTCGCCGCGGTTGAACACCGTGACCGAAGCGCCCAGATGACGGGCGTACATGGCGAACATCAACCCCGCGCAGCCGGCGCCGACGATCCCGACCCGCTTCCCGCCGAAAGAGTCGAGCCCCGTGAGTTCGAGCAGCTTCCGCAGGGCGTGCACGATGCAGGCGAACGGCTCCGGCATCCAGACGTCCTTGCCGTCCTCCGTCCCGGGCACCCGTACGACGGCCTGTTCCAACTGGTCCTTCGAGCCCCGCACGAAGACGTACTCGGCGAAGCCGGTGGTGCGGTGGGGAGTGATGTTCGGGTTGAAGGTGACGGCCTCGCCCGCCTCGAACCCGGTGCGGGCCCCCGCGAAGAAGACGGAGCCCACGAACTCGTGGCCGAACAGCGGCCCCCGGTCCTCGGGGACGTCGCGCGAGCCGAGGACCTCCTTGACGTCGGCACGGCAGATGCCCATGAGGTCGGGCCTGATGACGACGGTGTCGTCACCGAGCTCCCCGTGCGGGAAGGGGTGCGCGCCGAAGCTCACCACGCCGTCCCTCAGCCTGGTCGTCTCGTACGTCGACGGAACGGTGGACATGTCAGCTCCTTGGGTGGTCCGGGGCGGTGGCCGACCGGTCCGCCCCCGCGGCGCGGACACGGGCGCGCCCGATGTCGAGGACGAGGCGGCGGAGGTCGCCGTCGCGGTAGTCGTTCTCCAGGACCAGCGCGTCGGGGGGCGCGTCCGCGTGGGAGAGGAGGACGGTCAGGGCCTCCCACACCCCGCCGTCCCCGTCGCCGAGCAGCTCCCGTCCCACGACGCCGCCGGTGCCGTCCTTGAGGTGGACCTGTGGCGCGATCCACGGGTGCGTCGCCTCGATCAGCGCCAGGACGTCGACCCCGTACACCCGCGGGTTGTACGTGTCGAGCACCAGCCGGAAGGAGGGGACGGCCACCTGCTCCACGAGGGCGCGCGCGGCGGCGGGTTCCAGGGCGTTCTCGCTGGCCAGGACCAGTCCGCGCGCCTCGGCCTCCCGCGCCGCCCAGGCCAGGACGTCCGCGGTGCGCCGCAGGTCGTCCGGCCCGTCGATGGCGCTGCGGCGGAAACTCGGGACGAACGCCAGCGGCGCGTCCAGGGCCCGGGCCGCGTCCAGGACGCGGATCAGGACGTACCGGGCGCGCAGCGCGTCCCGGCTGCCGGCCGGCGCCGTGAGCCCGATGTCGTTGAGGGTGTTGCCCGCCACCCCGAGCAGTTCCACGCCGTGTGCGGCGCCGTCGTCGCGGAGCCGGGCCGCGGTGCCCGGCGCGTCGAGCCACGGCCCGCGGCCCGGGCCGCCGAGGTCGAGCTGGAGGCCGTCGGCGCCCACTTGCCGGGCCAGCGCGACCGCGTCGAAGTGGTCCCCCGGCAGCCGCCAGCCGGCGACTCCCACCCGGGAGGGCGGGGTCACGACGCCGTCCGCGTGGTGAGGGCGCGGCTCTGGGAGGCCGGCCTTCCGTCGCCGACCGGACGCCAGGCGCCGGAGCCGTCGACCACGAGGTGCGCGCCGTGCAGTCCGGCACCGGACGTCGCCGCCAGTTCGCGGGCCAGCGGCCCGAAGCCCGCCGGCGTCATGTAGGCGCTGTAGTCGAAGTCCTCGGGCCGGCGGCGCCGGATCCCGGGGGTGTCGACCATGCCGGCGGGGAGGGCCTGGACGATGCGCAGGGCCTCCCCGCCGGGCGCTTCGATGCTCTCCTCCTGGGCGACGGAGTCGAGCAGGGCCGAGGCCGCGGCCTTCGAGGCGGCGTAACCGGACCGGCCGGGACCGGCGTTGTAGACGACCTCGGAGGAGACCCCGAGGAACACGCCGGGGGAGTCGGGGCGGCGCAGCGCCGGGAGCGTCCGGTCGAGGGTCAGCCAGAGGCCGTGCAGGTTGACGTCGATCTGGCGGCGCCACTCGGCCACGTCGCAGTCCCGGAACAGGGCGCGCCCGGCGCCGTAGTGGACCGCCGAGTAGCAGACGGCGCGCAGGGGTTCCGCCGCCGCGGCGTCCAGGGCCTCGACGACCCGGTCGGGGTCCGTGAGGTCCGTGGCCCTCCAGCGGAGCCGGTCGGCTCCGGGGCCGGCCGGGGCGGACCTGCTGAGCACCGTCACGTCGAGGCCCGCGTCGGCCCAGGCGTCGGCGATACCGCGGCCGATGCCCGTCGAACCGCCGACCACCAGCGCGCGGCGGCCGTTCTGCCCTTGTGCTGTCACCATCTCTCCCTGGGTGAGGCCGGTGCCGGGGTGAAGCGCACGGCGAGTTTGAGGAGTCGGTTCCCGTCGACGTTCCGTCGGCGGCCGGCCGAGAGGCCGTTCATGATGCGGGCGGCCTCGGCGGGTTCCACGACGTGGGTCACCAGGTCGCGGTAGAGCGCCGGGTGGCGGCACAGTTCGGCGGCGGCCTTCAGGAGGTGGCCGTTGCCCACGCCGCGGTGGCCGGTCAGCCGGACGCGCCGGCCCTCTGCCGTGGTGGTCTCGGTGAACACGGCCGGCACCGGGTGTCCGGCGCAGTTGGCGGCCCGTACGGCGGCGAGGTCGATCCCGGGCAGGAGGTCGCAGGCGGCGCCCGGCGGGAGGCCGCCGAACAGGTCGACGGTCAGGTCGCCGCCGCCGAGCCGCAGGGCGGCGGCGAGGGCGTCCAGGGTCCCGTCGCGCGGGGTGGCGAGCAGGGCGGCCGTGGGCCCGTCGCCGAGCGGTGGCGGCCCGTCCTGGGCCGTGCCGCCCACCGGCTCCGTCCCGGGGACGGGGTGCCGGTCGCTCCACCGACGCCCTTCGGGCGTGTGGTGCACGAGCAGGACGCGGACGTCCGCCCCGAGCAGCCCGTGTGCGGCGCGCACGGCGAGCTGGCCGATGTTCCCGTCGCCGTAGACGACCAGGGTCCGCGGGCCGGCCGTCGCCAGGAGGCCGAGGGCGTACCGCACGGCCGCCAGCGGTTCGACGAGGGTGCCGAGTTCGGCGTCGGGCACCTGCTCCAGCGGGACGACGAGGCCGTCCCGCACCGCCGTGGCGGGGATGAGGGTGAACTCCTGGAGCAGGCCGTCGACGTTGTGCCCGAGGAGGAAGGACGGGTCGTCCCGGTGGGTCGGGTTGACGACGACGGGGGTGCCGGGTGCCAGGGACCCGGGGACGCCCGGACCGGTGGCGACCACCCGGGCGACGCCTTCGTGGCCGATGACGGGCGCCGGATCGTCGCGCAGCCCGCGCAGCATCTGGATGTCCGTTCCGCACAGCCCCGCCACCGGGGTGGTCACGAGGAGTTCGCCCGGGGAGGGGCGCGGGGTGGGACGCGGACGCAGCCGGACCTTTCCCGCCTCCCGGACGAGCGCCCGGTGCACGGGGACGTCCTCCGGCGCCGTCACGCCGCCGCTCCGGACGGGGTGGACGCGCCCGGGGGCACGGCGACGGTCGCCGGGCCGGACAAGGCCGTGGGCACGGCGACGGTCGTGGGTACGGTCGCCGGTACGGACGCGGACGCGGAACCGGCCGCCGCCGCGGCGCTGGCCGCGATCCCCGCGCCCACCAGGCCGTCGGCCTCCCCCGCAGCGGCGACGGTGATGCGCCGCTCCCACCAGTCGGGGGTGTGCTCGCTGGTCAGGTACAGCCCCTGCCGGGCGAGGGACTTCAGGAGGGCGCGCCGGTAGTGGTCGCCGAGTCCGTGCACGACGCCACCGGTCAGGACCGCCTCGTCGATCTCGGGGTCGAGGCACAGGGCGGTGCGCAGGACGTCCGCGACGGGAGCGGCGACCGCGTCGAGCAGTTCGCCCGCGAGGGCGTCCCCCTCGTCGAGGGCCCCGCGCAGCGCCTCCTCGAAGCCGAGGCCGCCGGCCGTCGCCGCACCGAGCCGGGACGCCGACCAGCGGCCGGGCTCCCGCTCCCTGAGGACATCCGCGGCCCGCGCGATGCCGGGGCCGGAGGAGTACGCCGCCAGGTGCCCCGGCTTCCCGCAGTCGCAGGTCGCTTCGAGCGGTCGTCCGGCCAGTTCGGCACGGGCCGGCAGATGGCCGATCTCGCCCTGCAGACCGCTGCTGTCCACCGGGATCAGGCCCCGCCGCCGGTCGATGACGCGGCAGGCGATGCCGGAGCTGACGGTGGCCAGCAGGATCTTGCGGTGTTCGGCGCGGCCGGGGTGCGCGGCGGCGTGCAGCAGCGCGGCCGTGACGTCGTTGACGATGTGCCAGTCGACGTCGCGGCGCCGGGCGGCGAGCGCCGCCCGCAGGTCGTACGGCTCGCTGTGCTCGCCCCACAGGGGCGCGGAGGCGTAGACGAGGCCGGAGCGGTGGTCGAGCGCGGCGCCGAAGGAGACGCCGGCCACGGCGCCCGGCGTCTCCGGCACCGTGTCGCAGAGGTCCTTGACCATCATGGCCCGGAGCTCGGCGGCGCCGGTGCCGGGGAAGCGCTTGAAACTGGGGGAGGGGCGCGAGGTGCGGACGCGCAGCTCGCCCCCGGGCAGCCACCACGCCTGGCGGATGTGGGTACCGCCGACGTCGAAGACGGTGACGGCGGCGCTCATATCGCGGCGCCGGCGAGCTCGCCGCTCCTGGTCGCCTTCCATCCGGTGACGAAGTCCAGGGCGCGGCCGAGCTCTTCCGGGGTGAGGTCGTTGGCGAAGACCACGGAGCCGATGCCCCGGGTGAGCGGCACGCGCTGGAGCCCGTCGCGGTGCTTGACCGCGTCCCCCAGGGCCTCTTCGAGGAGCTCCCGGGTGAAGGTCGGGTGGGCGACGGGCAGGCCGAGGTCCTGCAGCAGTCTCAGCGCCCGGTCGGTGTCCTCCTCCGACAGGTGCCCGCGCAGGTGGGCGAGGGCGAGGCAGATCGCCATGTCGACGGCCACGGCCTCGCCGTGCAGCAGCGGCGGATCGGCCCGGAGTTCCAGGGAGGGGCTGAAGGTGTGCCCGTAGTCGACCGACCTCTCCAGGACCTGTTCCCACAGGTTGGGCTCGAGCTCGTCGAGCATGCCGGAGATCGCCCTGGACAGGACCTCGCTCACCGCGGAGCCGCAGCCGGCCAGGGTGTCGGAGGTGAGGGTGCCGGCCGTGGCCTCCAGCAGGTCGAAGAGGGCGACGTCCTTGACCAGCGCCATCTTGACGATCTCGGCCATGCCGTTGGCCACGTGCCGCGGGTCGATGGTGCGGAGGAACTCGGGGTCGATCAGGGCGAGTTCCGGCGCGAAGTAGGAACCCAGGCGGTTCTTGTGGTGACCGTAGTTGATCCCGGTCTTGACCCCGATGCCCGCGTCGATCTGGCCGATCAGCGTGGTGGGGACGCGGACGTAGGGCACGCCGCGGCGGTACAGGCTCGCGGCGAAGCCGACGATGTCCAGGACGACGCCGCCGCCGACGGCGACGACCTTCTCGGCGCGGCGCAGGATCCCCATGCGCGACATGGCCTCGGTGACGAGGATGGCCTGCTCCAGGTACTTCGCCTCCTCGTCGCCCTGGACGACCTGCCAGGTCGCCTCGATCCGCCAGTGGGCGAAGTACGCCTCGAAGCGGTCCCGGTAGAGCGCGTCGACGGTCGCGTCGATCACCACGAGGGAGCGGAAGGGACGACCCCAGCCGCCGCCGCAGGCCTGGGCGAGGGTGGGGTTCTCGGGGTCGAGCAGTCCGCGCACCATGCTGACGCTGTAGTCGACGGGCTGCTTGGCCCGGACGTTCCAGTGCAGCCCGGGGGGCTTGGGAAGGTCGGCGGTCGAGTGCAGGGCGGTGGACCGGGGCGTTGCGGTACCAGGCATGGCAGGACCTCCATGGGATCGATGGGGACCAAAGGCGGCAAACCGGCCGAAGCGGGCCGACCGCCGAGTTCGAACGCTAGGTCGTCATGCGAATGCATTTCAACGTGACGGTGGTCACATTATATGCATTCAGATGCATGTAACGAGGCGTGACGGAAGGGAATGGGAGCGTTTCCGGGGTGCCGCGGGCGGGGACTCAGTCCACCGGCATGGCCGGCGCGTACCGGAGCCGGGCGATGAGCGAGGCCGTGGAGTCGCTGACCGCGGCCGCGTCGAAGGTCTCGGTCAGTGTTTTGCGCAGGGTCTGCTCCGCCGCCCCGGCGACCTGCCGGCCGGCCTCGGTGATCCGTACGTCCACCCCGCGCCTGTCGTCGACGGCGGAGTGGCGCACGACCCATTCGGCCTCTTCGAGGCGGGCCACCATCCGGCTGACGGAGGGCTGGTTGGTGCCCAGCGTCCTGACGAGCTCCGAGATCCGAAGGGTGCCGTCGCGCCGTTCCGACAGGGAGAGCAGGAGGAGGAGTTCGGCGGTGGAGACTCCGTGGCCGCGGGTCAGTCGTCTGCTCGCCGCCGTGTTGACCTGCTCCGTCAGGCGGGCCAGCTGCCGCCAGAGGGCGAGCTCGTCCAGCTCGCCGCGGGGTCCCCATGTCTCCATTGACGCGGCCCTTCGCTGAGTCTTTCGGACGTTCTGTTCACCCGCCTGTCACGTTGCCCAGCGTAACTCCTTGCGCCGGTTGACCACACCCTCGCGTTCCTCCATCATCTACATGTAATTGCATGCATCTGAAAGCGCTCCCCAGAAAGGCTCGGTCACCATGCCCCTGCCCCTCCTCGCCCTGATGCTCGGGGTCTTCTGCGTGGGCACCGCCGAGATCGCCATCGCGGGGATCCTGCCCGAGATGTCCGCCGATCTGGGCGTGTCCGTCCCGACGGTCGGGCTCCTGGTCACCGGCTACGCGCTGGGTGTGACCATCGGCGGCCCGATCATCACCCTGCTGACCGCCAAGTGGTCGCGGAAGGGGCTCCTGCTCGGGCTGATGGGCATCTTCATCGTGGGCAACATCGTCGCCGCGCTGGCGCCCAACTACGGGATGCTGATGGGGGCGCGCATCTTCACCTCGTTCAGCCACGGCACCTTCGCCGCCGTCGCCTGGCACGTCGCCGCCCTCATGTCGCCTCCGGACAAGCAGGCGACCGCCATGGCCAAGATCGCGCTGGGCTTCAACTTCGCCAACGTGCTCGGCTCCCCCATCGGCACCCTCATCGGCCAGCAGTTCGGATGGCGCTCCACCTTCGTCTTCATCACGCTCTTCGCCCTGGTGTGCGTCGCCCTCGTCTACGCGTTCGTGCCGAGCGGACTCAGCACCGGCGGCGAGGACGGTGCCGGCGAGGAGGTCTCGCTGCGCGACCAGCTCAAGGTGTTCCGCAGCGGAAGCCTCCAGCTCTCCATGCTGATCACCGTGCTCGCCCAGGGGGCGGTCTTCACCACGTCGACCTACCTGGCGCCCCTGCTCCGCGACGTCGGCCACTTCGCCCCCGCCATGGTCGGCGTCCTGCTGATCGTCTTCGGCATCGGTTCGGTACTGGGCAACATCCTCGGCGGCAGGGCCGCGGACGCCAACGTCATGCGCGGAGTGCTCACCGCCCAGGCGGCCCTGCTGGTCTCGCTCCTGCTCTTCTGGGTCGCCAGCCCGCACCAGATCCCCGCCGTCGCCGCGCTGTTCCTGTTCGGCGCCGCCGGCTTCTCCATCATCCCGGCCCTCCAGGCCCGGATCCTCTCGGTGGCCGCCGCCGCGCCGGCGCTCGCCCTCTCCGCCAACGTGTCCGCCTTCAACCTGGGCAACGGACTCGGCGCCTGGCTCGGCGGCACCACCATCGACCTGGGCTTCGGCGTCCGGGGCGTCACGCTGACGGCCGCCCTGGCCACGACGGCCGCCCTGCTCCTCTCGCTGGCGATGTGGGCTCGAAGCCGCCGGGCGGACGCGGGACTCCCCGTCCTCGACGCGACTGCGAGCAGCGACGACACCGGCGCCGGTGCCTCTCTGCGCCAGAAGACGCCTTAGTGCTCCGGAGCGCCCCGGTGGTGCTCCGGTCCGGCTTCGCGGCCGGGGGCCGCACCCGCTCGACGGCGGGTGCGGCCCCTGTGCGTACCCCGTGCGCCCCGGTGCCCCGGTACGCACCGGGGCCCGGCACGTGGGTCAGTACGTCAGGATCCCCGGGTCCGAGACGTCCGGGGTGCCCGTTTCCACGTGGCCCGCGAGGCGGCGGAGGTAGTCGGGGGACGTGGGCGAGGTGATCGTCACGTCGTACCAGCGGTGGCCGGTGGGTGGGGTGACGGTGTGGGTGGTCGTGGTGCCCTTGGTGACCGTCAGGGTCTTCGGGGTGCCTCCGTAGGTGTTGGTGACGGTCACCGTCGTGGTCGTGCCCGGGTTGGTGAAGGTCAGGTCCAGGCCGCCCGTGGTGGCGTTGTGGCGGGCGGTGACTTCCGGGGCGGCCGTCCTGCCGGGGGAGCGGAAGCGGCGCAGGAAGCCGTTGGGGCCGTGGACCGTGAGGTCGGTGACGCCGGCCGAGTACTTGGTGTTCCAGGTGTCCGAGATCGACTTGCCCGCCTCCGCCGTGTACGTCCAGGGCGCGTCCGTGCGGTTCGCCGAGGTGACGTAGAACTGCGCGCCCGCGCCGGGGCCCGCGCCGAAGGTCAGGCGGTAGGTGCCGGCCGTCGTGTCGGCGGCGCCGTCCACGTACGGCGCGTACTTCAGCGGGCGGGTCGGCTTCGCGCCCCGCTCCTGGCGGGGCATCGTGCCCGTCGCGGGCGCGGTGGCCGGGAAGTCGGGGTGGCGGTCCCGGTCCGGCGGGTAGTAGCCGGCGGTCGGCGGGAGGGAGGCCGGGCGGGCGTCCGTGCGCGTGAAGTCGAAGGCCGAGGTGAGGTCGCCGCAGACGGCCCGGCGCCAGGGGGAGATCTGCGGCTCCCGGACGCCGAAGCGCGCCTCCACGAAGCGGATGACCGAGGTGTGGTCGAAGGTCTCCGAGCAGGTGTAGCCGCCCTTCGACCAGGGCGAGACGACGATCATCGGGACGCGCGGCCCGAGGCCGTAGGGGCCGGCGACGTATCCCGTCTTCCCGGGGAAGTGGTCCAGGGCGGTCGCGACCGTGGAGAGGCCCTGCGCCGCCGAGGCCGGGACGTACGGCGGGACCACGTGGTCGAAGAAGCCGTCGTTCTCGTCGTACGTGACGAACAGGGCCGTACGCGCCCACACGTCCGGGTTCGAGGTCAGCGCGTCCAGGACCTGCGCGATGTACCAGGCGCCGTAGTTGGCGGGCCAGTTGGAGTGCTCCGAGAAGGCCTCCGGGGCCGCGATCCAGGAGACCTTCGGCAGCCGGCCGCCCTGGACGTCGGCGCGCAGCCGGTCGAAGAGGCCCTCGCCGTTCTTGGCGTTCGTGCCGGTGCGTGCCCTGTCGTACAGCGGGTTCCCCGGCTGGGCGTTGCGGTAGCTGTTGAAGTAGAGGAGGGAGTTGTCGCCGTAGTTCCCCCGGTACGCGTCGTTGATCCAGCCCCAGGAGCCCGCCGCGTCCAGGCCGTCGCCGACGTCCTGGTAGATCCGCCACGAGACCCCGGCCGCCTCCAGGCGCTCGGGGTACGTCTTCCAGCCGTACCCCGCCTCGGCGTTGTTGAGGACCGGGCCGCCGCCCGTGCCGTCGTTCCCGGTGTGGCCGCTCCACAGGTAGTAGCGGTTCGGGTCGGTGGAGCCGATGAACGAGCAGTGGTAGGCGTCGCAGACCGTGAACGCGTCGGCGAGCGCGTAGTGGAACGGGATGTCCTCGCGGGTGAGGTACGCCATCGTGGCCCTGGTCTTGGCCGGGACCCACTGGTCGTACCGGCCCTGCGCGAAGGCCTTCTGGCCGCCCGCCCAGTCGTGGTTGAGGCCCTGGAGGAACTCCATGCCCAGCTTCGCGCTCTGCGGACGGAACGGCAGGGTCACCTTGGAGCCGTCGGACTGGTTCCAGACGGACTTCCCGCTCGGCAGGGTCACCGGCCGGGGGTCGCCGAAGCCGCGCACCCCCTTCAGCGAGCCGAAGTAGTGGTCGAAGGAACGGTTCTCCTGCATCAGGACCACGATGTGCTCGACGTCCTGGAGGGTGCCGGTGGAGCCCTGTGCCGGTATCGCGGCGGCGCGGGCGATGCTCTCCGAGAGCAGGGTGAACGCGGCGGCGCCGCCGGTCAGCTGAAGGAACCGGCGGCGGTCGAGGTCGGCCATGGGGGAGTTCTCCTCCGGGTGGGGGCGGGCACGGGTGGGGCGCGCGTGCGGCGGCCGGGCTCCTGCCCGACGGGCGCCCCAAGGACAGCGCCCACGGGCCACCGTCCGGCGGCCGTCCCATGGCTGCCCGCCGTACGGTGGACGAACCCCCGGTGCCGGTCGTACGAAGGTCCCGGCGCGCGGGTGCGGCGCCGGGACCTTCGTACGGCTCCCGCGCGGAGGCGGGGCGGGAGCGTGGCCGGGGGCGTGGTTACTCCACGACCAGTTCGACCTCGATGTTGCCGCGGGTGGCCTTGGAGTACGGGCAGAAGGCGTGGGTCTTCTTCAGGAGGGCCAGGCCCGCCTCGCCCTGGAGGTGCTCCGGGAACTCGGCGCGCATGACGACCGCGAGGCCGAAGCCGCCGTCGGCGGGGTCCTTGCCGATGGAGACCTCGGCTGTGACGGAGGCGTCCGTGATGTCGATCTTCTCCTGGCGGGCGACCACGCCCATCGCGCTGGCGAAACAGGCCGCGTACCCGGCGGCGAAGAGCTGCTCGGGGTTGGTGCCCTGCCCGTTGCCGCCGAGCGCCTGCGGGTGGGCGAGGGGGAGGTCGATGTGGCCGTCGGAGCTGACGGCGCGGCCCTCGCGGCCGTTGGCGGTGGCGACGGCGGTGTAGATCGCGTCCATGGGTTCTCTTCCGTCCTGTCCTGCTGTCCTGGGTGCGGTGGCTCTTCATTTGTAGCGTGCCATTTAGTTGTGTGCATCTTAATCGGGTGTGATGCGTCCTCGCGTATCCTGAGGGGCATGGAGACGCCCGAGACCCTCCCCAGCGACCCTGCCGGTCTTCCCGTCGGTTTTCCCGATGCTCTTCCCGACGGGGACCTCCTCCGCCTCGACCGGCAGATCTGTTTCTCGCTGCACGCGGCGACCCGCGCCTTCAACGGCGTCTACCGCGAGGCGCTCAGGGAACTCGGGCTCACCTACCCCCAGTACCTCGTGATGCTCGTGCTCTGGGAGCACCGCGAGCTGTCCGTGAAGGGCATCGGGGAGCGGGTGCGTCTCGACTCCGGGACCCTGTCGCCGCTGCTCAAGCGGCTGGAGGCGGCCGGGTACGTCGAGCGGCGGCGCAGCCCCGAGGACGAGCGGTCCGTCACCGTGCGCCTCACGGAGGCCGGAGTCGCGCTGCGGGAGGAGGCCCTCGGCGTGCCGCGCCGGATCGCCGCCGCCACCGGCCTGGACCTCGCGGAACTCGGCGACCTGCGCGAGCGGCTCCACGCGCTGGCCGTCCGGCTCGACGCGGCCGACCCCGAGGACCTCTCCGGCTGCGCCTGACCCCGGTGTGGCCGGAGCGGCGGCCTGACCCTGTCGCTCCGGGAACCTCCGTTCATCAAACTGTAAGGAGCCAATTCCGCGCCCGCCCCTATACTCACTCCATGTCCGACATCACCATCCGGCGTGCCACCGCCGACGACTTCCGGCGGCTCACCCGGCTCGTGCGGGGCTCCCGGGCCTACCGCGGGGACTACGCCGCCATGGTCGAGGGGTACCAGGTGGGCGGTTCGTACATCGAGCACCATCCCGTCTTCGTCGCCGCCGACGGTGGCGGGGACGGCCGGGTGCTCGGGTTCTACGCGCTCCTCGTCGACGGAGCCGGGGCCGGAGTCGGGGACGGCGACGCGACCGGGGCCGAACTCGACCTCGCGTTCGTCGCCGACGAGGCCCAGGGGCTCGGCATCGGACGGATGCTCATGGAGCACATGACCGAGCAGGCCAGGGCCGCCGGGCTTCACTCCGTGAAGGTCGTCGCGCACCCGCCCGCCGAGGAGTTCTACCTGCGCACCGGCGCCGTACGCACCGGGACCGTCCCGCCCTCCGGCCACGTCCACTGGGAGCGCCCCGAGCTGCGGTACGACGTCGCGTGACCGCCACCGACGCGCGCGAGCAGGAGCACGAGCGGGAACGGGAGCGCCGGCGGGTCTTCGCCGACCTCACCCCGCTGCGCACCTCCGCCCACTACCGCCGCCTCTGGTTTGGGAACACCGTCTCCTGGGTCGGGCAGGGCATGACCGCCCTCGCCGTCTCCCTCCAGGTGTACGACATCACCGGCTCGCCCTTCTCCGTCGGGCTCGTCGGGCTCTTCTCCCTCGTCCCCCTCGTCGTCTTCGGCCTGTACGGCGGCGCGATCGCCGACACCGTCGACCGCCGCAAGCTCGGCCTGGCCAGCGCCGCCGGCTCCGCCGTGCTCTCCATAGCCCTGGCCGGCGCCGCGTTCGCCGGCTTCCACCGCGTCTGGTTCCTGTACGCGATCGTCGCCCTCCAGGCCGTGTGCGCCGCGCTCAACTCGCCCGCCCGCAGCTCGATGATCCCCCGGCTCCTGCCGCCCGAGCAGCTGCGCGCCGCCAACGCGCTCAACTCGATGGTCATGACCTTCGGCACCCTCGTCGGACCCAGCCTCGGCGGTCTGATCGTCGGGGCCGCCGGCTACCAGACCGCCTATCTCGTCGACGCCGTCGCCTTCACCGCGAGCCTGTACGCGATGTGGCGGCTGCCGTCGATGCTCCCCGACCGCAAGGGGAGCGAACGGGCCTCGGTCCTCGACGGACTGCGCTTCCTCGCCACCCGCCCCAACCTGCGCATGACGTTCTTCTCCGACTTCTGCGCGATGATCCTCGCCCACCCCCGCGCCCTCTTCCCGGCCGTCGCCGTGCTCTGGTACGGCGGGGACGCGAAGACCGCCGGACTCCTCGTCGCCGCGCCCGCGTTCGGAGCGCTCCTCGGTGGGATCCTGTCCGGCTGGCAGGGCCGGATCCGCCACCACGGGCAGGCGATCCTGATCGCCGTCGCCTGCTGGGGCACCGCCATCGCCGTCTTCGGGCTGACCCGGAACCTCTGGCTCGGGCTGCTGTTCCTCGCTCTCGCCGGCTACTCCGACACCGTCTCGATGATCTTCCGGAACACGATGATGCAGGTCGCCGCCCCCGACGAGATGCGCGGCCGGCTCCAGGGCGTCTTCATCGTGGTCGTCGCGGGCGGGCCCCGGCTGGGGGACTTCCTCGCGGGCTCCGCCGCGGACCTGACCTCCCCGGCCGTCGCGATCACCGGCGGCGGGATCGCCTGCGTCGTCGCCGTCGGACTGCTCGCCCTGTACGGGCGCGGGTTCCGCCGTTATGACGCCCTCGACCCGACTCCTTGAATCCCACGACTTCCACGACTTCCACGAGTTCCGTGGGCTTCTCAGGTCCCTCAGGTCCCTCAGGTCCCTCAGGTTCCGTGGGTTCCGGGAGGTCCGTCCCTTCATGTCCGCCCCGTCGTCGGCAGTGCCTTCTTCAGGATCTTTCCCATGTCGTTGCGGGGGAGCGCGTCCAGATAGCGCACCGCCCGGGGGCGCTTGTGCGGGGCGAGGAGCCCCGCCACGTGGTCCGCGAGCTCCGTCTCCGCCGGCGGCTCCCGCACGTCGGAGGGCACCACCCAGGCCACGATCCGCTCGCCCAGGTCCGGATCGGGCTCACCGGTGACGGCCGCCTCCCGCACCCCCGGATGGTCCAGGAGCGCGTTCTCGATCTCGCCCGCCCCGATCTTGTAGCCGCCGCACTTGATCAGGTCGGTCGCCCGGCGCCCCACCAGGCGCACCGCCCCGTCCGCCTCCCGCACCGCCACGTCACCGGTGCGGAACCAGTCCCCGTCGAAGGCGGCCGCCGTCGCCTCCGGACGGTTCAGATAGCCGGAGAACAGGTTCGGGCCGCGCACCTGCACCTCCCCGACCGCCTCCCCGTCGTACGCGTCGAGCACCGAGCCGTCCTCGTCCACGAGCCGCAGGTCCACGCCCGGCAGCGGAGTGCCGACCGTCCCCGGCCGGGGCTCCCCGCCCGGCCGCACACTGGTGTTCATCAGGGTCTCCGTCATCCCGTACCGCTCCACGACCGTCCGGCCCGTCGCCGCCGCGATCCGCTCGTGGTCGTGGACCGGCAGCGCCGCCGAGCCCGAGACGAGCAGCCGCGCCCCGGCCAGCGCCCGGACCAGCCCCTCGTCCTCGGAGAGCGCGTCCGCGAGCCGGTGGTACATGGTCGGCACGCCGAACAGCACCGTGCCGCCCCCGGCGCCCAGCTCCCGCGCCACGCCCTCCACCGAGAACGCGCCCAGGTGCCGGACCTCGCCGCCGCGCCGCAGCGGGCCCAGGATCCCGAGGACGAGCCCGTGCACGTGGAACAGCGGCAGCGCGTGCACGAGGACGTCGTCCGCCGTCCACGCCCAGGCCTCGGCGAGCGCGTCGAGGGACGCGGCGACCGCCCGGCGGGAGAGCAGGACGCCCTTCGGGGGGCCCGTGGTGCCGGAGGTGTAGACGATCAGGGCGGGGGACTCGGGGTCGATCTCCTTCTCCCCGGCCGGCGGGAGGGGACCGGTCGCGTCGAGCCCCACGTCGATCCGGGAGAGCTTCGCCAGTCCCGCCGGCAGTATGTCCTCCGGGCTCGCGAGCACCGCGCCGGGCGCGCTGTCCCCGAGGACGTGCGCCAGCTCCCGCTCGCCCGTGCGCGGATTGAGCGGCACGGCCGGGACACCCGCGAGCAGGGCGGCGACCACCGCGACCGCCGTGCGCGCGCTCGGAGTGGCCCAGACGGCGACCCGCTCCGCACCGTCGAGCCGGACGGCCAGGGCGCCTGCGGTCCGCGCCAGCTCCCCGTACGTCAGCGAGTCCGCGCCGCAGCGCAGCGCGGGCCGGTCGGAACGGGCAGCGACAGCGGGAAAGAACACACTCACCGGTCGTCCTCCTCGGGTCGGCGGCGAGGGGTCTCGCCAAGGTCACCGGGGAGATTCTGCCCGCACGGCGGAGGCATTCTCCGAACGCTTCCCCGAGCTTCCCCCGAGGTTGCCCGGAGGCCTCCTCAGGGACGGCCCGCCGTCGCCCTCGCCGGTTCCGGATCCGGTTCCTCGCCGCCCGGCCGCAGCCCGCGCATCCGCCCGTACGCGTACACACAGCCCGCGAGCGCCAGGTCGGAGAGGAGCATGAAGCCGATCGAGTACGAGCCCTTGGCGCTGTAGATCGCGCCCATCACCAGCGGCGGCAGGAAGCCGCCCAGGCCGCCCATCGCGCCGACGATGCCGGTCACGCTGCCGACCTTGGCCTGCGGGGTGACCTGGGAGACCAGGGCGAAGACCGATCCGCTCGACGTGCCGAGCCCGGCCGCCATCACCAGGAGGGCGATCGTGCCGCCCGGGTACAGCGGCGGGTCGAAGGCCTGGACGATCGCGAACAGGGCGGCCGTGCCCAGTGCGACGGCCGTCACGAGCGCCGGGTGGAACCGGTCCGAGAGCCAGCCGCCGATCGGCCGGAAGACGACGGTGACCAGCGCGAAGCCGGCGGCCTTGGTGCCCGCGTCCGTCGCGTCGAGCTCGTACCAGGTCTTCAGGTACGTCGGCAGGTAGACGCCGAACGCGACGATGCCGCCGAAGCCGATCGCGTACAGCGCCGACAGCTCCCACGTCACCCGCAGCCGCGCCGCCGAGCCCAGCCGCGTCGCGAGCGGCGCGGTGGGCACGGGCCGGTCGGGCCGGTCGGTGAGGAGGAGGAAGGCGAGCACCGCGTACGCGGCGAGCGCGACGGCCACCACGAGGAACGGCAGGTTCTCGCCGTGCTTCGCGATCCGGGGCGTGAAGTAGCCGGAGAGCGCCACGCCGCCCATGCCCATGCCGAACACCCCGAGCGCCAGACCGCGCTTGGCGGGCGGGAACCAGGAGTTGACCAGCGGGATGCCGATCGCGAACGTGGTGCCGCCCAGGCCCAGGAGGAACCCGACGACCAGCATCAGGCCGTAGCTGTCCCTGACCACGGTCAGGAGCAGCACGGGGACGATCGTCAGCGCCGAGACCAGCGGGAACATCAGCTTCGCCCCGTACCGGTCCGTCAGCGCGCCGGCCGGGACGCGGCCGACCGAGCCGACCAGGACGGGCACCGCGACGAGCAGCGACTGCTGGAAGGAGCTGAGGCCGAGCCGGTCGCCGTACCAGCTCGCGAGCGGTGCGATCAGGTTCCACGCCCAGAAGGTGAGCGTGAAGCCGATGGTGGCCATCACCAGATTGCGGTAGGCCGCCGCGGTCGGGGGCTTGGTGTCGGTGTCCACCCCTCCAGTCAAGATCCGGTCCGGGACCGGGGCGCGCCGGGCTGCTCCGTACGGGGTCGTGTCCGTGGATCCCGTGCACGGCCTCCTACGGGTCCCCGGGCCAGGTCACCACGGTCGGCGGGGTTCCGTCGTCCTCGATCCGCAGCCGGACGTCCCCGTCCCCGGCCGTCACCCCGACGGTGATCGCGCCGATCCCGGACCGCCGGTGCGCCGCCGCGAGCGCCCCGCGCAGGACGCCGAGGAGCCTCTCCCCGGTCTTCTCGTCCACGAGGGCGTCGACCGCGCCGGAGAAGTGCACGGACGGCTGGAAGCCGAGCAGGGCCGCCGCGCCGCCGGTCTCGCGCAGCACCCGTCCCCGGAAGGTCGTCGGGGCGTCCGCCGGTGGCTGCTGGAGCGCGAAGATGGTCGTGCGGACCTCCTGGATCGTGGAGTCCAGCTCGTCCACCGCCCGGCCGAGCAGGGTGCTCTCCTCGGAGGACTCCGCCGTCCGCCGCCGGGTCGACTCCAGCATCATCTCCGTGGCGAACAGGCGCTGGACGACCAGGTCGTGCAGGTCCCGGGCGATCCGGTCCCGGTCCTCGTACACCGCGAGCCGCTCCCGGTCGTGGCGCGCGTCCGCGAGGACGAGCGCGAGCGCCGCCTGCGAGGCGAACTGCGAGGCGAGCAGCCGGTCCACCGCCGAGTACGGCGGGTCGCCGCGCCGCCGGGGGAGGGCGAGGGTGCCGATGAGCCGCCCGCCGCTCCGCAGCGGCAGCATCATCGACGGGCCGAAACGGGACCGGACACGGGTCGTCATCCGCGGGTCGGTCGCCGAGTCCTCCACGAAGACCGGCTCCCCGCCGAGGAGCCGGCCGAGCACGGGGGAGCCGGGCGCGATCGTCGTGCCGATCAGGTCGTCCGGATCGTCCGGGGTCGAGGCGGCGACGATCTCCATCCCGCCCTCCGCGGTGGGCTGGAGGACCACCCCGGCCGAGGCGGCGGCGAGGACGCGGGCCCGTTCGGCGACGGTCGTCAGGGCGTTCTCGGCGGACGCGCCGGTGAGCAGGGCCGTGGTCACCGCGGCCGCGCCCTCGATCCAGCGCTCCCGCTGCCGGGCCGTCTCGTACAGGCGGGCGTTGCCGATGGCGATCCCGGCCTGCGAGGCGAGCACCCGGAGCAGGGCGAGGTCCTCCTCGGTGAAGCGGCCCGTCCGCTTCTCGGTGAGGTGGAGGTCGCCGAAGACCTCCGTGTGGACCCGGATCGGGACGCTCAGGGAGGTGTGCGTCTCCGGACGGCCCCCGGGCACGCCGGAGGAGCGCGGATCGGCCGTAGGATCGTCGCGCCGCGGCGGCCGGGGGGCCCGGACCGGGGCGCCGGCCGGTTCGGCGCCACCGTCGGGGAGGCGGCCGACGCGCCGCCGCTCCTCCTCCGTCATGCCCGCGGTGAAGAGTTCGGTGAGCCGCCGGCGCTCGGGGTCGAGGACCCCGAGCGCGCCGTGGCGGGCGCCGGTCAGTTCGGTGGCGGAGTCCACGATGTGCTGGAGCGTGGCGTGCAGTTCGAGGTCCGTGCCGACGCCGAGGACCGCTTCGAGCAGCAGGGGGAGACGGGGCGGGTCCTCGCCCCGTGCTCCGGAGACCCTTTCGCCCCGTGCCCCGGAGACGCTCTCGTCCCGTGCTTCGGAGACGCTCTCGTCCCGTGCTCCGGAGGTCCCCTCGTCCCTGTCCTCGTCCATGAGCGTCATGGTCTCATTGTCGTACGAAGGGGGATTTTCGGGCGCTTTGCGGGCGGCCGGGGGTCACACCTCTTCCTTCTCCTCCTCGTCGGCGAAGGGGTCCCGCACCGACAGCTGGTCCAAGGCCATCGGCTGGACCCTGCCCTCCAGCATCGCGCCGAGGCCCAGGACCGCGCACACGTCCGGCCGTTCGGCGATCTGCACCGGCATCCCGGTCGCCTCGCGCAGCATCTCGTCGAGGCCCGGCAGCAGGGCGGAGCCGCCGACCATCATGATCCCCCGGTCCGCGAGGTCGGCCACCAGGTCCGGCGGGCAGTCCCGCAGCACCTTCCCGATGCCGTCGAGGACCGCCGTCAGCGGGGTGTGGATGGCCTCCCGCACGGCGGCGGTGTCGACGGTCACCGAACGGGCCAGGCCCGTGGCGACGTCCCGGCCGTGGATCTCGGTCCAGGCCGGGCCCTCGGACGTCAGGCCGTTGCCCCTGAGGGCCAGTTGCAGCGGACGCACCGACTGGCTCGGCAGCATCAGCTCGTGGTGGTGGCGCAGGTGCTGGACGATCGCGTGGTCGATGGCGTCGCCGCCGACCGGCATCCGCTCCGCCGTGACGATCGCGCCCAGCGAGAGCACCGCGACCTGCGTGGTCGCCGCCCCGCAGACCATGATCATGGTCGCGGTCGGCTGCTCGACGGGCAGGTCGCACCCCACGGCCGCCGCGATCAGGGTGTCGACCAGCTCGACCCGGCGCGCCCCGAGACCGACCAGGGTCTCCACGGTGGCGCGCTGTGCCAGCGGGTCGCTGCCGTGCGGGGTGCACGCGGCCGCGCGCAGCCGGGGCTTGCGGCGCAGCTGCCGACGCAGCTTCTCGCCCAGGAGGTGACGGAGCATCCGCTGCGCCATCTCGATGTCGACGACCGTGCCGCCCGAGACCGGGCGCACGACCCGGATGTAGTCGGGGGTGCGGCCGGTCATCTTCTCGGCCAGCTCGCCCACGGCGATCAGCGCGCCGGTACGGATGTTGACGGCGGCGACGCTCGGCTCGTCGACGACGAGTCCGGCGCCCTTGACGAAGACCCGGGTGCGGGAGGCACCCAGGTCGACGGCGACATGGCAGCGGCGCAGCTGCTCAAGGCTGACGGTCATGGCGGATCCTCCGGAGTGCGGTGCCGGCACGTGCGAGGTGGTGCGCGGTCCTCCTCGCATCGTCCGGCCGTCCGGCCCCGGGCGCGCGCTGGGCTGCGCCGGCCGGGGGCGGGGGAGGGGCGCCGGGGTGATTCCGGGGCGGTTCCCTCTGTTCGGGGCGGCCCCTCTGTGGGGGTGAACCACCCGGCGCCGGCCGGGGCGAACCCTCCGGAGCCGGTCGGTTCCGGAGGGTCGGGAAAGAGGGCCGGAGGATGCGGGAAGGAACCGGAGGCGATCCTTCCCGAAGCGGGAGAATCGCGACGCACCGCCCTCGACCTGCGGTTTCCTCACAGGATCCTCACGTCCGCGCCTATCTGACGGTGTGCCGGGCCGCATAGCCTGCGGGCCCCATGGACTACTGCCACGCGTGCCGGCGGCACCTCAACGGGGCCCTCGCCTGCGCCGGGTGCGGGACCCCCGTGGAGGAACTGCGGTACGAGACCCCCCACATCACCGCCACCCGGCAGGCACCCGCCGCGACCCCGGCTTCGGTCTCCGACCCGGCCTCCGGCACGGCTTCGGCCTTCGTCCCGGCCCCGGCCTCCGCTCCGGCCGTGGCGCCCGAGCACGTCTACGAACTGGGCACCGTCGAGCCGCCGCGCCCGTCCGCCGGCGGCCGCCGGGCCGCCCGCACCGCCTCCCGCGGGGCGCAGGGCCGTTCCGCGCGTCGCGGGAGGCGGTCGCGGACGCGCCGGGGCCGCACGGTCCTGCTGGGAACGCTGGGCCTCGTCCTCGCGGCCGGCACGCTGAGTCTGGCGAAACTGGCCCTGGAGGAGCCGCCGCCGGGCGGTCCCGCCACGGCCGTCCAGGAGCTGGAGGTCACCGAGAGCCCGCTGCCGCCCGACCCCGTCGAGAGCACCGGAACGCCGGACGGCCCCGGACCGGCCCCGGTGACGGACGCCCCGGACTCCGCGTCCACCCGCCCCCGCCAAGTCAGCGCGGACTCCACCGCCGGAGTCGGCACGGGCGTCGGTACGGGCGTCGGTACGGGCATCGGTACGGGAACGGGGACCGGCAAGGGATCGGGCACCGGCACCGGTTCCGGCACCGGCACCGCGCCCGGTTACGGAACCGATGGCTCCGGCTCCGGCCCGGCCACCGGTCAGGGCGGGGGCGACGGCACCCCGGCGCAGTCGCCGGACGCGACGTCCCCGGCCTCGCCCTCCGGCTCGCCCGACGCGACCCCGTCCGCCGGCGACCCGACGCCCTCCGGCCCCGGCGGGAAGCCCGAGACTCCGGGGAATCCCGACAAGCCCGGAAAGACCACCTCTCCGGCCACCGGCCCCGCGCCGACCGCGACCCCGACGCCGGAACCGTCCCCCGCCTGCACCCGCTTCCTCTGGTGGTGCGTGTAGGGGAACGGGTGCGGGTGGGCGCCGCGCCCCACGCCGGCCCCTCGCCCTGTGCCGGCGGGGCCCCGGGCCCTACGCGGGCCCCGCGCCCTACGCGGGCTCCTCGCCCTACGCAGGCTCCACGCCCTACGCCGACCCCGCCCCCTACGCCGGCTCCTCGCCCAGCATCCGCTTCAGCAGGTCCCGCAGCAGGGTCCGCTCGACCTCGGTCAGCTCGCCGAGCGGCTCGCGCGCGAAGTCGAGCGACTCGCGCAGCCGGAGGGTGACGGCCCGGCCCTCGTCCGTGGGGACGGCCAGCTTGACCCGCCGGTCGTCCGGGGCGGGCCGGCGCTCCACGAGGCCGCGCGCCTCCAGACGGTCGACTATCCCGGTGATGTTGGACGGCTCGCACTTCAGCTTCAGGGCGATGCGTCGCATCGGCAGCGGTTCGAGCGAGAGCAGGCCGAGGACCCGGGCCTGGGCCCCGGTCAGCGCGTGCTGCGCGGCCGCCTGCTCGTACTCCTCGTAGTAGCGCGCCACGACCGTGCCGATCAGCTCGACGACTTCGAAGGTCAGGGGGTCCGTGCGTGAGGTGGCCATGGACTTCATCCTACCCGGATACTTGACAACGTGAAATATCAAGGCGCATGGTTGTTTCAGGCAGTGAACCTTTGTTGATCTGAAGCTTTCCTGGAGGCCGTGCCCATGTCCGCTCTTCCCGCGTCCAGCCGTGAGTGGCACCTCGTCGCCCGCCCGCACGGCTGGCCCGTCCCCGCGGACTTCGCCCTGCGCGAGACCCCGGTCGCCGAGCCCGCCGAGGGCCGGATCCTCGTGCGCAACCTGCACTTCTCCGTCGACCCGTACATGCGCGGCCGGATGAACGACGTGAAGTCGTACGTCCCGCCGTTCAAGCTCGACCACCCCATGGACGGCGGCGCGGTCGGCGAGGTCGTCGCCTCGAACGCCGAGGGCTTCGCCGTCGGCGACCACGTCCTGCACGGCCTCGGCTGGCGCGAGTACGCCGACGTGCCCGCCAAGCACGCGACCAGGGTCGACCCCGACCTCGCCCCCCTCTCCGCCTACCTCGGCGTGCTCGGCATGACCGGCCTCACCGCCTACGCCGGCCTCTTCGAGGTCGCCTCCTTCAAGGAGGGCGACGCCGTCTTCGTCTCCGGCGCGGCCGGGGCCGTCGGCAGCCAGGTCGGCCAGATGGCCCGCATCAAGGGCGCCTCCCGGGTCATCGGCTCGGCCGGCTCCGACGAGAAGGTCAAGTGGCTGGTCGAGGAGCTCGGCTTCGACGCCGCCTTCAACTACAAGAACGGCCCGGTCAAGGACCAGCTCCGCGAGGCCGCCCCGGACGGCATCGACGTCTACTTCGACAACGTCGGCGGGGACCACCTCGAAGCCGCGATCTCCTCGCTCAACGTGCACGGCCGCGCCACCATCTGCGGCATGATCGCCCAGTACAACGACACCGAGCCGGACCCCGGCCCGCGCAACATGGCGCAGATCATCGGCAAGCGGCTGCGCCTCCAGGGCGTCCTCGTCGGCGACCACTACGACCTCCAGGAGCAGTTCGTCCGGGAGGTCGGCGGCTGGCTCGCCGCCGGAGAGCTCAAGCACCGCGAGACCTTCGTCGAGGGCATCGAGAACGGCGTGGACGCCTTCCTCGGCCTGCTGCGCGGCGACAACACCGGGAAGATGATCGTCTCGGTGTGACCCGCTAGGCTTCCTTCAGCCGTCGCGATCGTGGGCGCGAGTCGCGGCGAACCGCAGAAGGAAGTACCCAGCATGTCCATCCAGCACTCCGACGTCCTCTACACCGCGGTCGCCACCGCCGAGAACGGGCGCGACGGGCGCGTCGCCACCGACGACGGCAAGCTCGACGTCGTCGTCAACCCGCCGAAGGCCATGGGCGGCTCCGGCGAGGGCACCAACCCCGAGCAGCTCTTCGCGGCCGGCTACAGCGCCTGCTTCCAGGGCGCCCTCGGGGTCGTCGCCCGCAACGAGAACGCCGACGTGTCCGGCTCGACGGTCACCGCCGAGGTCGGCATCGGCAAGAACGACGAGGGCTTCGGCATCATCGTCAAGATCTCGGCGTCCATCCCGAACGTGGACGCCGAGACCGCCAAGAGCCTCATCGAGAAGGCCCACCAGGTCTGCCCGTACTCCAAGGCGACCCGCGGCAACATCACGGTGGAGCTAGCGGTCTGAGCAGGGCCCCCGGGTCCGGACGCGCGACAGCGCACGAGGGCCGCACCCCGACCGACCGGGGTGCGGCCCTCGCCGTGTCCGGAAGCAGGTCCGTGGCCGGAAACAGGCCCCCGACCGGCCCCGATAGGGTGACCTCCATGCGTGATCTCGGGGCGGGTTTCGGATACCTGGTCAAGGGCCAGAAGTGGGTGGCCAAGCACGGGCGGTGGTTCGGATTCGGGTTGTTGCCCGGACTCGTGACCCTCGTCCTCTACGCGGGCGCCCTCGTCGGACTCGGCTACGGCGCCGACGACCTGACCGCCTGGGCGACCCCGTTCGCCGACGACTGGACCTCGCCCTGGCTCGACGTCCTGCGCGGCACCCTCACGGCCCTCGTCTTCGTCTTCGGCCTCTTCCTCGCCGTCATCACCTTCACCGCCGTCACCCTCCTCATCGGCCAGCCCTTCTACGAGTCGCTCTCCGAGGCGGTCGACCGCAGCGAGGGCGGCGAGGTGCCCGAATCCGGGCTCCCGCTCTGGCGTGAGCTGTGGATCTCGGCCCGGGACAGCCTGCGGATCCTGCTGCGGGTCGCGTTCTACGGCGTCCTGCTCTTCGCCTGCGGCTTCATCCCGGTGGTCGGTCAGACCGTCGTCCCCGTCATCGGCTTCTGCGTCTCCGGCTTCTTCCTCACCGAGGAGCTGACCTCCGTCGCGCTCCAGCGCCGGGGCGTCGAGTTCAAGGAGCGGCTGCGACTGCTGCGCGGACGCCGGTCCGCCGTCCTGGGCTTCGGAGTTCCGCTGACCCTCGCCTTCCTCGTGCCCTTCGTCGCCGTCTTCCTGATGCCGGGCGCGGTCGCCGGCGCCACCCTCATGGCCCGCGACCTGCGCGGCGAGACCCCCGACGACGACCGGAACGACGACGACCGGAACGACGCGGCTCGGAACAGGCCCTCCGGAGAGAACGCCCCGGAGCGCGGCGCCCTCCGCAAGTCCGACGGCACCCGAGGGGCGCACCACCTCTCCTGACCCCGAAGACCGCCACGGACGACCCCGAGGTCCCGCAGGTCCCGCAGGTCCCGCAGGGCCCGGAGGCCCCCGGGAACCCCTACAGCCCCCCGAGGCCCCCTACGGGCGGTCCTCCCCGGAAAGGTCCCCCAGGGCGGGATGCAGCTCCGGCCGGGCCTCCCACCACTCCCGGTGGAAGGCGTTGGTCCCCACGTTCGCCACATAGGCCCCGACCGCCGCCCGGTACAGCAGCTCCGCGTGCCGGGCGGGGACCGCCGCCCGGTTCCAGGCCAGTCTGATCCGCCCCGTCACCGGATCGCCCTCCAGCGGCCGCAGCACCGTCCCCGCGGCCGGCGGCGCCGTCGGCTGGCTCAGCGAGATCGCCCGGCCCGCCGCGATCAGGTCGTAGTGCATCTTGCGGTCGGCCACCCGGTGCCGGAGCAGCGGCGCGAAACCGGCCCGCGCACAGGCCGCGACCAGCGCCTCCGGGCCGCCGTCGTCGTCCTCGACCAGCGTCATCCAGGACTCGCCCGCCAGCTCGGCGAGCGCGATCCGCTCCTTCCCCGCCAGCGGATGGTCCGCCGAAAGGCGCACGCAGAACGGCTCCTTGGGGACCAGCGTCCGGGCCGTGGCGCCCTCCGGCAGCGGCACCTCGTGGTCGTTGACCTCGCCGTACAGCACGGCGTCGTACCGGCCCGCGCCCAGCTGTCGGGTCAGCGTGGTCACCGAGTGCTCCACGGTCACCGCGATCTCCCGCCCCGCCAGGACCTCTTCGAGCCGCTCCATCAGCCGGTCCACCAGGACGAGCAGGATGCAGCCGAGCCGCAACGGGGTGTCCGGCGCGGCCGCCCGCGCCCCGGCCGCCAGCGCGTCCATCTCGCCCAGGACCAGACGCGCCTTGGCGAGCACGAACTCACCGAGCGGCGTGGGCTCCACACCGCTGCGGCCGCGCAGGAACAGCTCCCCGCCCGCGACCCGCTCGATCCGCCGCAACTGCGCCGAAAGAGCCGGCTGCGAGACCCCGAGACGCACCGCCGCGCGCCCCAGACTGCCCGCTTCCGCTATCCGGCAGACGGCCTCCAGATGCCTCAACTCCAGTTGCATTTCAGCAGCGTACGCAGCACCGGGCGGCCGCACCATAACCCGCGTCTTATGCCGGATGGGATGTCCCGGACCGGCCATGTCCACGCCCATACTCGGCGCGACGATCCGACTTCCCCACTCCGGATCCCCACCCCGGTCCCACACCCCGGATCACCGGCCGGAATCCCCACACCGGAGTCCCCACCCCGGATCCCCCACCCCGAACGGAGCCCACGTGCACCCCTTCAGACTCACGGCGGCCGTGGCCGCCCTGGCGCTCTCGGCGAGCCTCGCGACCGCCCTCGCCGGGCCCGCCACCGCGGCCCCGCAAGGCCCGCAGGACCGACCCGTCCCGCCCGGCCACGGTCGGTCCCTCGCCCTGGCCGCCGCCGACACCGCCGCCGAGAGCGGCCTCGACGAACTGCGGCACGGCACCGACGAGGAACTCGTCCGGACCTCCGTCACCCCCTGGGCGAACGGCCTGTACTACGCCGCCTACGAGCGCAGCTACAAGGGCCTCCCGGTCGCCGGCGGCGGCGACGCGGTCGTCCTCACCGACTCCACGGGCGCGGTCCGCGAGGTCACCGGCGCCAAGGCCCCCGCGATCAGGCTCGCCACCACCACCGCCAAGGTCCCCGCCGGCACGGCGCTCGCCACCGCCCGCAAGCAGCTCGCCTCCGTCGAGTCCGCGAGCACCCCCGAACTGACCGTGCTCCTCAAGGCCGGCAAGCCCGTCCTGACCTGGCGCACCCTGGTCGTCGGCCGGACCGCGAAGGGCGCCCCCAGCTCCCTCGACACCCACGTCGACGCCCGCACCGGAGCCGTCGCGCAGTCGACCGAGAAGATCCTGCACGCCGACGGCCGCGGCTACCACAACGGCAACGTCACCATCGACACCGCCGCGAACTCCATGACCGACACCACCCGCGGCTCCTTCAAGTGCGGCGGCCAGAACGGCAGCGCCTACACCGGCACCCCGCCCTGGGGCAACAACGGCGCCAACGACCTGGTGACCGCCTGCGTCGACATCATGTACGCGGCGCAGAAGGAACATTCCATGCTCAAGGAGTGGTTCGGCTACAACGGCCAGAACGGACAGGGCGGCATGGTCCCGGCCCGCGCCGGACTGAGCGAGGTCAACGCGTACTACGACGGTACGAAGACCACCTACGGCCGCAACCAGAACGGCACCAACCAGCTCACCGGCATCGACGTCGTGGCCCACGAGTACGGCCACGAGATCTTCGACCGGACCCCGGGCAGCGCCGGCTCCTCCAACGAGAACGGCGGCCTCAACGAGTCCACCGGCGACATCTTCGGCGCGCTGACCGAGCACTACGCCAACAACCCCAACGACACCCCCGACTACACGGTCGGCGAGAAGCTGAACTTCACCGGCAACAACCAGCCGATCCGCAACATGTACAACCCGTCGCTCGTCGGCAACGACCCCAACTGCTACACCCAGCTCAGCTCGGGCACCGAGGTGCACGCGGCGGCCGGCCCGCAGAACCACTGGTTCTACCTGCTCGCCGAGGGCTCCAGCCCGGGCGGGGGCAAGCCCAACAGCCCCATATGTTCCGGCGGCCCCTCCTCGGTGACCGGCATCGGCATCCAGAAGGCCGGCAAGATCTTCATGGGCGCCCTGCTGATGAAGACCTCGTCCTGGAACCACCTGGCCGCCCGCAGGGCGACCCTGACCAGCGCCAAGAACACCTACGGCAGCGCCGAGTGCAACGCGGTGAAGGCCGCCTGGAACGCCATCGGCGTCCCCGCCCAGTCCGGTGAGACCGACTGCGGCGGCACCAGCACCCCGGACTTCTCGCTCGCCCTGAACCCGTCCTCGGGCTCGGTCCAGGCCGGCGCCTCCGTCACCTCCACGGTGAACACCACCACCGTCGGCGGCAGCGCGCAGACCGTCCAGCTCTCCGCGAGCGGCGCCCCGAGCGGCGTCACCGTCTCCTTCAGCCCCTCCTCGGTGACCTCCGGCAACTCCTCCACGATGACCGTCCAGGTCGCGGCGGGCACCGCCAACGGCACGTACCCGATCACCGTCACCGGTACGGGCTCCGCCACCCACACCGTCACCTACCAGCTGTCGGTCGGCTCGACGACCCCGCCCACCGGCTGCGCCAACGCCCAGCGCACCTACCAGGGCAGCCTGACGTCCGGCCAGACCGCCATCCAGCCCGACGGCTCGTACTACTACTCGGCGACGTCCGGCACCCACACGGGCTGCCTGCGCGGCCCGGCCGGCCAGGACTACGACCTGTACCTGCAGAAGTGGAACGGGTCCGGCTGGACCGACGTGGCCGTGGGCGGCACGGCGACCGCCGACGAGAACACCAGCTACAACGGCACCGCGGGCTACTACCGGTACGTGGTCCACGCGTACAGCGGCTCCGGCGCCTACACGCTGGGTCTGAGCGCCCCGTAGCGGGCCGGGGGTCCCGTCCACGGGGTCCCGCGCCGGGCGGCCGACCCGAACGGCCGCCCGGCGTCCGCGCGCCCGGAACCCCTCAGACCGGGGCGCCTCCGACCTCCGCGAGCACGAAGCCCGGCCGGTCGGGACCCGCGTCCGCGAGCCGCTCCCCGTCCGGTCCCCAGACGCCGGCGCGGCCCTGGCCCACCCCGTCCTCGTTGGCCCCGAGGACGTTGCCGAGCACCACGTACAGGCCGAAGTCCCGGGCCCGTACCGGATAGACCTCCGTGAACGAGTCGTTCCCCGCCGTCAGGACCGAACTCGCCAGGTAGACCGCGCAGCCGTCGGCCGCCGCCCGCCCGGCCAGCTCCGGGAAGCGGTTGTCGTAGCAGGTGGCCGTCGCGAACCGGACCCCGTCGAGCACGAACCGGCCGTCCTCCGCGCCCGGCGCGAAGACCTCCCGCTCGACGCCGTACAGGTGCCGCTTGTCGTAGCGGGCGAGGAGCCCGCCGTCCGGGCCGATCACCAGCGTGGTGATGCCGGGGCGCCCGTCCGCCGTCCGCACCGGCCCGTTGACCACGGCCGCCGCCGACACCGCGCGGCACGCCTCCCGCACGGGCGCGAGCCGGGGGTCGTCCTCGGCGAGGACCAGGCCGGGGGAGTCCCGTATCAGGGCGGGCTCGTACCCGCTGAGGCAGAGCTCGGCGAAGACGACCACGCGGGCCCCCGCCTCCCCGGCCTCCCGGACCAGGCCGGCGACGGTCCGCGCGTTGGCGTCGATGTCCCCGGCGACCGGGGCGAACTGGGTGGCTGCGACGATCATGCCCCCATCATCCCGCCCGTGGGGCGGCGCGGGTCAGGAAGCCCCGTCGCCGTGCAGCAGGCGTACGAAGTCCCGGAAGGCGCCCGGCATGTCGACCGCCGACGGGTCCAGGAGCCACTGGTACTGGAGGCCGTCCATCACCGCCGTGAGCAGCGGCGCCGCGCGCTCCGGGGTGAGGCCGCCGGGCAGCCGGTCGCCGAACTCCAGGCGCAGCACCTCCGCCATGTGCGCCCGGACCTGGGCGTACCGCTCGGTGAAGAACTCCCGCGCCGGATGTCCCTCCGTGACGCTCTCGCCGAGCAGCGCGGAGAAGGTCTGCACGATCCCGGGACGCATCGCGTTGTACTCCACGAGGGAGTCGACCAGGTCGAGGCGCCAGCCCTCGCGGCCCCCGCCGCCGCTCGTGTCCCAGCGGTCCCGCTCCTCCAGGATCGCGACGAGCAGGGCCTCCTTCGTCGGGAAGTGGTGCAGCAGCCCCTGCTGGGTCAGCCCGACGCGCTCGGCGACGGAGGCGAGCGTCGCGCCCCGGTAGCCGCGCTCGGCGATCACTTCGAGGGCGGCGCGCACGATGTCCGCGCGCCGCTCCTCGCTCCTGGCCCGCACCATCCCCGGGGCCCCCCTCCACAGGTCGTCGAACAGGACCGTCGGACAGGACCGTACCTCTTCATATAAGTAACAGAATCATCACATCACCTACCTCGCTACAGGGAAACGGGTGCACGATGGGCCCCATCGGTACGTCGACGAGGAGGTACGGCCATGGCGGAGACGGGCGCGAGCACGGGCACGGACGCGGGCACGGCGGGAGAGGCCGCCCGGGAAGCGGCCGTCGACGCGGCACTCGGCAAGCTCGACCTGGACGCCAAGGCCCGGCTGCTCGGCGGGCGGGACATGTGGAGCCTGCACCCCCTGCCCGAGATCGGGCTGGAGTCCCTGGTCATGTCCGACGGCCCCGTCGGCGTCCGGGGCGTCCGCTGGACCGTCGACGACCCCTCCGTCGCGCTGCCCTCCCCGACCGCGCTCGCCGCCGCCTGGGACCCCGCCCTCGCCCGCCGGGCCGGGCGGCTCCTCGCCCAGGAGGCCCGCCGCAAGGGCGTCCACGTCCTCCTCGCCCCCACCGTCAACCTCCACCGCAGCCCCCTCGGCGGCCGCCACTTCGAGGCCTACAGCGAGGACCCGCTCCTCACCGGCGCGATCGGCACCGGCTACGTCCTGGGCGTCCAGGACGGCGGGGTCGGCACCACCGTCAAGCACTTCGTCGCCAACGACGCCGAGACCGACCGCTTCACCGTCGACAACCGCGTCGCCCCCCGCCCGCTCCGCGAGCTCTACCTCGCCCCCTTCGAGGCCATCGTCAGGAACGCCCGCCCCTGGGGGATCATGACCGCGTACAACCAGGTCAACGGCGTGACCATGACCGAGCACCACGAGCTGGTGAACGGGGTCCTGCGCGGTGAGTGGGGCTTCGACGGCTTCAACGTCTCCGACTGGACGGCCGCCCGCTCCACCGCCGGAGCCCTCCGGGGCGGCCTCGACGTCGCCATGCCCGGACCGGCCACCGTCTACGGCGAGGCCCTCGCCGCCGCCGTCCGCGCCGGCGAGGTGGCGGAGTCCTCCGTCGACACCGCCGTACGCAACGTCCTGCGGCTCGCCGCCCGCGTCGGCGCCCTCGAAGGCGCCCCGCCGGCCGTCACGGAACCCCCCGCCCCGATCGACGGCGACGCCCTGGCACGCGAGATCGCCCACCGCGGCTTCGTCCTGGTGCGGAACCACACGCGGACCGGGGACCCCGTACGGAACCTCCCGGAGGATCCTGTACGCACCGGGGACCCCGTCCTCCCCCTCGCCCCCGGCACCACCCTCGCCCTCTCCGGCGCCGCCGCCCGCGACGCCCGCGTCCTCGGCGGCGGCTCCGCGCAGGTCTTCCCCGACCACGTCGTCTCCCCGCTCGACGGCCTCGCCGCCGTCCTGCCCGAAGGCACCCTGACGTACGCGGTCGGCGCCGACCCCGACGACGAACCCGCCCCCGCCGGACGGGGCTTCGCCCTCCGCGCCCGCTGCCGCGACGCCGCCGGGAACCTGCTCGGCGAGCGCTCCCTGCCCGGCGGCCAGGTCCAGTGGATCGGCGGCGACCTGCCCGACGGCGTCACCCACGAGGCCCTCGCCTCCGTCGAGGTCGTCGGCACCTTCACCCCGCACGAGACCGGCGCGCACTCCTTCGGCACCCGGGGCCTCGGCGCCTTCGTCCTCACCGTCGACGGCGAGACCGTCTTCGACGGCGTCCAGGCCATGGGCTCCGAGCCCGACCCCTTCGAGGCCCTCTTCGGCTCCCCGGTCGAGCGCGCCCAAGTCCCGCTCACCGCGGGCGAGACCGTGGAGGTCTCCCTGCTCCACACCCTCGACGAGCGGTTCGCGGCCCCGCTGCCGGCCGTCGTCTTCTCCCTCGTCCACCTCGGTCCGCGCCGTGACCCCGACGAACTGATCGCCGAAGCCGTCGAGGCCGCCCGCGCCGCCGACACCGCCGTCGTGGTCGTCGCCACCACCGAACGCGTCGAGTCCGAGGGCTTCGACCGCACGGACCTCGCGCTCCCCGGCCGCCAGGACGACCTCGTACGTGCCGTCGCCGCCGCCAACCCGAACACCGTGGTCGTGGTCAACGCCGGCTCCCCGGTGGAGATGCCCTGGCGCGAGGACGTGGCCGCGATCCTCCTCACCTGGTTCCCCGGCCAGGAGGGCGGCGCCGCCCTCGCCGACGTCCTCACCGGCGCCGAGGAGCCCGGCGGCCGCCTCCCCACCACCTGGCCCGCCGCCCTCGCCGACGCCCCCGTCACCGACGTCGTCCCCGTCGACGGGGAACTCGTCTACGCCGAGGGCCCCTTCATCGGCCACCGCGCCTGGGACCGGACCGGGCGGACCCCCGCGTACGCCTTCGGCCACGGCCTCGGCTACACCACCTGGTCGTACGACTCCCTGGTCGCGGGCCCCGACACGGCCACCGTCCGGATCACCAACACCGGCGACCGGCCGGGCCGCGAGACCGTCCAGGTCTACCTGGCGCCCGTACCCGGCCCGGGGGACCCCGACCGCCCCGGCCGCCTCCTCGCCGGTTTCGCGAGCGTCGAGGCGGGCCCCGGGGAGACCGTCGAGACCGCGATCGCGCTCTCCCGCCGGGCCTTCGAGGTCTGGGACGAGGAGAAGGGCGACTGGACCTTCGTACCCGGGGCATACGAGGTCAGGGCCGCGCACTCCCTCGACGACGTGCGCCTGACGGCCGCGCTGGAGATCGACTGACCCTCCGGCGCGGTGCCCCGGGACGGCTCCGGGGCGGGACCTGACACCCGCCCCGGGGCCCTCACCCCGCCGTGATCCGCCGGTACGCCAGCTCCGCCAGTCGCGCCTGGCCGTCCCGGCTCGGGTGGAACCAGTCCCAGGGGCTCAACTGCCCGCCGTCGAAGCGGAACGCGTGGACCGCCCCGCCGTCGTACCGGCAGCGCTCGTCCTTCGCGCAGACCTCCGCCAGGACCCCGTTGTACGCGTCCACCCGCTCCGACACCGTTGCGCGCCGCCGCTCGGCCTCGGGTCCCAGGTCCGTCGCGTCCGCCAGCATCGCGCCGCAGACGCCCAGGTCCCAGATCCCCGCCGCGCCGCCGATCCGGCCCGTCGACCACAGGTGCTTCAGGTCCGGCACGCTCGCCACGTACACCTGCGCCTCCGGCGCCGCCGCCCGCAGCCGGGCGAGCGCCGCCCCGAAGGAGGCGCGGAACTCCGCGACCGGGGTCATCAGGCCGGGGGTCGGCCGGCAGGCGTCGTTCGCGCCCATCATCACCGTCACCAACTCCGGCTTCCGGGCCGCCGCGGCGGTCATCTGCCCGGGGAGGTCCGCCATCCGCGCCCCCGTCCGCGCCAGGTTCCAGCTGCGGCCGGCCGCCTTCTCCGGGCCCAGGAGACGCAGTGCCAGGCTGTTGACCGCCGTGTCCGTCCCGGTCGCCCAGGACGCCTCGGGGCAGTCCGAGAGGAGCGAGCAGGCGTCGAAGGCACGGGTGATGGAGTCGCCCACGGCGGCGAGGGAGGAGGGGGAGGCGTCCCAGGCGGAGGTGGGCGCGGGTGTCGCCGTGCTCGTGGGCGCCGCCTTCTCCGGGGCCGCGGACGAACACCCGGCCAGCGCCCCCGCGCACAGCAGCGCCGCCGTCGCGGTGGCGACGGCGGTGTGGAAACGGCCCCGGCCGCGCATCCCCGGTTCCTCCTTCGGCGTCCTCGCGGGTGAAAGCTTCGTGTGCACCGTCATGGTCCGACCGTACGTCACCCCGATGACGGCGCGGCACGATAGCTTTTCCCCCGTCGAACCAGAGGCGCCCTCGCCGACCGGCTCCGGTAAATTACATCACGTCACAACCTGTCCCCTTTTTGACGGTTTGTGAAGATCCACTCCCGATGATGTTTACTGAGGCCGCCGGGAAGAGGCGAACCTCGTCCCACACTGGAGGTCCCGGTGACGACACGTGGAGTCCTGTACGTACACTCCGCACCGCGCGCGCTCTGCCCGCACGTCGAATGGGCGGTGGCGGGCGTCCTCGGTGCGAGGGTCCAGCTCGACTGGGTCCGCCAGCCGGCGTCCCCCGGCACCTGGAGAGCCGAACTCTCCTGGCGGGGCGAGACCGGCACCGCCTCCCGGCTCGCCTCCGCCCTGCGCGGCTGGCGGATGCTCCGCTTCGAGGTCACCGCGGAGCCCTGCCCCACCGCCGAGGGCGAGCGCTACAGCGCCACCCCCGACCTGGGCATCTTCCACGCCGTCACCGGCATGCACGGCGACATCCTGGTCCCCGAGGACCGGCTCCGGGCCGCCCTGGCGCGCTCCGCGCAGGGCGAGACCCGGCTGGAGGCCGAGATCGCCAAGCTCCTCGGCAAGCCCTGGGACGACGAACTGGAACCCTTCCGCTACGCGGGCGAGGGCGCCCCGGTCCGCTGGCTCCACCAGGTCGTCTGACGGCCCCCGGAACACGACGGAGGCCCGCCCCCGGCCAGGGGGCGGGCCTCCGGTGCGTTCGTACCGATCAGACCGTGCGGAACGCCAGGACCACGTTGTGGCCGCCGAAGCCGAACGAGTTGTTGATCGCGGCGATCGTGCCCTCCGGGAGCGCGCGGGGCTCGCCGCGGACGACGTCCGCCTCGATCTCCGGGTCCAGCTCGTCGACGTTGATCGTCGGCGGGGCCAGGCGGTGGTACAGCGCCAGGACCGTCGCGACGGTCTCGATGCCGCCCGCGCCGCCCAGGAGGTGACCCGTCATCGACTTCGTCGCGGAGATCGCGACGTGGTCCAGGTCGTCGCCCAGGATCTTCCGCAGCGCCTTGATCTCGGCGACGTCGCCCTGCGGCGTCGACGTGGCGTGCGCGTTCAGGTGCACGACCTCGGACGGCTTCAGGTCCGTCGAGTCCAGCAGGTTCTGCATCGCGGCCGCGATGCCCCGGCCGGTCGGCTCGGGCTGCGCGATGTGGTGGCTGTCGGCCGACAGGCCCTGGCCCAGGACCTCGCAGTAGACGCGCGCGCCGCGCGCCTTCGCGTGCTCCTCGGACTCCAGGACCACGACGCCCGCGCCCTCGCCGAGCACGAAGCCGTCACGGCCGGTGTCGTACGGGCGCGAGGCCTTCTCCGGCTCGTCGTTGCTCTTGGACATCGCCATCATGTTGGCGAAGGCGACGATCGGCAGCGGGTGGATCGCGGCCTCGGTGCCACCGGCGACGACCACGTCGGCACGGCCGGTACGGATCATCTCGACGGCGTAGCCGATCGCCTCGGCGCCCGACGCACACGCGGAGACCGGGGTGTGGACGCCCGCCCGGGCGTTCACCTCCAGACCCACGTTCGCCGAGGGGCCGTTGGGCATGAGCATGGGGACGGTGTGCGGGGAGACGCGGCGGACGCCCTTCTCCTTCAGCACGTCGTACTGGTCGAGCAGCGTGGTGACACCGCCGATGCCGGAGGCGATGACGGCACCGAGCCGCTCGGGCGCGACCTCGTCGTCCTCGCCGGCCGGAGCGGTGTAGCCCGCGTCGGCCCACGCCTCGCGGGCCGCGATCACGGCGAACTGCGCCGAGCGGTCCAGCTTGCGGGCGAGCGGACGGGGCAGGACGTCGCCGGGGTCGACGGCGGCCGTCGCGGCGATCTTGACGGGCAGCTCGGCGAAACGTTCGCCCTCGAGCGGACGGACGCCGGAGCGCCCCGCGATCAGACCTTCCCAGGTCGATGCGGAGTCGCCACCCAGCGGTGTGGTTGCGCCGATACCGGTGACGACCACGGTGCGATTGGTCTGGCTCACAGGAATTCTTTCTCCATGTGTGTGATGGTCGAAATGCGGCGCCACCGCCGGGTGGCTGACCGGAACAGCAGGGGCCGGATCAGCCCTGGTGCTTCAGGATGTAGTCGACGGCGTCGCCCACGGTCTTGAGGTTCTTGACGTCCTCGTCGGGGATCTTGACGTCGAAACGCTCTTCGGCGGCGACGACGACCTCGACCATGGACAGCGAGTCGACGTCCAGGTCGTCGGTGAACGACTTGTCCAGCTCGACGTCCTCGGTCGGGATGCCGGCGATCTCGTTGACGATCTCGGCGAGACCTTCGACGATCTGCTCCTGGGTGAAGGCCATGGTGGCGCTCCTTCTGTGATTGCTTCGGTAAGGGGCTTCCGGGAGATCCGGGTGCCTAGGGGAGGGTAACGACCGTCGCGGCGTAGACGAGACCCGCCCCGAAGCCGATGACGAGCGCGGTGTCGCCGCTCTTCGCCTTCCCGGTCGCCAGGAGCCGCTCCATCGCGAGCGGGATCGAGGCGGCCGAGGTGTTGCCGGTGGTCTCCACGTCACGGGCGACCGTGACGTGCTCCGGCAGCTTCAGGGTCTTCACCATCGAGTCGATGATCCGCATGTTGGCCTGGTGCGGGATGAAGACGTCCAGGTCGTCCGCCGAGATGCCGGCGGCGTCCAGGGCCTGCTGGGCGACCTTCGCCATCTCGAAGACGGCCCAGCGGAAGACCGCCTGACCCTCCTGCGTGATGGCCGGGAACTTGATGGCGCCCTGCGAGTCGAGCGGGAGCGTCGAGACGTCGCCGCCGTGGAACGCGTCCCACGGGACGGTCTGCTTGATCGTCGCCGACTTGTCGCCCTCGGAACCCCAGACCGTGGGGCCGATGTGCGGCTCGTCCGACGGACCGACGACCACGGCGCCGGCGCCGTCGCCGAACAGGAAGGCCGTCGCGCGGTCCTCCAGATCCGTCAGGTCGCTGAGCCGCTCGACGCCGATGACGAGCACGTACTCCGCGGAACCCTCGACGATCATGCCCTTGGCGAGCGTCAGGCCGTAGCCGAAGCCCGCGCAGCCGGCCGAGATGTCGAACGCGGCGGGCTTGCCCGCGCCGATGCGGTCCGCGATCTCCGTGGCGATCGCCGGGGTCTGGTGGAAGTGCGACACCGTGGAGACGACCACGGCGCCGATCTGCTCCGGGCGGATCCCGGCGTCCGCGATGGCCTTCCCGGACGCCTCCACCGACATCGCGGCGACGGTCTCCTCCGGGGAGGCCCAGTGCCGGGTGGCGATGCCGGAGCGCGAGCGGATCCACTCGTCGGACGAGTCGATCTTCTCGAGGATCACCTCGTTCGGCACGACCCGGGTGGGGCGGTAGCCGCCCACGCCGAGGATCCGCGCGTACGGGGCGCCCTTGCTGGGCTTGATCTTCGACATGCTTCTCGACACTCCTAGTCAGACGGCCGCGTGCTCGGCGACGAGCGTACGGGCCGCGTCGAGGTCGTCGGGAGTCTTCAGGGCGACCGTGGCCACGCCCGGCAGGGCCCGCTTGGCGATGCCGGTCAGGGTGCCGCCGGGGCACACCTCGATCAGCGCCGTCGCGCCCAGGTCGTGGAAGGTCTCCATGCACAGGTCCCAGCGGACCGGGTTCGCGACCTGGCCGACCAGACGGGACACGACCTCGGCGCCGTCCATGACGACCTGGCCGTCCTTGTTGGAGACGTAGCGGGTGGTCGGGACGGCCGGAGACAGCAGCGCCGCCGCCTCCTCCAGCTTCGCCACCGCCGGGGCCATGTGGTGCGTGTGGAAGGCACCGGCCACCTTGAGCGCCACGACCCGGCGGACGCCCTCGGGCTTGTCCGCCTCCAGGGCGGCCAGCTGCTCCAGGGTGCCGGCGGCCACGATCTGGCCCGCGCCGTTCACGTTCGCGGCCGTCAGGCCGAGCTTCTCCAGGTGCGGGACGGTCACCTCGGGGTCACCGCCGAGCAGCGCCGACATGCCGGTCGGGGCGATCGCGGCGGCCTCCGCCATCGCGAGCCCGCGGGTCCGCACGAGACGCAGCGCCGCCGTGTCGTCGAGGACGCCCGCGAACGCCGCCGCGGTGAACTCGCCGACGCTGTGACCGGCGACGACGCCGGGCGCGAGGTCGTCGCCGAGCGCGGCGGCGGAGAGCAGGCCGGCGGCGACGAGGAGGGGCTGTGCCACGGCGGTGTCACGGATCTCGTCCGCGTCCGCCTTCGTGCCGTAGTGGGCGAGGTCGAGCCCGATGGCGTCGGACCAGGCCGCCACGCGGTCGGCGGCGCCGGGGAGTTCGAGCCAGGGGGTCAGGAAGCCGGGCGTCTGGGCGCCTTGGCCGGGAGCGACGAGTACGAGCACCCTCACACTCTCTCTTGGGGACGGCTCCGAGCGCCCGTGGGGACAAGGACGAAGAACCGTCGGGGGAATTGTTGGTGTTCGACAAAAGTCTAGGACTGCGTGTCGCCGTCGGCCAAGCGTCCCAGGATGAGCGCGATCCGCAGGGTGAAGGCGGAGCGGACGTCGGAGGGTGACCAGCCGGTGACGTCGGTCACACGTCGAAGCCGGTAGCGCACGGTGTTCGGGTGGACGAAGAGCATCCGCGCCGCGCCTTCCAGACTGCTCGCCTGCTCCAGGTAGACACTGAGAGTTTCCAGCAGCGCCGACCCCGCTTCCTCCAGCGGTCTGTAGATCTCCTCCACCAACTGCTCGCGCGCCGACGGATCCGAGGCGATGGCGCGCTCCGGAAGGAGATCGTCCGCGAGGACCGGGCGCGGGGCGTCCTGCCAGGCCGTGCACGCCTTGAGCCCGGCCGCGGCGGCCTGCGCGGAACGCGTCGCCGCCAGCAGGTCGGGCACCACCGGACCGGCCACCACGGGCCCCTGGGCATACGGCCCGATCAGGGCCTTCGCCACCGCGAGGGGGTTGTCGCTGCCGCCCGCGATCACGACGAGACGGTTGCCGAGGACTCCGGTGAGCACCTGGAGCTTGGCGTGCCGGGCGGCCCGGCGGATCGCCTCCACCGTCAGCTCGCTGTCCCCGTCCGGGGCCGTGCCGAGCAGCACGCACACGTGCTCCGGGGAGTTCCAGCCGAGCGCGGCGGCCCGCGACACCGCCCCCTCGTCCGCCTCGCCGGACAGCACGGCGTTCACCACGAGCGACTCCAGGCGCGCGTCCCACGCGCCCCGGGCCTCGGCCGCCTGCGCGTACACCTGGGCGGTCGCGAAGGCGATCTCCCGGGCGTAGACGAGGAGCGCCTCGCGGAGCACCGACTCGTCGCCCGGGGCGGCGACCTCCTCGATCGCCGACTCCATGACCTCGATGGTCGTCCGGACCATCTCCACGGTCTGGCGCAGGGTGATGGCCCGGGTCAGCTCGCGGGGCGCGGTGCCGAAGACGTCCGTCGAGATCGCCTGCGGGGTCTCCGGGTGCCGGAACCACTCCGTGAACGCGGCGATGCCGGCCTGGGCGACGAGCCCGATCCACGACCGGTTCTCGGGCGGCATCGCGCGGTACCACGGCAGCGTCTCGTCCATGCGGGCGATGGCGCCGGCGGCCAGCCGCCCCGAGGACTGTTCGAGGCGCTTGAGGGTCGCGGCGTGCGGATGGGAGGCGTTCACGGGTTCAGGCACGGGGACAAGACTGCCTCATCCGGACGCCGAGGTGCGGGGTCGGGGCGGGTTCCCCTCCGGCGGGGGGGCGGCCGGGTGGCTACGGTGGGGCCCGTGATACGCATCCAGCGCGCGGACGAGCGCCACCCCGGCGGCGACCCGGCGGCGGGCATCGTCACCCGGCACGCCTTCTCCTTCGGCCCGCACTACGACCCGGACAACCTCCGCTTCGGCTCCCTGATCGCCTGCAACGAGGAGCGGCTCGCCCCGGGGGCCGGCTTCGACGAGCACCCGCACCGTCACACCGAGATCGTCACCTGGGTCGTGGCGGGCGAACTCACCCACCGCGACTCGACGGGCCGCGCGACGACCGTCCGCGCGGGCGACCTCCAGCACCTGAGCGCGGCGGCCGGCGTCCGCCACGTCGAACGCAACGACGGCGACGCCCCGCTGACCTTCGTACAGATGTGGCTCGCCCCGCCGTCGTTCGGCGGGGAACCGGCGTACGAGGTGGTACGGGGGCACGGCGGAGACCTGGCACACGAGGTCCCGGGCGCGACCCTGCGCGTCCACCGCCTGAAGAAGGACGACCGAGCACCGCTTCCGGACGGCGACTTCGTGTACGTCCACGTGACACGCGGCACGGTCCGCGTCGGCGACGAGGACCTCGCCCCCGGCGACGCGGCCCGCGCCACCGACGAGAAGGGCCTCACCCTGCGCGCGACCGGCGACGCGGAAGTACTGGTGTGGGAGATGCGGCGGAGCTGACACCATGCGGTGTCATGGCGGACGACGACACCAGTGGGTTCCGGGCGGGGCGGACGGCGCTCGTCGTCCGGGTCCCGGAGGCGGAGCCTGTGGTCCGCGGGTGGCGCGAGCGGTTCGACCCCTCGGCCCGGGCCGGGGTCCCGGCCCACGTCACCGTGCTCTACCCGTTCCTCGACGAGAGCCGGGTGGACGCGTCCGTCCACTCCGCGCTCACGGACGTGCTGGCCGGCCACCCGTGCTTCGACCTGCGGTTCGAGAAGTGCGGACGGCTTCCGGACGTGCTGTACCTCGTCCCCGAACCCGACACGCCACTGAAGCGGCTCACGGAGGCGGTCGCCGCCCGCTGGCCCGAGGCCCCGCCGTACGGCGGCCGGTTCACCGAGATCGTCCCGCACCTGACCGTCGCGCAGGGCCGGGAGGACGCCGTCCTGGAGGAGATCGAGACCGACCTCGCGGACGGACTCCCGTTCACCTCCCGCGTCTCGTCGGTCGAACTCCTCGTCCACGACGGCACGCGATGGCGGGAACGGGCGTCCTTCGCGCTCGGGACGGCTCGCCCGTCGGGCGAAGTCTCCTGACGGAGCCCGTCCACGAACGCCCGCCACGCCCCGGGGCCCACGACCAGGACCGGAAGGGTCCTTGCTGTCGCGGACCGGGACGGTGCCGGGGAAGCCGTCCGCGACCCCGACGCACTCGCCTCCGTCGGTGTCGCTGTACGAGGACGCGGGCCGGAGGCGTGCATCGCGTAAACCACCCCTGGGGGCAGGCCCGTTGGCGCCCCGGCTCAGTTCAGGGCGCTCTTCGCCTTCCAGTCCGCCCAGCTCACGTTCCACGCGCCGTAGCCGTTGCCCTCGGCGACCGTGCCCTTCGTCTCGGTGCCCTTGATCTCGAAGGGGTCGCCCGGCTTCACCAGGGAGTAGAGGGCGGCGGCGTTCTCGTCGCTCATGCCGATGCAACCCGAGCTGTGGTTGGCGTTGCCGAAGTAGCGCGCGTTCCACGGGGCCGCGTGGGCGTACATGCCCGACCAGGTCAGGCGCATCGAGTAGTCGACCATCTTGTCGTAGGCGTCGCCGAGGCCGACCGTCTCCGAGTTCATGTTGATGGTGCCCTCCTTCGCCATCAGGACGGCCGTGCCCCGCCAGGAGCGCTTGTCGCCGCCGGGGGTGCCGCCGGAGACCGGGATCGTGCGGATCGTGCCGCCGTTCCGCCGGACGGTGAGTTCGTGGCTGTCCAGGTCCACCTCCACCACCCGCGCGTCACCGACCGTGAAGCCCGTCGCGTAGTCCCGTACGAACCAGCCGCCGCCCGAGTCCGTGCCGTCGAGGTCCGCCTTGAGGCCGACCTTCGTGCCGGGCTTCCAGTACTCCTTCGGCCGCCAGTCCGCCCGGTCCCGGCCCGACCAGTCCTTGACCCAGCCCCAGGAGCCCTCGGTGCCGTTCGAGGTCGTCACCTCGAGCTGCCTCTCGACGTCCGCCTTCTTCGTCACCGGGAGGTCGAAGACGATCGAGAGGGGGTGGGCGATGCCGACGGTGGTGTTCTTGCCCGGGGCCAGGGTCAGCTTGTTGACCTTCCCGGGGGCCGGCGTGGAGAAGGGCGAACGGGTCGTCGTCTCCCTGCCGTCCGTGCCGCGGGAGGTGATCTCCACCGTGTACGCGGCGCCCGGGGCCGCCTTGCGGTCCGACGTCCAGCGCGTGCCGTTCGCGTCCGTACGGCCGGTGAGGGGCTCGCCCTTCGCGTCCGTGACCCTGACCGTGGTCAGCTTGCCGCCCGTGGCCGTCACCGTCACCGGCTTGCCCGCCGTCCTGTCCACGACCGTCACCTTCGCCGGTGGCGCCGGGGACTGCGCCGCCGGGTCCTTGTCCGCCGCCCCGGCCGAGCAGGCCGTGAGCGAGACCGCCAGGGCGACGGCCGCGAGGGTGGGACGGGATGTGCGTATCGGCAGCACGGCAGGCCTCCGCGGAGTGGGAAGAGTGGGATGTTCCGGACCCTAGGACGGGCGGAACCGCTCCTGGGTTGCCGCGGGTACGTGTGACGTGAGCTGCGACGGAACGGTCATCGTCCGGTCACACCCGCCGCGCGGCTCCGTCGCATTCCGCTGTGAGCCTGCTGTGCGCCCCACCACCGAGGGGCGGAACCAGGAGGCCCCGTGGTGTCAGCGCTGCTCGTGACGGCCGCGTCCGTCGAACGACCCGTTCCCCTCCGGCTCGGGCCCGTGACCCCCGAGGCGTACCGGGCGTTCCTCGCGACCCGCGGCGGAGCGGACGGACCCAGCTTCCTCCAGGTGCCCGCCTGGGCCCGGGTGAAGGAGGGCTGGTGCCACCAGCTGGTGGGATGGGGGCCCGGGGGCGGCGGGTTGACCGGCGTCGCGCTGGTGCTCCTGCGGCCCTTTCCCGGGACCCGGAAGTACTTCGCCTACCTTCCCGAAGGGCCCGTCGCCGACTGGACCGATCCCGACCTGGACGGCTGGCTCGGGCCGCTCCTGCGGCACTTGAGGGACTCCGGGGCCTTCGCCGTCCGCATCGGACCCGGGCCCGCCCACCGCCGGTGGCACGCCCCCACCGTCAAGGCCGCCACCGGCACCGGACGGCGGCTCTCCGACGTCCTCGCCGACGAGGTCGACCCGCTCGGGACCGCCGTCGCCGAACGCCTCCGGGCCCGGGGCTGGCGGCGCTGCGGCGGCGACTCCGAGGACGGCGCCGACGCCCAGCCCCGGCACGTCTTCCAGGTCCCGCTGACCGGCCGCAGCGCCGACGACCTGTGGTCCGGGCTCAACCAGGAGTGGCGCAGGAACGTGCGGAAGGCCCGCAGGGCCGGTGTCGAGATCACGGTCGGGTCCGCCGCCGACCTGCCCGAGTTCCACCGGCTGCTGCGGATCACCGAGGAGCGGGACGGGTTCCGGCTCGGGCGGTCGCTCGCGTACTACGAGCGCCAGTACGCCGTACTCAACGCCGAGGAGCCGGGGCGGATGAAGCTCTACCTGGCCCGTCACGAGGGCGAGGTCCTCGCCGCGCACACCATGGTCACCGTGGGCGGGCGCGTCTGGTACCAGACCGGCGCCTCCGCCGACCACCGGCGCGAGGTCCGCCCCTCCAACGCCCTCCAGTGGCGCATGCTGCTCGACGCCCACGCCCTCGGCGCCGCCGTCTACGACCTGCGCGGGGTACCCTCCACCCTTGATCCGGACGACCGCGCCCACGGCCTCCTCCGCTGGAAGCTGGGCACGGGCGGCCGGGTCGTCGAGACGCTGGGGGAGTGGGAGACACCGATGCGGGGCACGACCAACCAGGCGCTGTACCGCGCCTTCCGGGCCTACCTGGCGCGTCGATGAGCGCCGGTGCGCTGACCGCCGCTCCGGCATCGGAGAAGACGAAGACCGCCTCCGTCCTGCGCGGCGGGGCGGTCCTGGCGGCCGGGTCGCTCGTCTCCCGCGCCACCGGCTTCGTCCGCGCCTCCGTCGTCGCCGCCGCGCTCGGCGCGGCCACCGTCGCCGACGGCTACGCGGTCGGGAACTCCGTCCCCACGATCGTCTACACGCTCCTCCTGGGCGGCGCCCTCAACGCCGTCTTCGTCCCCGAGCTGGTCAAGGCCGCCAAGGAGCACGAGGACGGCGGCGTCGCCTACACCGACCGGCTGCTCACCCTGTGCGCGCTCGCCCTCGTCGCGCTCACCGCCGTCGCCGTGCTCGCCGCGCCGCTCATCGTCGACACGTACACCGACTACACGGGCGCGCAGCGGGAGACGACCGTCGCCTTCGCCCGCACCTGCCTCCCGCAGATCTTCTTCCTCGGCCTCTTCACGCTCCTCGGGCAGGTCCTCAACGCCCGGGGACGGTTCGGCGCCATGATGTGGACGCCCGTCCTCAACAACGTGGTCGTGGTGGCGGTCTTCGGCCTCTTCCTGGTGGTGAGCGACGGGGGCGCGCTCGGCGCGGGGGAGACCGCGCTCCTCGGATGGGGCACCACCGCCGGGATCGCGCTCCAGGCCCTCGCCCTCGTCCCCCCGCTGCGCGCCGCCGGGTTCCGCTGGCGGCCCCGCTTCGACTGGCGCGGCAGCGGCCTCACGGGCCCGCTGCGGTCGGCCGGCTGGCTGGTGCTGCTCGTCCTCACCAACCAGGGCGCGTACTGGGTGACCACCTGGATCGCCACCTCGGCGGGCGGCTCGGCGGCCGACGGCGGCGCGGGCCTCGCCGGGTACAACAACGCCTATCTGCTGTGGGCCGTCCCGCACGGGATCGTCACCGTCTCCCTGCTGACCGCCCTGCTGCCCCGGATGAGCGGGGCGGCGGCCGACGGCGACCTCGCCGGGGTCCGGCGGGACGTCTCGTACGCGCTGCGGACCAGCTCCGCCGCCGTCGTCCCCGCCGCCTGCGCGCTCCTCGCGCTCGCCGTGCCCCTGATGACGGTGGTCTTCCGCCACGGGGCGACGGACGACGGCGACATCCGCGCGATGTCCTGGATCCTGACGGCCCTCGCGCCCGGCCTGATCGCCCTCTCCGGCCAGTACGTGTGCACCCGCGCCTTCTACGCCCTGCGCGACACCCGCACCCCCTTCCTGCTCAACCTGGTGATCGCCGGCCTCAACGCGGGCCTCTCGTTCACCGCGTACCTCCTGCTGCCCGCGCGCTGGACCGTCGCCGGCATGGCGGGGGCGTACTCGCTGGCGCTGTGGGTCGGCTGGGGCGTGACGGCGTACGTGCTGCGGCGAAGGCTCGGGGCTTCCCGGAAGGCCGGGAGTGCGGACGGCTCCGGGGGCTCCGCCGCCGGGCTCGCGCGGCTGCTCGTCGCCGCCGTGCCCGCCGCCGGGTACGGGCTTCTCGCCGCCGACCTCGTCGGCCCGGCCGGGGCCGTGCCCGCCGGGCTCGCCGGGACCCTCACGATCCTCGCCGTCTTCGCCGTCCTGGCCCGGCCCCTGCGCCTCACCGAGGTGCGCGACCTCCTGGACAAGCTCCCGGGACGGCTCCGGCCCGCCGCCCGCCGTGCGTGAAACCCGCCCCCACGACCTCGGGATACCCCACACATGCCCCGCGTGCTCCTGATAGAAGACGACCCCTCCGTCCGCGAGGGCGTCGAACTCGGGCTGCGACGGCGCGGGCACGAGGTGCGGACCGCCCCCACCGGGGAGGCGGGGCTCGCCGCGCTCGGTCAGTTCCGGCCGGACCTGCTCCTGCTCGACCTGATGCTGCCCGGCATGAACGGCGTCCAGGTCTGCCGCCGGGTCCGGGAGGGCAGCCAGCTGCCGATCATCATGCTGACCGCCCGGGGTGACGACTTCGACGTCGTCGTCGGCCTGGAGGCCGGAGCCGACGACTACATCGTCAAGCCCGCCCGTACCGAGGTCATCGAGGCGCGGATACGGGCCGTGCTCCGCCGCATCGAGGAGCCTGCCTCCGGGCGGTCCGCCGTCGAGTTCCACGGGGAACTCGCCGTCGACCGGGCCGGGCTCACCGTCGCCAAGGCGGGTGAGCGGATCGCCCTCGCCCCCTCCGAGATGAAGCTGCTGCTCCACCTCTCCGCCGCTCCCGAGCAGGTCTTCAGCCGGCAGCAGCTCCTCGAACACGTCTGGGAGCACAGTTACCACGGGGACGCCCGGCTGGTCGACGCCTGTGTCCGCCGGCTCCGGAACAAGATCGAGGACGTCCCCGGCGAACCCCGCTACATCCAGACCCTGCGGGGCTTCGGCTACCGCTTCGGACCGCTGTGAAGACCTGTGCGGCGAAGGCGGGTGCCGGGGCGTCCGGTTCCGGAGCTTCCGGCTCCGAGACGTCCGGTTCCGGGGCGCCCGGTTCTAAGGCATCCGGTTTCGAGGCCCCCGGCTCCGGGGCCTCCGGTTCCGGGCGCCGGCGCCGGGGACGCGCCCCGCGCCTGCGGCCGCACCCCTTCGGGCTGCGGACCCGCCTCGTCCTCGCCTTCCTGCTCGTCGCCGCCGTCGGCTGCGGCACCACCGCCGCCCTCACCTACCGGGCCGCCCGCAACGCCATCCTGGAACAGACCCAGAACACCGCCGTCTCCGCCTTCCGCGAGCAGGTCGCCGCGCTCCACGTCACCCTGCCCGCCGACGCCGACAGCCTGCGGACCGACGTCCTGCGGATCGCCCGCCAGGGCAAACCCCGCCCCTGGCGCGTCTACGCCGAGTACGGTACCGTCCGCGTCTCCTCCACCGACCGGCCCACCTCCTCCGTCGTCACCCCCGAACTGCGGGCCCGCGCCCGGGCCCGGGACGCCTCCCCGCACGCCGGCTTCCAGCGGGTCGTGAAGAACGGCACCCCCTATCTGACCATCGCCGTCCCCGCCGTCTTCCGGACCCACGCCACCGAGGGAACCGCCCAGCCCACCGGCCTCGTCCTCTACGCCGTCATGGAGCTGAACGAGGAGGAGGCCAACGTCGAGGCCATGGTCACCGCCGCCCGCGACGGCGCCCTGCCCGCCCTGGCCGTCGCCCTGATCCCCGCGCTCCTCGCCGCCCGGGGCGTCCTGCGGCCCGTGCGGGAGCTGCGGCACGCCGCCCACCACATGGGGCAGGGCCGCCTCGACACCCGCATCCACGCCAAGGGCCGCGACGAACTCTCCGACCTCGCCCGCACGTTCAACGAGTCCGCCGCCCTGCTGGAACGTTCCGTCGCCGAACTCCGCGACGCCGAGGCCCGCGCCCGCCGCTTCGCCTCCGACGTCTCGCACGAGCTGCGCACCCCGCTCGCCGGAATGCTCGCCGTCACCGAGGTCCTCGACGAGGACGCCGGGAGCCTCGACAGCGACACCGCCCGCGCGGTCCGCCTGATCAGCGCCGAGACCGGGAAGCTCGCCGTGCTCGTCGAGGACCTGATGGAGATCTCCCGCTTCGACGCGCGCGCCGCCGAGCTGCACACCGACGAGGTCGACGCCGCCGACTGCGTCCGCAAGACCCTCCAGCACCGCCGCTGGGACGACCCGGACCGGGTCGTCCCGCACCTCGCGGAGGGGATCAGGGCCCGGCTCGACCCGCGCCGCTTCGACGTCGTCGTCGCCAACCTCGTCGGCAACGCGCTGCGGCACGGCGGGGCGCCGGTCACGGTCCGGCTGTACGCGGAGGGGGACGTGCTGGTGACGGAGGTCGCCGACCGGGGGCCGGGCATCGACCCGGAGGTCCTGCCGCACGTCTTCGACCGCTTCTACAAGGCGGACCGGGCCAGGACCCGCTCGGAGGGCAGCGGCCTCGGCCTCGCGATCACCCTGGAGAACGTACGGCTCCACGGCGGCACCGTCACGGCCGCCAACCACCCGGAGGGCGGGGCCGTGTTCACCGTGCGGACGCCGCTGTGAGGCGCCGGGCCACGACGGCCGCGGCCGTCCTGCTCGCCCTGAGCGGCTGCGGCATACAGGAGACCGACGTCGTCGAGGCGGGCGGGGCCGCGACCGTCATCGTCCAGCCGGTCCCCGAGGAGCGGATGACGCTCTACTTCGTGGGCCCCGAGGGCCGGATGATGCCGATGGTCCGCGACCTCGGACACCCCGAACCGGCCACCACCCACTCGGCCACCGCCCACCCGGCCGACGACCCGGTCCCGTACGACGAGTTCGGTCCGGAGTACGAGATCTCCGCCGAGGCCCTGCGGCGCGAACGGCTCACCGTCGACAAGGCGCTCGCCGCGCTCCTCGCCGGCCCGAGGACCGAGGAGGTGGCGGTGGGCGCCACCACCGCCCTGCCCGGGGGAGAAACCCGGGCCCCGCGCGTCGAGGCGGACCCGGGCGGACCGCCCGACCCCGCGCTCCGGCTCAGGGCCCCCTTCCCGGTGAAGGGACTGCCCGAGACGGCCGTGCGCCAACTGGTGTGCACGGCCGCCTACGCGGAACACCCGGCGGGCCGGGCCGAGGTGACCGTCCTCGGCCCCGACGGGACGCTGCCCGCCACCCGCTGCGAGGGGGGCGTCAGTGCCGGCCGAACGCCCGGCTGGCGATGACGTTCGCGATCACCACGTAGACGACCGCGGGGATGCCGTAGTCGAGCAGCACCTGAAGGGTGTGCCCGGCGACGTCGAAGAGCCCGATCGACCAGCCCGCGAGCCAGTCGGCGGCGGAGTGGAACCAGCCGACGACGGTGTTGCCCCGGTTGGCGTCGAGCAGGTCCATGAGGATCCAGACGACCAGGATGCCCGCGAGCACGTGGGCCACGGTTCTTATGACGGAGTCGATGCCTCTCATGGACTCCGTTTTGCCCACGCCGCCCGGGACAAACGGGCGCGGCGGACGCGTGACTAGAGCGCCCGCAGGTCCGCCAGGACCGCGTCCGTGAACGGCGGCCAGGCCTCGACCGCCCACGGCCCGAAGGGCCGGTCGGTGAGCGCCACGCACGCGGCCCGCGCGTCCGGGTCGATCCACAGGAAGGTGCCGGACTGCCCGAAGTGCCCGAAGGCACGCGGCGAGGACGTGGCGCCCGTCCAGTGCGGGGACTTCCCGTCGCGGATCTCGAAGCCGAGCCCCCAGTCGTTGGGCCGCTGGTGCCCGTAGCCGGGCAGGATGCCGGTCAGGCCGGGGTACGCCACCGTCATCGCGTCCAGGACGGTCCGGGCGTCGAGGAGGCGGGGCGCCTGGACCTCGGCGGCGAACCGCACCAGGTCGTCGACGGTCGACACGCCGTCCTTGGCGGGCGAGCCCTCCAGCGTCGTGGACGCCATGCCGAGCGGCTCCAGGACGGCCTGGTGCAGGTACTCGGCGAAGGGGATGTCGGTGGCCTTGGCGACGTGGTCGCCGAGGACCTCGAAACCGGCGTTGGAGTAGATCCGGCGGGTGCCGGGCGCGGCCTGGACGCGGTTCTCGTCGAAGGCCAGGCCCGAGGTGTGGGCGAGGAGGTGGCGGACGGTCGAGCCCTCGGGCCCGGCCGGCTCGTCCAGGTCGATCGCCCCCTCCTCGTACGCGACGAGCACCGCGTACGCCGTGAGCGGCTTGGTCACCGAGGCGAGCGGGAAGCGCCGCCCGGTGGGGCCGTGGGCCCCGGCCGGGGTGCCGTCCGCGCGGACCACGGCGGCGGCCGCGGTGGGGACGGGCCAGTCCTCGATCGACGCCAGGCTCGGCAGACCGTTCTCCACGCTGTTCTCCACGGGGCTCTCCATGGCACCGAGCCTACTTGCCCTCCGGGAACGGACTTGCTTCGAGTGCGCTCCAACCCCCTAGCGTGGAGACATGAGCGTGATCGCGAGCACGAGCGGTACGAGCACGAGCGGTACGAGCACGGGCGGCGGCCGGACGGGGCCCTACACCATCAGCGAGGTCGCCGCCCTGACCGGTCTCTCGGCGCACACCCTGCGCTGGTACGAGCGGATCGGCCTCATGCCGCACGTCGACCGCTCGCACACGGGACAGCGCCGCTTCACCCCGCGCGACCTGGACTGGCTGGCCTTCGTCGGCAAGCTGCGGCTGACCGGGATGCCGGTCGCCGACATGGTCCGGTACGCCGAACTGGTGCGGGCGGGGGACCACACCCGCGAGGAGCGGCGCGAGCTCCTGGAGGCCACCCGGAGGGACGTCCTCGCCCGGGTCACCGAGCTCCAGGACACGCTCGCCGTGCTCGACGTCAAGATCGCCCACTACGGGACCGTCTGCGGAGGAACACCTTCATGACCAGCGTGAACAGGATCGACACCGTACGCCTCGGGGGCCAGGACGGACCGGAGGTCGGAGTCCAGGGCTTCGGCGCCATGGGCATCAGCGAGTTCTACGGCGCCACCGACGAGGCCGCCGCCCGGGACACCCTCGACGCGGCCCTGGAGGCCGGCGTCACCCTGATCGACACCGCCGACATCTACGGCAGCGGCGCCAACGAGGAGTTCCTGGCCCCCTTCCTCGCCGCCCACCGCGACGAGGTCGTCCTCGCCACCAAGTTCGCCGTCGAGCGGCGCGCCGACGACCCCTCCTACCGGGGCGTCCGCAACGACCCCGCGTACATCCGGAGCGCCGTCGAGAACAGTCTGCGCCGCCTCGGCGTCGAGACCATCGACCTCTACTACATGCACCGCCGCGACCCGCGGGTCCCGTTCGCCGAGTCCGTCGGCGCGATGGCCGAACTCGTCCGGGAGGGCAAGGTCCGCCACCTGGGCCTGAGCGAGGTCACCGGGCCCGAACTGCGCGAGGCCCACGCCGTGCACCCGATCGCCGCCCTCCAGTCGGAGTGGTCGCTCTTCTCCCGGGACGTGGAGCGCAGCGCCGTCGGCGCCGCCGCCGACCTCGGCGTGACCGTCGTGCCGTACTCGCCGCTCGGCCGGGGCTTCCTGACCGGGGCGTTCGCGGACGCCGCCAAGGACCTCCAGGGCGGTGACTACCGGGCCCACCAGCCCCGGTTCACCGGCGAGAACGCGCAGCGGAACGCCGCCCTGCTCGACCCGGTCCGCAAGATCGCCGCCGCCCACGGGGCGACCCCGGCGCAGATCGCCCTCGCCTGGGTCCAGCGGCGGGCCTCCGTGCACGGCGTCACGGTCGTCCCGATCCCCGGTACCCGCAAGCGCTCCCGCCTCCTGGAGAACGCGGCGGCCACCCGCATCGTCCTCACCGACGCCGAGCTGGCGGAGCTGGAGCCGATCGCCGGCCGGGTGGCGGGCGACCGCTACCCGGACATGAGCTCCACGGCGGTGAGCCGGGAGGTCTGAGCCGGGAGGTCCGATCAGATCGACGGCGCGCTCACCCCAGCCCCAGCGCGAAGACCCCGAAGCCCGCCGCGAGCAGTCCCGCCAGGGCGCGGCGGGCGGGCCCGGCCTTCGTCCACGGGGACTCGAAGCCCCGCGCGTACCGCCCGATCAGGACGAGAAGCCCGGCGAAGACCGGCATCCAGGCGAGCCGGGCCAGGATCCAGCCCGCCGAGTCGGGCGCGCCGACCAGACCCGGGACCTCCCCGGTGTACGAGGCGGGAATCGCTGCGGCGAGCATCGCCGTCTGGTGCCAGCACAGGACCGTCATGGCCGAGAGGTTGACGACCACGACCGGCGCCCAGAGCGCGGGCCGCCGCAGGAGCGCGCCGAACCGGTCGCGGAGCAGGATCGCGGCGCCGCTCTGCGCGGCGGCGAGGGCGAGGACGAGCAGCGACGGCGGGTGCGAGTTGGTGCGGGCCTCGCCGGGGACGCCGACCATCGACGCCGGGTAGCCGAGGAGGAGCAGCAGGACGGCGAAGAGGACGGCCCCGCCGAGGAGCAGGGCCCACGCGTGGCGCCGGGTGACCCGGCCCTCGCCCCACGAGACGCCGAGCTGATAGGCGAAGAGCCAGCCGGGCAGGATGTTCAGGAGGCCCAGCCAGGACGGCACGGCGTCGGCGTACGGCCCGTACCGCAGCAGGTCGACGACGGCGACCGAGCCGAGCAGCGGGGCCGCCGCCCACGCCCCGAGCCGGCGGGCGGCCCGCACGCAGTACGGGGTGAGCGCGGTGACCACCGTGTAGACCCCGACGAACCAGAGCGGCTGGACCACCAGCGTGGACGCCGTCCGCAGCGTGTCCACGGGCACCCCGAGCCCGAAGTGGAGCAGGGGCAGGAGCGCCGCCCACACGGCGGTGACTCCGAGCACGGGCCGCCCGAGCCGGGCGAGCCGCCCCCCGAGCCACGCGCGCGTGGAGCCCTTCCGGCGCCGGTACGAGAGGACGGACGCGTACCCGCCGACCAGGAAGAAGATCCCCAGCATCTGGAGGACCCAGCTGACCGGCGCGAGCCCGGCGAAGGTGCCGAGCGGGCTGGCGTTGTGGAGCGCGCCGTCGGCGGAGAGGGTGAAGCCGCCGAGCAGCCAGTGTCCGGTGGGCACGGCGAGCAGGGCGAGGGCCCGCAGCCCGTCGACCGCCCGGTCGCGGTGGGCGGGGGTGGCGGCCTCGATCCGCCGGGCCGTACGGCTCATGAGGGCGAGGGAACTCATCGCACGCCCCCCTCGGCGATCGCGGCGAACGCCCGCAGGGACGAGGTCCCGGCCGCGAAGTACCCGCCGTGACCGGCGGCGTCCTCCGCCGGGATCCGGCGCGCCCCGAAGGACGGCGCGGCGGGGTCGGCGCCGTGCCCGAGTCCCGCGAACTCGACGTTCGGGACGCGGTCGATCCAGTCGGTGGGGTCCTTCGCCGCCCACACCCGCGCGGAGGTGCCGAGGTCCGCGACGTTCTCGGCGCGCATCCCCGGCGAGCCGAACACCACCAGGTCCTTCGCCTTCAGCTCGTGGGCGGCGAGCCCGCAGACCACCGAGCCGTAGCTGTGGCAGAACACCGAGGGCTCGGCCGCCCCGACGGCCGCCAGGCCCTCCGCGAACCGGGCGAGCCGCCCGGCCCCGGCCTCGGCGAGCCGGCCGGTGGCCGCGTCCAGGCCGACGCCGACGGGGGTGGTGTACCCGGCCCAGGCGACGACCGCCGTCCGGCCCCCGGTCGCCCGGCGCAGCGCGGCCGCCATGTCCGCGAGCGGCCGGACGTGCCCGGCGTCGACGTCGGAACCGGGCACGATCACCGCCACGTGCGCGGCCCGCGCCAGGTCCCCGTGGACCAGGACCACCTGCCCCCGGCCGCGCGGGTCGTACGCGAGCACCCGCGCGTCCCCGAACGCCCCCTTCGTGGCAAGGGCGTTGGCCTCGTACCGCAGCTCCAGCGGGGCCCCGTCGAGGTTCCCGACGACGGCCGGGTGCTCCCGCACCAACCTCTTCCTCTGTACGGGATCGAGTCCCGCGAAGAACCGCGCGGTCCCGACCACCCCCATCCCCTCCGGGTCCGGCAGCCCCGCACCCACCCACGCCCCCGTCCCGACCGGCGCCCCGGTCACGGCCTCCTGGGCGTCCCCGGACGCCCAGCCGGCCGTTCCGGCGACCGCGACGGCCGCCAGGGCCACGGTGATCAGGGTCCTCGCAGTGCGGCGCATGGGCCCGCCCTCCCTCTCCGGCTTCTCGCTCGGCCGCCGGTCGTCCGGCGACGGGAGGAAGGTAGGAAGGGGGTGGGTGACGGCACGTCACACCGGGGGGCCAACCGCCTCCTGATACCGGGGTAGGGGGTGGGGGAGCGGCCGTCCTCAGGGAAGGGGTGGGGTTTTCCCCCGGATCTTCCGGTCTCCGGTCGGGCGTCAGGCCGTGCCGGGCGTCACGAGCCCCGACTCGTACGCGAAGACCACCGCCTGGGCCCGGTCGCGCAGGTCCAGTTTGGCCAGGACCCGGCCGATGTGGGTCTTCACCGTCTGCTCGGCGAGGACCAGGACGCTCGCGATCTCCTGGTTGGACAGGCCCCGGGCGATCAGCTCCAGGACCTCGGTCTCGCGCGGGGTGAGACCGTTCAGGCGCAGCGCCGTGGTGTCCCGGCGCGGGGCCGGGCGGGACGCGGCGAAGTCGGCGATCAGGCGCCGGGTCACGGACGGGGCGAGCAGCGCCTCGCCCGCCGCCACCACCCGCACCGCCGCGATCAGGTCGGCCGGCGGCGCGTCCTTGAGGAGGAAACCGGACGCGCCCGCGCGCAGCGCCTCGTACACGTAGTCGTCCACGTCGAAGGTGGTGAGCATCAGCACCTTCGGCCGGTGCGTGACCCCGGCCGGCGGACGCAGGATCTCGCGGGCCGCCGCGAGCCCGTCCAGCTCGGGCATCCGCACGTCCATGAGGACCACGTCCGGGTGCGCCGACCGTGCCGCCTCCACGCCCCGCCGCCCGTCCGGGGCCTCGCCGACGACGTCGATGTCGGGCTGTGCGGAGAGCAGCGCGGCGAAACCGGCCCGCACCATGGCCTGGTCGTCGACGATGATCACGCGGATGGTCACGCGGGGTCCTCCATGCGCAGGGGAAGCCGGGCCGCGACCCGGAAGCCGTCGTCGGGCAGCGGCCCGGTGTCCAGCGAGCCGCCCGTCAACCGTACGCGTTCCCGCATGCCGACGAGCCCGTGCCCGGTGCCGGGCGCACCCCGCTCGACGGACGAACCCTCCTCCAGGGAGGGCCCGTTGACGACGAGGACCGTCAGCCACCCCTCGTCCGCCCGGACCGAGACCCGGGTCGCGGCACCGGGCGCGTGCCGGACGACGTTCGCGAGGGCCTCCTGCACGATCCGGTACGCCGACAGGTCCACCGCCTGCGGCACGTCCCCGAGGTCGGCGGCGAGCCGCAGTTCGGCCGGCACCCCGGCCCGTACGGTCGCCTCCACCAGCTGCTGGACCCGGTCGAGTCCCGGCTGCGGAGCCCGCTCGCCCTCGCCGCCGTCGCTGCGCAGCACGGACAGCAGCCGGCGCATCTCGGCGAGCGACTCGCGCGCGCTCGCCGCGATGGAGCCGAACTCCTCGCGGGCCGCGTCGGGAAGCTCCGGGATGCGGTACGGCGCCGAGTCGGCCTGGACGGTGATCACGGACATGTGGTGGGCCACGACGTCGTGCAGTTCGCGCGCGATCCTGGCCCGCTCCTCCAGGAGCGTGCGACGGGACCGCTCGGCCTCGCTGATGGTCTCCTGCTCCACGAGCCGCCGCTGGGCGTCCCCACGCGCGCGTACCGCCGAGGTGAGGAGGAGCAGCACCCCGCTCAGGACGAACAGCAGGGTGTGGACGCTGGTCTGTCCGGCGGGCCGGAAGGCTTCCAGGGCGTATCCGGCGGCGCCCGTCGCCAGCCAGACGCCGAACAGCGCCCGGCGGGACTCGCGCAGGCCGAGCGCGACCGTCAGCGCGCAGTAGCCGACGACGAGCGGCGGGGTCCAGGGCCACAGGTGGGCCCGCGGGCCGTCGGCGGCGAGCAGGACGAGCGCGCCGAGCACGTCGGCGGCGAAGACGACCCACCAGGCCTGGAGGGGACGGGTGACGGCGAGCAGCAGCGGCGCGGTCTGCGCGGTGCCGATCGCCCCGGCGAGGGCGCCGGGGACGCCGTGGTCCCCGGTGAGGAGGTGGACGGTGGTGGGGAGCAGCGAGGCGACGAAGGCGAGGGCGACGGCGTACGGGAGGAGGCGCACCCAGCGGGAGGAGGCGTCGGCGAGGAGGGGCGCCCCGGGGGCGGTCGGGGTGGTGAGCGCGGCCCCGAGGCCCTGGAACGCCCCGCGCACCCGGACGAGGGGCCGATGGTCGGACGGCCGGGGCGGAGTCGGCGGCTCGGGCCGCGGTTCGGTGCTCATGGCCCGCCCAGGGTAGGCAGCGGCCCGGGCCCCCGGCGTCATACCGGGGGCCGGGACGCGGCCTGATACCGGGGTATGACCCGGGACGTCCCCGAGGGGCCGGGCGCCGGGACCCCGGCGGTCTCAGAGCTCCGCGAGCAACTCCGCCTTCTTCGCGGAGAACTCCTCGTCCGTCACCAGGCCCGCCCGGTGCAGCTCGCCCAGGTGCCGAATCCTTTCGGCCACCACCCCGGGGGTACGGGAGCCGACGGGTACGGGGGCGCGGTCCGAGGTGCGGATCGCCGCGAGGACGGCCGCGGCGAAGGGCAGGGACTCGTGGACGAGCCCGTAGCCGAGGCCGAAGACGAGGGACGCCGGGTCGTGGTCGGGCTGGGTGGGCCGGGGCCCGCCGTCCCGGAACAGCAGCCGCAGGTGCCCGTCGAAGACGTCGGGCGAGCGCCACTCGACCCCGCACAGGTCCCGTACGGAGAAGGTCTGGTCGCCCGCCTTCCACTTCTCCGAGGACGCCCCCGTCCAGAACCAGCGGAACGCGACCTCCGAACTGCCGTCGAAGCTCGCCTTCCCGTCGTACGCCTTGAAGGACAGCGGCCCCGACGGCGGTGCCACGAGGAACCGCTCGGCGGGCGTCACGGCCCCGCCCGCCCCGCCCGCCCCGTACGGCTCCTCCGGCCCGTCGAACGCGCCGGGTCCGTCGCCCGGGGCGGGTCCGCCGGGTCCGCCGAGCGCGCCGAGTCCGTCGTACGGAGCGTCCCCGCCGTGTCCGGCGGCCCCCGCGGCCCCCGGCTCCGGCGGCAGGAGCGCCCGCAGTTCGTCCCGGTAGTACTCGGCGAGCGTCTCCCGGTCCGCCGGCAGCACGAGCCGGTACGGATCGGAGCTCTCCTTGAGCTGCCCCGCGGCCGCTTCCATCAGCGGATCGGCACCCGGCCGCGGCACGGCGTGCAGTACGACGGTGCCCCGTTTCCCCGGCGTGAGCGTCACGGACGCCAGCGCTTCGTACGGTACGCGCCGTTCGCGCAGCGCCTGGAACAGCTTCGGCGTGCGGATCCCCCGTTCGAAACGGATGACGAGGGCGTCGCTCTCGAACTCCCAGGCGGCATGAATTCCGGCCAGCACATCACCCATGCGCCTCATCGTAAGCGGCGCCCGCCCCGGCGTCGCCCCTGTGAAAGGTCCTGAAATTACGGGATCTACGCGCGTCGCAGCCCTTCCGCACCGGATATTCCGTCGTGGCAAGCGCTGTCGGCACGTGCGCAGACCAGCCGCGGGTAGGCGCCGACGCCTATCGCGGCGAAGTTGCCGAGGCTCACCGTCCCCGGCGTGAAATAGCCGCTGTGCCCGACGGCCCCGTCCGCCGAGAGCAGCCGCGCGCCGAACTCGGGCGCCACCGGGTCCGCTCCGTGTCCGAGCCCGCCCACCTCCAGGTGCGGCACGTCCGCGATCCAGTCGTCGGCGTCCCGCATCGCCCAGATCCGGGCCGTGGTGGCCAGGTCGGCGGCCCGCTCCACGCGCATGCCGGGGCTGCCGGAGACGGCCACGTCCGTGACCCGGGAGGGCAGCCGGGGCGCGGCGGCCCCGCAGAGCACGGAGCCGTAGCTGTGGCAGAAGAGCGCCACCCGGGCGTTGCCGGGCAGTGCCTCGGTCAGTCCGACGAGCCGCGCGGCGCCCGCCCCGGCGAGCCGGCCGGTCAGCGCGTCGATGCCGATCCCGGCGGGCGCGGTGTAGTCGGCCCAGGCGATCACCGCGACCCCGGTCCCGGGCGCGGTCCGCCGCTCGGCGTCGTAGAGGGCCTGTGCCATGCCGACGGGCGCCCCGTACCGGCCGTGGGTCCGCTGGAAGGTGAGGAGGTCGGTGTCGACTCCGGGCACGACCACCGAGACGCGCCGGGCCCGTTCCAGGTCCCCGAGGACCTCGGCGGCCCGTCCCGTCCCCGTCGGGTCGAACGCGAGGATCTGCCGGCCCGGCCGCAGCAGGGAGGCGAAGCGGTCGACCCGGCGCCGCGCCTCGTGCCGGCCCTCGGGGGAGAGCCGGGGGTCGTCGGCCCTGCCGCGCTCGGCGCCGTACGCGCGCGCGAGGCCGATCCGGTTGGCGCGGTAGCGCAGGGCGACCGGGGCGCCGTCGAGGTTGCCGACGACGAACGGGTGCCGCGCGGCGAGCCGGGCCCCGCCCGCCGGACCGAGCCCGGCGAAGAACGCCGCGACGGTACGGGGCGGGGCCGCCGGGTCGGGCAGCGGGCGGCCGCCGACCCGGTCGTGCGCCCAGGCGGCGAGCGCGGCCTCGCGGGAGGGCCCCGGTACGGGCCGGTGCCGGATCGTGGTCCACCCGGTGGTCGCGAGGAGCACGAGCACGACGACGAGCGCGAGCAGGGCACGCGCGGCGACGTGGGCGGACGGGGTCTCGACAGGTGTCACGGGCCGCCACCCTACGGGGCGGCGGGGACGGTTCCGTACCAGGTGGGACGCAGGTCACGCCTTCGCGCGACCGGGAACCGGGGGCCTCCGGGAGACGTCTCCGTACGGGCCCCCGGGGCCTGTCCGGCGGATCATGGCCGGACAGGCCCTGGAGGGCGCGGCCGCCCCTCGCCGCACCGGCCCCGTCCCGGGTCCCGCCAGTGCGGGGCCAGTGCCGGGCCGAGGTGGTCGAGGTACTGCTCGGTCAGCGCGCGGATGGCCTCCAGGCTCTGGTCCGCGCCCCGGCCCCACATCTGCCCGGTCACCCGCATCACCCCGCTGAACGCGGCCACCACGATCCGGGGCCGGGGGTCCGCGTCCACGTCGACGCCCTCGCGCTCGGCGACGATCCGGGCGATCGTCTCCTCCATCTCGGTGGAGCGGCGCAGATGGACGGCGAGCAGCGCGGGCGTCGACTCGATCAGCTGGAAGGTGCGCAGGTACAGCCCGACCGGGACGACCGCGGTGATGGCCTCGCCGATGGTGTCCCAGGAGGAGAGGACGGCGTTGCGCAGCGCGTCGAGGGGGCTCTCGTCCGGGGGCCGCTGCGCGAGGGAGCGGACGAAGCGCTCCTCCACCATCTGCTGGACGGCGAAGGCGACCTCCTCCTTGGAGGAGAAGTAGCGGAAGAAGGTGCGCTGGGAGACCTCGACGGCCTCGACGATCTCGTCGACGGTGGTCCGCTCGTACCCCTGGTCGGTGAAGAGTTCCAGGGCCACCCGGATCAGCGCGTCACGCGTCCGCTGCTTCTTCCGCTCGCGCAGACCGGGCAGGGTCACCTCGGGATCCTCTTTTCCGGCACCACAGATGCTTTGCGGGGGTTTCGTCCAGCTCAGGGTACCTGTGAGCTACGTGACAGTTACCGACGCGTGAATCGCTTTGTCAATTGTCAGCGACTGTCACTAGCCTCGGTGTATGACTAGTCAGACCACCGTGGAAAAGGCCCCGCAGGGCCAGGGGGGCACCCCGGGACCCGTGCCGGGTCCGGCGAAGGGACTGCGCGGCCATCCCTGGCTGACCCTGTTCGCCGTCGCCGTGGGCGTGATGATGGTCGCGCTCGACGGCACGATCGTCGCGATCGCCAACCCCGCCATCAAGGAGGACCTCGGCGCCACGCTCGCCCAGGTCCAGTGGATCACCAACGGCTACCTGCTCGCGCTCGCCGTCGCCCTGATCACCGCCGGCAAGCTCGGTGACCGCTTCGGCCACCGGCAGACCTTCCTCATCGGCATCGCCGGCTTCGCCGCCGCCTCCGGTGCGATCGGCCTCTCGCACTCCATCGGCGCCGTGATCGCCTTCCGCGTCCTCCAGGGCCTCTTCGGCGCCCTGCTGATGCCGGCGGCGCTCGGCCTGCTGCGTGCCACCTTCCCCGCCGAGAAGCTGAACATGGCCATCGGCATCTGGGGCATGGTCATCGGCGCCTCGACGGCCGGCGGCCCGATCGTCGGCGGCCTGCTCGTCGAGCACGTCAGCTGGCAGTCCGTCTTCTTCGTCAACGTGCCGGTCGGCGTCGTCGCGCTCGTCCTCGGCCTGGTGATCCTGAAGGACCACCGCGCGGAGAACGCGCCGCGCTCCTTCGACGTCCTCGGCATCCTGCTGCTCTCCGGCGCCATGGGCACCCTGGTCTGGGGCCTCATCAAGGCCGGCGAGTCCTGGGGCTGGGGCGGGGGCAGGACGTGGGGCTGCCTGCTCGGCGCGGTGCTCCTCTTCGCGCTCTTCGCCGTCTGGGAGACCAAGGTCAAGGAGCCGCTCATCCCGCTGGGCATGTTCCGCTCCGTACCGCTCTCGGCCGGTGTGGTGCTGATGGTCCTGATGGCCTTCGCCTTCATGGGCGGCCTGTTCTTCGTGACCTTCTACCTCCAGGGCGTGAAGGGGCTCAGCCCGGTCGACAGCGGTCTGCACCTGTTGCCGCTGACGGCGATGATGATCGTCTCCTCGCCGCTGGCCGGCGCGCTGATCACCAAGTTCGGCCCGCGCGTGCCGCTGGTCGGCGGCATGGTCTGTACGGCCGCCGCGATGTTCGGCATGATCACGCTCTCCGCCGGCACCGGCACCCTCGCCATGTCCCTCTGGTTCGCCCTCCTCGGCCTGGGCCTCGCCCCGGTCATGGTCGGCGCCACCGAGGTCATCGTCGGCAACGCCCCGCTGGAGCTCTCCGGCGTGGCCGGCGGCCTGCAGCAGGCCGCCATGCAGGTCGGCGGCGCGCTCGGCACGGCCGTGCTCGGCGCCGTCATGTCCTCCAAGGTCTCCGGCGTCTTCGCGGACAACTGGAAGGCGGCCGGCATCCCGGCCCCGCCCAACCCGCAGCTGGAGCAGGCCGCCGAGTTCGGCATGGCCCCGCCGGAGCTGGCCAAGGCGCCCGGGATGACCCCCGACCTCGTCCAGGTGATCACCAAGGTCATCCACGACACCTTCCTCCAGGGCATGGGCCTGGCCTTCACCGTCGCCGGTGTCGTCGCGGTCGTCGCGGCGGTCGTCGCCCTGCTGACCAAGCGCGGCGAGAACGCGGAGGCGGGCATGGGCGGCGCCCACATCTGACCCGCCCGTTCCCTTCTCCGCACGGCCCCCACCGCCTCCGGTCCGGTGGGGGCCGTCGCCCGTTCGGGTGAAGAAGCTTTGGCCCCCTTCTCAACGGGGGGTGACCTCCGGCAGAGTTCTGATCACAGAGAGTGACGAAACCGGGGGTTCAGTGCCATGCGCGACCTGTATACGAAGCGACCGCTGACGAAGCGACTGCCGATGACGCGACCGCTGACGAAGCGACACGCGAAGCGATTCCTCACGACCGCCGTCCTGGCGGTCCTCCTCCTCGCCGCCCTGCCGGTCACGGCCGCACCCGCCGCCATGACCCTTACCGCCTCGGGCCCGAAGCTCGGCGCCTGCGGCCCCGGGAAGCTCTGCCTCTGGCCCAGGCCCGACTTCAAGGGCGGGGTCCGGACCCACGAGCTGGCCACGACCGACGTCGACAGCTGCGTCCCCCTGCCGGCCGGCACCTCGGCCCAGTCCCTCGCGAACCGCACCGGGCGGCCGGTCACCACCTACCAGTCCGCCGAGTGCGCGGAGACGGGCGAGTTCGAGACCTACCCGGGGAAGGGGACCTGGGTGCCGCAGTCGCCCCACGAGGTCAGAGCGTTCAAGATCTGGGAGCGGTAGGCGCGGCCCGGGACCGTGGCGGGGAAAACGGCGAGGGGCGGCGGAGCCGTCGGCCCCACCGCCCCTCGCCCCCCCTCACGGGGTACGGCTCACGCGTCGCCGCCCGCCGCGCCCGGGTCCGCCGCCGCCACGTCGAGCAGCTGGTAGCGGTCCACGGCCTGCTTCAGGGCCGACCGCTCGATCTTGCCCTCGCGGGCCAGCTCGGTCAGCACCGCGAGGACGATCGACTGGGCGTCGATGTGGAAGTGGCGACGGGCCGCGCCGCGCGTGTCCGCGAAGCCGAAGCCGTCCGCGCCCAGCGAGGTGTACGTGCCGGGGATCCAGCGGGAGATCTGGTCCGGCACCGCGCGCATCCAGTCCGAGACCGCCACGAACGGACCCTCGGCACCCTGGAGCTTGCGCGTCACGTACGGGACGCGCTGCTCCTCGTCCGGGTGGAGCAGATTGTGCTCCTCGACGGCCACGGCCTCGCGGCGCAGCTCGGTCCAGGAGGTGGCGGACCAGACGTCGGCCCGCACGTTCCACTCCTCGGCGAGGATCCGCTGGGCCTCGACCGCCCACGGCACGCCGACGCCCGAGGCCATGATCTGCGCGGGGATCGCGCCCGTCTCGGCCGGCTTGAAGCGGTGAATGCCCTGGAGGATGCCCTCCACGTCCACGTCCTCCGGCTCGGCCGGGTGCTGGATCGGCTCGTTGTAGACCGTCAGGTAGTAGAAGACGTCCTCGGCCTCGGGGCCGTACATCCGGCGCAGACCGTCCTTGACGATGTGCGCGATCTCGAAACCGAACGCCGGGTCGTAGGCGACGCAGGCCGGGTTGGTGGAAGCGAGGAGCTGGGAATGACCGTCCGCGTGCTGGAGGCCCTCACCGGTCAGTGTCGTGCGGCCGGCGGTGGCGCCGAGGACGAAGCCGCGCGCCAGCTGGTCGGCCATCTGCCAGAACTGGTCGCCGGTCCGCTGGAAGCCGAACATCGAGTAGAAGACGTACACCGGGATCAACGGCTCGCCGTGCGTGGCGTACGCGGACCCGGCGGCGATCAGCGAGGCCGTGCAGCCGGCCTCGGAGATGCCGTCGTGCAGCATCTGGCCGGTCGGCGACTCCTTGTAGGCGAGGAGGAGTTCGCGGTCCACCGCCTCGTACTGCTGGCCCAGCGGGTTGTAGATCTTGGCGCTCGGGAAGAAGGCGTCCATGCCGAAGGTGCGGTACTCGTCGGGGGCGATCAGCACGAAGCGCTTGCCGATCTCCTTGTCCCGCATGAGGTCCTTCAGGATGCGGACGAACGCCATGGTGGTGGCGATCGACTGCTGGCCCGAGCCCTTCTTGGCCGCCGCGTAGGCCTTGTCGTCGGGCAGCTCCAGCGGCTGCGCCCGCACGACCCGGGTCGGGACGTACCCGCCGAGGGCCTCGCGGCGGTCGTGCATGTACTGGATCTCCTCGGAGTTCCGCCCGGGGTGGTAGTACGGGGGCAGGCCCTCCTCGATCTGCTTGTCCGTGATCGGGACGTGCAGCCGGTCGCGGAAGCGCTTGAGGTCGTCGACCGTCAGCTTCTTCATCTGGTGGGTCGCGTTGCGGCCCTCGAAGTTCGGGCCGAGCGTCCAGCCCTTGACGGTCTGCGCCAGGATCACGGTCGGCTGGCCGGCGTGGGCCTTGGCCGCCGCGTAGGCCGCGTAGATCTTCCGGTGGTCGTGGCCGCCGCGCCCCAGGTGCAGGATCTGCTGGTCCGACATGCCCTCGACCATGGCCCGCAGCCGCTGGTCCTCGCCGAAGAAGTGGTCCCGGATGTAGCCGCCGGTCTCCGTGGCGTACGTCTGGAACTGCCCGTCCGGGGTGGTGTTCAGCTTGTTGACCAGGATGCCGTCCCGGTCCTGCGCGAGCAGCGGGTCCCAGGAGCGGTCCCAGATGAGCTTGATGACGTTCCAGCCGTTGCCCCGGAAGATCGACTCCAGCTCCTGGATGATCTTGCCGTTGCCGCGCACCGGGCCGTCGAGCCGCTGGAGGTTGCAGTTGACGACGAAGGTGAGGTTGTCCAGGCCCTCGCGGGCCGCGATGGACAGCTGGCCGAGGGACTCCACCTCGTCCATCTCGCCGTCGCCGAGGAACGCCCACACGTGCGACTTGGAGGTGTCGGCGATGCCGCGCGCCTCCATGTAGCGGTTCATCCGGGCCTGGTAGATCGCGCCGAGCGGGCCGAGGCCCATCGACACCGTCGGGAACTCCCAGAAGTCCGGCATCAGCCGCGGGTGCGGGTAGGAGGAGAGGCCGTTCGGGAACTTCGACCTCTCCTGGCGGAAGCCGTCGAGCTGGGCCTCGTTCAGCCGGTCGAGCAGATACGCGCGGGCGTAGATGCCGGGGGAGGCGTGCCCCTGGAAGAAGATCTGGTCGCCGCCGTCGCCCTCGTCCTTGCCGCGGAAGAAGTGGTTGAAGCCGACGTCGTAGAGGGAGGCCGAGGAGGCGAAGGTCGCGATGTGACCGCCGACGCCGATGCCCGGACGCTGGGCGCGCGAGACCATCACGGCCGCGTTCCACCGGGTGGCGTTGAGGACCCTGCGCTCGATCTCCTCGTTCCCCGGGAAGAAGGGCTCGTCCCTGGTGGCGATGGTGTTGACGTAGTCCGAGCTGCGCATCTCGGGCACGGCCACGCGCTTCTCGCGGGCGCGCTCGATCAGGCGGAGCATGAGGTAGCGAGCCCGTTCCCGGCCCCGCTCGTCGACGGCAGCGTCGAGGGAGTCGAGCCATTCCTGGGTCTCTTCCGGATCGAAGTCCGGGACCTGGCTGGGAAGGCCGCCAATGATGATCGGGTTGCGATCGGATCCGGGAGCCACGCTCTTCCTTCGCTGTTCGGGGTGGTCACGGGGCCACGGGGTGGTCGGGATGTCCATCGTGTACCCCGCCGACACCAGACGTCATCTTTACCGAGGGGTAACCCTCGGGGGCGTCCTCCAGGGGCCCGGGTGCGGTCAAATCGCAACCTTACGCCCAAGCCGCGCATGCGTTTCGTCCGGGCGTTCGGCAGACTGAGGAGTCGGAAGTCCTCGAAAGCGGAGGAATCGCACGCACCTGATCACGGAGGGGGTCCGACCATGCCGGAAGTTGCGGCGAGACGGCCCCAAACGTCACCGTTTCGGCGGTCTCCGGGGCCGGGTACTTGCGCGATCCGCCCCGGCACGTGTGGACTACGGCCAGCGCCGCGCGCACACGCGTGGCCCACAGCATTTTCCGAATGAGCAGGAGGCAAGCCGTGAGCGCGACCGCGGACCACGCGGAGGAGCGGACCAACCCGGCATCCAGGCTGGGGTTCGAGCCCGGACAGGTGGTCCAGGAGATCGGCTACGACGACGACGTCGACCAGGATCTCCGTGAAGGCATCGAGTCCATCATCGGGGCCGACCTCGTGGACGAGGACTACGACGACGTCGCCGACGGCGTCGTCCTGTGGTTCCGCGACGAGGACGGCGATCTCACCGACGCCCTGGTGGACGCCATCAGTCTTCTGGAGGACGGCGGCGTGATCTGGCTGCTGACGCCGAAGACCGGCCGCGACGGCTACATCGAGCCGAGCGACATCAACGATGCCGCGCAGACCGCTGGTCTCTCCCAGACCAAGAGCATCGTCGTCGCCAAGGACTGGGCGGGCACCCGCCTGGCGACCCCGAAGCGCTGATCACCCACGCACGACGAGCCCCCGCCGGACCCGGTCCGGCGGGGGTCTTCGCGTACGGGCCCGGGCGCGGGTCCTCACCCACGCGCAGGGGCTTCCCGTACGGGCGTAGGGTGGGGTTCACCGTTTCGGCCCAGGGCCCGGGTTCCGTCGGCCCGGCGCCGCGGGCCCCGTCGAGAGGGACGCGCACGCGATGGCGATCGAGGTCGGCACCGAGGCCCCGGATTTCGAACTCAAGGACAACCACGGGCGCACCGTGCGGCTCACCGACTTCCGCGGCGGGAAGAACGTCCTGCTGTTCTTCTACCCCTTCGCCTTCACCGGCGTCTGCACCGGCGAGCTGCGCGAGCTCCGCGCCCACCTCCCGGCGTTCGTCAACGACGACACCCAGCTCCTCGCCGTCTCCGCCGACTCCGTCCCCACCCTGCGCGTCTTCGGCGACCAGGAGGACCTGGAGTTCCCGCTGCTCTCCGACTTCTGGCCGCACGGCGAGGTCTCCCGCGCCTACGGCGTCTTCGACGAGGACAAGGGCTGCGCGGTGCGCGGCACCTTCGTCGTCGACAAGGCGGGAACCGTCCGCTGGAGCGTCGTCAACGCCCTCCCTGACGCCCGCGACACCGCCGCCTACGTCGAGGCGCTGGCAGCCCTCTGAGCGGCCCGGCGGGGTTCCGGAAGGGCTCGGGGTCCGACACCCGCGGATTCACCGGGCGAATCGACTGTTTCGACCGGGAACCCGTCACTAGGATCCAGACGTTGATCCGATGCCAACGCACGACTGGGGGCGCTGCCCCTGGAAACCTATGGAGGGACTCGTGGGAGTCAGCCTCAGCAAGGGCGGCAACGTCTCGCTGACCAAGGAGGCCCCTGGCCTCACCGCCGTGACCGTCGGTCTGGGCTGGGACGTCCGCACCACCACCGGTACGGACTTCGACCTCGACGCCAGCGCCATCCTGGTGAGCGAGGAGGGCAAGGTCCGCAACGACCAGGACTTCGTCTTCTTCAACAACCTGAAGAGCGCCGACGGCTCCGTCGAGCACACCGGTGACAACCTCACCGGTGAGGGCGAGGGCGACGACGAGCAGGTCAAGGTCGACCTGGCGGGCGTGCCGGCCGACGTGGCCAAGATCGTCTTCCCGGTCTCGATCTACGACGCCGAGAACCGCCAGCAGTCCTTCGGTCAGGTGCGCAACGCGTTCATCCGCGTCGTGAACCAGGCCGGCGGCGCGGAGATCGCCCGGTACGACCTCTCCGAGGACGCCTCGACCGAGACCGCGATGGTCTTCGGCGAGCTGTACCGTCACGGCGCGGAGTGGAAGTTCCGCGCCGTCGGCCAGGGCTACGCCTCGGGCCTGCGCGGCATCGCGCAGGACTTCGGCGTCAACGTCTGAGCCGAACCCGCACGAACCGTCCGGCGCCGCACGCGGAAGTGCGGCGCCGGACGTGCCTCATCATCCACCGGGGAGGAAAAGAACCATGGGCGTCACGCTCGCCAAGGGAGGCAACGTCTCCCTCTCCAAGGCCGCACCCAACCTCACCCAGGTCCTCGTCGGGCTCGGCTGGGACGCGCGCTCCACCACGGGAGCCCCCTTCGACCTCGACGCCAGCGCCCTGCTCTGCCAGGCCGGCCGGGTGCTCGGGGACGAGTACTTCGTCTTCTACAACCAGCTCCGCAGCCCCGAGGGCTCCGTCGAGCACACGGGTGACAACCTCACCGGTGAGGGTGACGGGGACGACGAGTCCCTCATCGTGGACCTCACCAAGGTGCCGGCCCACTGCGACAAGATCGTCTTCCCGGTCTCGATCCACGACGCCGACAACCGCGGCCAGAGCTTCGGCCAGGTCAGCAACGCCTTCATCCGTGTCGTCAACCAGATGGACGGTCAGGAGCTCGCCCGCTACGACCTCTCCGAGGACGCCTCGACCGAAACGGCGATGATCTTCGGCGAGCTCTACCGCTACAACGGCGAATGGAAGTTCAGGGCGGTGGGCCAGGGGTACGCGTCCGGGCTGCGGGGCATCGCTCTAGACTTCGGGGTCAACGTTTCGTAAAGCCATGTAATTTCACGATGGGGTAGACAGTGGTTCTGAAAACCTTCGGCTGGTCGTTCGCCATCACGGCGATCGGCCTGGCCTTCGCCGCTTGGCAGTGGGGGTGGGAGGCGTTCGGGGTCGTTCTGATCCTGTCGATCCTCGAGATCTCGCTGTCCTTCGACAACGCGGTCGTCAACGCCGGAATCCTGAAGAAGATGAACGCCTTCTGGCAGAAGATCTTCCTCACGGTCGGCATCCTGATCGCGGTCTTCGGCATGCGGCTGGTCTTCCCCGTCGCGATCGTCGCCATCAGCGCCAAGGTCGGCCCGATCGAGGCGGTCCAGCTGGCCCTGGACGAGCCCGAGCGGTACGAGGCGCTGGTCACGGACGCCCACCCGGCGATCGCCGCCTTCGGCGGCATGTTCCTCCTGATGATCTTCCTCGACTTCATCTTCGAGGACCGCGACATCAAGTGGCTCGCCTGGCTGGAGCGCCCGCTGGCCAAGCTCGGCAAGGTCGACATGCTGTCGGTCTGCGTCGCCCTCATCGCCCTGCTCGTCACGGCGATGACCTTCGCGACGCACGCGCACACCAGCGTCGGCCACGTGGACAAGTCCGCGACCGTACTCCTCTCCGGTGTCGCGGGTCTGATCACCTACCTCGTCGTCGGCGGCCTCTCCGGCTTCTTCGAGAACAAGCTGGAGGAAGAGGAGGAGCGCGAGCACGAGGAGGAGGAGAAGGCCAGGGCCGAGGGCAAGCCCGTCTCGGCGGTCGGCCTCGCCGGCAAGGCCGCGTTCTTCCTGTTCCTGTACCTGGAAGTCCTCGACGCCTCGTTCTCCTTCGACGGCGTCATCGGCGCCTTCGCCATCACCAACCACATCTTCTGGATGGCGCTCGGCCTCGGCATCGGCGCCATGTACGTCCGTTCGCTCACGGTCTACCTGGTCCGTGAGGGCACCCTGGACGACTACGTCTACCTGGAGCACGGCGCCCACTACGCGATCGGCGCGCTCGCCGTCATCCTGCTCGTCACCATCCAGCACGAGATCAGCGAACTCATCACCGGTTCCATCGGCGTGATCCTGATCGCCCTGTCCTTCTGGTCGTCAGTCCGCCGCAACAAGGCGATCGCGGCGGCCGGGGGCGGTTCCCCCGGAGACAAGACAGAGGTGACCCCGAGGGTGTGACACCCCCGGCGACGAGGAACGCTTCACTGCGGGGCGGCCGGAGCACCCGGCCGCCCCGCGGGCATGTGCGGACGCAGACGAGTGGTGGGGGTGGGGCGGCATGGCCTTCTGGGACAACCTGTTCGCGGGGAGGGCGGCCCAGTTCGACTCGGGCAACGCCGTGTCGAACGCGATCGACCTGACGAAACGGCGCCCGTCCGTCTCGCTCAGCAAACAGGGGGCCGCCACCGGCAACCTCCGGGTGAACCTCTCCTGGCGGATGCGGACCTCCGACATCGAGGGCCGCTCCCGCCGGAGCGGCCGGCTGCTGCGCAACCCCTCCCAGCTCTTCAGGCCCGAGGTCGTCCAGGCCCACACCCAGGGCATGGTCAACGTCGACCTCGACCTGGGCTGCCTCTACGAGCTCGCCGACGGCTCCAAGGGCGTGGTGCAGCCGCTGGGCAACTTCTTCGGCGACCTGAACACCGCCCCGTACGTGAAGCTGAGCGGGGACGACCGCTTCGGCGGCTCCTCCGGTGAGACGATCTTCGTCAACCTGGACCAGCGCGACGCGATCAAGCGGCTGCTGTTCTTCGTCTACATCTACGACCAGACGCCTGCCTTCGACCGCACCCACGCCAAGGTCACGCTCTACCCGAGCAACGGCCCCCGGATCGAGATCGAACTCGACGAGCGCGCCCCGCAGGCCCGCTCCTGCGCGGTCTTCTCCCTGGAGAACGTCAAGGGCGACCTGACGGTCCGGCGCGAGGTGCGGTTCGTGTACGGCTTCCAGGCGGAGCTGGACCGGCTGTACGGCTGGGGCCTCCAGTGGGGCCGCGGCTACAAGACCAAGACCTGAAGGGCGGGCGCGGTGCCCGTCCGGAGGACGTCAGGACCTGACGAACTGGGGACCCATCGGCGGCATCCGGAAGTCCGGGGACGGGTTCTGCTCGGCAGCGCCCACCGGCTGCGGATAGCCGTACGCGGGGGCCGGGACGTTCACCGGCTCCTGGGGGTAGCCGTAGGAGGGCGCCCGGTCCGGCCGGGGCGGCACCGCGGGCCGCGACGGTACGGGAGGGTGGACGACGGTCATGTCGAGGTCGGGGGAGCCGGCGGCGGGTGTTCCGTGGGCCGGGGAGCCGGTCGGGGCGCCGTCCGGGGCGCGCACGGCCTCCGGGGCCCCGGGAAGCCCGTCCCGGCTCTCCTGGACGTCTTCCTGGGCGTCCTCGTCGACCGAGATGCCGAAGTCGGTGGCGAGGCCCACGAGACCCGTCGGATAGCCCTGTCCCACCGCGCGGAACTTCCAGCCGTCCCCGCGCCGGTACAGCTCGCCGCAGATGACGGCCGTCTCCTCGCCGGTCTCCGCCGTCACCTCGAACAGGGCCAGCGGCTCGCGCCCGGGGCCCGTGGCGTCGTACAGCAGGATCCGCAGGTCGGAGACGGAGCGGAAGGTGCCGCCGTCGGAGGAGGCCGCGACCACCACCCGGTCGACCGAGGCGTCCAGACCGCCGAGGTCGGCCTCGACGGTGTCCGTCAGGCCCGAGGCGTCCCGCTTCTTCGGCAGCCGCCGCACGAGCCCCGAGGGGTGGCGCGGCTGGTTGTAGAAGACGAAGTCCTCGTCGGACCGCACGCGCCCGGAGGGCCCGAGCAGCAGGGCCGAGGCGTCCACGTCGGGGACCCCGGGGCCCGGGGTCCAGCGGAGCACGGCCCGTACGGCCGCGGTGTCGAGAGGGACGTTGGAGCCCTTCAGCATCGCGTGCGTCATGACCGCAATCCTGCCCTCCCGGCCGACCCCCGGACAACGCGGGGGCGGTACCGAGACCGGGACGAGACCGACGGACGCGGAGGGGTTACCCGGATTTCATACGCTGGGGGAGCCGGGGACACCCGCATCTACGTACTATTACCGGCCACGTGTCGCCAGGACACGGCACGGCAGACGGGACATTCATATGCGTCATTTCGGGCACATCCCGTCCGTGAAGCGGGCCGGGCTGTTCCACCGGGAACCCGCCGAGTTCACGGCGGCGTCGCCCGCGCGCACGCTCGCCACGGCCCTGGGCGCCACGCTCTACAGTCCGGCCACCCGGCCGCGGCTCGCCGCCGCCGTGCGCAAACAGGCCGCCCGCGGCGTGGTCTCCATGGTGCTCTGCCTGGAGGACTCCATCAGCGACGCCGACGTCGAGGCCGGCGAGGACAACCTCGTCCGGGAGTTCGCGGAGCTCGCCGCCGACGGGACGGACACACCCCTGCTCTTCATCCGCGTCCGGGAGCCCGCCCAGATCACCGCCCTCGTCGACCGCCTGGGCGAAACGATTCACCTGCTGTCCGGATTCGTACTGCCCAAATTCACCGAGAACCGCGGCCACGCCTTCCTCGAAGCGCTCGTCGAGGCCGAGCGGACGAGCGGCAGGCGCCTCTTCGCCATGCCCGTCCTGGAGTCCCCCGAACTCCTCCACCTGGAGACCCGGGGCGAGACCCTCGCCGGCATCGCCTCGATCACCGAGAAGTACCGCGACCACGTCCTCGCCCTGCGCCTCGGCGTCACCGACTTCTGCTCCGCCTACGGCCTCCGCCGCTCGCCCGAGATGACCGCGTACGACATCAAGGTCGTCGCCCACGTCATCTCCGACGTCGTCAACGTCCTCGGCCGCGCCGACGGCACCGGCTTCACCATCACCGGACCCGTCTGGGAGTACTTCCGGCCCGGCGAGCGCATGTTCAAGCCCCAGCTGCGCCGCAGCCCCTTCCTGGAGGGCAGCGCCGAGGACCTGCGCACCGCCCTCATCGAGCACGACCTCGACGGCCTGCTGCGCGAGATCGAACTCGACCGCGCCAACGGCCTGCTCGGCAAGACCTGCATCCACCCCACCCACGTGCTGCCGGTGCACGCGCTCTCCGTGGTCAGCCACGAGGAGTGGACCGACGCCCAGGACATCCTGCGGCCCGAGCGGGGCGGCGGCGGGGTGCTCCGCTCCGCGTACACGAACAAGATGAACGAAGTGAAGCCGCACCGCGCGTGGGCCGAACGCATCCTGCTGCGCGCCGAGGTCTTCGGCGTCGCCAAGGAGGACGTCGGCTTCGTGGAGCTGCTCACCGCCGGACTGTCCGGCTGACGAAGGGACGTCGACGACGTGGTGTGGACCGGAACGTGGGTCGCGGAGCGACTGGGCGTCGAACTGATCGGCGACGAGGAGCTGCCGGCCCTGTTGGGGCTCGCACTGCGCCGCAACCCCAAGCGCGCGCACCTGCTCGTCTCCAGTGTGCTCGGCAAGCACGTGCCCCAGCGCCCCTCGGTGGTGTACGGCGCGGGACTCGACCTCGGCCGGCGCGTCCGGGCGCTCCTAGGCGACGAGGAGGCCGCCCGCGCCGTCGTCCTCGGCTACGCGGAGACCGCCACCGCCCTGGGCCACGCCGTCGCCGACGGCCTCGCCCTCGCCCCGTACCTCCACTCCACCCGCCGCCCGGTGGCCGGCGTCGCCCGCGCGGGCGGCTTCGAGGAGTCCCACTCCCACGCCACCTCGCACCTGCTGCTCCCCGAGGACCCGAAGCTCCTGGCGGGCGACGGCCCCCTCGTCCTCGTCGACGACGAGTTCTCCACCGGCAACACCGTCCTCAACACCATCAGGGACCTGCACGAACGCCACCCGCGCGAGCGGTACGTCGTCGTCGCCCTCGTCGACATGCGCTCGGCCGCCGACCACGACCGCCTGGACGCCTTCGCCGGGGAGATCGGCGCCCGCGTCGACCTGATCGCCCGCGCGGCCGGCACCGTACGCCTCCCGGAAGGGGTCCTGGAGAAGGGCCGGGCCCTGGTGGCGGAGCACGAGGCGGTACGGGAACCGGAGGCCGCACCCCCGGCGCCCGCTTTCGTACGGGCCCGCCTCGACTGGCCCCGGGACCTGCCCGACGGCGGGCGGCACGGCTTCACGCCGGAGCACCGGGAGCGCCTGGAGGCCGCCCTTCCGGCCCTCGCGGCCGGAGCGGAGGAGGCCCTGCGGGGCTCTCCCGGCACCGGCCGCGTCCTCGTGCTCGGCTTCGAGGAGCTGATGTACGCGCCGCTGCGCCTCGGCACCGCCCTGGAGGAGGCCGGACACGACGTCCGCTACTCCACCACCACCCGCTCGCCCGTCCTCGCCGTCGACGACCCCGGCTACGCGATCCGCACCCGGCTCGTCTTCCCCGCCCACGACGATCCGGCCGACGGCCCCGGCGAGCGCTACGCCTACAACGTGGCGGGCGCGGGCTTCGACGCCGCCGTCCTCGTCGTCGACTCCGCCGCCGACACCCCGGCCCTGCACGCCCCGGACGGCCTCCTGGCCCGGCTCGCGGAACAGGTGCCGCACGTGGTGCTCGCCGTGATCCCCTCGTACGCGCCCGGAACCGCCGGGACCGCGCGCCCCGTCGAGAACGGCGGAGCCGACGAAACATCCGCCACCGCCACCGAAGCCACCGAAGCTCCCGAAGCTCCCGAAAGGAGCTCCATGCTGCCCGAGCCCCTCCGCGGCCCCGCCTTCTCCTCGTACGCACCCGACGAGGTCGGCTGGCTGCTCCAGGACCTCTCGGACGTCGAACTCGAAGCACCCACCGAGGAGCGCGAGGAGGCCATCCAGAGCGGCGGCGCCCACTACGCGGAGTCGCTGCCCGTCGAATACCAGCCCAGCGAGCGCTACCAGGAGTTCTTCCACACCGCCCTGGAGAGCTCCGCCGCCCGGATGGCCCGCGCGGTCGGCACCGTCACCGAGACCGTCCTCGCCGAGCGCGCCGGCACCCCCGTGCTCGTCTCGCTCGCCCGCGCCGGCACCCCCGTCGGCGTCCTCATGCGCCGCTGGGCCCGGGCCCGCCACGGCCTCGAACTGCCGCACTACGCCGTCTCGATCGTGCGCGGCCGGGGCATCGACGCCAACGCGCTGCGCTGGCTCGCCGCCCACCACGACCCCGCCGACGTCGTCTTCGTCGACGGCTGGACCGGCAAGGGCGCCATCACCCGCGAACTCGCCGAGGCGCTCAAGGACTTCGACGGGTTCGACCCGGACATCGCGGTCCTCGCGGACCCCGGCTCCTGCGTCCGCACCTACGGCACGCGCGAGGACTTCCTCATCCCCTCCGCCTGCCTCAACTCCACGGTCTCCGGCCTGATCTCCCGGACCGTGCTCCGCCCCGACCTCGTCGGACCGGACGACTTCCACGGCGCCAAGTTCTACCGCGAGCTGGCCGGCTCCGACGTCTCCGGCGCCTTCCTGGACGCCGTCGCCGCCCGCTTCGACGAGGTCGCCGCGACCGTCGACACCGACGTCAAGGAACTCCTGGCCGCCGACCGCGACCCCACCTGGGAGGGCTGGGCGGCCGTGGAGCGGATCAGCGAGGAGTACGGCATCCACGACGTCAACCTGGTCAAGCCGGGCGTCGGCGAGACCACCCGCGTCCTGCTCCGCCGCGTCCCCTGGAAGATCCTCGCCAAGCGGGGCGCCGACGCCGACCTCGCGCACGTGCGGCTGCTCGCCGAACAGCGCGGCGTACCGGTCGAGGAGGTCGACGACCTCCCGTACAGCTGCGTGGGCCTGATCCACCCCAAGTACACCAGGGGCGCGACGGGCGCCGACGGCAAGGCGGTGGCGTCGCAGTGAACACGACGACGGACACGACCCGGGACCGGGCCGGAACCGCGCCCCAGGACCAGGATCAGAACCAGGACCGGGCCCAGGACCAGGATCAGACTCAAGCCCAGGCCCAGGCCCAGGCCCGGACCGCGCCCCCGGTCCTGGTCGCCAGCGACCTCGACCGCACCCTCATCTACTCGTCCGCGGCCCTCGCTCTCGGCATGCCCGACGCGGACGCGCCCCGGCTGCTCTGCGTCGAGGTCCACGAGTCCAGGCCGCTCTCCTACATGACCGAGGACGCGGCCGCCCTCCTGACGCGACTGGCCGACGAGACCGTCTTCGTGCCCACCACGACGCGGACGCGCAAGCAGTACCAGCGCATCCGGCTCCCCGGCGCCGCGCCGAAGTACGCGATCTGCGCCAACGGCGGGCACATCCTCGTCGACGGCGTCTCCGACGGGGACTGGCACGCCTCCGTCCTCGACCGGCTGGCCGGCGAGTGCGCCCCGCTCGCCGAGGTCCGCGCGTACCTCTCCGCCACCACGGACCAGTCCTGGGTGCGCAAGCACCGGGTCGCCGAGGACCTCTTCACCTACCTGGTCATCGAGCGGGACCTGCTCCCCGAGGGCTGGCTGGAACTCTTCGGCCACTGGGCGGGAGAGCGCGGCTGGACCGTCTCCCTCCAGGGCCGCAAGGTGTACGCGGTGCCGAAGCCGCTCACCAAGAGCGCGGCCGTCCGGGAGCTCGCCCGCCGCACCGGCGCCGCGCTCACCCTGGCGGCCGGGGACTCCCTCCTCGACGCCGACCTGCTGCTCGCCGCGGACCGGGCCTGGCGCCCGGGCCACGGCGAACTGGCCGACAGCGACTGGACCGCCCCCCACCTCGACGTCCTCGCGGAGCGCGGGGTCGCGGCGGGGGAGGAGATCCTGCGCCGCTTCAGGGCGGCAGCGGCGGGCTGAGACCCCTTTCGGGGAGATCAGCCGCAGCAACCCCCACCGCAGCAACCGCCGCCCCCGCCGCCCTGCGCGGGGGCGGCGGCGGCGCTTCCGCCGACGGCCACGGCCGACAGCAGCTTCACGGTGTCGTCGTGCCCGGCGGGGCAGGCGGCCGGGTCGGAGGACTCGGCCATGGGACGGCTGAGCTCGAAGGTGTCTCCGCAGGTGCGGCAGCGGTATTCGTAACGAGGCATGGGGACAGGTTAGAGGCTGCTCCACGGACTGCCCCGTCGGCCGAACCGCTCAATGCCCGGCGCCGCCTCCCCGCTCCTCCCGGATCTGCCCGACGACCCGGGCGGCGGTGGCGCGGACGTCCTCCAGCTCGGTCAGGAAGTGCCAGTAGTTGGGGTGGCGGCCCTCCAGGGAGGCGACGGCCCGGTCGATGCGCGCGACGGCCCGGTCGAGGGGCGCGGCGTGGCGCGGGTCGGGGGTGGTCCGCCCGTCCATGGCGAGCCGCTGGGCGTCCCGTACGGCGAACCGGGCGCGGTCGACCTCGGCGTTCGGGTCCTTCGCGACGGCCTCCAGGCGGCGCAGCCGCTCACCGGCGGCCGAGACGGCCTCGTCGGTCGCGTCGAGGAGGGCGCGGACGGTGGAGAGCAGCGAGGTCGCGTCGGGCCAGCGCTGGTCGGCCCGCGCCTTCCCGGCCTCGGCGAGCCGCTCCCCGGCCTGCCCGAGGCTGGTCGCGGCGTGCTCGGGCACGTGCTGGAGGTCCTGCCAGCAGTCGAGGGAGAACCGCCGCCGCAGCTCGGACAGGACGGGCTCGACGCCTCCGGTACGGGTGGCCAGGGCCTCGGCGCGGGTACGGAGGGAGACGAGGCGCCGGTCGATCTCGGCGGCGCGCTCGGGCAGCCGCTCGGCCTCGGCCCGTACGGCCTCGGCGTCCCGCAGCACCCGGTCGGCCCGCTGGAGGGTCTCGGGGACGCCGTGCCGGCCCGCGCCCTCGTTGAGCCGGGTCAGCTCGGGCCCGAGCCGGGCGAGCCGCAGCGCGAGGTCGTCGGCGCGCAGCCCGCCCTCCCGCACGGCGTCGAGGGCGTCGCTCGCGCCGCGCAGGGCCTGCCGGGCGCGCTCGACGGCGGGCGCGAGCCGGGCGAGCTGGGTCTCGGCGCGCCCGAGGAGCGGGGCGAGCCCGGCCTCGAACCGGTCGAGCTCGCCCTTCACCCGGTCCAGCTCGTCCTTGGCACGGCCGAGTTCGGCGCGGGCCCGGGAGGCGGTGGCGGCGTCCAGCTCGTCGCGGTCGAGGTCGTGGGCGTCGACGGCGGTGATGTACACGTGGCTGACCTCGTCGATGCGGTGCCCGAGCACCTCGAAGCCCTCGACGGCGCGGAGCGCCTCGGGCGAGCCGTCGACGGCGGTGATCGTCTCTATCGAGATGCGCAGCCCGCGCTGGGCGGTGTCGAGCTCGTAGAACGCGGCCGCGGCGGCGTCCTTCGCGGCCTGCGCCTCGGCCCGCTGGCCCTCTCCCCGCCCGCCGAACCAGCGGCGGGTGCCGCCCCCGGCGAAGGCACCGGGCAGCACCGCCCCCACCACCAGCGGCAACAGGAGCGCCAGCCGGAACGCGGAAGGAATCCCGGGCGCCGACGCGCTCCTCGTATCGCTCGCCGCCACGTACTCTCCCCGTGCTGTGTCCGCCGTGCCCGGTCCGGGTCCATTCTCCCACCCGGTAAGGACGAACACACGGGCCGGTCAGTTCACCGTACGGACGGTGACGTCCCCGTTCTCGCTACGGGCCCGCACCCCGTGCCCGCTCCCGTCGTTCCGGGGCACGTCGACCCGCACGTCCCCGTTCCCGCTGCTCCCGTCGACGGCGTACTCGGCCTTCGGCACCTCCACGGTGATGCCGCCGTTGTCGGTGACGACGTCGACCTTCCGGGGTACGGCTCCGAGGGCGAGCCGGACGTCCCCGTTGTCGGTCCGGACGCTCAGGTCGGCCGACGTGGTGCCGGCGTCGACGGTGACGCCCCCGTTGTCGCTGCCGAGGTCGAGCGCCGCGCCGGCCTTCCGCACCCGCACGTCCCCGTTGTCGGTCCGCACCTTCAGGGGCGTGGCGAACCCCTCGGCCGTCACGTCCCCGTTGTCGCTCTCGACGGAGACGGCGACCTTCCGGGGCACCTGGATCCGGTGCACGGCCGCGCAGTTCGAGGCGACCGCGTCGCACTCGACCCGCAGCGTCAGCCGCCCGTCGACCAGCTTCCAGCTCGCCTCGGGCCCGGACCCCATGAACACCCACCCGTCGACCTGCCGCTCGACCCGCACGTCGTCGACGTCGGCGGGCGTGATCACCAACCGCGAGTTGTCGGAGTCGACGACGAGCCCACCCCCGTCGAACGCGAAGCTCTTCCTCTCCACAGCGGCCCCCTCGGCATCGGCGGTCCCACACGCACCGACCCCGAGCAGCCCGACGAGCACCCCACCACAAGCGACCAGCACCCGACCCCGACGACGACCCACGACGACCCACCCCCACGACGACCAAGACGACTCCCCGAACCTAGGCCCCACCCACCCCCACCCACGATCCGGCGACCCACCGTCCCGGGGGTGGGGCTACCCCCCGGCCCACCCCTTATCGGTTTGCGACACCCACCCACGGGCCATGTAGGCTGTTGCCTCTTCCACGGGTGCGTAGCTCAGGGGTAGAGCGCTGCTCTTACAAAGCAGATGTCGGCGGTTCGAAACCGTCCGCGCCCACCAGGACCGAAGGCCCCCCACCGATCACGGTGGGGGGCCTTCGACATTCCCACTCGTGGTCGGGCCGGCGGTCATGGTGAACGGTCGGAGCCGCGATTCTGTTGGAGGGGGAACGGCGGAGGGCGGGGGCTGCTGCGTTCCCGGCTCTTCCGCGCCGGCGACCCTCGTGCTGCCTCACCAGTGCTGAGGAGCGGATGTCGGGGCTTCGAACTCAATTTTTGCTCAGAAGAACGTTCTTTTCTCCCCGATCCCCATGGTCGTGGTTACGGTCTTCGTACGGGGGGGCTGCCTCACTGACCTGGCAGGCGGTCCCGCGATCAGCCTTGACGCGGGGGAAGCGTGTGTTGTACGGAACGGGGAGTCGTCGCTCCCAGGAGCGGGCCCGCGAGGCCGACCCACTCCGGGTGCGGGTGGCGTCGTCCGGGGTGAGTTCGTGACCGGGGTGGGCAGGCCGTCGGCCGTGGTTCTCGCTCTCGTATCCCTTCTGGCGGCCGGCTGTACCGGTGGCGCGGAGCCGCCGGGTGCTCCGGCGGCGGCGGGGAAGTCGGCGGGAGAGCAGGAGCCTCGTGGAGAGAGTGAGGAAAGTCAGGGGAAGCGGGCCAAAACTGCTCTTGAAAGGGGCTTGGCGGACGAGCGGGGGTTCGTGGAATCCGGGCTGGAGCGGGTGCGGGACGGTCTGCACCATCGGTCCTCGCTCGTGAAGGGGGAGGACTACGAGGTTTCCGTGGTGTGTGTGGGGGCCGGGAGCGTGCGGGTCGTCGTCGATGGTGGGGATGCGCAGGTCGTGGCTTGCGACGGGGTCTCCGTGAGGCGGGGTGTGGAGAGCGCCCCGGCGGAATTGCCCGTCGACGTCACCGCGGAAGCCGGAGCCACGGGCATGGTCGCCTGGCAGGTCGTCTCCGTGCCTCCGGCTTCCTGAGCCGGGTCCTTCGGGGGTGTCCGGGGCCGTCAGTAGGCCCGGGCGAAGATACGGGCCTCGTTGTGGAAGGTGATGGTCAGGCCCGTCTGGGAGGCTGCTTCCGGTTGGGTGGACCAGCGTTCGACGGACGCGATCTCCGGGGAGGCGGCCCGGGCCAGGGCGGCGGCGAGCCAGGCCTCGGGGGGGTCGGTCTTCCGGGGCGGCTCGCCGGCGGGGATCGGGGTGCCGGTGGACGGTTCGTCGAGGAAGCCCTCGTGTTTGGCGCCCTCGGGCAGCTGGCCGGTGAACTGCCACCGGCTCTCGGTCGCGCCCACCGTGATGACCACGCCGAAGGGGTGCTTGGTGTCGCCGCTCTCGGCGAGGGTCCGCACGTCGTCCGCGGTCGGGTCGTTCTTCACGATGTCGACGACGAAGTCGCTGAATCGCTGGGGGCGCATATGCGGTCATGTCCTTTCTTGCGGGCTGTCCATCCTAGGGATCATGGGGCGGTCGGTCGGATCCGTGCGTGAAGGGTGCGGATCATGATCCATTCAAGGATTCTTTTGTTCGGGGTGGGTTGTTCGAGGTCGGAACTTGATCGCTTCCGTCTTCTTGCCGCGCGTCGTCGTTTCGCCGGCCCATGGGAGCGGAGGTACCCCGTAACGGGCCCGGAGAACGGGTGGAGAGTTGACGGAGGCCTCGGGCCGCGGATGTACTCCCCGCATGGCTGAGGTGGGGGGCACGCCCGAACAGGGCGCACAGGGCGGCGAGATGACGCCGCAGCGGTACATCGAGACGCGCGTCGAGCAGTACCAGGGGTGGTACGACGCCAAGGCGACCCGCATGAAGGCGATGCACCTGCGGATGCGGACCGTGTCCGTCGTCGGCGGGGCGTTCGTGCCGGTGTTCGTGAACGTGGACCTGGGCTTCGCGCGGGTCACCGCCACGGTCCTGAGCGTGGTCGTCGTCGCCGCCGTGTCGCTGGAGAGCGTCTACCGGTACCGGGAGCAGTGGAAGAACTACCGTTCCACCGAACAACTCCTCGGGCACGAGCGCGTCTACTTCGAGACGAAGGTGGGGCCCTACCGCGGCCTGTCGAAGCGGGAGGCGTTCTCCCTGCTGGTCGCCCGGGTCGAGAAGGCCATCGCCAACGAGAACTCGGCCACCCTGAACGTCATGACGCTCGGCGGCCAGGTCAACTCCGACGTGCAGACGGGAGTTCCCGTCGCCCGCACCGAGAGCGTCCTCGTCGAGAGCGTCCGGGCCGAGAGCGTCCGGGCCGAGAGCGTGAAGGTGGAGAGTGCCCGGAGCGGGGTGGGCGTCGAGTAGGGGGTCGCAGTGGGGTGGGTGGTGAGTGGGAGGGGGCCGGTGTGGGCCCCGGTGGTTCCGGGGCCCACCCCCTCAAGCGGAGCGCTTCGTCAGCACCACTTGTAGTCCACCCGCGTCGAGTTGTACGCGCAGGTGTCGATCCGCGCGCCGTTCGACTTGCGCAGCGTCGCCGTGTCGCGGTCGTTGTTCCAGACGTACGCCCCGCGGTTCTGGTACACGTTCGCGGAGGTGTTCGTGCCGCGGCCCGTGCGCACCGTCACGATCTTGCCCTTGCCCAGGACGAAGTTGCCGAAGGTGTACTTGTGGTTGGCCGCGTCCGTCAGCGTCCAGCCCCGCAGGTTCACCGCCGCGCCGGTCGTGTTGCGTATCTGCACGTACTCGCCGTTGAGGCTGGTGGTGGACCGGTTGTCCGTGCCGGGGCTGTCGTACCAGATCTTGTAGAGGTGGACCGAGCCGGCGGCCTGGGCCTGCGCGGGCAGCAGGAGGACGCCGGAGGCGGCGGCCGCGGTCACGGCCGCGAGCGTGCGTGCACGAAGCATGGATGTCCCTCGATTTCTGCCGGGCCCCCGCCGATGGGGGTCCGGCGAGCACACAGGATACGCACGATCTCCACTCCCTCCGCACAACTTGCGGGAAAGCGGGGGCGGGAGGAGACGAGCCTGTTCTAGGCTCGCCGCATGGTCAGCGACAGCCTGCGCGTCACCGTCCTCGGATCCGCCACCCCGTACCCCCGCCCGGGCAACGCCTGTTCCGGCTACCTCGTCGAGGGCGGCGGCACGCGCGTGTGGGTCGACGCCGGGACCGGCACCCTCGCGGAGCTCCAGCGGTACGCCGAACTCGGCGCGATCGACGCCGTATGGCTCTCCCACCTGCACGCCGACCACAGCGCCGATCTTCTCACCGCCTACTACGCGTTGCTGTACGCCGGACTCGAACTCCCTTTGCCTCTACCGCTCTTCGGTCCGCCCGGCACCGCCGACCGCCTCGCCGGCTTCCTCACCGACGGGTCCGTCCGCAGCCCCGTCGAGAAGGCCTTCGCCGTGGAGGAGCTGTACGACGGGCACGTCACCCGGATCGGCGGGCTCACCCTCCGCTCCCGGGCCGTCGAGCACGGTGGCCCGTCCGCCTTCGCCCTGCGCGTCGAGGACGGCCGGGGGCGCTCGCTCGTGTACTCCGGGGACTGCGAGCCCTGCCCCTCCCTCGCCGAACTCGCCCGCGACTGCGACCTGTTCCTCTGCGAGACCGGCGGGGACGACCCCGGTCACCACTCGGCCGCGCAGGCCGGTCGGGGCGCCGCCGAGGCCCGGGCCCGCCGCCTCGTCCTCACCCACGTGGGGCCGGGTACGGAGCCCGACGAGGCCGTCGCCCGCGCCTCCGTCGAGTACCCCGGGGAGATCGCCCACGCCGACCCCGGGCTGAGGTTCCTCCCCGGAGCGGGGTGTGAGGAGTGGATCGAGGGCCCTGTGCTTCCGGGCCGGGGCAGGATGTAGGGGGGGTAGGGAGTAGGGGGGGCAGGGAAGTAGGGGGGGCAGGGAAGTAGGGGGCTGGGCGTGGGGCCGGGCTCGGACCCGGATCCGGACCCGGGCCTGTGGCACCGGCCGGTGGCTCCCGCGCCAGGTCCTCACGCGTCGAAGTCGTACTCCAGGACGTACGACGACGAGTCCAGCGTCATCTCGTTCAGCTCCACCGCCACCCCCGTCTCCGTGAAGGCCGTGCGGTCGACGAGGACCACCGGTGTCCCCAGCTCCAGGGCCAGTCCCTCCGACTCCTCCGCCGTCGGCATCCGGCAGCGGATCTCCTCCCGGAAGCGCACCGGCCGCCGGCCCAGCTCGGCCAGGCGGGCGTAGGTGCCGCCCGGGCCCGTGTCCCGCTCGGCGATCGGCGTCCCGCGCACCAGCTCGGCCGGGAGGTACGAGACGGAGAGCAGCACCGGCCTGTCGTCCAGGACGAACCGGCGGCTCCGGACGCACACGGGCGCGCCCGGCGGCAGGTGCAGCGCCTCCGCGACCCGGTCGCCGGCCTCCGCCTCGCCCACCTCGATCCGGTCCACCACCAGGTCCCGGTCCTCCACGTCCGCCGACCAGATCGACCGGCCGCTGCCCCAGTGGTCGCCCGCCAGGCGCGGAATGCCCCGGCGGCGCAGCGGACGGAAGACGCGGACGAACACCCCGGCGCCCTTGCGCGCCTCGGCGAGCCCCTCGGTCCGCAGCACGGAGAGGGCCTGCCGGGCTGTCATCCGCGCCACCTCGTAGGTCGCCATGAGGTCGTTCTCGCCGGGGAGCCGGTCGCCCGGCGCGAAGGCACCCGACCGGATCGCGTCTCTCAACTCGTCAGCGATCCGCTGGTACTTGGGTCGTCGAGCGCTGTCCTGGTCAGTCACGGGTGGACCACTCCCTTCATCTGCGGGACACCCTACGGCGCACCCCTCGACGCGGAAGCACACGTGCACCCCGCCTCGACCGGTCGATCCATCCATCGGGGGACATCTCTAGAGATACGTTGACAGGGGCGGGCCGCCGCGCTTCCCTGAGTGTCCCCATGCTTCAGGTTCCGGGACGGAGGGGACGCGTGCAGCCACTGCCCGAGGTCGGTGACCTCGTCCGTGACGCCGCCACCGGGCGGGTCGGTTTCTACGTGGACAGCGCCTCCGGGCGCTTCCGCATCCGCGCCGTCCACGGCGGCACCGAGTGGGAGGCCGAACCCGTCGACGTCCAGCCCGCCACGCCCCTGCACGAGCTGCGGGCCCGCACCGCCGAGATCAACGCCCGGAGCAGACGCGGCCTCGGCGGCGTCGGGGCGTAGGCGCCGCAGGAGCGCGTCGGAGTGGTTGTCAGTGGTGCGCGCCACACTGGAGGCATGTGCCGCAGCATCAAGACGCTCCGCCCGCCCGTGCTCCCCGAGGAGGCGACCGAGGACGACATCCGCGCCGCCGCCCTGCAGTACGTCCGCAAGATCTCCGGCTTCCGCGCCCCCGCCGCCCACAACCGCGAGGTCTTCGAGCGGGCCGTGGACGAGATCGCCGAGGCGACCGCGAGACTCCTCGACGGCCTGGAGGTGCGCGGGTCGCACCCGCACCCCGCGAGGGCGCACTCGTAATCCCGTCGTGCGGGGGCGCGCCCGCGCTCCCGCGAGGGCGTGTCCGTAAGGCGTGGGAACGGGCCCGTGCCGCGCGGGGGCGCGGCCGCGTCCCGCCCTCAGGAAGCGGGCGCCGGAGCCGCGGCCGGACGCCGTATGAGGTACGCGGCGAGGCAGCCCGCCAGGAAGAGTGCGAGGGTCGACACCCCCGCGCTGAACCAGGTCGCGCCCAGCCACCGGCCGCCCAGCCAGCCGAGTCCCACGCTGTACGAGGCCCAGGTCACGCCCGCGAGCGCCGACCACGGCAGGAACTCCTTGCTGCGCCGCTTCGCCGCGCCCGCGCCCAGCGAGACCACGGAGCGGCCCGCCGGTGCGAAGCGCGCGAGCACCACGAGCAGTCCGCCGCCCCGCGCGAGCGCGGTGCCGAGACGTTCCTGCGCCAGTGAGAGGCGCCGTGAGCGTGCTATCGCCCGGTCCAGTCTGGCCCCGCCCCGGCGCGCCAGGCGGTACGCGAGGAAGTCGCCGAGGACCGAGGCCGTGGCCGCGCAGAGGAGCAGCGGGAGGAGCGACGGGACGTCGGGGGAGGCCGCGGTGGCCGTCGCGGCGGTCGCCGCCGTGGCCGCGGTGATCACCAGGAAGCCGCTCGGCAGCACGGGCAGGAAGACGTCGAGCAGGATCGACGTCGCCACCACCGGGTAGATCCACGGACCGGCGGTGAGCGACCGCAGCGAGCCCAGGCTGTCGAGCAGATTCACAGGGGCAGAGCCTACGCGGGGCCGGGGGCCCGCCGCCGGGTGGGTGCTCGACCGGATGCCGGTGCGGGATGCCGGTGCGCGGCCCCCGGTGCGCGGTGCTGCTGTTGTCACTGTTGTCACTGTTGTTCGGTCGTGCGGGAACGTGAAGGGTGTCGTCCGATACGGGGTCGGTACCGGACGCGCGCCGCGTGCGGGAAAAGGCCGGAATCCGTGCTGTGGAAACCGGCCTCTTCCTGTAGGACGCCGAGACTTGTGAGTCTTCTGGCCCTGTACGTCACGTCTCCGGACCGGGGCCGGGCTCGGGCCGCGGCCGGAAAACGGGATACGGGATGCGGGGTACGAGAGGTGGGAGACGGGAGCGGGAGGCGGGGGATCGGGGGCGGGCTCAGGCCGTGATCGGCGTGGCCCGTTCCTCGCGCTTCTCGCTCTTCTCCGCGGTCTTCTTCTCGCGCGCCGTCAGGTCCGCGCCGTTCCGGGCCCCGGCTCCGAAGAGCCGGTCCAGGGCCAGCGCGCCCGGGCCGGTGAAGACGAGCAGCAGGAAGACCCAGCAGAACAGGGCCGAGAGCTCGCCGCCGTTCTGCAGCGGGAAGAGACCCTCGGGCTGGTGGACCTTGAAGTACGCGTACGCCATCGAGCCCGAGGCCAGGAAGGCGGCGCCGCGGGTGCCGAGGCCGAGCAGGACCAGGCCGCCCGCGACGAGCTGGATCACCGCCGCGTACCAGCCGGGCCAGACGCCCGCCCCGACCGTGCCGCCGCCCACGGCCCCGCCGAGGACGCCGAAGAGCGAGGCGGCGCCGTGGCAGGCGAAGAGCAGGCCGGCGACTATGCGGAAGAGGCCGAGCGCGTACGGCTGGGCGTGGTTCAGGCGGGCCGTGAGGCCGACCGCGCCCTCGGCGCCGGCACCGGGGCCGGCGCTCGTTCCGGCGCTCGGGTCGACGCGTGCGCCGGCCGTCTCGCCGCTTCTGCCCGGAGTGGCGGGATCGCTGGTGTTGCTCATGGAAGGGACTCCTTCGGTCTGGCCTCGTCCGTCGGTGGACGAGGTGGGGGACGGAACCGATGAGCCCGTAGGTTAGGTACACCTCATTAATACTTGCAAGTTCAACATCGGCCTGCCGGGAAGTGTGTGGTCGTGTTCACTTCCCGGCAATCCTGCTGTGACGTTTCTTCAAGTGGGTTGGTGTCAGCAGCCGTTGAGGACGGACTGGAGGGCGCTCTTCTCGGCGGAGTCGACGCTGAGGTTCCAGTGGTACTTCACGTGCACCCAGGCCCTGACGTACGTGCAGCGGTAGGCCGTCCGCGAGGGCAGCCACTTCGCCGGGTCGAGGTCGCCCTTGGCCTGGTTGACGTTGTCCGTGACGGCTATGAGCTGCGGGCGGGTCAGGTCGTTGGCGAAGGACTGGCGCTGGGCGGTGGTCCAGGAGTTGGCGCCGGAGCGCCAGGCCTCGGCGAGCGGGACCATGTGGTCGATGTCGAGGTCCGAGGCGGCGGTCCAGGTGGCGCCGTCGTACTCGGAGTACCAGCTTCCGCTGGTGGCGGCACAGCTGGAGTCCGTGACGACGTTGCTGCCGTCCCGCTTGAGCACGGTCTCGCGGGTGTTGCAGGCGCCGGACTGGGTGATCCAGTGCGGGAAGAGGTCCCGGCTGTAGCCCGAGGTGGAGCCTTCCGCCTTCACCGTGAGGGCGGCCAGGTAGCCGCGCGCGGTCGCGGCGCCGACCGGGGTGGGCATGGCGGCCTGGGCAGCGGGAGCGGTGGTGAGGAGACCGGTGACGGTGAGGGCGGCGGAGGTGGCGAGCACGGCGATTCGACGCGCGTAGACATTGCGGACGGACATGTGAACTCCCTTGAGGCGAGGGGACCTTGGCGGGCGCCGCCCCCGTGGGGTGCCGAACGGCGGCCCGGTCATCGTGGCGGTGCCGGGTTTCCGTACGGGGTGCGCCAGGTAACAGCGTGACGACATGGGCACGTCACATCAAGGGGTGTGCGTGTGCTGACGGAGCGCCAGATTCCGCGCGGCGGTCGGGGGTTGGCGGGGCGGAGGGCGCGGTGGTGCGGGGCCCGGTGCGCGCGGGGGGGCGCGTATGGGGCGTGTGCGGGGACGTGCGGGGACGCGAGGGGACGTGTGCGGGGCGTCGCGTCGGCGGGGCGGGGTCCCGGTCCTGGTCCCGGTCCCGGTCCTGGTCCTGGTCCCGGTCCCGGTCCCGGTCCCGGTCCCGGAAGTGTGGGGCCCGGGGCTCGGTGCGTCCAGAGGCGCGGTGGGGTGCGCGGCGCGTCCGTGCGGGCGTCGGGGTGTGCGTACGTAACGGGGGTCCGAAAGGTGCGTACGCAACGGGGGCGAAAGGTGCGTACGGAAGTCCCGTGGGGCGTAAGGCGGTTACGTCTCCGCCCGCGCGAGTGCCGGCCGGTGTCGATATCGACGCCCATGCCGGTCTCGGGGGCCGGAGGAGGCCGTACCGGAAAGCGCTCGCGCGCGGCCCGGTGGTCCGGCCGCGCGCGAGCGGGGGTGCGGGTGGGGGAGGGGCGTTACGGCGCGGTGGTCGTCGTCAGCGTGATCGTGCCGTCCGGCGTCGCCTCGACCCGCAGGTGGGTGAGGTCGGGCACGTACGCGTCCGGCGCGAAGGCCGCCGCGCGCGGGCCCAGGCCCACCACGCGCATGCCGGCCGCGCGGCCCGCCCGGATGCCGGCCTCGGAGTCCTCGAAGACCACGCAGTCCTCCGGGGCGAACCCCAGCGCGGCCGCGCCCTTCAGGAAGCCCTCCGGGTCCGGCTTGCTGGCCCCGACGCACTCGGCCGTGACCCGGGTCTCCGGCATGCGCAGCTCCGCCGCCCCCATGCGCGCCCGGGCGAGGGCCTCGTCCGCCGAGGTCACCAGGGCGTGCGGCAGGTCCGTGATCGCGGCCATGAAGGCGGGCGCTCCCTCGACGGGCACGACCCCGTCGAGGTCGGCGGTCTCCTCGGCGAGCATGACCCGGTTGTCGGCGTGGTTCTCCTCCATCGGGCGGTCCGGGAGGAGCACGGCCATCGTCGCGTACCCCTGGCGGCCGTGGACCACCTGGAGCACGGCGTCCCCGTCCAGGCCCTGCCGCTCGGCCCAGCGGAGCCAACAGCGTTCGACGACGGCGTCCGAGTTGACGAGGGTGCCGTCCATGTCGAGCAGGAGGGCGCGGGCGGTGAGCGTTGCCGGGGTGGTGGCAGGCATCGGGTCTCCAGAGGGGGTGGTGCGGAGAACAAGGCGGACCCGCCCACCGGTCAGGGAGTGCGGGCGGGACCACTTTGTTTTTTAACGATACAAAACCGGGGGCGGTCTTGGCCAACCGGCCCTTCCCGTGTCCGCATCCTGGGACCGGGGCCCCGGACCGTCCCGCCGCTCAGTTCCCCGACTGCTCCCCTTCCAGTACCGCGCGCGTGCTCGGGCCGTACACGCCCAGCGGGTCGCCCTCGATCGACCGCCAGCGCTGGAACTCCCGTACGGCCTCCCGGACCTTGTTGCCGTAGTGGCCGTCGATCGGGCCGAAGTAGACCCAGGCGGCCCGCAGCCGCCACTGGAGGTCCTCCACCTCGGGCCCCTCGTCGCCGTAGCTGAGGGTGAGGGCCTGCTCGGGCTCCTCCGTCGCCTCCGGGGACCGCGAGGGCCTCACGCTCGTCGCCGACGGCGCGTCCGTCGGTGACGCCGAAGCCGTGACGGAGGGAGGGGCGGCCGGACCGGTCGAGGCGCCGGGGCTCGCGGAGGCGCCGGGGGTGCCGGAGGCCGAGGCCGAGGCGGAGGGGGAGGGGGAGGCCGTCGCGGACGGGGACGCGGAGGGCGACGCGGACGTCCGGCGCGGCGTCGGGGACGACGAGGTCGGCTCCGGGCTCCCGGACGAGGGGGTGGGCTCCTCGGGCACGGCCAGGTCCAGGGACGCGCTCGTCGTCACCTCGGGCACGGCCGCCCGGTCGCCCGTCCCGCCCCCGCCGCCGAGCGCGGCCGCCGCCAGGGCCGCCGTGCCCGCCACGGCGACGGCGGCCACCGCCGCGATCACCGTGCCGCGCCTGCGGCCCCGCGGGCGGTCCCCGCCGTGCGGGGGCGGCACCTCGCCGGGCCCGCGCAGCAGCAGCGACATCGTCTCGGAGGGATCGCCCCCGGCGCCGGCGTACGGCACCGGTCCGGTGACGTCCTCGTACGGGTGCTCCTGCGGAGAGGAACCCGGACGGATCGCCGCCAACCGGGCGGTCGGCGGGTCCGCGTCGGCGCCCCCCGCGCCGTACGCCTCCGCGCCGTACGTCCCCGCTCCCGAGCCGTATGCCCCCGCGCCGTACGTCCCCGCCCCCGAGCCGCGAGCCTCCGCCTTCGCGCCCGCCCCCGTCTCCGTCCCCGCGTCCTCCGCCGAGCCCAGCGTCACGTACGGCCGGATCCGCAGCGGATCGAAATCCTCGGCCGCCGCCAGTTCGGCCCGGGCGCAGGCGCAGCCAGGTCTGTGTACACCGCATTCAGGACAGACGTGTCCGGTCATGATGGGTCCCCTCCCCGAGACAACTGCGAGCGATTATGCAGCCCACCCCCTCCTGGTGGGGGAACAGGCGTGCCCTTCCGCAGGCCATAACCGGACATTCGGATCAGGATGGAGAAGCTGCCCGAGGAGAAGAGCCGCGGAAGGCCCGTGGAAGAGCCGCGGAAGACCTGCGGAAGGCCCGCGGAAGACCCGCACGGAGACTCCGAGAAGACGCCGAGGAGACGCCCATGGCCCAGGACCTACGCCCGTCCCCGCCCGGCGACGGCACCCCCGCGCCCGGGGAGGGGCAGCGCCACAGCACCGTCCTCGTCGCGATCGGCGCGCTGCTGCTCGGCATGCTGCTCGCCGCGCTCGACCAGACCATCGTCTCCACCGCCCTGCCGACCATCGTCAGCGAGCTCGGCGGCATGGAGCACCTCTCCTGGGTGGTCACCGCCTACATGCTGGCGTCCACCGCCGCCACCCCGCTCTGGGGCAAGCTCGGCGACCAGTACGGACGCAAGAAGCTCTTCCAGGCCGCCATCGTCCTCTTCCTCATCGGCTCCGCCCTCTGCGGCATCGCCCAGAACATGCCGCAGCTCATCGGCTTCCGCGCCCTCCAGGGCCTCGGCGGCGGCGGGCTCATGGTCCTGTCCATGGCGATCGTCGGCGACCTCGTCCCGCCCCGGGAGCGCGGCAAGTACCAGGGCCTCTTCGGCGCCGTCTTCGGCGCCACCAGCGTCCTCGGCCCCCTCCTCGGCGGCCTCTTCACCGAGCACCTCTCCTGGCGCTGGGTCTTCTACGTCAACCTGCCGATCGGGGTCGTCGCCCTCTTCGTGATCGCCGCCGTCCTCCACATCCCGGTCCGTTCCACGAAGCACACCATCGACTACCTCGGCACCTTCCTCATCGCCTCGGTCGCCACCTGCCTGGTCCTCGTCGCCTCCCTCGGCGGCACCACCTGGGCCTGGGGATCGCCGCAGATCATCGGCCTCGCCGTGCTCGGGATCGTCCTCCTCGTCTGGTTCGTGTACGTGGAGGGGCGGGCGGCCGAGCCCGTACTGCCGCTCAAGCTGTTCCGGATCCGGACCTTCACCCTCGTCTCGGTCATCAGCTTCGTCGTCGGCTTCGCGATGTTCGGCGCGATGACCTACCTGCCGACCTTCCTCCAGGTGGTGCAGGGCGTCACCCCGACCATGTCCGGCGTCCACATGCTGCCCATGGTCCTCGGCCTGCTGCTCACCTCCACCGCCTCCGGCCAGGTCGTCAGCCGCACCGGCCGCTGGAAGGTCTTCCCCGTCGCCGGCACCGCCCTCACCGCGATCGGCCTGCTCCTCCTCCACCGCCTGACGGAGACCAGCTCCACCTGGGAGATGAGCGCCTACTTCTTCGTCTTCGGCGCCGGACTCGGCCTCGTCATGCAGGTCCTCGTCCTCGTCGTGCAGAACGCCGTCTCCTACGAGGACCTCGGCGTCGCCACCTCCGGGGCCACCTTCTTCCGCTCCATCGGCGCGTCCTTCGGCGTCGCCGTCTTCGGCACGATCTTCACCAACCGGCTCACCTCCAAACTGGAGGACGTCTTCGCCGCCGCCGGCCCCGGCCTCCCGCCCGGCGTCGGGCCCGGACAGGTCGCCGCCGACCCGCGCGCCGTCGCCCAGCTCCCGCCCGAGCTGCGGCCCGCCGTCCTCCACGCGTACTCCACGTCCATCACCGACGTCTTCCTGTACGCGTCGCCCGTCGTCCTCGTCGCCTTCGTCATCGCCTGGTTCCTCAAGGAGGACCGGCTCCGCACCTCGGTCACCGCGCCCGACACCACGCAGACCCTGGCCTCCAACCCGGTCGAGCGCTCCTCGTACGACGAGTGCGCCCGCGCGCTGTCCGTCCTCGGCTCCCGCGAGGGACGCAAGGCGGTCTACGTGAAGATCACCGAGCGCGCCGGGCTCGACCTGCTGCCCGCCGCGAGCTGGCTGCTGCTGCGCATCCGCCGGCACGGCACCGTGGAACCCGCCCGGCTCGCGGAGACCACCCCCGTACCGCTGCGGGCGATCACGGAGGCGTCCCGGCAGGTGGAGGAACGGCACCTGGTGGCCCGGGAGGGCGTCCAGATGATCCTCACCGAGGAGGGCGTACGGGTGAGCACACGGCTCGCCAAGGCGCGGGAGGAGTCGCTCGCCGAACTCCTCGGCGACTGGTGGGGACCCGAACGGCCCACCGACCTGGTGAAACTCGTGGAGGAACTGACGGCCGAACTGAGCGGCTCGGACGCGGAACGCCCCCGGACCCCGGAGCCGCCCCGCGACCACCACGCGTGAGCGCCCGGAAGCCGCTCACAGCTCCTTGCCGTACCAGACCTCCATGTACGGACCGGTGCGGTACGCCGGTATCTCCGCGTACCCGTGGCGTACGTACACGGTCCGCGCCTCGACCAGGTCCAGGCGCGTGTTGAGGACCGTCCGGCGGGCGCCGAGCGCGCGGGCCGCGTCCTCCAGGGCGTCCAGCAGGAGCCCGGCCCCGCCCCGTCCCCGGAACGCGGGCCGCAGGTAGACCCGGGTCAGCTCGGCCCGGCCCCCGTCCAGGAGGAGCACCCCGCCGCACCCGGCCGGCTCGCCCCCGAACCGGGCGACCCGGAAGTCCCCGGTCGGCGGCGCGAGCAGCCCGGCCCCGTCGTCCGCCAGCCCCTCATCGACCTCGGCCGCCGTCGCGGGCCGCTTCCAGTACCGGCTCGCGACCTCGTCGTAGTAGTCGCGGCGCAGGGCGGTGGCGTCGGGGGTGTCGACGCGCTCGGGGGAGAAGGTCCAGGTCACGCGCGCCATTGTGGGGCGCGCGCGACCAACGGCGCAGCCGGGTTTTTCCGGGCTCGCTCTTCCGCGGCCGGTTTTCCCGGCTCGGCCCTTCCGCAGCCGGGTTCTACCGGCCTCAGCCCTTCGGGGACGCCTGCTGGACGACCTCGAACGACCACAGGGTCGACCCGGAAGCGGCGGGCTTCGGCCGCTCGCCGCCGCCCTCGCCGCCACCCTGGTGGGCGGCCCGCATGGAACCGTTCATCCAGTTCTGGAAGTCCTCCTCGCTGCGCCAGCGGGTGTACACCAGGTACTGGTCGGTCCCCTCCAGGGGCCGCAGCAGCTCGAACCACTCGAACCCGTCGGACCCCTCCACGGCCCCGGCCCGCGAGGCGAACCGCTGCTCCAGCACCTCGCGCTGCTCGGCCGGCACGGTCAGGACGTTGATCTTCACGATGCTCATGAGGAGCAGGATATGACCCACACGCACCCCGCCTTCCCGGCGGACACGGTACGTTCCCTGGCCGCGCGCTGGCTGTCCCGGCTCGGGGACGGGGACTTCGTCGTGTCGCCGGTCGGGTTGTGGCTGGCGCTCGGGGGCGTCGCGGCCGGGGCGCGGGGGCGGACCGCCCGGGAGTTGTACGGGCTGCTCGGGGTCGAGGGGGAGGCGGCCGCCGGGGCCGTGACCGGGGTCGGGCGGCGGCTCGCGGGGGCGGAGGGGCTCGGGGTGGCCGGTGGGGTGTGGGCCCGGGTGCCGGTCCGCGAGGAGTTCCGGCGGGGGCTGCCCGACGTGCGGTTCGGGGAGTTGGGCGGGGACGAGCAGGGCGTGCTCGACGCGTGGGTGCGGGAGGCCACCGGCGGGCGGGTCGACGGACTGCCGCTCGGGCTCGACGGGTCCGAGGACCTCCTCCTGCTCAACGCCCTCGCCCTGAAGGCCTCCTGGGCCGTGGCCTTCCCCCGGCACCTCACCCGCGACGAGCCCTTCACCGACGGGTACGGCGACACCCGCCCCGTGCCGACCATGCGGCTGCGGATTCCGTCCGCCCGGGTCTGGTACGCCGACGGAGTCACCGTCGTGGAGCTGCCCTGCGCGGGGGAGGGGGCCGTCCTGGTGCGGTTCGTGCTCGGTCCGGAGGGGGCCGGGCCCGACGAGGTGCTGCCCGCCGCCTGGGCCGGGCCCGGGGCGCGGGAGCGGCTCGCCGCCGGGTCGGTCGACCTCCTCCTGCCGCGCTTCACCCTCCGTACGAAGACCGAGGCGCACGCGCACCTGGCGGCGCTCGGCCTCGACCTGGCCCTGCGCCCCGGGGCCGACTTCTCCGGCCTCTCCCCGAACCCCCTCTTCATCGACAAGGTGGTGCAGGAGGCGGTGGTCGAGGTCGCCGAGGAGGGCGTCGAGGCGGCGGCCGTCACCCAGGTCACGATGACCCGGGGCGCGGCCTCGCCACGCCGCGAGGCGGTGGAGCGGATCGCCTTCGACCGGCCCTTCGGCATCGTCGTCCTCGACGCCGGCGGGGAGCTGCCGCTCTTCGCGGGGTGGCGGCAGAGCGCGACCTCCGCCGGGGACCGTCCTCGGGCGTGAACGCGCGACGGGGCGCGGGCGTTCTCGTCGAGGCCGTTCCGTCGGCCCGTCGTCATGTCGGCCCGTCGCCGTGCCGGCCCGTCGCCGTGCCGGGTGCGCCCCACGCCCGCCGGAAAATAGTAGCCATGGATATAGTCGCCATGTAATCTATCGGCATGAGCAAGGCTTCACCCGGTCCCACGCCCGGTTTCCTGGTGTGGCGACTCGCCAACAAGTGGCGCGTCGCGGTCGATCGCGCGCTGGCCCCGCTGGGCCTCACGCACGCGCAGTACTCGCTGGTCGCGTCGCTGTACGGCATGCAGCGCTCCGGTGAGCGGCCCAGTCAGCGACGGCTGGCCGACCACACCGGCCTGGAGGCGCTGTACGTCTCGAAGCTGGCGCGCGCCCTGGAGTCGGCCGGTCTGGTCGAGCGCACCCGCGACCCCCGCGACCCGCGCGCCGTACAGCTCGCCCTCACCGAGCAGGGCCGGACCGTGACCCGGCGGGCCGTCGCGGTCGTCCAGGACCTGCTCCGGCAACTCCTCGAGCCGCTCGGCGGCCTCGACGACCCGCGGACCCACGCGTTCACCGCGGAGCTGACGGCCCTGCTCGACGCGCCTCTCGCTCCATCCCCGCCCGACGACCCGAGCACCCGAGGGAGAACACCGTGACCACCACCGCACCCGCCGCCGACTCCCGCGTCCTCGCCCTGGCGCACTACGCCGCCCGTGGCGTCCTGGAACACTTCCTGGCCCGACACGGCGCCACCTTCCAGCAGCAGATCGCCCTGCGCGCCGCCGCCGGGACCCCGCAGACGCCGGACGGCCTCGTCGCCCTGGTCCAGGGCTACCTCAAGGCCGATCCGGCCGACATCCGCGCCACCCTCGACGACCTGCTGGCCGGACGACTGCTCGTCGCGGACGGCCCGCACCTCCGCCCCACGGACGCGGGGCGCGAGCTGCTCGCCGCCGTCGGCGCGGAGACCGCACCCCTCAGCGCCCGCATCTGGGGCGGGATACCCGCCGAGGACCTGGCCGCCACCGGCCGCGTCCTCGCCCTGGTCACCGAGCGCGCCGACGCGGAGCTCGCGGCGCTGCCCGCCCCCTGACCGGGACCGCGGGGGCCGTAGGCCCCAGGGCCTGTCCGGCGGATCGGGGTCGGACAGGCCCTAGTCGACCACCCGCGCTAGCAGCAGCCCGTCGTGGCCCTTCGAGCCGACCGTCTGGAACGCGGTCGCGTCCAGGCGCGGTTCGCGGGCGACCAGGTCGAACATCTCGCGGGTGCCGGTGACGGACGGGTCGTCCGGGTGGGCGGTGGCGACCTTGCCGCCCCGCACCACGTTGTCGACGACGACGACCGTGCCCGGCCGGGAGAGCCTCAGGGCCCACTCCACGTAGCGCGGGTTGTTGACCTTGTCCGCGTCGATGAAGACCAGGTCGAACGGGCCCGCGCCCTCCGCCTCCAGCCGCGGCAGGCTGTCCAGGGCCGCGCCCGTGCGGACCTCGACGAGCTTGTCGAGGCCGGCGCGGGCGATGTTGGCGCGGGCGACGTCCGCGTGGGCCGGGTCGTACTCCAGGGTGATCAGGCGCCCGTCGGCGGGCAGCGCGCGGGCCAGCCAGATCGTGCTGTAGCCGCCGAGGGTGCCGATCTCCAGGATGTTCCGCGCGCCCTGCACCCGGGCGAGGAGGTGGAGCAGCTTGCCCTGGTTGGGGGCGACGGCGATCTCCGGCAGACCGGCCGCCGTCGAGGCGGCGAGCGCGGCGGACAGCGCCTCGTCGTCCGGGGCGAGCAGCTCGGTGAAGTAGCGGTCGACATCGGTCCACTGAGGGTTCGTCATGCGGTCGAACGTACACCCGTCCCCGGCGCCCGGCGGCGCTGCGCCGCCCGTACGGCCGGCAGCGCCGCCACCGCCGCGAGCAGTAGGCCGCCGCCCACCGTCAGGAGCCAGACGGGGACGCCGCCGGCGGCGGTCAGCAGCCGGTCGGTGTACACGACCTCCCGGTACGGGGTGTCGGCGACCCGCCTCAGGTGGTGGTCGTCGTCGATCCGCTCCGGGCGCGGGAACTCCTGTTCCAGGACCGTCAGATGGACCGGCCGGTCGCCCGCGAGCGCGGCCACGGCGCCCCCGGGCCGCTCGATCCGCCCCGCGAAGGTCACCTCGGGCCGGTCGCCGCCGATGGCGGAGCGGGGTTCCATCCGGTGGTCGGAGAGGACGGACAGGCCGAGGGTCTGGGGCGTCTTCGCGAGCCGCGAGAGCCGCATCGGGTAGACGAGTTCGGTCGAGGCGAAGGCGATGCGCAGCGGGGTCAGCTCGCCCCGGAGGACGGCGCCCTCCTCCTCGGGCGCGAGGCGCACCGCCACGTACTCCCACTTCCGCTCGACGTACGGACCGAGCGCGCCGGTGAGCCGGTCGGGCAGGTCGAAGCCGTTCGTACGGAGCCAGTCGCCGAGCGCGTCCGGGTCGGTGGCGGTCAGCCGGGCCACGTCGAAGGGGCCGAGCCGCTCCCGGCCGACGACGCCGACGCCGGTGACCGCGCCGGGCGGCGCCCCGGCCCCGTCGCCGTGGTCGCCGTCGAACGGCCAGTCGTCCTCGCGCGGCCAGAAGTGGAAGCGGTCGCGCCGCTCGGGCGCGGTGAGCCGGTCGATCTCGTCGAACAGCTCCGGGTCGCCGAGGGAGACGCCGGCCCGGCTCGGCACCGGCATGATCCAGGCCGCCCGCTCGGCGTCCCCGTGCACGCTGAAGCGCATCACGATCGTCTCGGTGCGCCCGTCCCAGCGGACGGCGGACTCCTCGCGGTCGACGCCGATCCGCCGCGACCTGTCCGGGACCATGGCACCGCAGCCGCAGGCGTACGCCGGTGCGACGAGCGAGCCGGCCTGGAGCGCGAGCAGCGCGACGAAGGCCGTCAGGATTCTTCGGATCAGGATGTGGTGTGTCCCCCGCATGGCGGATCAGACGTACGCGGGGAAGATCCGGTTCCTGGGGAGGAGGCCCGGGAACGCCGCAGGCCCCGCCCCTCCGTGAGGAGGGCGGGGCCTTGCGTGTGCGCTGTGCGGTGCCGGGGCCGGTACTTCTTAGTACCAGCCGTGGGCCTGCCAGAACGCCCAGGCGGCGTTCGGGGAGCCGTAGCGCTCGTTCATGTAGTTGAGACCCCACTTGATCTGGGTGGCGGGGTTCGTCTTCCAGTCGGAGCCGGCCGAGGACATCTTCGAGGCCGGGAGGGCCTGGACCAGGCCGTAGGCACCGCTGGAGGAGTTGGTGGCCTTGTGGTTCCAGCCGGACTCGTGGGCCACGATCTTGCTGAAGGACGCGTACTGCGAGGCGGGAACGATCTGTCGCGCGACATCCTGCGGGCTGGCGGCCGAGGCCGAGCCCGTCGTGCCGAGCACCGCGCCCGACGCGCCCAGCAGCACGGCTGCGGAGGCGGCGAAGGTCTTCTTGCGGGCGGCGACACGAGTGGTGAGCGAGCGGATCAAGGTTTCTACCTAACTTCGGGGACAGAGGTCGCGCCGGGCGTTTTCGGCAAGCCGGAACCAGGGTCCGGGAGACCCGGAAACTGGGGGACCGGCCTGCCTGAGGCGCTGCGACGAGCACCGGCTGCCTGGCGACGTCCACCAGAGAAGCAGGGCCGGAACGGCGATGCAACGACCCCCTGTACGAGGAAGGTTCGGACCCGGGAGGAACGTCCCGGGGGCGGAGGGTGGGGTGTTTTCGCAGGCCGTGGGGGTGAATGCGGGACTTCGGGCGGGTGCGTACCCCTACTATTCCGGTTCGTACGTGACCTGGGTCCTGTGGGGCGGCTCACTCGCGAGAGCCTCTTCCGGGCCCTCGAATGTGACCTGGGCCTCGAAGTTCGCCCGTCGCGTCGCCCGCCGCAGCGCCCTCAGGAGCGTGCCGCCGACCGTGAGCGTGAGGACGACGGTGAGCGCGGCCCGGCCGAGGTCCCAGCCGAGGGAGGTGGCGGTGACGTAGGCGAGGAAGCGGACCAGGTTCTCGTGGAGCGGGGCGCCCGGCTGGAAGGAGATCCCGCTGCTCAGGCCCTGGAGCAGGACCCAGCCCTGGAGGTTCATGACCGTGCCGTACGCGAACGCCGCCGCGAAGCCGTACGCGGAGAGCATCAGGAGCTCGCCCCGGCCCCGCAGCGTCCGCTGCCCCGGCAGCAGCCCCGCCCCCATCGTGAACCAGCCCATCGACAGCATCTGGAACGGCATCCAGGGGCCCACACCGCCCGTGAGCAGCGCGGACGCGAACATCGTCACCGCGCCGAGGACGAAGCCGAAGCCCGGGCCCAGGACCCGGCCGCTCAGCACCATCAGGAAGAACATCGGCTCCAGGCCGGCCGTCCCCGCCCCCAGCGGGCGCAGCGCCGCGCCCACGGCGGCGAGCACTCCCAGCATCGCGACCGCCTTCGCGTCCATGCCGGAGTCCGCGATGGTCGCCACCACGACCGCGACGAGCAGCGGCAGCAGGGCCGCGAAGAGCCACGGAGCGTCACCGGCGTGTGACGTCACCGCCGAACCGGCGTCCGCGAACAGGGGCCAGCAGAAGGCGGCGATCCCGATCAGGGAGACGAGGGCGAGGGCGGCGATCGAGCGGGGGCCGAGGCGGAGGGCGCTCACCGCGCCTCCTCCAGGGCCCGCTCCACCTGCTCGACCGTGAGCCACGGCTGGGGGGCCAGGATCTTGGCCACCTGCGGCGAGAACGCGGGCGAGGAGACCACGACCTCGGCCGTCGGGCCGTCCGCGACCACCTCGCCGTCCGCGACGATCACCACCCGGTGGGCCAGCTCGGCGGCCAGCTCCACGTCGTGCGTGGCGAGCACGATCGCGTGCCCGTCCGCCGCGAGGGCGCGCAGGTGCTCGACCAGGCGGGCCTTGGCCGCGTAGTCCAGGCCCCGGGTCGGCTCGTCCAGGAGGAGCAGCGGCGGGCGGCCGGTCAGGACGACGGCCAGGGCGAGGGCGAGGCGCTGGCCCTCGGACAGGTCCCGGGGGTGCGTGTCGTCCGCGACGCCCGGCAGCAGCTCGGACACCAGGGCCCGGCAGGTCCCGTCCGCCGCGCCCGCGTCCGCGTCGGCCGCCGCGCACTCGGCGGCGACGGTGTCCGCGTACAGCAGGTCCCTCGGCTCCTGCGGCACCAGACCGACCCGGCGGATCAGCTCGCGCGGGTCGGTGGCGTGCGGGGCCCGGCCCGCGATCCGGACGGTGCCGGAGGTGGGGGCGATCATGCCGACGAGGGCGGCCAGGAGGGTCGACTTGCCGGCGCCGTTCCGCCCCATGAGGGCGACGGTCTCGCCGGGGTCGACCCGGAGGTCGATCTTGCGGAGGGCCTCTACGCGGGCGCGGCGGACGTGGAGGGAGTCGGTGAGGACGAGGGGGGTGGGGTGCGGCCTGTCTTGCGGCCGCGGCTGGTGCCGGCGCCGCGGGAAGAGGGAGAAGCCCCCACCCCTCCCCCCACGCCCGAGGGCGTGGGGGGAGGGGTGGGGGAGAGGCCCCGCAGGGACAGCCGCAGAGATCCCCGTCCCGATCAACGGCTCCAGCCGCCCCTTCAGCTCCCCCGCCCTCCTCCTCGCGTCCCGCACCGTCAACGGCAGCGGCGTCCAGCCCGCCAGGCGGCCCAGGGAGACCACCGGGGGGTGGATCGGGGAGCGGGACATGACGGCGGACGGGGGGCCCATGACCGCCTCGGGGAGGAGGAGGACCTGGTCGGCGTACTGGACGACGCGTTCGAGGCGGTGTTCCGCGAGGAGGACCGTCGTGCCGAGGTCGTGGACCAGGCGCTGGAGGACCGCGAGGACGTCCTCCGCCGCCGACGGGTCGAGCGCGGAGGTCGGCTCGTCGAGGACGAGGACCTTGGGGTGCGGGGTGAGGACGGAGCCGATCGCGACCCGCTGGCGCTGCCCGCCGGAGAGCGTCGCGATCGGGCGGTCGCGGAGTTCGGCGAGGCCGAGGAGGTCGAGGGTCTCCTCGACCCGGCGCCGCATGACGCCGGGCGCGAGCCCCAGGGACTCCATCCCGTACGCGAGCTCGTCCTCGACCGTGTCGGTGACGAAGTGGGTCGACGGGTCCTGCCCCACCGTGCCCACCACGTCCGCCAGTTCGCGCGGCGGATGCGTCCGGGTGTCCCGGCCGTCGACCGTCACCCGGCCCGTCAGCGTGCCGCCCGTGAAGTGCGGGACCAGGCCGGAGACCGCGTTGAGGAGGGTCGACTTGCCCGTGCCCGAGGGGCCCACCAGGAGGACCAGTTCCCCTTCCGGGACGGTGAGGTCGAGGTTCCGGAGCGTGGGCTCGGCGTCCTCCTCGTACCTCACCGAGACGTTCTCGAAGCGGATCACGGGTTCTCCTCGGGTACGGGGGCCACGAACGCGGGGACGAGGCCCACCAGGACCGACAGCGCGGGCAGCAGCGGCAGCTCCGGGGCCGCCAGGGGGACGACCCCGGGGTGCAGCGCCTCCGGGGCGTACGCGTTCGCCCGGATCATCAGGACCGCGACCGCCGCCCCGGACCCGGCCACCAGCCAGGACCGGGCGCCCCAGCGGTCGGGCCGGTACCGGGTCCGCACGGTCCGGCGCCCGCCGAGCCGGAGCCCGGCCACGGCGGCGAGGAGCCCGGCGCCGAGCAGCGGGAGCCCGTAGCCCGCGCCCTCCGCCGCGAGCAGCCCGTACGAGCCCGCGCAGATGCCGAGGAGCCCGCCGAGGGTCAGGACGTTCGTGGTGCGGCGCACGGACGCCGGGACGTGGGCCGTGCGCCCGTACCCCCGCGCGTCCATCGACGCCGCCACCGCGATCGAGCGTTCCAGGGCTCCTTCCAGGACCGGCAGGCCGATCTGGAGGACCGCCCGGACCCCGCCCGTGGGACGGCCCCGCAGCCGGCGGGCGGTCCGCAGCCGGACCACGTCGGCGACCATGTTCGGCGCGAAGGTCATCGCCACGATGACGGCGACCCCCGCCTCGTAGAGGGCTCCCGGCAGCGACTTGAGCAGCCGCGCCGGGTTGGCGAGCGCGTTCGCCGCGCCCACGCAGATCAACAGGGTCGCCAGCTTCGCGCCGTCGTACACCGAGAAGAGCAGCTGCTCGGCCGTCACCCGGCCCCCGATCCGCACCCCCTGCGCCCAGTCGGGCAGCGGCACCTCGGGCAGCGTGAAGAGGAGGTGCGTGCCCGGGATCGGGGAGCCGAGGAGGAGGGAGAAGAGGACGCGGAGGGCCACCACGAGCAGGCCCAGCTTCACGAACGCGCCGTACGAGCGGGCCCAGGGCGCGTCCGTGCGGCGGGCCGCGACGACGTAGCCGGCGACGCCGACGACCAGGCCGAGCAGGAGCGGGTTGGTGGTGCGGGAGGCGGCGACGGCCAGGCCGAGCGCCCACAGCCACCACGCGCCCGCGTGCAGGGCGTTGGCCCGGGTCGCCACGGGAGCCGTGAGCACGGCGCGGAGGGCGCCGCGAGCGGGAGCCGTGAGCGCGCTCCGGAGCGCGCCGCGAGCGGGGGCGGTGCTCATCCGCGACGGCGGGCCTTCGCCATCGCGGCCCCGCCGAGCGCCAGGACGGCCGCCCCGCCGACGAGCACGCCGACGGACGGACCGCCACCGCCGTCGGCCTTCGGCTTCTCCACACGGCTGGGGGCGGCCGTCGGCTCCTCGCCCACCGCCTCGCCGCAGCCCCGCGCCGGATAGCCGGCGATCCCGCACAGCATGGCCGCGCTGTCGTACCGCAGCGGCTTCGCCACGGCGGCGAGCGCCTCCGCGCCGGTCGCGTCGGGCCGGACCTGCGCACAGCCGGTCGTGGTCCGCCGCGCGGGCGGGGTCTCGCCGGGCGGGGCGTCGGCCGGGCCGCCGAAGTCGACGACGACCGCGATCCGCTTCGTGCCGTCCTTCGCCGCCACGTCCCCGCAGATCCGGGTGAAGTCCGGGGCGGCGGTGGGTCGGGCGGTGTCGTCGGCCTCCTGGCTGACCGCGAAGCGGAAGCCGACCGCGTCGCCGTCGGCGGGCCGGGCGGTCGCCGGACCCTGCGTGGCGTACGCCCAGGGTCTGCCGCCGTCGCTCTCCCAGTACGACCAGTAGCGGTAGCCGGCGGCGTGCGCCGGGGCGGCCGCGACCCCGGCGAGGGTCAGCAGCGCCCCGGCCGCGGCGCCCGCGACCCTGGCGGTGGTCCTGGCCGTGGGGGTCCTGACGGCGGCGGGGGTCACTTCTTGCGGCCGCTCAGGAGGAAGCCGATGCCGACGCCGACGACCGTGCCGATGCCGATGATCCACCAGAGGTCGAAGCCGGAGTCCTCGTCGTCGCCGGTGGTGGAGGAGGCGGAGGTGTCGGGGCTCTTGGGCGCGGGCCCGGCGGCGTTGAGCTGCTCGACCAGGTCGACCGGGCCGAACTCGCGCGGGTCGGTCTCCGTCGCGCGGGCGGCCAGGATCAGCTGGGCGTAGGCGGCCGGGCCGTTCTCCTTCGCCCAGGCGGCGGAGTTCTTCTCCAGCCATTCCAGGGCGGGCATGGCCTCCTTGGAGGCGCCGGCGGCGGAGAGCGCGACGACGGCGTCGGCGGTGTTGCCGAAGTCGGGCTGCTCGGTCGTGTCGGCGGCGCCCGGCATCGGCGGCTGGACGAGGTGGTGGGTCTTCGCGAGGGCCTTCGCCAGGTGGGAGGCGCCGTTGAGGGCGGCCCGCTCGGCGGTCGGCTTCGGCAGGTCGGCGCAGGCGGGCGCCTGCTCGGGGGAGGCCTTGGTGGCGACCATGCTCTTGCCGAGCCCGGCGAGGGTGGCGGCGGCGGTCGCGTCGGCGTTGGCGAGCAGCTTCCCGGTCTTGTCGGGCTGGTACGCGAAGGCGCCGGGGCCCTCCTCGTCCGTGCAGGGCAGGGCGAAGGAGAGGAGCGCGTCGTAGGGGGTGCGGCCCCCGGCGGAGGTGAACGTGGTGGGGCGCGTGCCGGTCGCGGCGAGCGCGCCGACGACGACGGAGGTGGAGTTGGCGTCGCTCGCGCCGCCGACGCCGTAGCCCCAGCCGCCGTCCTTGTTCTGCACGGTCCTCAGCCAGCCGGTGCCGTCCTTGACGGCCTGATCGGCCTTCTCGGGGGCGGCGCTCTGGCGGCGTACGGCGGCGAGCGCCTGGACGGCGGCGGCGGTGGCGTTGGTGTCGCGCATCGTCTTCGCGTCGCAGGGCTTCGCGGCGTCCGCGCGGTAGGAGGCGAAGGAGCCGTCCTCGCACTGCTGGCCGAGGAGCCACTCCACGGCCCGGTCGGAGGGCTGGTAGCCGGTGGCGCGCTGGGCGAGGAAGGAGAGCGACTGGCGCCAGACGCCGTCGTACGTCGGGTCCTTCGTGCCGTACAGGCCGGCCGGGAGCTTCCCGGTGGAGGGGGTCGGGGAGGGCGCGGCGAAGGCCTGCCCGGCTGCTCCTGCGCCGAGTACGGCGACGGTGGCGGCGAGCGCGGCGGCGGCGCGGCGGACGGTGTTCATGGGGCCCTCTCCTGCGGCCGGGCACGGCACGCCTCGGGGCACCGGCTCCGGCTCCGTATTCCTCGACGGTGCCGGCGGTCACGTCCCGTCCGGGGCATTCCGGCTCACCACCCCAAGATGGTTGACGGCTTGGGGCATCCCCTGCTCGAGCGCAGCCGAGAGCTTGGGGAAGGGTCAGCACCGGATTTCCACCGGTTTCCCCCCGTACGGGCATGATGACGACCCGTTCACTCTACCGGCCCGTACCCGCTGTTCACGGAGGGTGTGAGCGGCCTCGCACCGGCCCCCGGAAACGGGCGGGCGGACACGTCCGGCCCTGTGCCGGACTCCTCCGGCACCGCCGGACGATCACCGTCCGGCGGCGATCGACAGGGGCGGGAGACAAGGGTGGGGAAGAACGTGCGCAAGGGGACGGCGGTCCGGGCGGCCGTGGTCGTGGCCGTGCTGCTCGGCGCCGCGGGCTGCGGCACGGGCGACGGCGGGACGGACGACGCGGAGAAGCGGGACGGGACGTCCGCCGCCTCCTCGGCGACGCCCCGGGCCGAGGACACCGGCCCGGTCACGAAGGCCTCGGCCCAGGCCGACATCGAGGCGTCGGCCGCGGACGCGGGGGCCCCGGCCAACGATCCGGACGTGGCGGAGATGACCGCGGCCCGCTGCGAGGCTGGTTACCGCGGTTACGGGACGGAGGACGAGAAGGTCGGCCTCGAACGGTACGAGGCGGTGCTCGGCGAACTGCGCGAACGCGGCTGGCAGCCGTCCTTCGAGGTGCCCGAGCGCAGGGACGGGAACGGGACGGTCCAGATCGCCCACAAGTACTTCACGAAGCGCGGCTGGACCCTGTCGGCGGAGTTCCAGGGCTTCGAGACGGGACTGATCAGCGTGTCGGCCGCCGACAAGGCCTGCACCGACGAGATCCGCGACCGCATCCCGCTCCCCCTGCGATCCGCCCTGTCCGCCGGCGGGGCCGACGGACAGCAGCCGTAACAGAGGTAGCGGCGGTCACGCGGTGGGCGCCGTCGCCCCGATCAGCCGGCACACCGTCTCGATGTCGATCTTCACCTGCGCGATCGAGGACCGCCCCGACAGCCATGTGATCAGCGCCGAGTGCCAGGTGTGCTCGATCACCCGGACCGCCGAGCGCTGTTCCGGCGTCGGGTGCCCGGTCCCCATCGCGTCCAGGACGATCGCGGTCGTCAGCCGCGAGACCTCGTCCACCTCGGCGCTCGCCCCCCGGTCCGCGAAGATCAGCGCCCGCACCATCGCGTCGGCCAGCTGCGGCTCCCGCTGGAGCGCCCGGAAGGCCCGCATCAGGGTCTCCGCGACCCGCTCCGCCGGGTCCGCGCCCGCCGGGGGCCGCCTGCGCAGCGTGGTGTGCAGGTGCCGGAGCTGGTCCTGCATCACCGCGACGAGCAGGTGGATCTTCGACGGGAAGTAGCGGTACAGCGTGCCCAGCGCCACGCCCGCCTCCTCGGCCACCTCCCGCATCTGCACGGCGTCGAACCCGCCCCGCGACGCGAGCCGCGTGCTGGCGTCCAGGATGCGCCGCCGCCGCTCCTCCTGGCGCTCCGTGAGGGGTACGGCCGTGCCGTGCTCCGCTCTGTTCTCTGCGGTCATGGGGTCCCGTTCCGTGCGGTGGGGAGCGACAGTATGGCGGTGGCGGCGCCGTGGCGCGAATCACCCGCTCCGGATCTCACCGCGCCGCTACCTGCCGGTAGATTCTTTCCTCCCGGACGACCGGGCGACGGCCGAGTCTGTAACTTGTTCTAGATTAACGCCAGCGGTTACGCTCCGGCGAAACGCACGCTCGAAGGGGGCCGCGCATGACCGCCGAGGCCGTAGAGGCAGGCCCCCGGGGTGTCACCGACCCCGGCAACGGTCCGTTGCGGATCGCTCTCCTCACGTACAAGGGGAACCCCTTCTGCGGAGGCCAGGGCGTCTACGTCCGGCACCTCTCCCGCGAGCTCGCCCGCCTCGGCCACACCGTCGAGGTCATCGGCTCCCAGCCGTACCCGACGCTCGACGAGGGCGTGCCGCTCACCGAGATCGCCAGCCTCGACCTCTACCGCTCCCCGGACCCCTTCCGGACCCCGAAGCGCGACGAGTACCGCGACTGGATCGACGCCCTCGAAGTCGCCACCATGTGGACCGGCGGCTTCCCCGAGCCGCTCACCTTCTCCCTGCGGGCCCGCCGCATGCTCGCCGCCCGCCGCGGCGACTTCGACGTCGTCCACGACAACCAGACCCTCGGGTACGGACTCCTCGGCGGCCCGCGCGCGCTCGGCGCGCCCCTGGTCACCACGATCCACCACCCCATCACCGTCGACCGGCAGCTCGAACTCGACGCCGCCGACGGCTGGAAGCGCCGCTTCTCGGTCCGCCGCTGGTACGGCTTCACCGGCATGCAGAAGCGGGTCGCCCGCCGCCTGCCGTCCGTGCTCACCGTCTCCGGCACCTCCCGCCGGGAGATCGTCGAGCACCTCGGCGTACGGGAGGACCGCATCCGGGTCGTCCACATCGGCGCCGACACCGACCTCTGGTCCCCGGACCCCTCGGTCGCCGAGGTCCCCGGCCGGATCGTCACCACCTCCAGCGCCGACGTCCCCCTCAAGGGCCTGGTCCACCTGGTCGAGGCGCTCGCCAAGCTCCGCACCGAGAACCCCGACGCGCACCTCGTCGTCGTCGGCAGGCGCGCCGAGGACGGCCCGGTCGCCCGGGCCATCGAGCGGTACGGCCTCGAAGGCGCCGTCGAGTTCGTCAAGGGCATCAGCGACGCCGAGCTCGTCGACCTCGTCCGCTCCGCCCAGGTCTCCTGCGTGCCCTCGCTGTACGAGGGGTTCTCGCTGCCCGCCGCCGAGGCCATGGCCACCGGCACCCCGCTCGTCGCCACCACCGGCGGCGCGATCCCCGAGGTCGCGGGCCCCGACGGCGAGACCTGCCTCGCCGTGCCGCCCGGCGACGCGGGCGCGCTCGCCACCGCCCTCGGCCGGGTCCTCGGCGATCCGGAGCTGCGCGCCCGGCTCGGCGCCGCCGGACGGGAACGGGTCCTCGACCGCTTCACCTGGGCCCGCGCGGCCCAGGGCACCGCCGAGCTCTACCGGGAGGCGATCGCCCGCCGGGGCGCCGCCGCCCCGGACGTCCGCCGGTGACCACCCCGTACGCACACGCGCCCGTGCGCGACCCGCACCGCCCCCACCCGCACCGCCCCCGTCCCGACCGCGAAGGCAGGCCCTCGTGCTGACCGTCGACTTCACCCGCTTCCCGCTCGCCCCCGGCGACCGCGTGCTCGATCTGGGCTGCGGTGCGGGCCGGCACGCCTTCGAGTGCTACCGGCGCGGGGCCCGGGTCGTGGCCCTCGACCGGAACGCCGAGGAGATCCGCGAGGTCGCCAAGTGGTTCGCGGCCATGGAGGAGGCCGGGGAGGCCCCCGCCGGCGCCACCGCGACCGCGATGGAGGGCGACGCCCTCAACCTGCCCTTCCCCGACGAGTCCTTCGACGTCGTCATCATCTCCGAGGTCATGGAGCACATCCCGGACGACAAGGGCGTCCTCGCCGAGATGGTCCGCGTCCTCAAGCCCGGCGGCCGGATCGCGATCACCGTCCCGCGCTACGGCCCCGAGAAGGTCTGCTGGGCGCTCTCCGACGAGTACCACGAGGTCGAGGGCGGCCACATCCGCATCTACAAGGCCGACGAGCTCCTCGGCAGGATCCGGCAGGCCGGCCTCAGGCCGTACGGCACCCACCACGCGCACGCGCTGCACTCGCCGTACTGGTGGCTCAAGTGCGCTTTCGGCGTCGACAACGACAAGGCGCTCCCGGTCCGGGCGTACCACAAGCTCCTGGTCTGGGACATCATGAAGAAGCCCGCCCTGACCCGGGTCGCCGAGCAGCTCCTCAACCCGGTCGTCGGCAAGAGCTTCGTGGCGTACGCGACCAAGCCGCACCTTCCGAAGGCCGATGCCGAGTGACGAGCCCCGAGCGGATCGCCGAGCACCTCGTCCTGCCCGGCGTGCTCACCGCCGAGCAGGCCGCCGAGACCGTCGCCGGGATACTCGCCGTCCAGCGCGAGGACGGCGCGATCCCCTGGTTCCGGGGCCACCACCTCGACCCCTGGGACCACGTCGAGGCCGCGATGGCCCTGGACGCGGCCGGAGAGCACGCCGCCGCCGCCCGCGCCTACGAGTGGCTCGCCCGCCACCAGAACGCCGACGGCTCCTGGTACGCGGCCTACCACGACGGCGACCCGGAGCGGGTCACCGACCGCAGCCGGGAGTCCAACTTCACCGCGTACGTGGCGGTCGGCGTCTGGCACCACCACCTGTCCACCGGTGACGACGCCTTCCTCGACCGGATGTGGCCCGTCGTCTACGCCGCCGTGGAGTTCGTCCTCGGGCTCCAGCAGCCCGGCGGCCAGATCGGCTGGAAGCGCGAGCCGTCCGGCGAGCCCGTCGCCGACGCCCTCCTCACCGGCAGCTCCTCGATCCACCAGGCCCTGCGCTGCGCCCTCGCCGTTGCCGAGGCCCGCGAGGAGCCGCAGCCGGACTGGGAGCTGGCGGCCGGGGCCCTCGGCCACGCGATCCGCCGCCACCCCGAGCGCTTCCTCGACAAGTCCCGCTACTCGATGGACTGGTACTACCCGGTCCTCGGCGGCGCGGTCACCGGCGAGGAGGCGAGGGCCCGGATCGCCGCGTCCTGGGACGTGTTCGTCGTGCCCGGACTCGGCGTGCGCTGCGTGGTCCCCAACCCGTGGGTCACCGGCGGCGAGAGCTGCGAACTCGCCCTCGCCCTCTGGGCGGTGGGGGAGTCCGACCGGGCCCTCACGATCCTCCAGGACATCCAGCACCTGCGGGCCGCGAACGGCATGTACTGGACGGGGTACGTCTTCGAGGGCGCCACGGAGGCCGACAAGGCCATGTGGCCCGAGGAGCAGACGAGCTGGACCGCCGGGTCCCTGCTGCTCGCGGTGGCCGCGCTCGGCGGCGAGGAGGCCACGGTCGCCGTCTTCGGCGGCGAACGCCTCCCGGCCGGCCTCGAACCGGACTGCTGCGGGGACCTCACGCACTGAGGGACCGGGTACCCGTACGGGTCGCCCCGGTGGCGCCCGTACGGCCCCGGGGCGAGGCTGGCGCCACAGTCCCCAGGGAGGTCCCCGCCGTGCCCGGAACCCTTTCGCGCGGAGCCGTGGCGCTGCCGCTGTGCTGCGCCCTGCTCCTGACCACCGCCGCCTGCGGCGACGACGACGGCGCGCGGAGCGCGAGCGCCTCCGCGAACCCGTCGGCGGCACCGTCCCCGTCGGGCAGCGCCGAGCGGCAGAAACTGGCCAAGACCCGGTTCGTCGCCAACGCCGGTCTCGCCGCGGGCGCCACGTACCAGTGGATCGTGAAGCCGTACCGCGCGGGCAAGTTCAAGAAGGGCGCGGACGGACGCACCTTCGCCCTGGTGAAGGCCGGTCTCGCGGGCGCGTTCACGTACAACCGGCTCAAGGCGGCGGCGAACAACGCCAAGGGCGACCCGCTGCTCTCGAAGGCGGTCGCGCCGCTCACCGCCGGCATCGACTCGCTCAAGGACCTCGGCACCAAGTTCCGCAAGGGCGAGGTCGGCGAGGGGGACGTCGGCGCCTTCGAGAACATGATCAACAGCGTCAAGGAGGCGGGGAAGAGCGCCGGCGCGGAGGTCAGGGACCAGGTTCCCAGCACGTCCCAGCTCGGCGGCTGAACCCCGGGAACACCGAAGGCCCCCGTTCGGACGGGGGCCTTCGTCGTGTGCGGGACTCAGCCGCGCTGAATGCCGGTGGTGTCCTGGAGGACGCCGCGGCGCCCGTCCTGCGTCTGCGCCACCAGGGCCTGACCGCGCTGGTCGACCGCCAGGTACCAGGTGCCGGGCGCCAGCTCGGCGATGGGGGCCTGACCGCCGTCCTCCGCGTACAGCGGACGGGCGATCGGGACCGCGAACCAGAACGGGGCGAAGTCCGAGGCGGGCTGCGCCGGGGCCTGCTGCTGCGGCTCGGGCCGCTCGGCGGCCTGCGGCTGCGGCTGCGGGGTGGCGCCGCCCTGCGGGCCGAACGGGTGGCCGGCGCCCTGCGAGGCGTCGTGCGCGCCCCCGTACGGCTGCTGCTGCGCGCCCGGGTAGCCGTAGCCGCCGGGGACGCCCTGCGGGCCGGGCCGGCCCGGCTGCATGCCGTACGGCTGCGGGGTCTGCGGCTTGGGGGCGCCGACGAGCGGGGCCTTGAGGGCGGGGACCAGCGGACCGGCGACCGCGGCGGCGGCGAGGACGAGCGCGGCGATCAGGCCGAGGATCAGGCCGGCGCCGGCGTCGACCTCACCGAGGTCGAGGACGGTCCAGAAGAGGGACCACGCGGTGAAGAGCGTCGCCGCGACCCCGACCTGGCCGAGGTCGAGCCCGAGGACCTTGCGGGGCTGGGGCAGCGCGCGGTTCAGGACGACCAGGGCCGCGCCGATCACTCCCACCAGGTAGACGCCGATGGCGTTCCCCAGCGAGTCCCAGGCGTTCGGGGCGTCGATCGCGAGGCCCTTGTAGGAGATGTAGTCCAGGAACGAGGCGATGAACAGCACCACCGCTGCGCCGATCAGCACGCCATCGCCTCGGGTGAGGGAGCGGATATTCACGTGAGAAGTCCTTCGTCGGGTCGTCGTCGCGTCGGTGGCCGTCGCGTCGGAGTGGCGCTCGAGTTCGTGGCAGGGGGGTGGCCCCATCGTACGGAGAATCTATCGCCCGCCGGTTCTACCCCTCGAGGTAGGTGGCGATGCCCTCCGCGATCCCCTGGGCCGCCTTCTGCCGCCACGCCGCCGAGGTGAGCAGCTTCGCGTCCTTCGGATCACGCATATTGCCGCATTCGACGAAGACCTTGGGGACGGTTGAGAGATTGAGCCCGCCGAGATCGTCCCGTACGTCCAACCCCGTACCCCCGCCGAGGTAGTTGGAGGGTGCGGTGCCGGTGGCGCGGGCGAACCGGTCCGCGATCCGTTCGCCCAGCTCGCGGGAGGGGCCGACGATCTTCGCGGTGTCGGCGGCGCCCTCCCGCACGCGTGCGGGGAGGATCACGTGGAAACCGCGGTTGCCGACGGCCGAACCGTCCGCGTGGACGGAGACGACGGCGTCGGGGCGGGCCGCGTTGCCGATCCGGGCCCGCTCGTCGACGCAGGGGCCCCAGGGGCGGTCGGCATCGTGGGTGAGCACCACCTCCGCCCCCCGCGCGACGAGGAGGTCCCGCAGCCGGTGGGAGACGTCGAGGGTGAAGGAGGCCTCGGCGTAACCGGCTTCGGTCGACGTGCCCGTGGTGTCGCACTCCTTGTGGTTCGTCCCGATGTTCACCTTCTGGTTGATTTCCTTGGAATGCTGGAAATTGCCGGGGTTGTGACCGGGGTCGACGACGACGGTCCGCCCGGCGAGGGAACGGTTCTCCGGTGCGGTGGAGGCGGGAGCGGGGGTGGAGGGGGCGGTACGACTCGCGGACGGCCCCCGGGAGCCCGGGGCCTTGTCCGACGGCGGGGCGCCCGGGTCCGGGGCGGCCCCGCACCCGGCGAGCGCGGCGCAGCAGCCCGCGGCGGCGAGGAGGAGGGCGAGGGGGCGGCGGGCGGTCTTGCGGCGGTCGTTCGGCACCCCGCGACTTTAGGCCTTGCGGAAGGCGAAATCCCGCAGGGGTGCGTCGCAGGTTGGTCACCGCCCGGGAAGAGCGGTGGACGCGTGTGCGGAGACGGTGAAGGGTATCCAGCAAGAGGCGACGGTGGGGTGCCACCGCGCATGGACCCACGAGGGGGACCGTGGTGGGGGAAGAACCGAACGACGCACGTCCCGAGCCGGTGGACAGAATCCCGGGCGAGGACGTTCCGAACCAGAATCAGGGTGGGCGGGGGCCGTCGGCTCCCGACCCGCGCGTGGGTCCGGCACCGGAGGCACCGCCCTGGGCGCCGGTACGTCCGGCGGCGGCCCCGACGGCACCGGCGGCCCCGGCCCGGCCGCCCGCCACACCCACGCTCGCCTTCGGGCCGCCACCGGAAGTGCCCGGACAGGCGGCTGGGCAGGCCCACGGGCAAGGCGCCGGACAGCCGTACGGGCAGGCTTCCGGGCAGCCGTCCGGACAGGTTCCCGGCCAAAGTCACGGGCAGCCGTACGGACAGGCTCACGGCCAAGACCAGGGTCCCGGGCAGGCTCCCGGCCAAGGCCAGGGTCCCGGCCAAGCCTCCGGAGAGCCCTCCGGCCCGGCGCCCTCCGGTCCCGTGCCCCCGGGCGCCGGCGCCGGCGCGCCCGGATACGGCTTCCCGCAGCCCGGCCCCCCGACCGCGCCCGGCTACGGACCCCCGCCGGGGTACGGACCCCCGGGGTACGGACCCCCCGGGTACGGACCTCCCGGCTACGGCCCCCCGCCCGGCCCCGGCACCCCGCCGCCCGCGCGGCCGTCCGGCCCCGCGAACCCGGTGCAGGCCGCCGCGATCGGCCTGCTCAACCTCTCCGGCCTCGGCCTGGGGTACGTGCTCCTGCGTCACTGGGTCGGCGCCGCGCTCTGCTGGCTCGCCACGATCGCCCTGCTCGTGGTCGCGCTCCCCGCCGACGTCGACGGCGTCCCCGTGGGCGTCCTCGTCGGGTACGGGGTCGTCCTGCTCGCCGCCGCGGCCGACGGCTTCCGGCGCGGGCTGCGCGCCACCCTCCGGATCGGCGCCGGTCTCCGGCGCCTGGCGCTGCCGCTCGCCCTGGTGCTGCTCGCCGTGCCCGCCGGGGGCTCCCTCGCGTACGGGGCGGCCCGCGACGAGGCGAAGGAGGAGGCCCTGCTCGCACGCCTCGCCGAAGCCGACGAACTCGTCGAGTCCGGCGAGGGCCTCCTCTTCGACCGCGCCGAGCCGACCTACCGCAGGGCGCTCGACACCTACCAGGACCTCGGCACGGAACACGCCGGGTCGCGGGCCGGGAAGCTGGTCCCCGCGCGCCTCGACGCGTACTACGCGCAGCTCTCCACCCCGTACGCGAAGAAGGACTACTGCAAGGCGGTCGCGCCGCTCACGCACCTGCGGGACCTGTCCGGCACGTTCGACAAGGAACTCCTCGGCTCCCGGCCGGCGAAGACGGACGAGCCGCTGGCCGAGTCGCTCTACGCGTGCGGGACGGCCGCGCTCGGTGTGCAGGCGGCCGACCCGCCCGCCGAGACGAGCCTGAACGCGCTCCTCGACACCTTCCCGAAGTCGGCCCAGGCGACCCGCGTCGAACCGGCCGTCCGGGAGGCGATCAAAAAGCGGTCCGCCGCCCTCGACGGAGGTGCCACCCCTTGTGACACCGTCCTGGAGGTGCGGGCGATCCGCACCTCCCTGGACTCCCTGACGGACGCCGTCTTCCTGGGCGCCGCGCGGGAGGCCGTGGCGACCGTCGAGAAGGGCGAATTCGCCTGCGGAACCTCGCAGTTCAGGAACAAGGACTTCGGCGACGCGGTCACGACCATGACGCGGTTCGCCAAGGACCACCCGACCAGCTCGAAGGCCGCGCACGCGCGCTCGATCGCCATCGCCGCCGAGATAGCGGACGAGGAGCCCGAGGCCGGCAAGAGCCTGCCCCCGGCGAAGGCCCCCGGCGGGGCCCGGATGGTCATGGTGGTGAGCAACGACGGCCCCGGCGCGGTCGACCTGCTCTACACGGGCCCGACGACCGGGAAGATCACGCTGAACGCGTGCGCGACCTGCACCAAGTACCCGAGCTCGGTCTTCCTGGACCCGAAGAAGATCAAGGCGTGCACCGGCCCGGCCTCCAAGTACCCGAAGGCGACCCTGCAACTGCCCGCCGGCAACTACCACTTCCTCCAGAAGCGGGCCGGCACCGGCACGTCGGCGGCCGGGGACACCAAGACGAGCAAGGCGAAGATCGAATCGGGCTACAGCTACACGAACTGCCTGTACGTGACGTCGGGGTTCTGAGACGCGGAGCCCCGCCCGGTGGCCGCCCTTCTCTCACGAGGGGGCGGCCGTCGGCCCGTTCCCGCCTCAGCGGCGGCGCAGCACCCGCAGCGAGTCGGTGGCCGAGACCTCCTCGAAGTCGCCCGACTCCAGGGCGCGGAGGTAGATCCGGTACGGGGCCTGGCCGCCGTCCGCCGGGTCCGGGAAGACGTCGTGGATGACCAGCAGACCGCCGGGGGCGACCTTGGGGGCCCAGCCCTCGTAGTCGTTCACGGCGTGCTCGTCGGTGTGCCCGCCGTCGACGAACACGAGGCCGAGCTGCCCGGCCCACACCTTCGCCACCTGCGGCGACCGCCCGACGACCGCGATCACGTACTCCTCCAGACCCGCCTTGCGCAGGGTCCGCCGGAAGGTCGGCAGGGTGTCCATGACCCCCACCTCGGGGTCGACCACGGTCGGGTCGTGGTACTCCCACCCCGGCTGCTGTTCCTCGCTGCCCCGGTGGTGGTCCACGGTGACCGCGACCGTCCCCGCCCGCCGGGCCGCGTCCGCGAGCAGGATCGTGGACCGCCCGCAGTACGTCCCGACCTCCAGGAGCGGCAGCCCCAGCTTCGCGGCCTCGGCGGCCGCCCCGTACAGCGCGAGCCCCTCCCCGGCGGGCATGAAGCCCTTCGCGGCCTCGAAGGCGGCAAGGATCTCGGGGCTGGGCTCGGACATGGTGGCTCCTACTGACGGGTACGGCGGTACGGGCGCCCATCGTGCCCTACGCGTCGCACTCGAACCACACCGTCTTCCCGCCGGCCCGCTCCTCGACCCCCCACCGGTCCGTCACGGCCTCCACCAGGACGAGCCCCCGCCCGCCCTCGTCCAGCTCCCCGCCCGCCTTCGCGACCACGGTCCCGGGCACCCCGTCCGCCACCTCCACCCGCAGCCCGTGCGGCTCCCGCAGGATCAGCACGGAACACCTGCGGCCCGGCACGTGCCGGACGACGTTCGCGACCAGCTCGGTGAGCGCGAGGGCCGCGGAGTCGGACAATCGGACGAGTTCCCACCGCGTGAGGAACATGTGCAGGATGCGGCGCATGTGGCCGGCCGAGTGCTCACCCACGGTGAAGCCCATCCGGTAACTCGTCGCAAGTTCCGCAGGGTAGAGGTCTGTTGCCTGATTCATGCCCCCAGGATGGTCCCGTTTCGTTACGCTCGGCTACGGCCCGAACACAACGCCTTGATGCGTCGATCTGGGGGGTGACCTCGCCGTGGTCAACATCCGCAACCTCGATCCCAGCGCCTCGCCGCTGGACTATTACGGGGCGGAATTACGCCGTCTGAGGGAGGCGGCCGGACTGAACCAGTCGCAGCTCGGTGACGTCGTCTACTGCACGGGCTCGCTGATCGGCCAGATAGAGACGGCGAAGAAGGTCCCGACGCGGCGGTTCTCGGAACAACTCGACGCCGCGTTGATCACGGGCGGGACGTTCACGAGGCTGGTGGGGCTGGTGCTGAGGAGCCAGTTGCCGACGTGGTTCCAGCCGTACGCGGACCTGGAGGCGCGGGCGACGTACATCTACTCCTTCCAGGCGGGCGTGGTGGACGGCCTGCTCCAGACGCCGGAGTACGCGCGGGAGGTACTGAGGGCCTTGTCGGAGGGGGAGGACCTGGACGCCAAGGTCGCCGCTCGCATCGAGCGACAGCGAGTGCTGGAACGTGAAACGCCGCCGTTGTGTTGGGTGGTGATGACCGAGGCGGTCCTCCGGCAGAAGGTTGGCGGAAAGGAGGTCATGCGAGCCCAACTCGCCCACCTCTTGCGTATGCAGGAACGGGAGTGGGTGAAGATTCAGATCCTTCCGTTCAAGGCCGGCGCGCATGCGGGCGCGCATGGCTCCTTCAACCTTCTACGCTTCGACGACGACCCGGACATCGTCTACACCGAGGACTTCGTTCAGGGGCACATGACCGCCAATCCGTCCGCCGTCAGGGAGGGGTTCCTCCGTTACGATCACCTGCGAGCGGCTGCCCTCTCCGTAGAGGAATCGGCTCAACTGATCGCCCGCGTCATGGAGGAGCACTATGGCAACCAACCAGAACCTGACGGGCGCCCACTGGCGTAAGTCCTCGTACAGTGCGGACAACGGCGGGCAGTGCATCGAGGTCGCCGACCTCACCGCCCACGTAGCCGTCCGGGACTCCAAGAACCCCGAAGGCCCCGCCTTCCTCGCCGCCCCGGCCGCCTTCGCGGTTTTCGTGAGCGCCGCCGCCGAGGGGCGTCTCGGCCGCTGACCGTGGCGACCCTCATGGGAATGGTGATCCTCGCCCTGGCGCTACCCACCTGGGCGGGGATCACGTACGCGGGCCTCGTCCGGGCCCGCAGGGGCGACGAACTGCCCCGGCCCGAGTTGCCCCGCCCTCCTCGTACCGCCGCCAGGAAGGCCGCCTGGATCGCCGCGTTCGCGTACCTCGCGGGCGGCGCGCTGCACCTCTACGGCCTCTCGTACCTGCCGTTCCTCTTCCCCGAGGACGCCTGCTACTTCAAGGCGGGGACGAAGGTCTACCCGGACCACAGCAGCGCGCTCCCGGTGAGCCTGGTGTGCCGGGGAATGGAGATCGTCCCGTGGTGGGTGAACCCGGGGCTCCTGGTCCTCGGCGGGACCGCCGTCGCCGCGACCGTCACGAGCGTCGTGCTCGCGGTCGGGCGCCGGCGGCGCGCGTCCCACTGAAAGGCGCCCGGCCTCAGAGGTCCAGCACGTGGCCCGTCGTCGCGTCGACGTGGGACGGGACCTCGTCGTGGCGGTCACCGACCGTGGACGTGCCCGTGGGCTCGAACAGGAGGATCGAGGCGCCGTCGGGGGAGGACGGGCGGTGCTCGGTGCCGCGCGGGACGGTGAAGACGGAGCCGCGGGGGAGGCGGACCGTACGCTCGCCGGCGGGCTCGCGCAGGGCGATGTACAGCTCGCCGTCGAGGACGAGGAAGAACTCGTCGGTGTCGTCGTGGACGTGCCAGACGTGCTCGCCCCGGACCTTCGTGACGCGGACGTCGTAGTCGTTGACGCGGGCCGCGATGCGGGGGCTCCAGAGGTCGTCGAAGGAGGCGAGGGCGGTGGCGAGGGAGAGGGGTTCGTTGCGCATGGACCGATCCTCGGCCGTGGTGCCGATCCGGCGCGAGTGCTAGGAATCGCACATGCCGCAAGGATCCTCGCAACCGCGTCCGGCCACACCGCTCCACCGGGTCGTCGTGATCGTCGACGCGCACTCCAACCCCTTCGAGCTCGGCTGCGCCACGGAGGTCTTCGGGCTGCGCAGGCCGGAGCTGGGGGAGGGCCGGGAGCTGCTGTACGACTTCCGGCTCTGCTCGCCGGATCCGGACACCCTCATGCGGGACGGCTTCTTCACCCTCACCGGCGTCGCCGGTCTGGAGGCGGCGGACGGCGCGGACACGGTGATCGTGCCGAACCGGCCCGACGTGGAGATGCCGCGCCGCCCGGACGTGCTCGACGCGGTACGGCGGGCGCACGCGCGCGGGGCCCGGCTGGTCGGGTTCTGCAGCGGGGCCTTCACGCTCGCGGAGGCGGGGGTGCTGGACGGGCGGCGGGCCACGGCGCACTGGCAGTGGGCGGACTCCTTCCGGCGGCGGTTCCCGGCGGTGCGGTTCGAGGAGGACGTGCTGTTCGTGGACGACGGCGACATCCTGACGGCGGCGGGGAGTTCGGCGGCGCTCGACCTCGGGCTGCACGTCGTGCGGCGCGACCACGGGGCGGAGACCGCGAACGCGGTCAGCCGGCGCCTGGTCTTCGCGGCCCACCGGGACGGCGGGCAGAAGCAGTTCGTGGAGCGCCCCGTACCGGACGTCCCGGACGCGTCGCTCGCGCCGGTCCTCGCGTGGGCGCAGGAGCGGCTCGACCGGCCGCTGACCGTCGCGGACCTGGCGGACCGGGCCGCCGTCAGCCCGGCGACCCTGCACCGCCGCTTCCGCGCGGAACTGGGCACGACCCCGCTGGCGTGGCTGACGGGCGAACGGGTCGCCCTGGCCTGCCGGTTGATCGAACGGGGCGAGGTCCGCCTCGACGCGGTCGCCCGGGGCAGCGGCCTGGGCACGGCGGCCCACCTCCGCACCCTGATGCGCCGCGAGACGGGCCTCACGCCGACGGAGTACCGGCACCGCTACGGGCCCTGCCCGAAGGAGCCGGGGACGGCGGCTCCGCGCGATCGCGCTCGGCTGTGACGGAGCATTCCGCACTCCGTGGACCTGTCCCCTTCCTCTCCTTCAGAGGATGCTTCAGGGCGATCCATGGCCGGTAGTCGTACGAAGCGGTGACCGGCTTCCCGCCGGGGCGCTGCGCCGCGAGCAGGGCCGCCGAGGCGATCGCCTCCACCGTCACGCCCGCGCCCTGGTACCCGCAGCCGGTGTCGGTCACCTCGCGGAAGGCGCCGCGTGGCACCTCCGCCCTCTTCTCCACCGGGGCGCCGTCCACCCGGTAGGAGAAGTCGCCGGCGGTGTCGGTGCCTAAGGGGCCGGTGTCCCAGGTGCCCATGGCGTGCTCGCGCTCTCCGTCGTCCGGATCTCCAGGTTCTGGCGATCGTGGCCAGGCGGCACTGACAACGGGCGGTGTGCTCAGTCCTCGACGCCCAGGTCGGCGCGCATCGCCTTCTTCGTCGCCCCCACGTAGGGCCAGACGTCCTGGTGGAGTTCGTCCTCCATCGTCCGCAGTTCGGCCGCGTGCGCGGTGGGGTCCGCCGCGCACTTCCGGAGCTTTCCGTAGGCCGCGTTCAAACGCCTCTTGGCCGCGCTGGAGGACCGCGACACCACGTCCGGGACGATCATCTGGGATTCCGCGTAGCTCTCCCGGTAGGCCAGTCTGGCCGCCTCCAGGTTCTCCAGGGACGCGGCGACGTCCTCGCCGCGCGCCAGTGCGTGGAGGTGGTTGGTCATCTCCGTCAGATACTGGCGCGCGGCGGTGTTCAGCCTGATGTAGCAGGCGCGTCGGCGCTCCAGGCTCTCGCGCTGTCTCTGGAGGGCCCGCTCCGCGCGGAGCAGCTCCTCGGCGTGGTCACGGTCCTCGCGCCGCTGGTCGGCGGCGGCCTGGAGCTCCATGCGCTTGGTGCGGTCCGCGCGGACCTGTGTCAGGAGCGCGGCTCCCAGCGTTCCCGCCACGCCGACCATCGCGATCAGCAGTGACGTCCAGTTCGCGCCCATGTTCCCTCCCGCGTGCGGCCCGGTCCCCGCGACGATGCTGTCACAAGGGGGACCGGGTGTCCGGGGGCGACGGGGTCCGGAGGCCGGGGCCCGAGGCGTACGACCGTAGCCGTATGTACGGGGCTGAAGGCGTCTGCGACCATGACCGTCATGCCGCAGACCGACTCCGTCACCAGCACGTCCCCCGCCCCTCCCGTGCCCGTGCCCCGTGCCTGGGCGGTCGTCCTGGTCGCCTGCGCGGGGCAGTTCCTCGTCGTGCTCGACGTCTCCGTCGTGAACGTGGCGCTGCCGTCGCTGCGGGCCGACCTCGGGCTCTCGGCGCTCGGTCTGCAGTGGGTGCTCAACGCGTACTCGATCGCCTTCGCGGGGTTCATGCTGCTCGGCGGGCGGGCCGCCGACCTCTACGGGCGCAAGGCGATGTTCCTGCTCGGGCTCGCGGTGTTCACGATCGGGTCCGTCGCGGGCGGGCTCGCGCAGGAGGGCTGGCAGCTCGTCGCCGGGCGGGCCGTGCAGGGGCTCGGCGTCGCCGTCCTGTCGCCCGCCACCCTGACCCTGGTCACCGGCGCGGTCGCCCCCGGGCCCGCCAGGACCCGGGCCATCGGCACCTGGACGGCGGTCGGCGCGGCCGGCGGCGCGGCGGGCGGCTTCGTCGGCGGACTCCTCGTGGACCTGCTGTCCTGGCGCTGGGTGCTCCTGATCAACGTCCCCATCGGCGCCCTCGTCCTCGCCGGCGCGCTCCTCTGGCTCCGCGAGAGCCGCCCCGGCACCGGCCGCCGCCTCGACCTGCCGGGCGCGGTCCTGGTCACCGGCGGTCTCGCCACCCTCGCGTACGGCATCGTCCAGACCGAGGAGGCGGGCTGGGGCGACCCGAAGACCCTGCTCACGCTCCTCGGCGCGCTCGTCCTGCTCGGCTCGTTCGTCCTGGTCGAGGCCCGCGCGGCGGCCCCGCTGATGCCGCTGAAGATCTTCCGCACCCGCACGGTGTCGGCGGCCAACACCGCGATCCTGCTGTTCGGTTCGAGCTCCTTCGGCATGTGGTTCTTCATGACGGTGTACGCGCAGAACGTCCTCGGCTACACCCCGCTCCAGGCCGGCCTCGCGCTCGTCCCCAGCTCCCTCGCGGTCGTCCTGGGCTCCAAGCTCGCGCCCCGCCTGATGCCGGCCCTCGGCGCCCGTACCCTCGCCGTCACCGGCGCCCTCGTCGCCGCCTCCGGCTTCGCCTGGCAGTCCACGATGGACGTCGACGGCACCTTCCTGACGACGATCCTGGGCCCCGGCATCCTCATGATGGGCGGCATCGGCCTGGCCACCACCCCGCTGGCCACCCTCGCCACCTCCAGCGCCGCCCCCGGCGACGCCGGCCTCGTCTCCGGCCTCGTCAACACCTCCCGCACCATGGGCGGCGCCCTCGGCCTCGCGACCCTCTCCACCGTCGCCGCCGCCGTCACCGGCCCGGTCCACGGCACCCCGGACCCGGCCGCCCTGACCTCCGGCTACGCGGCCGCCTTCCGCGTCTCCGCGTCGATCCTCCTCGGCGCGACCGTCCTGATGCTGCTGTGGCTGCCGAGGTCCGGCCGCCGGGCCGCCGAGCACCCCTAGAGGGTCCACTGTCAGAGGTGTGTGTCAGAGTCCGCGCATGCTCGACATCGTGGTGAAGACGGAGAACGGGGAGCGGCACGTCCGCGTGTCCGCCGAGGGGCTGGCCGGGCTGGTCCGGCGCGTCGGCGGCGACGAGGACCGGTTCCTGGTGGTCCAGCGGATACCCGACCTGCCCGACGTCTTCGCCCAGGTCTGGCACGAGACCGGCGGCGACTACACGCTGGAGTACCGCGACGGCGCCGCCGACCGGCACTTCCAGGTCATGCTCGACGGCCCCGGGGGCGTGGCCGCCGCGCTGACCGGCTGGGCCCGCGAGGAGGCCGGCTGGGGCGACGGCCTGTCCTGGTCGCCCCTGGACATGGGCCCCGCCCCCGAGGTGCCGCCGCTCGATCTCGGCGAGGACGAGCGCGAGGAGCTGGAGAGGCGCGTCCGCGAAGTGCTGGCCGGCGGCTACGCCTCCCGCGACCGGTTGGCCGAGCTCGCGGAGGGGTACCTGGTCACCGAGGACCGCAGGCCCGTCTCGCGGGCACAGGCGCAGGCGCTGGTCGACCGGCTGTGGCTGGAGCGGGTCGAGGAGCAGGCCGCCTGGCGGGGCGAGACCGACCCCGAGCGGCTCACCCGCGCGTTCACCGCCCTGGAGGAGTCCGGCATCACCGCCCGCGAGAACTTCACCTGCTGCCGCACCTGCGGCCAGTCCGAGATCGGCGGCGAAGGAGGGCCCGACGCCCGCGGCTTCGTCTACTTCCACACCCAGTGCACGGACTCCGCCGCGGCCGGCCACGGACTGATGCTCCTCTACGGAGGCTTCGACGGCTCCTCCGAGACCACCGCGGCCGTCGGCCGCGAGGTCGTGGCCGCCCTCGCCGCGGCCGGCCTCCCCACCGAGTGGGACGGCGACCCCGGCCGGGCCGTCACCGTCACGCCCCTGGACTGGCGCCGCCGCCTGGTCGGTTAGGGACGGGCGGCGGAGATCGCCCCTCCCGCGCCTTCCGCAGCGGGTGCTCGTGCCGGTCGTGGAGGATGGATGGTCGCGGACCGCGGGCTCCGCGAGGTGCGGGACGGCCGCGACGTCCGCGGTCGTCGCACCGTCCACCGAGGCCGCCGGGGCGACCCGCTCACGGGCCGTCAGGGGGTTCGGGGTCCGTGTCGAGGGCCGCCGCCGCGAGCGCCGGGTCGACGACCGTCTCGCCCCGCAGGGCCTTCCGGACCGCCTCGGCCGGCTCCTCCACGGGCCCGTCCTTCACCAGGAACCCGGCCGCCCCCGCCTCCATCGCCCGCCGCAGGCGGCCCGGCCGGCCGGCCGTCGTCAGGACGAGGACCCGGCAGTCCGGCACCTCGTCCCGCAGGTCCGCCGCCGCGTCGAGCCCCGAGCGCCCCGGCAGTTCGACGTCGAGCAGCGCCACGTCCGGCCGTGCCGCCAGGGCCGCGTCCACGACCTCGTCCCCGCGCCCGACCTGCGCGACCACCTGGATGTCGGGCTCCATCCCGAGCAGCAGCGCCAGCGCCCCGCGCGTGGCCCCCCGGTCCTCGGCGAGCAGGACTCTCACGGACTTTCCCGGGCGGTGGTCCCGCGGCATCTCGGTCACGGAGAACAGGTGAGGGCGGACGGACCGGGATAGGGTGGTCGCGCCTCGGGGGGACGGGGCCGGAATCCGTGGAACTTCGTATGTATGGGTGGGGAAATGCCGAAGCACCGGTTGTCCAGAAAAGGCCGCTACATCGCCCTGGCGGCGACCGGCGTCACCGTCGTCGCCGGTGCCGGGATCGCGGCGCAGACCTCGATGGCCGCCCCCGCGTGGCCCGCGCAGAAGACCTACACCGGCCGGGCGTTCGACGCCTGCACGGCCCCCTCGCTCACCGCGATGAGGGCCTGGAAGAAGGACGCCTACTACGGCGGCGTCGCCGTCTACATCGGCGGCAAGAACCGCGGCTGCGCCCAGCCCAACCTGACCAGGTCCTGGACGAAGTCGGTCGACACGCTCGGCTGGCGGGTCATCCCCCTGTACGTCGGCGCCCAGCCGCCCTGCCAGAAGAGCCGCAACAAGGAGCGGTTCACCGCGGCCACCGCCGCCTCGGTCGGAGCCGCCAACGCCAACGACGCGGTCGCCAAGGCCGCCGCCCTCGGCATGAGGCCCGGCAGCCCGATCTACCTCAACATGGAGTCGTACGACATCGCCGACAAGGCCTGCAACGACGCCACCCTCGCCTACGTGCGCTCCTTCACCAGGACCCTGCGCGCCAAGACCTACCGCGCCGGCCTCTACGGCTTCAGCAGCTCCAGCGCCAAGGCGATCGCCACCGCCAAGGACCGCACGGACCTGCCGGGCAACCTCTGGTACGCCCTGTGGAACGGCCAGGAGACCACCACCAGGGACTGGCCCTGGGACCCGAAGCTGTACACGAACCACAGCCGCGGCCACCAGTACAAGGCCAACAGCAAGGAGACCCGCGGCGGTCACACCATCAACGTCGACCGCAACGCCTGGGACGCCCCGGTCGCCATCATCGGCTGACCGGCCCGCCCGGGACCGGATCCGGGGCCGCTCCCGGATCCGGTCCCGGCCCCGGGGTCCCGTCGGCGAGGGTTCCCAAGTCCCGGTGCCTCGGCTATACATGGGGCCACCGAACTGGAACGCGTTCTAGAGCGATCGTGGTCTGGAGCCGTCGCGTTCCGGGGCGATCCCGTGAGGAGCAGCAGCCCGATGCCCATCGACGCAGCCAAGGCCGTCGCCGCCGAACCCCGCAGTACCGAGATCGCCTGGGACCACAAGGACGTCCAGCTCTACCACCTCGGCCTCGGCGCGGGCACCCCCGCCACCGACCCCGCCGAACTCCGCTACACCCTGGAGTCCCGGCTCCACGTCCTGCCCAGCTTCGCCACCGTCGCGGGCGGCGGCATGGGGATCGTCGACGGGCTCTCCGCCCCCGGCGTCGACGTCGACCTCATGAGCGTCCTGCACGGCGCCCAGTCGATCACCCTCCACCGGCCCCTCCCCGCCGGCGGGCGTGCCGTCTCCACCTCCCGCGTCGCCGCCGTCCACGACAAGGGCAAGGCCGCCGTCCTCGTCCTGCGCTCCGAGACCGCCGACGCCGACGGGCCGCTGTGGACGAGCGACGCCCAGATCTTCGTACGCGGCGAGGGCGGCTGGGGCGGCGACCGCGGCCCCTCCGACCGGCTCCCTCTGCCCGACCGCGCGCCCGACCGGACCGTGGAGCGGCACGTGCGCGAGGAACAGGCCCTGCTCTACCGCCTCTCCGGCGACTGGAACCCCCTGCACGCCGACCCGGAGTTCGCGGCCCTCGCCGGCTTCGACCGGCCCATCCTGCACGGGCTCTGCACCTACGGGATGACCCTCAAGGCCGTCGTGGACACCCTGCTCGGCGGGGACGTCGCCCGCGTCCGGGCCTACCGCACCCGCTTCGCCGGGATCGTCTTCCCCGGCGAGACCCTGCGCGTCCGGATGTGGGCCGTGGAGGGCGGCGTCCAGGCGACGGTCACGGCGGCGGAGCGCGACGACGCCCCCGTACTCGCCGACACCTTCGTGGAACACGCGTAGGGCGGCCTCGTGGAGCACGAGCGGGGCGGCTCCGTGGCGCACGCGTAGGACTCGTGAGGACGCCGGAGGGCCCCGGGGTCTTCCCCGGGGCCCTCCGGCTCACTCCGCGCGCCCGTTCGACCGGACGCGCCGGTCACTGCGCGTCGGGTTCGCGGCGGTGGCGGCCGTGCGGGGAGGACGAGGAGTCCTCCGCCGGCGAGGCCTCACCGCGATGACGACCGGAGCCGTGCGACTCCGTACCCTCCGTGCTTGCTTCCGACATGCTGCAACTCACCCCGTAGAAATCGTTCTTGCCGTGCGGCCCGAGATTCTAGCCAGCGGGCCGCCGGTCCGTGAGGGGAGCCTGCTGGAGCGGGACGGGACGGCACACCCGGGGCTCCTCGGGGACCGCCACCGGCTCCGGCTCCGGCACGGGTTCCGGCTCGGGCGGCGGCTCCAGGGCCGCCAGCCCGCACGGCGTCCCCGGCGTCGCGTACGGCAGCCGCAGCACGCCCCCGGCCGTCCACAGGCCCGCGCCCGCCAGCCAGCCCCGGGGGGCCGCGAGCTGCCGCATCCGGCGGGACGAGGGCCGCCAGGTCCCCACCCAGCTCCCGGCCGCCGCGTCGATCCGCAGCGCCACCGCGCAGCCCTCCGGCACGAGCACCTGCCCCGGCTGCACGGCGAACGGCGTGACCGCCGCGTCGTCGAGCCGCAGGCAGTCGGGGAAGCGCACCGGGAGCAGACTGCCGAGGACGCCCCAGCCGAGCCGGTGGTGGCCCGGCGACGGCGCGTCGGAGCGGATCAGGAGCAGCCCGCTGTCCGGGTCCGCGAGCAGCAGCCGGTCGTCGCTCTCCTCGGTGATCTGGAGCAGCGGCGTCACCTCGCCGCCCCGCTCCAGGTCGACGGCGACCGCCTTCACGGGCCCGTCGCCGAGCCGCCGGTCCAGGGCGAGCATCCGGCCCGTGCGGTCCAGCCACACCCCGCCCGAGCAGCGGCCCCGGACCTCCGCCACCTGCTCGGGGCCGAACGCCCCGCCCGCCACCAGCCACAGCGTCGTGGTGTCGGGGCCGACGCACATCGCGTACGCGCAGATGCCGTCCGGCGAGGGCGGGAGCAGGACGAGCCCCTCGGAGCCGGGCGCGTCCACCGAGCCGAGCCGGAGCTCCCCGGTGGCCGGGCCGGTCGGGTAGAGCAGGGAAAAAGCGTTCCTCCGCCCGTCCACGCGGCGGCAGACGAGGACCCGGCCGTCCGCGAGGGGCAGGAGCTGGGAGCCCGGGTCCTCCGGCTGGTCGAGCGGGAGCGGCACGGCGTACGGCTCCGGACCGTCGAGGGTCCACCTCTCCACGTACAGGGCGTCCCCGTCGCCCGCGAGCCTGGCCGCGTACGCGCCGTTCGCCGTGGTCGTGAACCCCGTCGGCCGGCCGGTGCTCCCGCCGTACTTCCCTTCGCGGTCGTCGTCCTCGGCCGTCGTCTCGATGGCACACGCTGTCATCGACTCGTCACCTCCGGCGACGAAGCTAGTTTTCGCACTTCCAGCCGAACAACACGAGCCCGCTCACTTCACACATAAGGGTGGCCGTCCGGCGGTTCTGCTGAGCGGAGGAGGGCGGGTGTGCTGGAGTGACCGGCGGTGACCCTGGGTAAGGGGAACCTAAGTGGAGTCGGCGGCTCCGGTGTCGGGGTGCGAACACGGGGCGCGATCGGGGGCGGAGGGGCAGGGAGTAGGGGGCAGGGACGGGATCGAGGGCGGGATCAGGGGCGGGATCGTCCACGGGGGGTCGGGGCCCGGACGGGGTTGTCCACAGGCCAGGGCGGTGGAGCGCGCGGGACAGGTAGCCTTTCCCCCGTGCCCCGTCTGTCTGAAGTCATCGCCGAGCTCGACGCCCTCTGGCCGCCCGACCGGGCCGAGCAGTGGGACGCCGTCGGCACGGTCTGCGGCGATCCCGACGCCCGGGTCGGCCGTGTGCTCTTCGCCGTCGACCCCGTGCGGGAGATCGCCGACGAGGCCGTCTCCCTCGGCGCCGACCTGATCGTCACCCACCACCCGCTCTACCTGCGCGGTACGACGACGGTCGCGGCCGGCCACTTCAAGGGCCGCGTCGTGCACGACCTCATCAAGAACGACATCGCCCTCCACGTCGCGCACACCAACGCCGACACCGCGGACCCCGGCGTCTCCGACGCCCTCGCGGGCGCCCTCGACCTGCGCGTCACCGGCCCGCTCGTCCCCGAGAACGGCCTCGGCCGCGTCTGCGAGCTCGACCGTCCCGAGACCCTCGCCGAGTTCGCCGCCCGCGCCGCCGCGCGGCTGCCCGCCACCGCGCAGGGCATCCGCGTCGCAGGCGACCCCGGCATGACCGTGCGCCGCGTCGCCGTCAGCGGCGGCTCCGGCGACAGCCTCTTCGACGCCGTGCGGGCCGCGGGCGTGGACGCCTTCCTCACCTCCGACCTGCGCCACCACCCGGTCTCCGAGGCCACCCAGCGGACTCCGCTGGGTCTGGTGGACGCCGCCCACTGGGCCACCGAGTGGCCCTGGTGCGAGCAGGCCGCCGCGCAGCTCGACGCGATCTCCGACCGTCACGGCTGGGACCTCCGCGTCCACGTCTCGAAGACGGTCACCGACCCCTGGTCCTCCCACCACACCTCTCCTGGAGCCCCCAACTGAACGCCGCGCCCGCCGACCAGATCCGCCTCCTCGACGTCCAGGCCCTGGACGTACGCCTCCAGCAGCTCGCCCACAAGCGCCGCTCGCTGCCCGAGCACGCCGAGATCGAGGCGCTCACCAAGGACCTCACCCAGCTGCGCGACCTGCTCGTCGCCGCGCAGACCGAGGAGAGCGACTGCGGCCGCGAGCAGACCAAGGCCGAGCAGGACGTCGACCAGGTCCGCCAGCGCGCCGCGCGCGACCAGCAGCGCCTCGACTCCGGCGCCGTCTCCTCCCCGAAGGACCTGGAGAACCTCCAGCGCGAGATCGTCTCCCTCGCCAAGCGCCAGGGCGACCTGGAGGAGATCGTCCTGGAGGTCATGGAGCGCCGCGAGTCGGTCCAGGAGCGCCTCGCCGAGCTGACCGAGCGCGTCTCCGCCGTCCAGGCCAAGGCCGACGACGCCACCGCCCGCCGCGACGCCGCCCAGGCCGAGCTGGACGCCGAGGCCGCCTCCGCCGGCAAGGAGCGCGAGCTCGTCGCGGGCTCCGTCCCGGCCGACCTCCTCAAGCTGTACGAGAAGCTGCGCGAGCAGCAGGGCGGCGTGGGCGCGGCCCGGCTGTACCAGCGCAAGTGCGAGGGCTGCCACATCGAGCTCAACATCACCGAGCTCAACGAGGTCCGCGCCGCCGCCAAGGACGCGGTCGTCCGGTGCGAGAACTGCCGCCGGATCCTCGTCCGCACCTCGGAGTCCGGCCTGTAATGACCTCCGCGCGCGAGCTCGTCGTCGAGGCGGACGGGGGCTCCCGGGGCAACCCGGGACCCGCCGGGTACGGGGCGGTGGTCCTGGACGCGGCGACGGGCGAGACGCTCGCCGAGGCCGCCGAGTACATCGGTGTGGCGACGAACAACGTCGCCGAGTACAAGGGCCTGGTCGCGGGCCTCAAGGTGGCCCGGGAACTCTTCCCGGACGCCGTCGTCCACGTCCGCATGGACTCCAAGCTGGTCGTCGAGCAGATGTCCGGCCGCTGGAAGATCAAGCACCCGGACATGAAGCCGCTCGCGGCCGAGGCCGGCCGGGTCTTCCCGGCGGACCGGGTCCGCTACGAGTGGATCCCGCGCGAGCGGAACAAGCACGCGGACCGGCTGGCGAACGAGGCGATGGACGCGGGGCGGCTCGGCCGCCAGTGGGAGCCGTCCGGCTCCACGGCGTCCCTCGACGCCTCCGCCGCCCGCAACGCCGCCGCCCCGCCGCCGTCGGGCCCGCCGGGCGACGCGAGGGCGGGGGCGGCGCGGGCGAGGGCGGCACTGTCGACGACCGCTGCCGGTACGGGTACGGGTGCGGGGACGCGTACGAGTACGCCGACGGGCGCGGGCGCCTGGCCGGTCACGGACGACGGTCTGTTCGCCGTCGAAGAGGCCACGGCGACCTCGCCCGGTAGCGAAGAGGCCACGGCTACCTCGTCCGTCACCGAACAGGTCACGAAGGCCCCGTCCACCACCGTAGAAGCCACGGCGGCCCCGTCCGGCACCGAAGAGGTCACGGTGACCTCTTCCACCCCTGTCGCCTCGGGCGACTTCGAGGCCGAGGCCGGGGCCTTGGCGCCGACGGGCCGCGCGGTCGCCACGACTGCCGTGGCCGGTGCCGCCGGCACCGGAACCGCACGGGCCGGCGCCCCCGCCCCCGCGCAGGCGCAGGCGCAAGGCGCCTCCCCGCAGGGCTGGGCCGCCCCCGACATGGGCGCGCCCGCGACCTTCGTGCTGCTGCGGCACGGGGAGACCGCGCTCACGCCCGAGAAGCGGTTCTCCGGGAGCGGCGGGAGCGACCCCGAGCTGTCGGCGGCCGGGCTGCGGCAGGCCGAGGCCGTGGCCGCCGCGCTGGCCGCCCGGGGCACGATCCAGGAGATCGTCAGCTCGCCCCTGACCCGCTGCCGCCAGACCGCCGCCGCCGTCGCCGCCCGCCTCGGGCTCGACGTGCGGATCGAACAGGGCCTGCGGGAGACCGACTTCGGCGCCTGGGAGGGGTTGACCTTCGGCGAGGTCCGCGAGCGGTACCCCGAGGACCTCGACGCCTGGCTCGCCTCCCCGAAGGCCGCGCCGACCGGCGGGGGCGAGAGCTTCGCGACCGTCGCCCGGCGCGTCGCCAAGGCCCGGGACCGGCTGACCGCCGCCCACGCGGGCCGCACCGTCCTGCTCGTCACCCACGTCACGCCGATCAAGACCCTGGTCCGGCTCGCGCTCGGCGCCCCGCCGGAGTCCCTGTTCCGCATGGAGCTGTCGGCCGCCTCGATCTCGGCCGTCGCCTACTACGCCGACGGCAACGCCTCCGTACGCCTCCTCAACGACACCTCGCACCTCAGGTAGGACGGTGGAAAACGGGTGGCGGGGAGACCCGCCCCCGTACCACCATCACCGTCCATGACCTGGCACTTCACCGAGGACCCCGCCGCCTTCCGCGCGGCCGCCGGCGCCCTGCTGTCCACCGCGCCCGCCCGCAACACCGGCGTGCTCACGCTCGTGGACGCGGCCGGGCGGCTCGGCTGGTGGACCGAGCCCGGCGGACGGGTCACCGGGGTGCTCGTGGTGGCCGCGCCGGGGGAGCCGACCTTCGGGACGGTGGCGCCGGAGGCGGCCCGCGCGCTCGCCTCCCTGCCGGACTTCTCCGGAAACGGTGGACCGACGGTCGTACGGGGCGAGACGGCGGCCGTCGAGGCGTTCGCGGAGGCCACCGGACGCCCCTGGACCGCCGCTTTCCGGATGCGGCTCTTCCGGCTCGGCACGCTCACCCCGCCGGACCCGGCCCCCGCCGGGCGCGCCCGCGTCGCCACCGCGGCCGACACACCCCTCGCCGCCGCCTGGGCGCGGGAGTTCGTCCGCGACATCGGCGAGGAGCCGGGGGAGGACTACACCGGGCCCGTCACGGAGCGGATCTCCGACGGCCGGATGCTGCTCTGGACCGGGGACGACGGGCGGCCCGTCTCGATGGCCTGCTTCTCGCCCGTGGCCGAGGGCCAGTCCCGCGTCCACTTCGTCTACACCCCGCCCGCCGCCCGCGGACGCGGATACGCCGCCGGGGTCACCACCGCCGCCACCCTCGCCGCCCGGGACGCCGGGGCCGCGCAGGTCCTGCTCTTCACGGACCTGGCCAACCCCACCAGCAACGCCCTGTACGAGCGGCTCGGCTACCGCCCGGTGACCGACCACCTGACCGCCGCGTTCACCGGCCGCTGACGGGCGTCCGCAGCGCCGCCGCCCCGCGCGCGAGGGACTCGACCCGGGCCCAGTCGCGGGCCGCGAGGGCGTCGGGCGGCAGCATCCACGTACCGCCGACGCAGCCGACGTTCGGCAGGGCGAGGTAGGCGGGCGCGGAGGCGGCGGAGACGCCGCCGGTCGGGCAGAAACGGGCCTGCGGGAGGGGGCCCGCGAGGGACTTCAGGTACGGGACGCCGCCCGCCGCCTCCGCCGGGAAGAACTTCATGGCGTCCACGCCCCGTTCGAGCAGCGCCACGACCTCCGAGGCCGTCGAGACCCCCGGCAGGAAGGGCACGCCCGACTCCCGCATCGCGCCGAGCAGCCGTCCCGTCCAGCCGGGACTGACCAGGAACCGGGCCCCGGCGCCGACCGCGTCCGCGACCCCGGCCGCCGAGACGACGGTCCCGGCGCCGACGACCGCCTCCGGCACCCCGTCCGCGACGGCCCGCAGGGCGTCGAGCGCGGCCGGGGTGCGCAGGGTGACCTCGATCAGCGGCAGCCCGCCGGCCACCAGGGCGCGGGCCAGGGGGACCGCGTCGGCGGCGTCCTCGATCACCACCACGGGGACGACGGGGGCTTCCGGGGCAAGGTCGAACACGCTCGTCATGGCCTCATCCTGACGAGGACGAGCGCCATCCGCAACGAGCGTTGCGCAGAGCGCAACGGCAGGTCAGTGGATCTCGTCCACCAACACGTCGAGCGCCCCCGCCTTCCCGCCCTCCTCCACCACGTACCGCAGGTCCCGCAGCGCCTCCACCAGCTCCGCCGGGGTCGCCGGCTCCGCACCCGCCTCCAGGAGGCTCCGTACGATCCGGCCCTTCGTCGCCTTGTTGAAGTGGCTGACCACCTTCCGGGTCGGCGCGTGCAGCACCCGCACCGTCGCCGTCCGCGCCGCCACCTCCCCCTTCGGCCGCCACGCCGTCGCGTACGCCGACGAGCGCAGGTCCAGGACGAGGCCGCCCCCGGCCGCCCCGGGAAGCACGGAGGCCATCGGGCCCCGCCAGTACGCGCCGAGCGCGCCGAGGCCCGGCAGCCTGATCCCCATCGAGCAGCGGTACGACGGGATGCGGTCGGTCACCTTCACGGCGCCCCACAGCCCGGAGAAGACCAGGAGCGTTTCCCCGGCCCGCTCCCGGGCCGCCGCGTCCAGGGTCGCCAGGCCGAGCGCGTCGTACAGGACGCCGGTGTAGACCTCCCCGGCCGGACGCGCGCCGGCCGTCCGCAGCTCGGCGTTCTTCGCGACCTCGCCGCGCAGCCCCTCGCTCAGGCCGAGCACCTCGCGGGCCTTCTCCTCGTCGGCGACGCACAGCTCGACCAGCTCGTCCAGAACCGCCGCCCGCGCCTCCGCGAGCCCCGGCAGGGACAGCGACTCCGGCTTGAGGGGCGCCCCGCCCCCCGACGGAGCCTTGCCTTCGGAGGGCGGCAGCAGCACGAGCACGGTGGTTCTCCTTCGTACGGACGGGGGTGGGGGTGCGGCCCCGGCGGACCAGCCTACAAAGCACGGCCACGCCGCGAAATCGCCCGGGAACACGGCCACGCCGCGAAGTCGCGTCGAAATGACGTGCCCGCCCCCGCCCCCTACGCTCGGTCCATGCCCCGCCGCCCCATACACGTGACCGGCGCAGCCGAGGCTCCCCTGCGGGCCGCCCTGCGCGCACTCCGGACCGAACTCGCCGTCCCCGAGGACTTCCCGCCCGCCGTCCTCGCCGAGGCCGAGGCCGCCGCGAAGGCGCCCCGGCTTCCGGCGCACGACGCCACCGACCTGCCGTTCTTCACCGTCGACCCGCCCACCTCCACCGACCTCGACCAGGCCGTGCACCTGGCCCGCAGGGCCGACGGCGGCTACCGCGTCCACTACGCCATCGCCGACGTCGCCGCCTTCGTCGCGCCCGGCTCCGCGCTCGACGCCGAGGCCCACCGCCGGGTCCTCACCCTCTACTTCCCCGACGGCAAGGTCCCCCTCCACCCCGCCGTCCTCTCCGAGGGCGCCGCCAGCCTCCTCCCCGGCGAGGTCCGGCCCGCCGTGCTGTGGCGGATCGACCTCGACGCCGAGGGGCGCAGGGTCGCCACCGACGTGCGCCGCGCCCTCGTCCGCAGCCGCGCCAAACTCGACTACGCGGGCGTGCAGCGGCGGATCGACTCCGGTACCGCCGAGGAGCCCGTCGCCCTGCTCCGCGAGATCGGACGCCTGCGCGAGGCCATCGAGATCGAGCGCGGCGGGATCTCCCTCGACGTGCCCGAGCAGGAGATCGTCGAGCGGGACCACGGCTACGACCTCGTCTACCGGGCCCCGCTCCCCTCCGAGAGCTGGAACGCGCAGATCTCCCTGCTCACGGGCATGGCCGCCGCCGATCTGATGACCGCCGCCGGCACCGGCGTCCTGCGCACCCTCCCCACCGCGCCCGACGGCGCCGTCGCCCGGCTGCGCCGTTCCGCGCAGGCCCTCGGCGTCGACTGGCCGCACCACGTCCCGTACGCCGGGGTCGTCCGCTCGGCCGACCCCTCGAACCCGCGCCACGCCGCCTTCCTCCAGGAGTGCACCACCCTCCTGCGCGGCGCCGGGTACACCGTCTTCACCGACGGGCACGTCCCCGTCCCGGCCGTGCACGCCGCCGTGGCCGACGAGTACACCCACTGCACCGCCCCGCTGCGGCGGCTCGTCGACCGGTACGCGAGCGAGCTGTGCGTGGCGGCGGTGGCGGGGGACGAGCCGCCCGAGTGGGTGCGGGCCGCCCTGCCCTCGCTCCCCGACGAGATGGCCACGGGCTCGCGCCGCGCCGGCGCCGTCGAGCGAGAGAGCGTCGACATCGTGGAGGCGGCGCTCCTGAAGGACCGGGTCGGGGAGCTCTTCGACGCGTACGTGATCGACGTCAAGGAGCGCGAGCCGTCCACCGGCACCGTCCACCTGGAGGACCCGGCGGTGGTCGCCCGGATCGCGGGCGGCGAGTCCGCGCTGCCGCTGGGGGAGTGGCTGCGGGTCAGACTCGCGGAGGCGGACCCTGGGCGGGCGAAGGTGCTGTTCGCGCCCGCGTGAGCGCTCCGTACAGGGCTTGCGGGTCGTCGGCGTGGACCCTGACGACCCGTACGGGCCGGGGCGCGCCGAACAGCCGGGGCGCGTCCGTCGGCTCGGTCAGCTCGACGGTGACGGAGGTCTGCGAGCCGACGGCGAGGTTCAGCTCGCCGTCGGCCTTCCCGTGGGAGAACAGCGCCTCCCGCCGGACGGACGCGATCCGGTCGAGCGGGATCCGCAGGTCGACGTGGGCGGCCTGCCGCAGCCGCAGGACGCCCCCGGCGAGGACGTGCGGGCGGGTCGCGGAGGCGGCGTGCAGTCCGAGGACGAAGAGCACGGTGTAGACGTCCAGGACGAGGACGATCCCGTGGACGAGGGGCCAGGGGGCGAGCAGGTACGACAGGCCGACCGTCTCGACCACGCAGACGAAGGCGAAACCGTACATCAGCGCCGCCTGGTCGCGGGCGTGCGGGAACACCCCGTCCGCGCCGGCGGTCCCGTGCGGCCGGCGCGCGACCCACCGCCCCAGGCTCGCGAGGAGCCGCAGCTCGTGCCCGAGGAGCCGCAGCACGGGCTCGGGCACCGGTTCCGCCACGGCGTCCCGCCGCGAGAGCCCGCGCCGCCGCAGCCGCAGGTAGGCGAGGCCCTCGGCGAGGAGGAGCACGCAGACGAGGCCCTCGGCGACGGCGAGAACGGCACCGGGCACCCGTACACCCCCGACGAGACAGAGGACGAGGACGACTTCGAGGGGAAGGAGAACCCAGGAGAGACGCCGGAGGAAAGCCGTCACGCGGCCCCCTCCTGCCGCTCCCGCACGAGCCGTACCGCGAGGCGTACGGCCGCCTCCTGGGCGGGGGAGAGGTCCGCGAAGACGGCGTCGGCGAGGAGGGCCCCGGGGAGGGTCCCGTCCACGGCCCGCTCCGGCAGCCCGGCCCCGGCCGCGTCCGGCAGGCAGCCGGCGAGCGCCCGGGCGGCCTCCTCCACGCGGGGATCGTCCGGCGCGGCGTCCTCCAGGGCGTCGAAGAGCGCGTACACCCCGTGCGCGGACGGGGCCGCCTCGCGCAGGGTCTCCATCAGGCGCGGCCCGGTCCTCCTCCGGCACGACGGCGTCGAGCAGGGCGAGGACCTCGCGGTCCTTCACGGCCATGGGGGAGGCGGGCAGCTCGTCCAGGCCCGCCAGGAGCGCGGCGAACTCGGGCGAGACGGGCCCGTCGGCGGGCAGCCGCCCGGCCCGCCCCTCGGCGAGCAGGAGGGCGAGCCGCTCCCGCCGCTCCCGGAGGACGGCCTCCTGGCGCGCGAGGTCCCGGTCCAGCTCTCCGAGGACCTCCGCGAGCCCGCGCCCCTCGTCGCCCGCGAGCACGTCCCGCACCTCGTCGAGACCGAGCCCCAGCTCGGTGAGGCGCCGGATCCGGGCGAGCAGGACGGCGTCCCGGACGCCGTACTCCCGGTACCCGTTGGCCCGCCGCGCGGGCTCGGGCAGCAGCCCGGACTGGTGGTAGTGCCGCACGGCCCGGGGGGTGACCCCGACCAGGGCGGCGATCTCGCCGATGCGCATGGGGCCCAGTAGAAACCCTGACGCCGCGGCAGGGTCAAGCGCGGGCCGGTGCGGCGGGTAGCATGGTCGGCACGGCAGACGAGCCGGGCGGGCGGCCGCGTGGGGATCCCAGGATCCTCCCGAGGAACGTCCGGGCTCCACAGAGCAGGGTGGTGGCCAACGGCCACCCGGGGTGACCCGCGGGACAGTGCCACAGAAAACAGACCGCCGGGGACCTCGGTCCTCGGTAAGGGTGAAACGGTGGTGTAAGAGACCACCAGCGCCTGAGGTGACTCAGGCGGCTAGGTAAACCCCACTCGGAGCAAGGTCAAGAGGGGACACCCCGGTGTCCCTGCGCGGACGTTCGAGGGCTGCTCGCCCGAGTCCGCGGGTAGACCGCAGGAGGCCGGCGGCAACGCCGGTCCTAGATGGATGGCCGTCACCCCGACGACCGCGAGGTCCCGGGGCACAGAACCCGGCGTACAGCCCGACTCGTCTGCCCCTCAGGGCCCCCGACCGGCGAAAGCCCAGGCAGAGGCCCTTTTTCGGGGAAGTCCGGCCTAGCGCGGCGCCTGAGGCTTCCGATGCCTGCCGGTCCCCGGTCCGAGTCCCGGTGCCACCTCCGGCGCGGGAGCGGCGTCGGTCCGGGGAAACAGGACGCGCCGTGCCTCCGCGAGGTCCACCGCGAAGCCGTACGGCTCCCACAGATGGCCGTTCCACCGCTGGACCGCACGGGGCGCGTCGGGGTTCAGATGCGATGCCCTCGGACCGTCACCGGTCACCAGGGACACGGCGCGAAGCTGCCCGATCCTCGCGTCCCGGCGCTCGGCCCGCTCGGCGAGGGGTTCGTCGTCCATGGCCGGAGCGTAGTGGGTCGGGTGATCCGGCAGTGGGTAAACCTTCGTCCGTCACCCGCCCTTGCCGTCGGCGTACGCCGTGCGCGCCGAGAGGCCGCCGAGGAGACCCGCCCCCTGCTCGCCCAGGTGGCCCAGCCCCGTCGCTGACACGCCGGTGTGCGCGGCCCGGTTCCGGGGGGAGGGCGGGGCGGGCGGTGTACGGGTAGGGCATGACCCTTCCCGTGGAGCAGCTCTCCGACCCGGCCGTGCGCGCCTTCGTCGCGGCCCTCAACGCCCATGACCAGGAGGCCTTCCGGGCGGCACTCGCGCCCGGTGCCACCATGTCCGACGACGGTACCGACCGGGATCTCGACGAGTGGACCGAGAAGGAGGTCTTCTCCTCGCGCGGCCACATGGAGGTCGAGTCCCAGAAGGCCGACGGGCGCGATCTCGTCGCCCGCTACCGCAACGACGCCTGGGGCGAGATGCGGACCCGCTGGCGGTTCACCGTCGAGGACGGGAAGGTCGCCCGGTTCGAGACCGGGCAGGCGTAGGGCCCGTCCGGCGGGTCGGGGTCGGACAGGCCCCATGGGCGGGCGGGTGGTGCCGTACATCGGCCGGGGGTCAGCCCCGGCCGATGTACGGCATCGCCGTCGCCATCACCGTCGCGAACTGCACGTTCGCCTCCAGCGGCAGCCCCGCCATGTGCACCACCGTCGCCGCCACGTCCGCCGCGTCCATCACCGGCTCCGGGGCCAGCCGGCCGTCCGCCTGGAGGATGCCGGACTGCATGCGGGCCGTCATGTCGGTGGCCGCGTTGCCGATGTCGAGCTGGCCGCAGGCGATCCGGTACGGGCGCCCGTCCAGGGACAGGGACTTCGTCAGGCCCGTCATCGCGTGCTTCGTCGCCGTGTACGCGATCGAGTGCGGGCGCGGCACGTGGGCCGAGACCGAGCCGTTGTTGATGATCCGGCCGCCCTGCGGCTCCTGCTCCTTCATGGCCCGGAAGGCCGCCTGCGCGCACAGGAACGCGCCCGTCAGGTTGACGTCGACGACCGCCCGCCAGGTCGCCGGGTCCAGGTCCTCGACCGGGGTCCCGCCGCCCGCGAACGTACCGGCGTTGTTGAAGAGCAGGTCCACGCGCCCGTAGCGGTCCCGTACCGAGGAGAAGAGGGCCGCGACCTCGGTCTCCGACGTCACGTCCGTCGGGACGCGGAGGAAGTCCCCGTCCGGGAGGGCCGCCGCCGTCTCCGCCAGGGGCTCCGCCCGGCGGCCCGCGAGCGCCACCGACCAGCCCGCCGCCGCGAGCGCGAGGGCCACGCTCCGGCCGATTCCCGACCCCGCTCCCGTCACCACTGCGATGCTCATGGGCGCGCAGCGTACGCGAGACGCGTGCACCGTGAACTCATCCGTCCGACACGTGGATGTTCTGTACCCGACAACGCGCGGTCGTCCCGGCCCCCTCGAATGACGGACGCACAGCATTCGTCAGGGGAGGGGCACATGAGTCGGACGCATGAGCATCACCAGGAACTCCGGTACGCCGCACGGCACTTCGGCCGGAGACGGTTCCTCACCGTCACCGGCGCCGCCGCCGCGCTCGCCTTCGCCACCCAGCTGCCCGCCGCCGGCTCCGCGGCCGCCGCCGAGCTCGACGCCCGGCGCGTCACCGAGGACCCTTTCACCCTGGGCGTCGCCTCCGGCGACCCCCTGCCCGGCTCCGTCCTGCTCTGGACCCGGCTCGCGCCCCGCCCCTTCGAGCCCGACGGCGGCCTGCCCGACCGGCGCGTCACCGTCCACTGGGAGATCGCCCGCGACGAGCGCTTCCGGCGGACCGTCCGGCGCGGGGCCGCCACCGCCCACGCCGAGTTCCGGCACACCGTCCACGTCGAGGTCGAGCACCTCGAACCCGGCCGGGAGTACTTCTACCGCTTCCGCGTCGGCGCCTGGACCAGCCCGGTCGGGCGCACCCGTACGGCCCCCGCCCCCGGCGCCCCCACCACGGCGCTCTCGCTCGCCGCCGTCTCCTGCCAGGCGTACCACGACGGCCACTTCACCGCCCACCGCCACCTCGCCGAGGAGGACGTGGACGTCGTCCTCCACCTCGGCGACTACCTGTACGAGTACGCGGTCGATTCCGCCGGCGGCGCCCGTGGCTACACCGACCGCGTCCTCCCGGCCGTCTTCAACCGCGAGACGCTCACCCTGGAGGACTACCGGCTGCGCTACGCCCTCTACAAGACCGACCCCGACCTGCGGGCCGCGCACGCCGCCCACCCCTTCGTCGTCACCTGGGACGACCACGAGACCGAGAACAACTACGCGGGCGACACCCCCGAGAACACCGTCCCGCCCGAGGAGTTCCTGCTCCGCCGCGCCGCCGCCTACCGCGCCTACTGGGAGCACCAGCCGCTGCGCCGCCCCCAGCTCCCCGACGGCCCCGACATGAGGCTGTACCGGCGGCTGAGCTTCGGGAACCTCGCGCAGTTCGACATCCTCGACACCCGCCAGTACCGCTCCGACCAGGCGTACGGCGACGGCTGGCAGGTCCCGGGGCCCGAGTCCGAGGACCCGTCGCGCACCCTGACCGGCGCCACCCAGGAGCGCTGGCTGCTCGACGGCTGGCGCCGCTCCCGGGCCCGCTGGAACGTCCTGCCGCAGCAGGTCGTGTTCGCCGAGCGCCGCGACCGCCCCACCGCCGACTTCAAGCTCTCCATGGACTCCTGGGACGGCTACCCGGCCTCCCGGCAGCGGATCCTGGCGGGCGCGGAGGCCGCCGGCGTCGACAACCTCATGGTGCTCACCGGGGACGTCCACGTCTCCTACGGCCTCGACCTCAAGGCCGACTTCCGCGACCCGTCCTCCCGGACCGTCGGCACCGAGATCGTCACCACCTCGATCACCAGCGGCAAGGACGGCGCCGACCGCCCCTCGAACTACGACCGGCTCACGCAGGCCAATCCGCACCTGCGGTTCTTCAACGGGCGGCGGGGCTACGTGAAGGTCTCCCTCGACCGCGAGAGCGCCCGCGCCGACTTCCGCACGGTCCCGTACGTGACGACCCCGGGCGCTCCCGTCACCACCGCCGCCTCCTACGTCACCGAGGCGGGGAACCCGGGGCTCACTCCCGCGTAGCACCCCGTACGGGGGTCACTCCCCGGGATAGCGGACGCCGATGCGGTCCCGTACCGCGTCGAGCGTCCGCATCACCGCGAGCGAGCCGTCCAGCGGCACCAGCGGGGACTCCTTCTCGCCCGCCCGCAGGCAGCGCATCACCTCGGCGGCCTCGTGCCGGAAGCCGTGCGGATCGGCCTCCGCCGTGAACTCCTCCGGCTCGGCGCCGTCGCGGTGCAGGGTGAACCGCTCCGGGAAGAAGAAGCCGCGCGGCACGTCGATCCGGCCGAGCGAGCCCGTCACCGAGGCCGTCAGCGGGGTGTCCGCGGCGATCGAGCAGGAGAGCAGGGCCGACGCCCCCGTGCCGGACCAGCCCAGCAGCATCCCCGTGTTCAGGTCGACGCCCTCCGGCGAGAGCAGCGCGTGCGCCCGGACCGAGTCCGGCTCGCCGAGCAGGAGCTGCGCGAACGCCACCGGATACACTCCGAGGTCGAGCAGCGCCCCGCCGCCCGTCTTCGGGTCCCGCAGCCGGTGGTCGTCCCCGAACGGGCCCGCGATCCCGAAGTCCGCCTGGACCGTGCGGACCTCGCCGACCGCCCCGTCGCGCACCAGCTCCGCGATCCGCCGGATCAGCGGGTTGCAGTACATCCACATGGCCTCCATCAGGAAGAGGCCCCGGTCCCGGGCGAGGGCGACCAGCTCCGCCGCCTCCCGGGCGTTGAGCGTGAGGGCCTTCTCGCAGAGCACCGCCTTGCCCGCCTCCAGGGCGAGGCCGGCCGCCGTCCGGTGCGCGTGGTGCGGGGTCGCCACGTACACCACGTCGACGTCCGCGTCGGCGAAGAGCCCGGCCCACTCGCCGTACGCCCTCGGTATCCCGAACCGCTCCGCGAAGGCCTTCGCGGGCGCCTCGCTGCGGGAGGCCACCGCCACCACCTCGGCGTCGTCGAGCGTCAGCAGGTCGGTGGTGAACCGCTCCGCGATGCCGCCCGTCGCCAGGATCCCCCAGCGCACCTTCTCACCCATGTCCCCACCCGTCTCGCAGAGGTCTCGACCATGCCGGTCGAGCTGAGAGCATAGGCAAGGATTCAACGAAATGGAGCTGTCGATGCCGGAGAGCGGCCACACGACGACACGAGGGAACACGAGCGAAGCCGTCTCCGGTGCGACGGGCACACCCGGCACACCCGGCGGGCCCGTGGAGCCCGTCGGCCCCGGCGTCGCCGCCGCCCGGCGGACCGGTCTGCTCGTCACCCTCGTCCTGGGCGGCCTCACCGCCCTTCCCCCGCTCTCCATGGACATGTACCTCCCGGCCCTGCCGGAGGTCACCGGCGCGCTCCACGCGCCCGCCGCCACCGTCCAGCTCACCCTCACCGCCTGCCTCGCCGGCATGGCCCTCGGCCAGCTCGTCGTCGGCCCCATGAGCGACAGGTGGGGGCGCCGCCGCCCGCTGCTCGCCGGCATGGTCGTGTACGTCCTCGCCACCGCCGTCTGCGCCCTCGCGCCCACCGCCGAGACCCTCATCGGCTTCCGGCTGCTCCAGGGCCTCGCGGGCGCCGCCGGCATCGTCATCGCCCGCGCCGTCGTCCGCGACCTCTACGACGGCGTCGAGATGGCCCGCTTCTTCTCCACCCTGATGCTGATCTCCGGCGTCGCCCCGATCGTCGCCCCCCTCATCGGCGGGCAGATCCTGCGGATCACCGACTGGCGGGGCGTCTTCCACGTCCTCACCGGCGTCGGCGTCCTGCTCACCCTCGTCGTGTGGCGCTTCCTCGCCGAGACGCTGCCGCCCGGACGGCGCCACGAGGGCGGGGTCGGGCAGGCCCTGCGCACCATGCGGGCGCTCCTCGCGGACCGGGTCTTCACCGGCTACACGCTGACCGGCGGCCTCGCCTTCGCCGTCCTCTTCGCGTACATATCCGCCTCGCCGTTCGTGGTGCAGGAGATCTACGGCGCCTCCCCGCAGACCTTCGGCCTGCTCTTCGGCCTCAACTCCGTCGGCCTGGTCGCCGTCGGCCAGGTCAACGGCAAGCTCCTCGTCGGCCGCGTCAGCCTCGACAAGGTGCTCGGCTGGGGCCTCGGCGTCATCCTGCTCGCCGCGTCCGCGCTGCTGCTCATGACCAGCGGTGTCTTCGGCGAGGTCGGGCTCGCGCCCGTGGCCGCCGGGCTCTTCGTCCTGATGTCCGCGATGGGCCTCGCGATGCCGAACACCAACGCCCAGGCCCTGATGCGCACCCCGCACGCCGCCGGGTCCGCCTCCGCGCTCCTCGGCACCACCTCCTTCCTCGTCGGCGCCGTCGCCTCCCCGCTCGTCGGCGTCGCGGGCGAGCACACGGCCGTCCCGATGGCCGTCGTCCAGCTCACCTGCGCCGTCCTCGCCCTGGCCTGCTTCCTGGGCCTGTGCCGCCCGTGGCGGAAGGCCCCGGGCACGGTTCGGGCCGGGAAGGCACAGGACCCTAGACTGCCCCGGTGAACGCCTCCGCCCCCTCCGCCGACTCCCTGCGCGCCGCCCTCGCCGGGCTCCTCGGCGGCCTGCCGCCCAACAGGGCCGCCCAGGCCGTCGACCGGCTGATCGCCAACTACCGGGGCACCACCCCGACGGACGCCCCCGTGCTCCGCGACCGCTCCGACGTCGCCGCGTACGCCGCGTACCGGATGCCGGCGACCTTCGAGGCGGTACGGGGCGCCCTGGACGCCCTGCGGGACGCCGCGCCCGACTGGGAGCCGCGCACCCACACCGACGTCGGCGGCGGCACGGGCGCGGCGACCTGGGCCGTCGCGGAGGCCTGGGGCGGGCGGCCGCCCCGCACCACCGTCCTCGACTGGGCCGAGCCCGCCCTCGCGCTCGGCCGCGAGCTGGCCGGCGGCGTCCTCGACGCCGAGTGGCGGCGCGAGCGGATCGGCGGCGCGCTGCGCCTCGCCGACACGGACCTGGTCACCGTCTCGTACGTCCTCAAGGAGCTGACCGAGGCCGACCGCGCCTCGCTCGTCACCGAGGCGGCCCGCGCCGCGCAGACCGTCGTCGTGGTCGAGCCGGGCACCCCGGACGGCTACGAGCGGATCATCGCGGCCCGCACCCTGCTGATCGGGGCCGGATTCACCGTCGCCGCGCCCTGCCCGCACAGCGGGGCCTGCCCGATCGCGCCCGGCACGGACTGGTGCCACTTCTCGGCCCGGGTCAGCCGCTCCTCGCTGCACCGGCAGGTGAAGGGCGGTTCGCTGGCGTACGAGGACGAGAAGTACGCGTACGTGGCCGCCACCCGGTTCCCGGTGGACCCCGCCGCCGCCCGGATCGTCCGCAGGCCGCAGATCCGCAAGGGCCTGGTCCTGCTGGAGCTCTGCGACCCCGGGGGCCTCTCCCGCGACACGGTCACCAAGCGCCACGGGCTCCTCTACAAGCAGGCCCGCGACGCGGAGTGGGGCGACCCGTGGCCGCCGGAGGCGGACGGGTCCTGAGCGACCCGCCGCGCGGCTAACGGCGGCTCCCGCGCAGCAGGAACAGCGGGGCGAGGACGGCGGCGAGGACGACGACCGCGTTGACGAGGACCGCGCGGGCGATGCCGTCGGGGAGCGTGGCGGCGGTGACGACCACGGCGCTCATGACCGGGGTGCCCAGGGTGATGCCGACCTGCTGGGTCATGGTGGCGATGCCGGTGGCCATGCCCTGCTCGGCGTCGGGCAGGCCGGAGGTGGCCGTCACCATGAAGCCGACGATGGCGAGCATGTTGCCGACGCCGCCCGCGAAGGTGGCCGCGAGCAGCAGCCCGTACGTGCTCCGCCCGTCGCCGAGCCCGACGAGGGAGAGGGTCGCGACGGCCTGGAGGATCCCGCCGGCGATCAGGGCGGTACGGGGCGAGAAGCGGCCGATGAAGCGGGGGGCGAGCAGTCCGCCGAGGACCGTGCCCGCGCCCAGGACGCCGAAGGAGAGGCCGGCGGCGAGCGGGGAGAAGCCCAGGACGTCCTGGAGGTGCAGGGTCATCAGGAAGACCAGCGAGGTCTCGGTGGCGAAGGCGACGAGCCCGGCGAGGTTGCCCCAGACGACCGTGCGGCGCTTCAGGACCCGGATCGGGACGAGGGGTGCGGCGGAGCGCCGCTCGACGAACGGGAACGCGGCGAGCAGGGTGACGGCCGCGACCAGGGCGACGAGGACGCCGGGGTCGGTCCAGCCGTGCTCGCCGGCGGCGGTGAGTCCGTAGACGAGGGCGAGGAGCCCGCCGGTGACGGTGATCGCGCCGGGGACGTCGAGCCGGGGCCGCTCGGCCGGACGGCTCTCCTTGATGACGGCGGGGGCGACGAGCAGGACGGCGAGGGCGACCGGCACGTTGACGAAGAACGCCCACCGCCAGGAGAGCAGGTCGGTGAGGACCCCGCCGAGGACGGCTCCGGTGGTGAACCCGGCCGACATCAGGGCGCCGTTGAGGCCGAGGGCCTTGTCGCGCAGCGGCCCCTCGGGGAAGGCGGAGGTCAGCAGCGAGAGCCCGGCGGGGGTGACGGCGGCGGTCGCGAGGCCCTGGGCGACGCGGGCGGCCATGAGCAGCTCGGGGGTGGTGGCGAGGCCTCCGGCGAGGGAGGCGGCGCCGAGGACGGCCATGCCGCCGAGGAAGACCCGTCGGCGGCCGAGGAGGTCGGCGACGCGCCCGAAGAGGAGGGTGAACCCGGCGGCGGCGAGGGCGAAGGCGGTGGCGATCCACTGGAGGCCGCCGAGGGAGAAGCCGAGTCCCTCGCCGATGACGGGCAGGGCGACGTTCAGGATCGAGAAGTCGACGGCCAGCATGAACTGGGCGACGAGGAGGACGACGAGGACGAGCCGCATCCGCCCGTCCATGCGGGGGGCGGTGGCGGCCTTCGGCGCGGCCGGTGCGGCCGGGACGGGCGGAGTGTCGAGCGCGGTCATGACGGGACCCCTTAAAGGGACGTTGGTTCCGTTAAGATGACGCAGACGGTAGCAGAGTGAGGAGCATTAATGGAACAGGATTCCCGTTTGGGTAAGGGTCTGTCGGACGGGGACGGGGACGGGGACGGGGGCGGGGGCCCGTCGGCCTCCGGCGAAGGGGTGGCCGCCTCGGGCGGGGGTCCGTCCGCCGTGCCCGGCACCCGGCGTCCCGGCGGTCGTACCGCCAAGGTCCGCCGTGCCGTCCTCGACGCCACCCAGGAGACCCTGGCGGCCTCCGGCTTCCACACGCTGAACATGGATCAGGTCGCCGCGAGCGCGGGCGTCGGCAAGACCACCGTCTACCGCCGTTGGGGCTCCCCGGTCGGCCTGGTCGCCGACCTCCTGAACGACATGGCCGAGCAGTCCCTGCCCGCCGCCGACACCGGCGGCCTCGCGGGCGACCTGCGGGCCAACGCCGCGCTCGTCCTGGACACCCTCACCGACCCCCGGATGGGCGCCGTCTTCCGGGCCGTCATCGCCGCGGCCGCCTGCGACGAGGAGTGCGCGCGCGCCCTGGGCGGCTTCTACCGCACCCGCCTCGCCGAGTGGGCCCCGGTGGCGGAGCGGGCCGTGGCCCGGGGCGAACTCCCGGCCGGCACCGACCCGCTCGAACTGCTCCGCGCGGTCTCGGCCCCGCTCTACTACCGGTTCGCCGTCACCCACGAGGAGCCGACCCCCGCCGACGCCGAACGGGCCGTCACGGCGGCCCTCGCCGCCGCGGCGGCCGGCGCCTTCGTGACGGGCGCCCTCTAGGGGGCCCGTCACGCCGCCGCCCCCGCGCCACGAGGCGGGCGCGGGGGCGGCGGTCCGTACCGTACGGGTTCCTAGGGCCGCAGCTCCTGCGTGCAGCACTTCACGCTGCCGCCGCCCTTGAGGAGTTCGCTCAGGTCCATGCCCACCGGTTCGAAGCCCCGGTCGCGGAGCGGGGCGAAGAGGCCCACCGCCGCCTGCGGCAGCAGGACGTTCAGTCCGTCGCCGACCGCGTTGAGCCCGAAGGCCGCCGCGTCCTCCTCCGTCGCGATCAGGGCGTCCGGGAAGAGCCGGGCCAGCACCGCCCGGCTGCCGGGGGAGAAGGCCGCCGGGTAGTACATGATCTCGTCGCGGGCGTCGTCCAGGACGCACAGCGCCGTGTCCAGGTGGTAGTAGCGCGGGTCCACCAGGTCCAGGCCGATCACCGGCCGCCCGAAGAACTCCTGCGCCTCGCCGTGCGAGAGCGGACTGGCGCGGAAGCCGCGTCCGGCGAGGATCCAGGAGGCGGTGACGGCGAAGTCCCCCTCGCCCTCGTTCACGTGCTCCGGGATCCGCAGGTCCTCCTCCGCCCAGCCGTGGTCGCGGAACCAGGCCAGGTGCGCGTCGGCCTCGGCCGCGCGCTCCGGATACGCGAACCTCGCGCCGAGGACCCGGCCCCCGACGACGGTCGCGCCGTTCGCCGCGAAGACCATGTCCGGCAGCGCCGGGTCCGGCTCCAGGACCTCCACGGTGTGGCCGAGCGCGCGGTAGCGGTCCCGCAGGTCCTCCCACTGGGCGAGGGCGAGCGGCGGGTCGACCGGTTTCGCGGGGTCCATCCAGGGGTTGATGGAGTACGTCACCGTGAAGTGCGCGGGTGGGCACATCAGATAACGGCGGGGCGAGGGCGAGCGCGGAGTGGTGCGCAAGAAGGGCTCCTCACGGACGGGCGGAAGGACCGGGATTCGGTGGACCCCATGGTCCGCCCTCGCCGCCCTCCGCGCAGTGGACCGTTCGGGTGGTTCGCCGACCACCCACCGAGGCGAGACGGAGCGTCTCGCCCGCTGCTAGATTGGCCCCATGACCGAGCCCGCCTCCACGCCCGCGCCCAAGGCCGCCCCCGACGCCTCCCGCCGCAGCGAGCGCTCCCGCCGCGCCATCTTCGACGCCGCCCTCGCCCTCGTCGCCGAGAACGGCTACGCGAAGACCACCGTCGAGGGCATCGCCGCCCGCGCCGGCGTCGGCAAGCAGACCATCTACCGCTGGTGGCCCTCCAGGGCCGCCGTCCTCCTCGACGCCTTCCTCGACCTCCAGGTCCGGGCCCAGGAGGCCATGGGCGCCGACGCCGGGAGTGAGATCCCCGACACCGGCGACCTCGCCGCCGACCTGAAGCGGGTCCTGCGCGCCACCGTCGACGAGATGAACGACCCCGCCTTCGAGGCCCCCACCCGCGCCCTCGCCGCCGAGGGGATCGTCGACCCCGACCTCGGCGCCCGCTTCACCGAGGCGCTGCTCGAACCCCAGCTCCAGTACTACGTACGCCGCATCGAGGCCGCCCGGGAGGCCGGTGACGTCGACCCCGGCACCGACCCGCGCCTCGCCGTCGAACTCCTGGTCGGACCGCTCCACCACCGGTGGATCCACCGCACCCTGCCGCTCACCCACGCCTACGCGGACGCCCTGGTCGACCACGTCCTGCGCGGCCTCGCCCCGAGGGCCTGAGGGGTCCGGAGCCACCCCGGTTCCGCACTCCGGTCACCCGGGGCGCAGGATGGTGGGACCATGGGCAGAGCCGAACGGGCGAGCGCGAGGTTGTGAGGGGATAGATGGGCGACGGCATCGGCCGCTACCGCGGCACGGAGGGCAGACTCGCACAGTGGCTGCGCAGGCGGCCCAAACGCGTCGCGGACGACGACGGGAACGACCGCGAGAAGCTGCTCCTGGACGTCGCCGCCGCCGGGCTGCCCCTGGCCCCCGCCGCGTACCCCGTCGGCTACAGCTGTTCCTGCGAGCGGATCGGCTGTCCCACCCCCGCCCGGCACCCCGTCTCCTTCGCCTGGCAGACCCAGTCGACCACCGACCGCGGCCAGATCGAGCGCTGGGCGCGCGATGAGCCCGGGGCGAACTTCGTCACCGCCACCGGCATGGTCCACGACGTCCTCGACGTGCCGCTGGCCGCCGGCCGCGCCGCCCTGGAGCGCCTCCTCGCCGAGGGCGTCGAGGTGGGCCCGGTCGCCGAGTCCTCCGCCACCGCGCCGGACGGCGGCCGGATGCTCTTCTTCACCGCGACCCGGGGCACGCCCGAGGACGAGGACGAGTGGTGGCCCTGCGAGCTCGACTGCCACCCGGAGACCATGGACGAGCACCCGGGGCTCCGCTGGCACTGCCGCGGCAGCTACGTCCTCGTCCCCCCGGCCCGGCTCCCCGGCGACGAGGACGCCCACCCGGTCGTCGCCTGGCTGCGCGGCCCCGAGCACCCGCTGCCCGACCCGCTGAACCTCCTGGAGACCCTCCAGGACGCCTGCGCCCGCCACGCGGCCGAGCGCGGGGCGGACGGCGACGGCGAGCACGCGGCCCACGAGATCGCCTGGCCGCTGACCCGCTGACCCGCTGACCCGCTGAGCCCGGTAGGGAACAGGGGGACGGGGCGTTACGAGCCCACCGCGCCCACCACGCCCTGGAGCCGGTCCGTGACCGCGACCGCGTCCCGGCCGGTGCCCGCCGGCTTCACCAGGGCCGTCTGGCTGGACACCCACTCCCGGGTGACCGTGTTCCTCACCTCGCCGGTCATCAGCGCCTTCACGTCCCGGGGGACCTTGGGCCGGTAGCCCGGCGCCGCCGTCTGCCGCTCGTAGTACCGGGTCGCGAAGAAGACGAGCGCGCCCCCGTCCCGGGTCCGCAGCCCCAGCGGCGCGAAGTCCCCCAGGTCGGTGACCCCGTCCACGTACTGGGTGGCGAGCCCCGGCCGCTCGGCGGCCTTCTCCCGCTGCGCCCGCCACCCGCTGGTGTGCGGGCCGTCCGCGAACGGCCCCGGCTTCCCGTCCTTCAGATACGCGACGTACTCCGCGCCGAGCCTCCCTGGCGCGACCGCCGGCGCGTCGCTGTCCGCGGCGACCGGCACCGCGTACCCCTCCTCCTCGGCGAACGCGGGCACCTCGTCCGCGTCCAGGATGCCCAGGTAGGCGGCGGCCCAACGCTCCTGGGGGCCGTTGCGCACGAAGACCAGGAGCCAGCGCTGGTCGTCCGGGCCCCGGTTGGAGTCGGCGTCCGCGACGAACCAGCGCGGCCAGCCCGCCTTGCGGGGCAGCAGGAAGCGCGCGTCGGTCAGCTCCAGCGGCCTGTGCTTCGCGTTGCCGTCCGGACTGGTGACCGCACGCGCGCGCAGCCCCGCCTGGTTGATCTCCCCGAGCGGCCCGGTGACCAGGTCCGCGGCCAGGGCCGGGTCGTAGGCCTTGTCGGCGCGGTTGAAGGCGGTCGTGAAGTCCGTCAGGGCCTTCGCCGCCTCGGCCTCCGTCGCCGGGGCCACGAGCGCCAGCTCGCCGTGGACCGTCACGCAGCCGCTCGCCGTCAGCGCCAGCGCGGTCGCGGCCGCCGTCGCCGCGAACAGCCCCACCGGCCGTGCCGGCCACCGCTCACGCGGCCGTCCCGGCGCTCGCCCCACCCTCAGCCTGCTCATCGGTCGCCTTCTGCTTCTTCTCCCGCGCGGACGGACCCGACCCTATCGGGGACAGGAACAGCGCGAGCGTGGGGACCAGGTACAGCGCCCACACCGTGACCTGAAGGACCGTCGGGTCCGGCTGGAAGTTGAAGACGCCCTTGAGGAGCGTGCCGTACCAGCTGTCCGGCGGGATCGTCGCCGAGACGTCGAAGGCCTTGTCCGCGAGGCCGTCGAGGAAGCGCGCCTCCTGGAGGTCGTGCACGCCGTACGCGAGGACGCCCGCCGCCACCACGACCAGCATCCCGCCGGTCCAGGTGAAGAACTTCGCCAGGTTGATCCGCAGCGCGCCCCGGTAGAACAGCCAGCCGAGCAGGACCGCGGTGAGCAGCCCGAGGAGGACCCCGGCGAGCGGCTCGAACGAGCCGCCTCCGGCGCCGCCCGACGAGGCCGCCCGCACCGACGCCCACACGAAGAGCGCCGTCTCCAGGCCCTCCCGGCCCACCGCGAGGAAGGCGGTGACGACCAGCGCGCCCGTGCCCATGACGAGCGCCGCGTCCAGCTTCCCGTGCAGCTCCGCCCTCAGGTGCCGGGCCGTGCGCCGCATCCAGAAGACCATCCAGGTCACCAGGACCACCGCGACGATCGACAGCGAGCCGCCGAGCAGCTCCTGCGCCTCGAAGGTCAGCTCCCGGGAGCCGAACTCCAGGGTGGCGCCGAAGGCCAGGGAGACGCCGACGGCCACGCCGATGCCGGCCCAGACCGGCCGCAGCGCGTCCCGGCGCCCGGTCTTCACCAGGTACGCGACGATGATGCAGACGACCAGACTGGCTTCGAGGCCCTCGCGCAGGCCGATCAGATAGTTGCCGAACACGGCTTGTCCCTCCGGGTGTCACGTGAAAAGGGCACGGCCCCACCAGTCGTCGGTGTCGCGGACGCCCGGAGGAATCGCGAAGACCGCCGAACCCACGTGCTGGACGTACTCGTTGAGCGCGTCGGCGCGGGCCAGCGACGTCTGCACGGGGACGAAGCCGGTGCGGACGTCCTTCTGGTACGCGAGGAAGAAGAGCCCCGCCTCCAGCCGCCCGAGGCCGTCCGTGCCGTCGGTGAACGAGTACCCCCGGCGCAGCATCGTCGCGCCCCGGTTGGTGTCCGGGTGGGCGAGCCGGACGTGGGAGTCCGGCTTCATCGCCTTCAGGAACGGCTCGTCGTGCTCCTTCGCCTTCCCGACGGGCGCGCCCTCGCGCTTGTCGCGGCCGAAGACGTCCTCCTGCTCGGCGAGGGAGGTGCGGTCCCAGGTCTCGACGTTCATGCGGATGCGGCGGGCGACCAGGTAGGAGCCGCCGTCCATCCAGGCCGCCGGGCCCTCCGCGTCCTTGCCGGAGACCCACACGTGCGCGTCCAGGCGCGCGGTGTCGGTGCCCGCGACGTTGCGGGTGCCGTCCTTGAAGCCGAAGAGGTTGCGCGGGGTCTGCGCGTCCGGGGTCGTCGAGGACGTCTTGCCGAAGCCGAGCTGGGACCAGCGCACCGCGGCCCTGCCGAAGCCGATCCTGGCCAGGTTGCGGATCGCGTGCACGGCGACCTGCGGGTCGTCCGCGCAGGCCTGGACGCACAGGTCGCCGCCGCTGCGGGCCGGGTCCAGGTTGTCGCCGGGGAAGCGGGGCAGGTCGATCAGGGCCCCGGGCCGCCGGTCCTTCAGGCCGAAGCGCCCGTCGAAGAGCGAGGGCCCGAAGCCGATGGTGAGGGTGAGCCGGGAGGGCTTGAGGCCGAGGGCCTCGCCGGTGTCGTCCGGCGGGGCCTCGGGCAGACCGCCGTACGCACCCTCGCCGACCTCGGCGCCGGCCGTCAGCCGCTCGGCGGCCCGCGTCCAGTCCTTCAGCAACCGGACCAGTTCGGCGCGGTCCTTCGTCGTCACGTCGAAGGCGGCGAAGTGGAGGCGGTCCTGCACGGCGGTGGCGATGCCGGCCTGGTGCGGGCCGTGGAAGGGCACGGCCCCGCCCGTGTCGGCGGCCGGCACCGCGTCGTCCCCGCCCCGGGCCAGGGCGACGGCGCCGCCGGCCGCGACGGCGCCGAGCGCGAGCCCGGCACCGCCCCAGCCGATCACGGCCCGGCGCGAGGGCGCCGGGCTCCCGGACGCGGCGGTCCCGGAGGTCTCCTCGACCGGTTCGCTCATGTCGGGGACTCCTCGCTTACTTGACGACGGCGGCGGCGAGCTTGGAGAGCGGCTCGGCCAGCGCGTTGACGCCGTCCGACAGCTCCTTGCGCTGCTCCTTGCCGACCTTGTCGTACGAGGTGAAGTCGTAACCGGTCTTGTCCCGGCGGTACTGGTCGAGCAGCGCGTTCAGGGCGGCGAACCGCGCGTCGAGGTCGGCGACCAGCTTCGGGTCGTTCTTCGACGCGACCGGCTTCAGCAGGTCGAAGGACATCTGCGCGCCCTCGACGTTGGCCTTGAAGTCGACGAGGTCGGTGTGGGAGTAGCGCTCCTCCTCGCCGGTGACCTTGCCGGTGGCGACCTCGTCCAGGAGCTCCTTGGCGCCGTTGGCCATGGAGGTCGGGGTGATCTCGGCCTTGCCGACGCGCTTCACCCAGTCCGCGAGGTCCTCGTCCAGGAGGTCCGCGAGCTGCTTCTCCCGGGGGCCGACCTTCTCGTCCTGCCAGAGCGCCTTCTCCAGGCGGTGCCAGCCGGTCCAGTCCTTCGCCGGGTCCTGGCCCTCCTCCAGGCCGTCCTCGCGGACGTCCACCTTCGGGTCGATGTCGCCGAAGGACTCCGCGACGGGCTCGGTGCGCTCCCAGCCGATGCGGGAGGAGGCGTACGCCTTCTTGGCGGCCTCGACGTCCCCGGCGCGGACCGCGTCGGTGAAGACCTTCACCTTGGGGAGGGTCTGGTCGGCCTGCGCCTGGACGTACTGGCGGTAGGCGGCGACGGCCGCGTCCATCTCGGGGGAGCGCTTCGTGCCGGTGGCGCCGTCGCCGGTGACCTTGACCGCCTGGCGGATGCCGGCGCCCGTCATGCCGGGCTTGCAGGCGATCGCGTAGTCGCCGGCCTTGATCTCGGCGGTGAGCGTGGCCCGGGTGCCGGGGCCGATGTTCTCGCGCTCGGTGACGATCCGGTCGTCCGGGTGGAGGACGTAGACCTCGGTGACCTTGGAGCCGCGGTTCTCGACGGCGAGCTCGACGTGCCCGGCCGGGAACTCCTTCTTCGAGACCTCGCAGGAGTCGTCCTTGGCTATGACCGTGATCGCGCCGTCCTTGGCGTCGCCGCCGCCCTTCTCGGCGCATCCCGTGACGGCGGTCAGGGCCGCGGCGGTCGCTGCGGCGGTGACGACGGAGAGGCGGACGGCTCGCATGGGGGCTCCAGGGACGGCGGGGACGGGACGGGCGGAGCTAACTTAGCCCAGGCTTACCTGAGTCAGAACGGCCCGTCCAGTGATCCGGCTCTCATCTCCGGCGCACCGGACACGGCCCGGTCACAGGGGTTCCAGGGACCGTTCACGGACCGGTCAAGAACGGGTCAAGGAGGCCGGATCGTCCGGTTACGGGTGGCGCACGGGCGCGACGGGCGGCCGGCCGCCGGCGGAACCCTCCGCTCCGACGCGCGGGCACGACGGGCCGGCCGTCGGCGGAACCTCCGGGTCCGACGCGCGGGTGGGTGGTTGAATTCCGCCATGAACACGACCGCCACTGACATCGACGTCCTGCGCGTCTTCTGTGCGGGCGACGGCCGGTACGGCAACCGCCTCGGGGTCGTACGGGACGCCCGCACCCACCCCGACGAGGCCTCGAGGCAGGCGCTCGCCAAGGAGCTCGGCTTCAGCGAGACGGTGTTCGTGGACGACCCGGAGCGCGGGCTCGTCGACATCTACACGCCCGGTCTGCGCCTGCCGTTCGCCGGGCACCCGCTCGTCGGCGCGGCCTGGCTGCTCGACCTGGAGGTCGTCCGTCCGCCCGCGGGCGAGGTGTGGGTGCGCGGCGACGGGGAGTTCACCTGGATCGAGGCGCGCGCCGAGTGGGCCCCGCCCCGCACCCTGCGCCGGTACGCCTCCGCCGCCGAGGTGGAGGCCCTGGAGGTGCCCGAGTCGGGGGACTGGATCTACGCCTGGGCCTGGGAGGAGGAGGCCGCGGGCCGGATCAGGGCGCGGGCCTTCCCGGGGCGCGGCGACGGCATCGACGAGGACGAGGCGACCGGCGCGGCGGCGCTGCTGCTCACGGCGGAGCTGGGGCGGGCCCTGAACATCAGGCAGGGCCGGGGGTCGCAGCTCCTCACCGCCCCCGGCCCCGACGGCATCGTGGAACTCGGCGGACGCGTCCGCCTGGAGGGCACGCTCACGCGCTGACCCCCGTACGGCCCGGAGGCCTCACGCGCTCAGCGGGAACTCGCTCCCGAGCTGCTGGAAGACCGCGCTGTTGAAGGCGAAGGCGCGCTTGCACTCGTCGACGATCCGCTGCTTCTCCAGGTCGTCGGCGTTCACCCCGTCGAGCAGCTCCCGGTACGCCCGCTTGAACGCGGCCGGGTTGGAGATCTCCTCGAAGACGTAGAAGCGGACGCCGTCGCCCTTGCGCGCGAAGCCCCAGGCGCGCTCCGCCCTGTCGCGGATGATCTGACCGCCCGACAGGTCGCCCAGGTAGCGCGTGTAGTGGTGCGCCACGTACCCGGCGGGCCAGTCGCGGGCGCACTCGGCGACCCGCCCGGCGTACGCCGCGGTGGCCGGCAGCGGCGAGGCGCCGGCCTGCCAGCCGGGGCCCCGCAGATGGGCGAGGTCCTGCTCCAGGGCGGCCGTGCGGAACAGCTCGGGCCGCACGAACGGCCCGGCGACCGGGTCCTCGCGCAGCGCCTCCGCGCCCTCCTCCAGGGCCCGGTAGACGAACCAGAGCTGCTCGGTGTAGCGCGCGTAGGCGTCGACGCCGAGGCGCCCGCCGAGGAGGTCCCCCATGAAGGACGACGTCTCCGCTTCGGTGTGCTGCTCGTGCGAGGCCGTGCGGATGAGCGTCGAGAAGGGCGTGTCCAAGGCGTGCCTCCGGGACCGAGGGGACGGGAACCAGGGACGATCCTGCCGACTTAGGCTTGCCTAAGTCAACTGGTTCCCGACGGCCTGTCGGTAAGAAAGCTACCCGCTTCCCGGGGCGCGGCAACGTCAGGGCAGCGTCAGGATCTCCGCCCCGGTCTCGGTCACGACGAGGGTGTGCTCGAACTGGGCCGTCCGCTTGCGGTCCTTGGTCACCACGGTCCAGCCGTCGTCCCACATGTCGTAGTCGTGGGTGCCGAGCGTCAGCATCGGCTCGATGGTGAAGGTCATGCCGGTCTTGATCTCGGTGGTGTGGTGCGGGGAGTCGTAGTGCGGCACGATCAGGCCGGAGTGGAAGGACGAGTTGATGCCGTGCCCGGTGAAGTCGCGCACGACCCCGTAGCCGAAGCGCTTGGCGTACGACTCGATGACCCGCCCGACGATGTTGATCCGGCGTCCCGGCCGCACGGCCTTGATCGCCCGGTTCAGGGCCTCCCGGGTCCGCTCCACGAGCAGCCGCGACTCCTCGTCGACGTCGCCGCAGAGGTAGGTGGCGTTGTTGTCGCCGTGGACGCCGTCGATGTACGCGGTGACGTCCAGGTTCACGATGTCGCCGTCCCGCAGCACCGTGGAGTCCGGGATGCCGTGGCAGATCACCTCGTTGACCGAGGCGCACAGCGACTTGGGGAAGCCCCGGTAGCCGAGGGTGGACGGGTAGGCGCCGTGGTCGCACATGAACTCGTGCGCGACCCGGTCGAGCTCGTCGGTGGTGACGCCGGGGGCGATGTGCTTGGCGGCCTCCTCCATCGCCCGCGCGGCGATGCGGCCGGCGATCCGCATCCGCTCGATCGTGTCGGAATCCTGCACCTCGGACCCGGTGTACGGGGTCGGTGCGGGCTTCCCGACGTACTCGGGGCGGCGGATGGAACCCGGAACGGAGCGGTGGGGGGAGAGTTCCCCCGGTACGAGAAGCGACTGGCCAGACATGCCAGCGAGTGTAACGACCGGGTCTGGGGCACCATGATCTTCGGAGGAAGGAGCCGACGATGGCCCTGTTCAAGAAGCGCACGGCGGGCAAACCGGGCGAGTGGTACTACTGCCTGGAGCACAAGAAGGTCGAGGAGGGCCCCGAATGCCCCTCGAAGAACCGTTTCGGCCCGTACACCACCCGTGAGGAGGCCTCCCACGCCATGGAGACCGCCCGCGAGCGGAACCTGGAGTGGGAGACCGACCCGCGCTGGCACGACGCCGGGGGGAAGAAGGACGGGAACCCCGGGTAACCCGAGGAGGCGGTACGGAGGCCCCGGAACCCCTGCGACCTCCGGGACCGCTCCGGTGGTCCCGGGGCCTCCGTCCCCGTGGGCCCCGGGCCCGGCCGCTCAGGCGCCCCCGGCGGCCTCCGCGCGGGCCTCCCCGGTCGCCGCCTCCCGCTGCTGCGCCCTGCGCCGCAGCGAGTCCGCGTCGGTCTCGGAGTCGTACCGCAGGAGCTTCGGCAGCGTCAGGCAGAGCAGGCCCACCGAGGCCACACAGGCCACGCCGCCCGTCCAGATCGCCGTCCGGGTGCCGGTCCAGCCCGCCGTCACGCCCGCCCGCACCTGGCCCAGCTGCGGGCCGACGCTGTACGAGAGCACCTCGATGCCGGCGAGCCGGCCGCGCAGCTCCTCCGGGATCGTCTGGTTCCAGATGGTGGAGCGGCCCAGGCCGCTCAGCATGTCGCCGGCGCCCGCGAAGGCCAGGCAGAGCAGCACCAGCCAGATGTTCCCGAACCAGCCGGCCGCCGCGATCGCCAGGCCCCAGGCCGTCGCGCCCCCGGCCACGAGCAGCCCGTGCCGCCGCACCTTCGAGGTCCAGCCGCTGGTCAGACCGAGCACCAGCGAGCCCACCGAGCCCGCCGCGTACATCAGGCCGAGCGACCAGTCCGCGTCCAGCTCGTCCGCGAGGAACGGGAAGATCGTGTTCGGGAAGGCGAAGAACATCGCCGCCAGGTCGATCGCGTACGTGCCGAGCAGCACCGGCCGCGACCAGGCGTACCGGGCCCCCTCCGCGATGCCCCGCAGCGACGGCTTCTCCGCGTCGTGCGCGGGCGGCGCGGGGGAGAGGCGCCGGCACATCAGGACCGAGACCGCGAAGCCGCAGACCGTCACCGCGTACGCGGACGCGTGCCCCGCGAACGCCACGACCAGACCCGCGACCGAGGGGCCCGCGACGGCGCCGATCTGCCAGCGCAGCGAGTTCAGCGCGGCCGCCGCCGTCTGGTGCTCGTGCGGCACGATCCGGGCGAACAGCGAGTCGAGCGCGGGTCGCTGGAGCCCCGCCAGCGCCGAGACGCCGGCCGCGACCACGTACAGCGGCCAGAGCATCGGTTCCGGAAGGAGCGCGTTGACCAGCAGGATCGCGGCGAGCGCGCCGAGCCCCGCCTCGGTCCACAGGATCACCCGCCGCCGGTCGACCGCGTCCGCGAGCGCCCCGCCGTACAGGCCGAACACCACCAGCGGCACCAGCTCGACCGCGCCCATCGCCCCGACCGCGAGCGGCGAGTTCGTCAGCTCCTTGATCTGGAGCGGCAGGGCGATCATCGCCATCGAGCTGCTGAAGAACGTCACGAGCCCCTGCACCCACAGGAGCCGGAAGTCGCGGGAGGCGCGCCAGGGCGCCGGATCGGGCAGAAGGGCGGAGAGCTTCGAGAGCGCGGGGGACACGAGGGGCCATGTTCCGTCCGGAAGGTGCTGAGGGCAACCTGATTACCGGTGAGCGCCGCCCGGTAGCCCGGGAGCGGTCCCGCTTGGCGGTGAGTGCCGGCGGCCGGGAGGGGCTCCCGTTACCGGTGAGCACCGGCAGTGGCCAGGAGGGGCCCCGCCGCCGGCCCCCCGGCGGGGCCCGCTACCAGCGCTTCGGCGGTGGGGCCGTCAGGCGGTCCGCGAGGTCCGAGAGCCGGTCCCGGAAGCGCCGGCGCCCGCGCGGCGACGGCAGGCTGTTCTCCCCGGCCGCCGCGCTCACCAGGTGCTGCACCGTGTCCAGGTCCACCCCCGTCCCCTCCGCCACCACGAGCCCCTCGTGCGCGAGCCCCCGCACCTCCGGATCGCCCCCGTCGAGCGCGAGCACCGTCGCCCCCGCCCGCCGGGCGTCGTGCACCCGCTGGAGCAGCCCCGGCCCCGGCCGCTCCGGCGCCACCACCAGGAGGGTCGCCCCCCGCCCCGCCGCCTCCAGACGGCCCAGACCCACCGCCAGGTGCGCCGGATCCCCCGGCCGCACCCGGTGCCGCACCAGCGTCGGCGCCAGCTCCGGCAGCCCCGACCAGGCGGACTCGTCGACCAGGTGCGCCGCCAGGTGCCAGGGCTCGTACTCCTCCGTGCCGACCAGGAGCAGCCCGCCCCCGTGCGGGACGACCGAGCCCCGCAGCGCCCCCGCGAACCGGCGGGCCGCCCCCGGCCACTCCGTTCCGGCGAGCACTTCCCGCAGCAACGCGACCCGTACGGCATCCATGCGGACGCATCATGGACGACGCCGGGCCCGCGCGCGGCCGAACGCGTGCGGATCACCCGTACGGGGAGCGTCCCGGCGCTCCGACCGGTCGGTAATGTCGGGGTCATGACTTCCTCCAGCGCACCCCAGGACCCCGCGGCCCCGGCCCCCGAGGCACCCAAGGACCCGTGGGACCTCCCGGACGTCTCCGGGCTCGTCGTCGGCGTCCTCGGCGGCACCGGCGAGCAGGGCCGGGGCCTCGCCCACCGGTTCGCCCTGGCCGGGCAGAAGGTGATCGTCGGCTCCCGCTCCGCCGACCGCGCCCGGGACGCGGCCGCGGAGCTCGGCCACGGCGTCGAGGGCGCCGACAACGCCGAGACCGCCCGCCGCAGCGACGTCGTGATCGTCGCCGTGCCGTGGGACGGCCACGCCGAGACGCTGAGGTCACTGCGCGAGGAGCTGGCCGGCAAGCTCGTCGTGGACTGCGTCAACCCGCTCGGCTTCGACAAGAAGGGCGCCTACGCCCTCAAGCCCGAGGAGGGCTCCGCCGCCGAGCAGGCCGCCGCGCTCCTCCCGGACTCCCGGGTCACCGCCGCCTTCCACCACCTCTCCGCCGTCCTCCTCCAGGACACCTCCCTGGACGCGATCGACACCGACGTGATGGTCCTCGGCGAGGAGCGCGCCGACGTGGAGGTCGTCCAGGCCCTCGCCGGCCGCATCGCCGGCATGCGCGGCGTCTTCGCCGGGCGCCTGCGCAACGCCCACCAGGTCGAGTCGCTGGTCGCCAACCTGATCTCGGTCAACCGCCGCTACAAGGCCCACGCGGGCCTCCGGGTCACCGACATCTGAGCCGGGGCCCTCCGAGGGCCGGAGAACGGACGCTTCCGGGCATGGGGGACACTGGACGGGCACCGCAGCACGCCGTACCCGGACAGGAGCCGACCCCCATGCCCCGCCTCGCCCTCTACGCCCTCGTGGTCTGCGCCCTGGCCGTCGCCGCGGCCGTCGTCTCCTTCGCCCGGGGCAGCTTCCTCGGCATCGTCTGGGTCCTCCTGGCCGGCCTCTCCTCCAACATGGCCTGGTACTACCTCCGCCGCGCCAGGGTCGAGAGGGCCGCCGCCTCCGCCCAGGGCTGAGCCGGGGCTAGACCGCGCAGAACTCCGGCGTCCCCTGCCAGAACCGGAACAGCCGCGAGCCGCAGTACCGGGCCGCCTCCGGCACCCCGAGGGCCCGCACGATCGCGTCGATCGCGTCGAAGAAGGCGCCGTTGACCACCGGGACGAACAGCAGCACGATCACGACGAAGAAGCCGTACGGCGCGTACGGCTCGATCCGCCGCTTCACCCCGTACGACAGCCAGGGCTCCACCACCCCGTACCCGTCGAGCCCCGGCACCGGCAGCATGTTCAGGAGCGCCGCCGTCACCTGGAGGAACGCCAGGAACGCGAGCGCGTACCGGAAGGCCGGCGGCACGCCGTCCAGCGCGCCCAGCCAGAACGGGGCCGTGCACACGAGCGCGAAGAGCACGTTCGTCAGCGGGCCCGCCGCCGAGACCAGGCTGTGCTTCCAGCGGCCCTCGATCCGCCCCCGCTCGATGAAGACCGCGCCGCCCGGCAGGCCGATCCCGCCCATGATCACGAAGAGCACCGGGAGCACGATGCTCAGCGCCGCGTGCGTGTACTTCAGCGGGTTCAGGGTCAGATAGCCCTTCGCGCCCACCGTGACGTCCCCGCCGTGCAGGGCCGTCCGGGCGTGCGCGTACTCGTGCAGGCAGAGCGACACCACCCACGCCGAGGTCACGAAGAGGAAGACCGCGAGACCGGGCAGGGCGGCGAAGTCCGTCCACACCGCCCAGCCGGTGACGGCCGTGACGGCGAGGATCGCCAGGAAGACGGGGCTGATCCGCCGTCCGTGGCTCCGGGTGGTGGCCGTGGTCATCGCGGGGGCTCCCAGGGGGCGGGGAAGGCTGGTGTGCGGGGAACGTACCGGGACCGGGTCCGGTTCCGGGGCCGGTCTCCGGACCGTACGGCAGGCCGCCCCCGGGCCGGGTTCCGCGCCGACCCCGGCCCGGCCGGCTCCCCGCCGGGAGCGGAGGCCGGGCGCTCACGGAGAATGGGCCCGTGCGCTACTCCGTCCTCGGCCCCACCCTCGCCCACGCGTCCGACGGCACCGACGTGGCCGTCGGCGGCCCCCGGGTCCGTGCGCTGCTCACCGTCCTCGCCCTGCGGGCCGGCCGCCCCGTGCCCGTACGGGAGCTCGTGGACGAGGTCTGGTACGGCGACGAGCCGCCCGCCGACGCGGTCGCCGCGCTCCAGGCCCTGGTCGGACGGCTGCGCAGGGCCCTCGGCCGGGACCGGGTGGCCTCCACCGAGGGCGGCTACCGGCTCGACGCCCGGCCCGAGGACGTGGACGCCCGCCGCTTCGAACGGCTCGCCGCGGAGGGGGCCGCCGCCCTGGCCGCCGGGGACGCCGGGCGGGCGGCCGTCCTGCTCGACGAGGCCCTCGGGCTCTGGCGCGGCCCCGCCCTCGCCGACCTCCCTGACCGGGCCGCCGAGGCCGCCCGCTGGGAGGCCCGCCGCCTCGACGCCCGCCGCGCCCGACTCGACGCCGCCCTGGCCCTCGGCGACGCGCCCGCCGCCCTCCCCGAGCTGACCGCCCTCTGCGAGGTCCACCCGCTGGACGAACCCCTCCAGGCCCTGCGGATCCGCGCCCTGCGCGACACGGGCCGCGCGGCCGAGGCGCTCGCCGCGTACGAGTCGGTCCGCCGCGCCCTCGCCGACCGCCTCGGCACGGACCCGTCCCCGGCCCTGCGCGCCCTCCACGCGGAACTCCTCGCCGGGCGGACGGCGCCGGCGGAGCCGGAGACCGCCCCCGTCCGGGGGAACCTGCGCGCGCGGCTCACCAGCTTCGTCGGCCGCGACGAGGAGATCGCCGCGCTCCGGGAGGACCTGCGGGCGGCCCGGCTCGTCACCCTGCTCGGCCCCGGCGGCGCCGGGAAGACCCGTCTCTCGCAGGAGGCCGCCGAGCGCGGCGCCGGAGCCTGGCCGGACGGCGTCTGGATCGCCGAACTCGCCCCCGTCACCGCCCCCGAGGCCGTGCCCGAGGCCGTCCTCGCGGCCGTCGGCGCCCGCGAGACCGTCCTGCGCGGCGCGGGGGCCGAGGAGCTGCGGACCGGGAACGACCCCCTCGCCCGGCTCGTCGAGCACTGCGCCGGGCGCCGGATGCTGCTGCTCCTGGACAACTGCGAGCACGTGGTCGGCGCCGCCGCCGAGCTGGCCGAGACGCTCCT